>CANEAY010000010.1 GCA_947425785.1 uncultured Pseudoflavonifractor sp. | reverse complement strand
CCGATGGGGGCCCGCATTTTTAATTACCCCCGTGCACCTGGGCCCCCACATTTGCGGGTTCCCCCACCTCCCCCCCCCCCCCCCCCGCCCCCCCCCCCCCCCCCCCCCCCCCCGCAAGAGGATGCGGAAAGGGCCCTTCCCACAGTTTAAGTCACTTTTCGAAAAAAAACCTTGCTTTTTCTCCTTGATTCTGCTAATATAGAAGCCGATGCTTTTCAAGCGTATCCTGACCAGCGAGGAGGTAAAAGCGAATGGCCAAATGTGAATTCTGCGACAAGGGCGTTGTGTTCGGCAATCAGGTCTCCCACTCTCACCGCCGCTCCAACCGTCCCTGGAAGCCCAATGTGAAACGGGTCAAGGCGATCGTCGACGGCACTCCCAAGCACGTGTACGTCTGCACCAGATGCCTCCGTTCCGGTAAGGTCACCCGCGCCGTGTAATTCCCCTTTCACAGACAAAAAGCCGCTGTCATCGACAGCGGCTTTTTTACTTCTTTCCCAAGAAGTTCCACCTATACTTTGTATCCCATCGGACACACTTTTTGATGGGGGTGAAGGTATGGAGACCGGCGTAAGCGTGAAGAAAAAGAGAACGTCCCGCCCTGCTGACAGCCTTCGTCTGGATCCGGAGAACCGCCTGTGTTCCCAATGGGACGCCACCAGCATCCGCAAATTCCCGCTGGCAAGCTGGGATCGGATGGGTTTTCAGGTCTTGGACGACTTCTGTCAGGAGCATATTATGTAAACTATATCCCGCACCCTCGCCGCCCAGGATGGGCGGCATACATCGGCAGGAAAGTCCCTCCCCCGGGAGGGGCTTTTTCCTCCTTTTCCCATGGAAGACATTGTTCCTTGAAACAAACATTGCTATCATTTACAATTTAACTGCAAATTAGCAACAAACTTTTCAAGGAGGCTCTCCCATGAAACGCCAGTTCACCGCCCTTTTTCTGGGCCTGCTCCTCTTGACCCCATCGGCCCAAGCCGCCAGTCTCACCCTGGACGGCAAGCCCCTGGACGTAGGCCCTACCCCGGTCTACCATGGCTCCACCTACGTCTCCCTCCGGGCCGTGGTGGAGGCCCTCTGCCCCGATGCCTCTGTCTTCTGGGGTGCGGGCCGGGCCAATGTGTACACCCCTTCCCTCACCTTCTCCGCCCAGCCGGGCCAGGCCGCCCTCCTCTGTGAAGAGGAGGACAACGTCCCCCTCTCCTCCCCCGTCCTGCTGGAGAACGGCCGCACCCTGGTACCCATCCGTCCCCTGGCCTCCCTGCTGGGGGTAGATGTGACCTGGAACGGCCCCACCAACACCGTGGAGCTCACCACCTCCAAAGGCAGCAGCTACGACGACCAGGTCTACTGGCTCTCCCGCATCATCTCCGCCGAAAGCCGGGGGGAGTGCTGGGAGGGAAAGATCGCCGTGGGCAACGTAGTCCTCAACCGGGTAGCCAGCCCCGACTTCCCCGACACCATCTACGGCGTCATCTTTGACGACCGCTGGGGCGGCCAGTTTGAGCCGGTGCGCAACGGCACCGTCTACGACCCGCCTACGGAAGAGAGCGTCCGGGCCGCCATCGCCTGCCTGGCCGGGGAAAACACGGTGGGCGGCAGTCTCTACTTTCTGGCTCCCCATCTCACCGACAACCACTGGACCATGGAAAACCGCCTCTACGTCACCACCATCGGCGCCCACTGGTTCTACCTATAATAAAAACGCAAAAAAACGCCCGTGAGGGCGTTTTTTTGTCCCTCCGGGCCAAATTTTTTTACCTCACGTTCCCCACTGCCCCCATATCTTGATATGGAAACCCCTTCCACCCCCCTATCCCTGTTCTCCCAAGGGCTCCCGCCCCTCCCCCTGTAACTTTTTTCAATCATTTTTTGTCGTCAAAATCGACAATTTCAGCGTTAAAACACCGGTTTCAAAAAATTTTTCTTGACTTTTGGTTTCAAAACAGTTACAATGCGGTTACAATTTGATGGGCCCCATGGCCATCAAATTGTAACTTTTTCAGGAGGAATTATTTCATGTTGAAACGTCTTCTCACCCTGGCGATGTGCCTGTGCCTGACCTTTGGGCTGGGCGGCAATGTGATCGCCGTGGAGAGCGACGGCATCGACGTCATCGTCAACAACGCCGTCATCGAGCTGGACGTCCCTGTCCAGGTCGAAGGGCAGACCACCTTTGTGTCCTATTGGCCCGTAGTACGCTCTCTCTACCCCGACGCTCAGGCTGTGTGGCAGAACGGTCAGGCGGTAGTCACCGCCGCCGGCCTGGAGCTCACCATCCAGCCCGGACGTCCCTACCTGGTCGCCAACGGCCGCTATCTCTATATGCCCCAGGGCACCCGTTCCCTGGGCGGCACCATCCAGGTGCCCAGCCGGGTGCTGGCCGCCGCTCTGGGGGCCAACGTCTCCTGGGATCCCGTGGGCCAGGACGTGGTCTTTACCGCCGGCATGGGCCCCATCACCTCCGGCAGCGCAGTCTACCAGGAGGACGTGCTCTACTGGCTCAGCCACATCATCTACGCCGAGAGCGGCAACCAGTCCCTGGAGGGCAAGATCGCCGTGGGCAACGTGGTACTCAACCGGGTGGCCAGCTCCAAGTTCCCCAACACGGTCTATGAGGTCATCTTCCAGCGCAACCAGTTCACCCCCGTCTCCAACGGCACCATCTACGCCACCCCCACCGAGGAGTGCGTCATCGCCGCCAAGCTTTGCCTGGACGGGGCCAACACCGCCGGGAACGCCCTCTACTTCATCAACCCCCGGTACTCCCCCAACAGCTGGGCCTCCCGGAACCGGCCCTATGTGGCCACCATCGGCGCCCACGCCTTCTACGCCTGATCCCCTCGCGCATCAAAGCCGTCCCTTCCTGGAAGGGACGGCTTTTTTTGCCATTCCGCCGGCCTTGACACCCTTGAGGGAGCAGTTTATACTGAAAAGCGAATGATGTCGAAATTTTGGAGGTCAGTATGAAAACGCTCTCCCGCCTCTCCGCCCTGCTCCTGACGGCCGCTCTCCTCCTGCCTGCCGGGGCCCAGGCGGCCCCCCGCACCTTCTCCGACCTCCCTGCCTCCCACTGGGCCTATGACGAGATGTCCCAGGCCGTGGAGCTGGGGGTCATCACCGGCTATGACGACGGCTCTATCCATCCCGACGACACCCTCACCTGGGGCCAGTACCTGGTGATGCTGGTTCGGGCCTTTTACCCGGAGACCTACGCCTCCCTGATCGCCAACGGCGTAAACTGGGATCAGGCGGGCTACTGGGCCGCCCTGGGCGAAGGGCTCCTTCTGGAAGGCGACTTCCTCCCCGTCACCCCGGAGACCCTGGCCGCTCCCATCCTCCGGGCCGATGCCGCCGTGCTCCTGGCCCGGGTGCTCCCCGAGGATGCCCATGGCTACCGCGGCTGGTACTACTGGGACTGGGACGAGCCCCTGCCCGCCGATGAGGCCTTCTCCGACTATGCCGCCCTGGGCGCCCCCTATCAGGTGGCCCTCACCCGGCTCTACGACGCCGGCATCGTCTACGGCCGGGACGACGGCACCTTCGGCGGCGGGGAGACCATCAAGCGCTCCGACGGCAGTGTCCTCCTCATCCGGGTCATAGACGCCGAGGAATCCTCCCACTACGGCGAGGAAACGACCGTGACCATCCACATCACTGACCGGCAGGGCGATCCCCTGGCCCCGGATCAGGTGGTGGAGACCGAGGTTGGCGAGTCCGTCTGGTACCTGGTGGACGACGAGGAGCTCCTCCCCCGGTATGTGTGCCTTTCCGACTATGAGCAGGTGACCACCCGGAAAAGTGAGTACACTCTGGTCTACCGCCCCTTTACCAGGGCGGAAAACGACCAGGCCGACTTCGAAGAGGCGGTGGAGCGTGGAGAGGCCAGCTGGGACGACTATTATGACCAGCCCTTCTGGCTCTGGTTCCAGGGGGAGAACGACCAGAAGTGCACCCTCCTCTTCGGCGACCCGGCCAAGCGCCGCTACGACAACCAGACAGAGGCCTACGCCCACATGACCACCGTCACCATCCCCGTCTGGCATCTGGATCGTCAGGGCAATAAAGTCCCCGCCACCACCGACCTGGTCATCAACGCCGCCATCGCCGGGGATGTGGTAGCCATCTTCACCGAAATTTACAACGACCCCGAGCAGTTCCCCATCCACGACGTCGGCGGCTACAGCTGGCGGGGTGACAGCGCCACCGGCGAACACAACTGCGGCACCGCTATCGACATCAACGCTGCGGAAAACTACCAGGTGCGGGACGGCAAGGCCATGGTGGGCAGCTACTGGAAGCCCGGCGAGGATCCCTACTCCATGCCCTCCGACGGCTCCGTGGTGCGCATCTTTGCCGAACACGGCTGGTCTTGGGGCGGCGACGCCTGGGCCTGGGACGACGACCCTAACAGCGGCTACCACGACTATATGCACTTATCTTACATGGGCGGTTAAAAAAGCGGGACGGCCTTGAGGCCGTCCCGCTTTTTTGTTGTTCCAAGGCTGTCACGCTTCGCAAGTGGCTGACCGCTCGGTTGTCTTCCACTCACTGAATAAATATCTTCTTAGTCTCCGGCTCGGTGGGCTTTACCTTGGGCAGGGTCAGGCTCAACACCCCGTTCTCATAGGCGGCGGTGATGGCCCCCTCCTCAATGCCCGTCACGTCGAAGCTGCGCTGGAAGGAGCCGATGCGGCGCTCCCGGCGGATATAGCCGCCCTCGTCCTTGGTCTCGGCGCTGTCCTGATGGACGGCAGTGATGGTAAGAATGCCATCCTTCAAGTCCAGAGAAATATCCTCCTTCTTGAAGCCGGGCAGCTCGGCCTCCAGCAGGTAGCTGTCCCCGGTGCCCCGGATGTCGGTGCGGAAGGCGGGCAGCTCGGCGTTGCTCTTGCGGAAGAAGTCCCGGGCGAAGCTGTCGAAGGTGTCGAAGAAATTGTTGTCGCTGCGGTCAAAAGGGATCATTCCAAACATAATTAAAAACTCCTTTTCATTTTGTTTTTGATTTAGCACTCAAATCTTTTCTTTGCTAACTTTTCTCGGGCTCCATGGGCCTCATCCTTTCCGGCGGCGGAAGAGGTTTTTCCCTTCCCGGCCTGCTCCTGTTTTCTGAAACCAAGTATAATCAATGCCTGTAAACAAATATAGCAGAAATTATGTCCAAATTGTAAACGTTAGCACTTCCACGTGAAGAGTGCTAATTCCAAAATGAAAAGAAGCCCGGGCCGAGCGGCCCGGGCCTCCTCTTTCTCGCTCTTAGTACTTACCCAAATTGCCGGAGTTGTGCCCGTCGTCCTTGCCGAACTCGTAGTCGTTGCCGGGCAAGATGGCGTTCAGGGCAATGCCGGCGATAGCGGCGATGGCCAGGCCGGTGAGGGTGACGGTGGCGCCCCCCACTGCGAAGGACAGGCCGCTGGAGAAGCCCAGTCCGCAGACCAGAATGACGGCGGCGATGATAAGGTTCCGGGAGTTGGTGAAGTCCACCTGGTTCTCCACCACATTCCGCACGCCAATGGCGGAGATCATGCCGTAGAGGATGAAGCTGACGCCGCCGATGATGGCGGAGGGCAGTGCCCCGATGAGGGCGGCGAACTTGGGGCTGAAAGAGAGCACCAGGGCATAGACCGCCGCCAGCCGGATGACCTTGGGATCATAGACCCGGCTGAGCACCAGCACGCCGGTGTTCTCGCCGTAGGTGGTGTTGGCGGGGCCGCCGAACATACCGGCCAGAGAGGTGGCGATGCCGTCGCCGATGAGAGTCCGGTGCAGGCCCGGCTCCTCCAGGAAGTTCTCCCCCACCGTGGCAGAGATGGCGGACATGTCGCCGATGTGCTCCATCATGGAGGCCACGGCGATGGGAGCCATCACCAGGACGGCGGACAGGTCAAACTTGGCCACACTGCCGCCGAAGTCGGTGATGAAGGGCTGGAACCCCAGCCAGGCGGCGTCCTTCACGCCGGAGAAATCCACCTGGTTTGTGACGATGGCCACGATGTAGGCCCCCACCACGCCCAGCAGGATGGGGATGATCTTCACCATCCCCTTGCCCCAGATGTTGCACACGATGATGATGGCCATGGCCACCAGCGCCAGCCACCAGCAGGTGGAGGCATTGCTCACAGCGGAGGGGGCCAGGTTCAGGCCGATGCAGATGATGATGGGGCCGGTGACCACCGGGGGCAGGAACCGCATGACCTTATGGACGCCCACCACCTTTACCAGCAGAGCCAGTACCAGGTAGAGCAGTCCCGCCACCACGATACCGCCGCAGGCATACTGGAGCTTTTCCCCCTGGCTCATGGCGGCGTAAATGCCCTCATTCATGGCGCCCATGGCGGCAAAGCCCCCCAGGAAGGCGAAGGAGGAACCCAGGAAAGCGGGCACTTTCAGCTTGGTGCACAGGTGGAAGAACAGGGTGCCCAGACCGGCGAAGAACAGGGTGGTCTGGATGCTCAGGGGCATGCCGATGGCCTCCCCGGCGGCATTTGTCTGGCTGTTGACCAGGATGGGCACCAGAATGGTGGCCCCGAACATGGCAAACATGTGCTGCAGGCCCAGCAGCAGCATCTTGGGTACCCCCAGCTGCCGCGCGTCGCGGATCGGCTCGTTCTGATTCATAAAAAACTCTCCTCTCTTTTCTTTCGACCCTTACATGGCTTCCCATAGCTTTCATGGGCAAAAAAAGAGACAATCACAAAAGTGATTGTCTCCCAACAAATTGCCCATTGAAAAAGGAAAGAAAAGGCCCATATCCAAAGCGAAAACGAAGCCGCGTCAGCTCTGTCATGGCCATCCCCTCCTTTCCTCATTGGGCAGTATTCTACCAAAGTCTCCCCGCGCTGTCAAGAGGGAATTTTGCCCTTTCTCGACTTTTTCTGCGTCCCTCTTTACTCTCCGTCCAAAAGCGGGTATAATCGGCAAGGCTTCTAAATCTTTCCCAAAGGCGGCGACTGTCTTGCGCAAGAAAAACGACCTGGGCCGGGATCCCGTGGGCGGCCTCGTCCTTCGGCTGGCCCTGCCCACCATGCTGGCCCAATTCATCAACGTTTTATATAGTATCGTAGACCGGATGTTCATCGGCCACATCGCCGGCGTGGGCGACCTGGCCCTGGCGGGAGTGGGGGTCTGCGGGCCTATCATCACCCTTCTCTCCTCCTTCGCCTACCTGGCCTGCCTGGGGGGCGGCCCCCTCTTTTCCATGAAGCGCGGAGCCGGGGACACAGAGGGGGCCTCCGCCATCCTCTCCAACTGCCTGCGGATGCTCCTGGCCATGGCGGCAGGGCTGGCCCTGCTCTTCTTTCTCCTCCGGGAAAAGCTCCTCTGGTGGTTCGGGGCCAGCCCGGACACCTTCCCCTATGCCCTGACCTATATGACCATCTACATTCTGGGCACCGCCTTCGCCCTCATGGCCACCGGTCTCAATAACTTCCTCATCTGCCAGGGGCGCTCCGGCCTGGGCATGGCCACGGTGGTGCTGGGGGCGCTCCTCAACATCTGCCTGGATCCCCTCTTCATCTTCGCCCTGGATATGGGCGTGGCTGGAGCCGCCTGGGCCACCCTTCTCTCCCAGGCCGCCTCCTGCGCCTTCGCCCTCATCGCCCTCACCCGTCCCTCCATGCCGGTGCCCCTGCGATGGGGCCGGTTTGACCCCGCCATCTGCCGCAAGGTCATCGCCTTCGGCATGGCCCCCTTCCTCACCTATTCCCTGGACAGCGTCATCCTCATCGTCCTCAACACTGTCCTCCAGCGCCGGGGCGGCCCTGGAGAAGGGGACGCCCTCCTCACCTGCTGCTCCATCGTCCAGAGCTATATGCTCCTCATCGCCATGCCCCTGAGCGGTATCACCCTGGGCTGCCAGGGGGTAGTCAGCTACAACCTGGGGGCGGGGGATGCCGGGCGGGTAAAAAAGTCCCTCCAAAGCATTTTTGCCCTGTGCCTGGCCTTCGCCGCCCTCATGCTTCTGGTCACCCACCTGGGTGCCCCCCTCTTTGTGCGGCTTTTTACCAAGAGCGAATACCTGATGGGCCGGAGCGTCACCCTCATCAAGGTCTATACCGCCGCCCTTCTCTGCCTGCCCGTCCAATGGGTGGCCGTGGACGGCTCCACCGCCCTGGGCCAGACCCGGCTGGCCCTCTTCTGCTCCCTGTTCCGCAAAACCATCTTTGTCTCCGCCGTGGTGGGTCTTCCCCTGTTCCTGCCCGCCGCCTCTGCCTTCTGTGCCGAGCCCCTGTGCGACGTGGTCGCCGCCTGTATGTCCGCCTTCCTCTTCCTGCGCAATACCCCCCGCACCATCGCCCAACATTGCCCCTCGATTGACAGCAAAGCCGCCGCCGGGGTATAATAACCATATTCTAAAGAGAAACGAGGCTTCTCCCATGAAAAAGCCCTTTGTGACCCACGCCCAGCTCCAGGCCATCACCGAGCAGTACCCCACCCCCTTCCACCTCTACGACGAGAAGGGCATCCGGGAGACTGCCCGGCGGCTCAAGGCCGCCTTTTCCTGGAACCCCGGCTTTAAGGAGTACTTCGCCGTGAAGGCCACCCCCACCCCCGGCATCCTGAAAATACTCCAGGAGGAGGGTTGCGGCACCGACTGCTCCTCCCTCACCGAGCTGATGCTCTCCGACAAGTGCGGCTTCCACGGCAGCGACATCATGTTCTCCTCCAACGAGACCCCGGCGGAGGAGTTCGCCCTGGCCGCCAAGCTGGGGGCCACTATCAACCTGGACGACTTCACTCACATCGACTTTTTGAAGGATACTCTGGGGTATATCCCCGAGACCATCTCCTGCCGCTTCAATCCCGGCGGGGTGTTCCAGCTGGGTCAGAGCAAGGAGGGCTTCCAGGTCATGGACACCCCGGGAGACAGCAAATACGGCTTCACCCGCGATCAGCTCTTCGAGGGCTTCAGGAAGCTGAAAGCCTTGGGCGCTAAGCGCTTCGGCATCCACGCCTTCCTGGCCTCCAACACCATCTCCAACGACTACTACCCCGCCCTGGCGGGCATCCTCTTCCAGCTGGCCGTAGACCTGGAGAAGGAGACCGGCTGTGACGTGTGCTTCATCAACCTCTCCGGCGGCGTGGGCATCCCCTACCGCCCCGACCAGAGCGAGAACGACATCGCCGCCATCGGTGCGGGCGTCCGGGAGCAGTTCGAGAAGATCCTGGTGCCCGCCGGCATGGGGGACGTGTCCATCTTCACCGAGCTGGGCCGCTATATGCTGGGCCCCAACGGCTGCCTGGTGACCAAGGCCGTCCACTTCAAGCACATCTACAAGGAGTACGTGGGGGTGGACGCCTGCGCCGCCAATCTCATGCGCCCCGCCATCTACGGCGCCTACCACCACATCACCGTCTCCGGCAAGGAGGACAAGCCCTGCGACCACGTCTACGACGTGGTGGGTTCCCTGTGTGAAAACAACGACAAATTCGCCGTTGACCGTCCCCTGCCCGAAATTGAAATTGGCGACATCCTGGTCATCCATGACACCGGGGCCCACGGCTTCTCCATGGGCTACAACTATAACGGCAAGCTCCGCTCCGCCGAACTTCTCCTCCAGGCCGACGGCACCGTCAAGCTCATCCGCCGCCCCGAGACCCCGGAGGACTACTTTGCCACCATGCTCTTTGACTAAAAGGAGGCTTTATTATGGGACTGTTTGACCGCTTCAGGAAAAAGCCGGAGGAGTCCAACCCTCCCCAGTGGCCCCAGCCGCCCCAGGCGGACACCATGGCCCTCCTGCTCATGGGCCGGGTGCTGGAGAGCATTGACCCCGCCATCGGCCTTCTCCGTGCCGCCTTCGGTGAAGGCTCCGTCGGAAACCTCGATCAGAGCCATCCCCACGTCTCCTCCCTCACCGTCACCGTGGACGGCCTGGAGTTCTGGGTCTCCTACCTGCCCATGCCCGTCCCTCCCGACACCCTGGACGTGGCCACGGCGGCCAAATACAGCTTCCTCCTCTCCGACGAGGAAAAGACGGCCTTCGCCGGCAGCCAGTCCTTCTGGATGCTGGCCCAAAAGGGAGGCGGCAAGACCCTGGCGGAAAAACGCAAAGCCTGCTGGTGCTTCTCCCTGCTCTGCTCCGCCCTGCTGGGCCTGGAGGGAGCGGTGGGCGTCCACCCCATCAACCGGGGCGGCCTGCTGGTGAGCAGGCGCCACTACCTCCAGCAGCGGGAGCTGATGGAGGACAAGACCTGGGACAACGCCGACGGCTTCTTCCCCGTCCCCCTCTGGGTATGGGTCTACGGCACCAGGGAGAATGACAAAGACGTCATGCAGACCTCCGGCCTCAAGGACTTCGGCCTGCCCGAGCTGGGCTTCTTCAACCCCCAAAGGGAAGTAGGCCAACTCCTTGACCTTCTCTACTCCATGTCCTGCCTTCAGATCACCGGCAAACAGCTCTACTGCAATATGGCCCTCATCCCCCTGGACGAAAAGACCGAGGTGGTGGCCAAGCAGGAGGGCGAGACCATCTTCTTCATCGGCGCCTAAAGCCCAATATTATACATAGGGAGGTGTCCCCATGCCTGTCAAGGGCCGCTTTGCCCCCTCCCCCAGCGGGCGGATGCACCTGGGGAACCTGTTCTCCTTCCTCCTGGCCTGGCTGTCCGTCCGCAGCCAGGGGGGAACATTAGTCCTGCGCATTGAGGACTTGGATCCCGTCCGCTGTCTCCCCTCCCACGCTTGGCAGCTCATGGACGACCTGGAGTGGCTGGGCCTCACCTGGGACGAGGGGGGCGGAACCGCCTCCTACTGGCAAAGTAACCGCAGCCACCTCTACGCCGCCGCCTTCGAGAAGCTGGCGGCCCGTGGCCTCACCTACCCCTGCTTCTGCTCCCGTATCCAGCGGCTCAACGAGGCCCCCCACGTCCATGAGGTCTCCCCCTCCTGCCCCTGCGCGGCGCTGACAGCCGAGGAGGTAGCCGCCCACAGCCTGGAGAAGACCCCCAGCTACCGCCTGCGGGTGCCCCATAAAACCATTTCCTTCACCGACGGCCTTCAGGGCCCCTATTCCCAGGATTTGGCCACCGGCTGCGGCGACTTCCCCATCAAGCGCGCCGACGGGGCCTGGGCCTACCAGCTGGCCGTGGTGGTGGACGACGCCGCCATGGGAGTGACCCAGGTAGTCCGGGGCCGTGACCTTCTCTCCTCCACCCCCCGCCAGCTCTGGCTTTACGAGGCCCTGGGCCTCCCCGCCCCGGAGTTCTGCCACGTCCCCCTCCTCCTGGCCCCCGACGGCCGCCGGCTGGCCAAGCGGGACGCCGACCTGGACATGGGCGCCCTGCGCCGGAGATACGCCCCGGAGGAACTGCTAGGCCTGCTGGCCCAGCTGGCGGGCCAACAGGCCACCCCCGCTCCCGTCTCCGCCCCCCAGCTGGCGGCGGCTTTTGATTGGGCCAAAGTCCCCAAAGAGGACATCCCGGTGGATGCCCAGCTCCTGCAATAAATGCAAAAAGACCTGATACCGTTTGGTATCAGGTCTTTTCCGTCTTTTACCGCTCCTTGAGCTGTTCCATCTGCTCCCAGAGAGTGTGGGAGCAGGCGATGCCGTTCCAAAAAGCCTCCACCTGGGAGCTTTTCGGCCCCTTATGGCAGAAGGCCACAAACTGCTCCATGTCCACATTCCAGCCGTCGGTAGATACTGTGACCACCCCTTCCGGCACCTCTCCCCGCAGGAACTCCGGAACGATGGCTACTCCAAATCCCGCCCGCACCATAAGCAGCGCCGCATCCAGGCTGTTCATCTGTCGGACGTCCTTAAACCGCACCTGGATACTGCTCAGCTTTCTATTCAGATTTTCAATAGAACAGGCCCCTTCATCCTCACTGATGGTCAAAAGCCGCTCCTGTTCAAGGCACTCCCTGGGGAAATTGTCTGCCCCCGCCAGGGGATGATCCTTCCACACAGCGATACAGACTCTTGAAGAAAAGAGATATTGCAGCTCCACCTTCTGATCGGAGAGGTACTCTGCGCTGACCGGGAGGGCAAAGGCCACATCCAGCGCCCCGGCGGTGAGCCTGTCAAGCAGCTCCTTGTAGCTGTGCTGGGTCACCATCACCTCCACCAGCGGGTAGCTCTGGTGGAACTCCCGCACCAGCTCGGAGACAAAGCCCCCCTCGTACTGGCCGATGCCCACCCGCAGCTCTCCCGCCAGCCGGTGGCCCAGGGCACGGGTCTCATTCAGGGTCTCATCGTACATCGCCAGCATGGGGCCGATGCCCTGCCAGAACCGCTCCCCCGCAGGCGTCAGGCGCACCATGCGGTTGCTGCGCTCAAACAGGCGGCAGTTCAGCTCCTCCTCCAGGGCGGCGATCTGGCGGCTCATGGCGGTCTGGGCCATGTGGAGCTTCTCCGCCGCCCGGGTAAAGTTCAGCTGCTCCGCCACCGCCGCGAAGCACCGCAGCCGTTCGATGGTCATACCTCCCCCTCCTTCCCTGCCGGACATTTCTGTTTTGAGTATACCATAGCGTTTCCTGATTGAAAAGGCCCGGCGAGGGGATCGCCGGGCCTTTGATTCATTTTGTGTGCTCCTCCAGCCAGCGCATGGCGCACTGGGCGTAAACTGCCGCGCCGATGGGAAGTGCCTCCTCGTTGAACCGGGTCTTTGGGTTGTGTACGGAGACCTCATATCCCTCTTCCGGGGAACCGGCTCCCAGCATAAAGAAAACAGCCGGTACCTGCTCGGCCACCATGGTAAAGTCCTCGCCGCCGCCCATCTTGGGAACCTCCACCAGAGCTTCTTCCGAAAGGATCTCCCCCATGTAAGAGATACATTCGTTCAGAAGGGTCTCATCGTTGACCAGCGCGGGGATCCCGCCGTACATCCGCTCCACCGTGGCCTTGCCGCGGAACAGGGCGGCCTCTGCCGCGGCGACCTCCTCGATGCGCTTCATCAGAAACTCCCGCTGGGCAGGCCCGGGCGTACGCAGGGACACCTCCAGCACAGCGTACCCGGCCACAGAGTTACAGGTGGTGCCGCCCTCAATCCGTCCCACCAGGACGGTGGAGGCCTCCTCCAGAGGGATCTCCCGGGCGATCAGCTCCTGCAGGGCCAGGATGGTGTGGGCGGCAATGCTGACGGCATCCACACCCAGGTAGGGCGTAGAACCATGGGCATCTCTGCCCTCAATGGTGATGCGGATGCCGTCGCCGGAGTTGGTCACCCCGTTGTGCATAAGGCAGATGTTCCCTGTCCGGCAATAGTCCTGACCGGGCATGGAATGGATGGCCATAGCCACATCCACATGGGGATCTTCCAGCAGGCCATTGGCGATCATGTCCTTTGCGCCGCTGAGAAGCTCTTCCGCCGGCTGGAACATAAACTTCACCGTGCCCTGCAGCTCCGCCTCATGCCGCTTCAGGAGCTTTGCGGCGGCCAGCAGCATGGCCGTGTGGGTGTCGTGGCCGCAGGCATGGTGATGGCCATTGGTGGCGGCGAAGGGAAGGCCGTTTTCTTCGGGCATGGGCAGCGCGTCCATATCCGCCCGCAGGAGGATGGTCTTGCCCGGCTTGCCCGCAAGGCAGACCAGCCCCCGCTGTCCCACAGGGATGGGGTCATAGCCGTATTCCCGTAGCTTCTTTTCCACAAAGGCATAGGTCTTGGGCAGGTCAAAGCCCACCTCGGCATAGCCGTGGAGCGTACGCCGATTTTCCAGAAGCTCCTCTTTCAGCTCTTTCGCTTCGTCCAGGAACGTCTTCATTTTATCACTCCTCAACCGAAGAGGACGGGAGCCACGGCCCCTGCTATCACCACAGAGGCAACGCTCACCGACACCACGCAGGAGACGATCATCTTGGGCAGAAGATGGTCTACCAGCTTCTGCTCTCCGGCCTTGTCAAGGCCCCTGCCTCTGGCCACGCCGGAGGCGACCTCCATGGCGGCGGCGTAGTTATTCGGATAACCCAGCATACAGCCGATGCCCACGGCGATGGACAGCCAGGGGCTCCACTTGAGCGCCTTGCCCAGCACCACAGAGAAGATGCTCACGCCCACCGCCCCCAGAAGGAGCAGGCCGATGACGGCGGGGAGCATACCGCCGAACTGGGCCAGGGTCATGCTCACAAAGCTGGCAGCGACGCTGCAGTAGGTGGCCAGCATCAGAAGGCCCTCCGCCCCGGCCCTGCGCACCGCACCGGGCTCAATGACGCCCAGGGCGGCAAAGAGGATGCCGCCTGCCAGATAAGTAATGCCGGTGGCGATGCCGGTAAGGCCGGTCACCGTATAGGCGATGAAGCCTACAATGGCCACCCGGGCCAAGTGGAGGTTCGGGGTATCAAACAATTCAGGCGTAGGCGGCAGGATGCGGATGCTCAGCTTCCTGCCCTCCTCCATCATCTTCTCCATCTCATTGCCCCCCGCATCCAGGAAGCGGTTAGCCTCCTTGCGCAGGCAGAAGGAGGCGATGGGCAGGCCCACCAGGATCTGAAGGGCCATAACAGAGGCCACAAAGCCCGCCAGATCGGCGCGTCCGGCCTCGTTGGCCGCAGCGGTGAGGATCATGGTGGCGGCCATGCCGCCGGAGGCAGGGCCCATGGCCCCCAGAGCGTACTCCCGCCCAAAGAGGGCGGCGCCGACGGTGAAGTAGATGGCCACCAGACCCACCACGCCGGCCAGGGACACCACCACCGTCTTCCACTCCCGCTTCAGGTCGTTGAGATCCAGCATGGAACCCACATTGACCAGGATCAGAGCCATACCGAAGGTGGGGATGAGACTCATCAGGCCGGACTGGTCCATCAGATCCGGGGGCAGGAGCTTCAGGGTACTGCCAAACACCAGGAACAAAATAATGGCCATCAGAACGGAGCTGATGACCCCGCGGGTCTTGGCGGCGACGATATCTCCCACGCCGAAGATCAGGGCGATCACCGCAAATGCCAGGATAGGAGACCAGGACATAATATTCCCTCTCTTTCTGATTCATTGTAGAAAGTATGGAGGGCGCGCCGTTTGTCTCGTTGCAACAAAGACATAGTAGCACAGCATCTCTTTTTTGTACAATATGCTTTTGGGCCTCTATCATTACAAAAGTGTAATGATAGAGGCCCATCGTCTCTTTTCCTCTATTATTCCACCACCGCCGTACGGCAGTAGAGCTCCCCCTCCCGCTCCTCGATGACCCCGTAGGTCACCGTGGGGCGGCCGCCGGCGGTGCCGGGATTCATGATCCACAGCGCCCCCTGCCGGGTACACAGGGGCTTGTGGGTGTGGCCGAAGAGGGCCACCTCCACCCCTCGGGTGCGGGCCTCGTCGGCCAGCAGGTTGATGCCCGACTTCACCCAGTAGGTGTGACCGTGGAGCATCCACACCCGGTGAAGGCCGAAAAAGAGCTCCCGCTCCTCCGGCGGCCCGTTGTCCACCGGGTCGCAGTTGCCCCGCACCTGCTCCAGCTCCAGGCCGGGGCAGGCGGAGAGCAGCTTGACCCCATCCCGGACAACGTCCCCCAGGTGGAGCACCCGGTCGGGCTTTTCCAGCTCAATGGCCCTGCGCATCCCGTCGATATATCCGTGGGAATCGGAAAAAACCAGCCATTTCATCTTGTCACCTTCTCCTTTCTCACTCATATAATAGAGGGAAACCAACTATGATACCTAAGGGAGGCATCTGCTATGACCAAGCCCGATCCCGCCTGGGACGCCCTGAAGCAAGACCCCCAGGCCGCCCGGCTCCTCAAAGACCCCAAGGGCCTTCAGGCCCTCCTCTCCTCCCCGGAGACCCAGAAGCTCATGACCCTGCTCAATCAAAGCGGCGGCGCCGGCCTCCAGGCCGCCGCCCAAGCCGCCGCCAAGGGCAAGCCCGACGCCCTCATGGGCCTTCTGGGCCAGGTCATGGGCAGCCCCGAGGGGGCCAAGGCTGTAGAAGACCTGAAAAAGAAAACCGGGAACTGATTTTTCCCGCCGCAGGAAAGGGGTGAGACCATGGCGGAACTGCAGGAACAATTACAGGCCATCCTGGGTGACCCCCAGGCCATGAGCCAGATCACCGCCATCGCCCAGGCCCTCACCGGCGGCAGTCCCAGCGCTCCCCCGGAACAAGAGTCCCCGGCGGAGGCCGACTATATCCCGGTGGATGCCCCCGCCCTGCCGGAGGAGACTGCCGACAACTCCACTCCCGACCTCTCCGCCCTGCTGGGGGCCCTGGGGGGCGGCGGCCTTCCCGACATCGACCCCAGGCTCATCCAGATCGCCCTGCGGGTCTATGGGGAATACTCCGCCCAGGACGACGAAAAGGCGGCCCTTCTCTCCTCCCTCAAGCCCTTCCTCCGCCCAGAGCGGCAGGAAAAGCTGGAAAAGGCGGAGAAGATCGCCCGGCTCTCCCGGGTGGTTCGGGTGGCGGTGGCTCTTTTGAAGGAGGAGGGCGGCCATGTATAACCCCTATCTCCCCCAGTCCCGCCGGTTCCCGGAGGCGTCGGAGCCGGCTCCGGCTTCTACCGAGACGGGAAAGGAAAAGAAGGGCCTGTCGGCCCTTCTCAGCGGTCTGAAATTGGAAGAACTGGACACCGGGGATGTGCTGCTCCTGCTCATCCTCCTCTTCCTCTTCCTGGATGACCGGGAGGACAACCTGGAGCTGCTCATCACCCTGGGTCTCATGCTTCTTTTATGACCCAGCCTGCTCCCCCTCTACTCCCAGTGCGATATCCTCCTCGCCCACGGTGTGGAGCACCCGGCCGTCAGGCAGGTCAAAGGAGGCCCAGGCCGGGGCGGGGATCTCTGCGGCAGTGGCGGCCATGGAGTAGACCACCAGCCCCCCGGTCTCGGTCTCCGCGGCCATGAGAAGGCCGTTGTCCGCCGATACCCAGTACCGCTCCACCTGGGCAAGCTCCGGCACGGCCACCTCCACATAGACGCAGGCCGAGCCGTTTTTGTTCTCATACCCGGCATTGGTGATGCTCGCCGGATCCAGGGCCAGCACGTCCTCGTAGGTGGGGATGCGCTGGCCTTCCACGTCCACAGCGCCCTCCGCCGCGTTCCAGGTGAGGATGCTGCGGTCATTGTTGTTCCACCGCCACACCGTCCCCTCCCCCACGATGGTGTGGATGGTAAGGCCGGTGGGTAAAGCCAGGTCAGCTCTCGTCCACCCCCCATCCACCCATACCTGGGCGGTGGAGGTGATGCCCTCCAAGGTGATGGTGACCACCCGTGAATAACTCTCCAACCGGCTCATGGCGGCGATAACACTCTGCACCGTGTCCGGGGTCACCTCCACCCGGACGCCGCCCCCCTGGCCGCTCTCCCCCGGCTGTTCCACCCCGGTGGGGACAGGGGTGGGCAGGGTGATGGTGGCCGTGGGGCCGGTAAACAGGGGCAGGCCAAAGCTGGAAAACACAGCCGCGATGATGACCACGGCGATGAGTGCCACCAGGATATTGCGGTTTTTCCCTTCCAAAGCCTGTCCCTCCTTTCGTTATGCGCAAAAAGCCTCCCCCTGGGGAGGCTTTTTGCTGTCCTTATGCTTTGAACTCCTCCGGCCCCTTGTCCCGAAGGCCGAAGGTATACTCAATGGCGTCGCCGATGCGCCGGCAGGCCCTGCCGTCCCCATAGGGATTCACCGCGTGGGCCATGGCGTCGTAGGCAGCCTTGTCGGTGATAAGCTCCGAGCCCAGGGCAAAAATGTCCTCCTCCCCGGTGCCCGCCAGCTTCACCGTCCCCGCCGCCACCGCCTCCGGCCGCTCGGTCTCCCGGCGCATGACCAGCACCGGCTTGCCCAGGGCGGGGGCCTCCTCCTGCAAGCCGCCGGAGTCGGTCATCACAAAGGAGCACCGTGCCATCAGGTTGTGCATCTCCTCCACATCCACCGGGTCGATGAGGTGGATGCGCTCATGCCCTCCCAGATACTCCCCCGCCGCCTTTTGCACCACCGGGGACAGGTGGACAGGATAGACCAGCTCCACCTGGGGATAGGCCTCCACCAGCCTCCGCAGGGCGGTCATGATGTTCTTCATAGGCTCCCCATAGTTCTCCCGCCGGTGGCAGGTCACCAGAATGACCGTCTGGCTCCCGTAGTCCAGGTGATTGAGCAGGTCGGTGGAGAACCTGAAATCCGGCCGCACCGTGGTGGCCATGGCGTCAATGACCGTGTTCCCGGTGAGGAACACCCCCCGGGTGACCCCCTCCCGGGCCAAGTTGTCCCGGTTGGCGGTGGTGGGACAGAAGTGGAGGTCGGCCATATCGCCCACCAGGGTGCGGTTCATCTCCTCCGGGAAGGGGGAGTATTTGTCGTAAGTGCGCAGTCCCGCCTCCACGTGCCCAACCTTGATCTGGCCGTAAAAGGCGGCCAGGGCGGCGGAAAAGGCGGTGGAGGTGTCCCCGTGCACCAGCACCAGGTCGGGCTTCCCCGCGGCAAAAACCTTCTCCAGCCCCAGCAGGCACTTGGTGGTGATGGTGGACAGGGTCTGCCCCGGCTCCATGATGTTCAGGTCAAAATCGGGGGTGATCTTAAAGATATTCAGCACGCTGTCCAGCATCTCCCGGTGCTGGGCGGTGACGCAGCAAAGGCTCTCCACGCCTTCCCGGCGGGAGAGCTCCTGCACCAGGGGGGCCATCTTGATGGCCTCCGGCCGGGTGCCGAAAATGGACATGACCCGCACGCTCATCCCTCTTCCTCCTCTTCCCCACGGCCACGGCGGGGCCTATGGGCACCGTAGAATACGCTGAGGGCCACCGCCCCCGCCGCGCAGAAGGCGAAGAGCAGCAGCATGGCCTTCACCGCCCCGCTGGTGGTGAGCACCACGGCGCTCAGGCCCAGGATGGCGGTAATGACGTACAGTACCGCCACCGCCTGCTTCTGGGAAAAGCCCATGTCGATGAGCCGGTGGTGCACATGGCTCCGATCGGCGTGCATGGGGCTCTGCCCGTGGGCGATGCGGCGGATGAAGGCAAAACAGGTGTCAAAGATGGGAAGGCCAAAGAGGAGGAAGGGCACCACGAAGGAGATGAGGGTGTACATCTTGAAAAGGCCCTGGACGGAGATGACCGCCAGAATGTACCCCAAAAAGGTGGAACCCGTGTCCCCCATGAAAATTTTCGCCGGGTTCATGTTGTAGGGCAAAAAGCCCAGACAGCCGCCCACCAGGGCGGCCACCAGGATGGCCACCGTAGGCTCTCTCAGCAGCAGGGCGATGACCAGTAGGGTCATAGAACTGATGGAGCAGACCCCGCAGGCCAGACCGTCCAGCCCGTCGATGAGGTTGACGGCGTTGGTCATGGCCACGATCCAGATGATGGTGATGGGGTAGGCCAGGATGCCCAGCTCCCAGTAAGGGTCGGCGGAAAAGATGTTGGGGTTGGACAGGTACTCGATAACGTTCCCCGTCAGCACGGCAATGAGGGCGGCGGCGATCTGCACCCCCAGCTTGAACTTGGCCCGCAGGTCGTAGATGTCGTCAAAGATGCCCAGCACTACGATCATCACCGCCCCCAGGAGGGCGCCCTGGAGCTGTGTGGTCAGGGGCACGAAGATAAGGGTGCTGAGCAGAAATCCCAGCACGATGGCAAGGCCCCCCATCCGGGGAATGGGATCGGAGTGCATCCGCCGCTCCGGGTCTTTGTCCTTCCTGGGGTCGTCCACCGCCCCCATTTTTACCGCCAGACTCTTGACCACGGGGGTAAGGATCAGGGCGATGAGGAAGGCCACCCCCAAAGCGGCGGCCACCTGGCCGATGAGTTCCAATGAAATAGGCATGGTGTCTTATCTCCTTGCTCCGGCGCTGCCGGAGGGTCATCTGTTTGTCGTAGGATTAGACGGCAAAAACGGAAATATGTTCCTCACCGGGACAGAAAGCCCACCTTTTTCTGCACTTTGCTCAAGGTGCGCCCCGCTACCGAGGCGGCCTTGTCCGCCCCCAGGCGCATGAGCCGCTCCAGCTCCCCCTTGTCGGCCAGGAGCCGCTCCGTCTCCTCCCGCACCGGGCGCAGGCACTCCACCACCGCCTCGCCCACCGCAGGCTTGAAGACCCCATAGCCCTGCCCGGCAAAGCGGCTCTGGGCCGCCTCCAGGCTCTCCCCGGTGGCGGCGCAGTAGATGTCCAGCAGGTTGCTCACCCCGGGCTTTCCCTCCCGGTCGTAACGCACGCAGTTCTCCGTGTCGGAATCGGTGATGGCCCGCTTGAACTTGCGCATGATGTCCTCCGGCTTCTCCATTACAAAGACGCAGCCCTCCGGGATGGACTTGCTCATCTTGCTGTCGGGGGTACTAAGGCCCATGACCCGTGCCCCCTGCTTGGGGATCACCGCCTCGGGCATGGTGAGCACATCGCCGTAAACGCCGTTGAACCGCTGGGCGATGTCCCGGGTCAGCTCCACGTGCTGGCGCTGATCCTCCCCCACGGGGACGATATCGGTCTGATAGAGCAGGATGTCGGCGGCCATGAGGGTGGGATAAGTAAAGAGGCCGGCGTTGATGTTGTCGGCGTGCTTGGCGGACTTGTCCTTGAACTGGGTCATGCGGCTAAGCTCGCCGAACATGGTATAGCAGTTGAGGATCCAGGCCAGCTCCGCGTGGGCGGGCACCATGGACTGGACAAAAAGGATACTCCTGTTGGGGTCGATGCCGCAGGCGATGAGCTGGGCAAACAGCTCCACCGAGCGGCGGCGCAAAGTGGCCGGATCCTGCCGCAGGGTGATGGCGTGCTCATCCACTACACAGTAGACGCAGTCATACTCATCCTGATAGGTAGGCCAGTGCCGGAGTGCCCCCATATAGTTGCCCAGATGGATGTCGCCGCTGGGCTGGATGCCGCTGAAGCTGATCTTACGACCCTTTATCATGTGAAACACTCCTTTTCTCAAAGCCAATACAGGCTCTGGTAATACCGGGATATCATACCACATTTCCCTTCCATTGACAAGGGTAAACACAGTTTTGCGGCGCCCGGGCTCCTCCCGCTTGACAAGTTCTTCCCCTGTCGATACAATAGGAACAAAGTCAGCTCTATTGGAGGAATCAAAACATGGATATGTCCTGGTTCGATGAAATGGAAGCGCGCATCCCCCACGGGGAGGTACGCACCCGCTTTGCCCCCTCGCCCACGGGGTATATGCACGTGGGCAATCTCCGCACCGCCCTCTATACCTGGCTCATTGCCCGGCACCAGGGGGGCAAGTTCCTGCTGCGCATTGAGGACACCGACCAGGGCCGCCTGGTGGAGGGTGCCACCGACGTGATCTACAAGACCCTGAAGGAGTGCGGCCTCACTTGGGACGAGGGCCCCGACGTGGGCGGCCCCGTGGGCCCCTATATCCAGACCGAGCGGAAGAGCTTCTATGGCAAGTATGCCCACCTTCTGGTGGAAAAGGGCGCCGCCTATTACTGCTTCTGCGAAAAGGCGGAATCCGCCGAGGACTCCGGCAACTTTGAAAAGACCGCCGACCCCTGCCGTGACCTGCCTCTGGCCGAGGCCAAGGCCCGTGTGGCCGCCGGGGAGCCCTACGTCATCCGCCAGCGCATCCCCCAGGGAGGCCAGACCACCTTCCACGACGCCATCTTCGGCGCCATCACCGTAGACAACGACACCCTGGACGACCAGGTGCTGCTGAAGCGGGACGGTCTGCCCACCTACAACTTCGCCAACGTCATCGACGACCACCTCATGGGCATCACCCATGTAGTCCGGGGCAGCGAATACCTCTCCTCCGCCCCCAAGTATAACCTGCTCTATGAGGGCTTCGGCTGGGCGGTGCCCGAGTATATCCACTGCTCCCCCGTCATGCGGGATGCCCACAACAAGATGTCCAAGCGCCACGGGGATCCCTCCTATGAGGACTTGAAGGCCCAGGGCTACCTCACCCCCGCCATCCTCAACTATGTGGCCCTCCTGGGCTGGGCCCCCAAGGGGGAGAACTCCGAGCGGGAGTTCTTCTCCCTCACCGAGCTGGCGGAAATTTTTGAACTGGCAGGCGTCTCCAAGTCCCCCGCCATCTTTGATATTGAAAAGCTGAAATACTTCAACGCCAACTATCTCCGCTCCCTCTCCCCCGAGGACTTCTACGCCGTGGCGGAGCCCTATCTCAAGGAGGCCATCCACGCTCCCCAGGTGGACTTGAAGCTGGTGGCCCCCCTGGTGCAGGGCCGGTGCGACACCCTGCTGGACATCGCTCCCCAGGTGGACTTCTTCGACGCCCTGCCCGAGTATTCCAACGAGCTCTACTGCCACAAAAAGATGAAGACCGACGAGGAAAACTCCCTGGAGGCCCTCAAGGTCACCCTCCCGGTACTGGAGGCCCTCACCGACTGGAGCTACGACGCCATCCACGACGCCCTGGTGGCCCTGGCAGAAAAACTGGAGCTGAAAAACGGCCGTATCATGTGGCCGGTGCGCACCGCCCTCTCCGGCAAGCCGGTGACCCCCGGCGGCGCGGTAGAATTATGTCAACTTCTTGGTAAAGAGGAGGCCCTCACCCGC
The DNA here is from genome assembly GCA_947425785.1 of uncultured Pseudoflavonifractor sp. GTDB lineage: Bacteria > Bacillota > Clostridia > Oscillospirales > Oscillospiraceae > Vermiculatibacterium. The sequence goes on along the minus strand of CANEAY010000010.1, from coordinate 69,877 downwards.
ATCCAAAAGGGCATCGCCCAGCTTTCCTGAACCGAGATAAAAAGAGCTGCCATCCATGTATTGGGATGGCAGCTCTTTTTCATTTCAGATCTTTTTTCCGAAACAGGGCAAGCCCCGTCAACACAGCGGCCGCAGTCACTGCGGCCGAGGCCATGATATCCCTCACCGGGTGGGCAACCGCCATGTCGGCCAGCAGAACCATCTGCCCGGTGGGCAGCACATTCAAGAGCCCCTCAAACACTTGCCGCAAAAGCCCTCTCACGTATCGGGGATTGGGGGTTGGCTCCCCCCACTCCATGCCGGCGGCGGTAATGATGAGCCCACTCTCCATCTCCGGCTCCTGGAGCCGGGAGTAGAGCCAGGTGGAGACCAGCAGCAATCCCAAAACCAGCAGGATAGAGGCCACCGCCGCGGAGGATTTCTTCTCCGTAAGCATCCCCACTACCGTCAAGATAGCGGCCAAAGATACCGCAGAGCACAGGGCCACCAGGACAAAAACAGCCGTCTGCCCTCCCTCCATCCGCCAAAGATCCCGGTTGAGAAGAGCCGGCGCCCCGCTCCCCAAAAGCCAGGCACCTGTAAAGGCCAGGGCCGCCGTCATCACCGTCCCCAGGCCCGCCAAATAGACCGTCTCCCGGCTGTGGCCTACCATCAGCCGGTTCCGAAGTGCCCCCTCGCTGTGGTCAGTGCCCAAATAGAGGCCTCCCAACACCGCCACTGCCACCGCCAGGGCCGGTACCAACCGGAAGCAGACCCCCGCAAGGTCTACGGTATAGCCCTCCGCCATCATGGCCCGGTACTGCCGGCAGCCGTTGGCCGTCACCCCGGCAGCGGCGCACAGCAGGGCCGCGAAGCAGACCCAAAAGGTCTTGTCCCGCTTTAGCCGGAACAGGTTCGCCCTCATCAGCTTATTCATCCCAGTTCCCTCCCACCAGCTTCATATAGTGCTGTTCCAGACTCTCGGCTATATCCGCGGCGGCGATCTCCTCCACCATCCGCCCGGCGTCAATAAAGCCGTAATGGGTAGCCAGTTTGGAAAGCTCGTCCAGAATATGGCTGGAAATAAGGATAGTGACCCCCTTCTCCCGGTTCAGCTTCAGAATAAGCCGCCGCAGCTCAATGATACCCTGGGGATCCAGGCCATTGGCCGGCTCATCCAGGATCAACAGCTCCGGCTCCCCCGCCAGAGCCACGGCGATGCCCAGCCGCTGACGCATCCCCAGAGAGAAATTTTTGACCTTCTTCTTCCCCGTATTTTCCAGCCCCACCAGCTTCAGAAGGTCGGGGATGGCAGTAAGATCCCTGCGGCCCAGCACATTGTACTGAACGCGCAGATTCTCCTCCGCCGTCAGCTCCTGGTAGACGGCGGGGCTCTCCACCACCGCCCCCATCCTGCGGCGGGCCTGGAGGACAGCCTTGTCCCGGCTGTCTGTCCCGGCCAAGGTGTACCCTCCGCCGGAGGGTTCCTGAAGACCGCAGAGGATGCGGATCAGGGTGGTCTTCCCCGCCCCGTTTTTCCCCACCAGGCCGTAAATGGCTCCTTGGGAAACGTGAAGGGACAGGCTGTTCAGGGCCTTGCACCCCTTGTAGCTTTTGCTTAAATTGGCGGCAGTCAGAATATGTTCCATAAAGCGGCCTCCTTCTCTATGGGAGATCCTAACAGAGGATTTTGAAAGCCCACTTATGAATTTCTTACATTTTATTGAAGGTTTCGCCCAAAAGAGATGGCCCCGGAACGCTCCGGGGCCATCTCTTTTCTCAATTCACTTTCAACGGCCTCATCCGCCGCATTATGCCACGTTCCCCGCCAGCTCTCCCACCAGGCCCCGGTGGACGGGCCGCAGGTTGGTGAGCCGACAGAGATCCATGGGCCTGGTCAGGCAGGGATCCCGGCCCAACTGCGCCGCCCCGCTCTCCACCAATACCTCCGCCACAAACTCCGAGCAAAAATAGTGTCCCCGCCGCTCGATGGGCAGGCGAAAAAAGCAGCTCAGCGCCCCCAGCAGGTTGTAGTGGTACTCCTCCCGGCGCTCGTACATCCCCTTCACTTTCCGCTCCAGGGCGGCGTAGGTCGCCGTGTCCACCTCCAGCGCGTAAAGGGCGCAGGGGATACTGGGATGGCGGCGGAAGAAGCCCCGGCCCGCCCGCTCCTCCACCAGTCCCGCAGGCAGGGCGGTGGCCGGATTCTTCCTGGCGAAGGAGTAGAACGGCCCCGCCGGGCCCTCCAGGCCAATGGAGGCGTGTGTAAAGTCGTCGGCGGTAGCCAGGTGGATGAGCCGGGAAAACCAAGTTCCCGACCGGGTCAACAGTATGTATACAGTGTGCTGGGCCATGGCGGGGCCCTCCTCTTCTGATTGATGGAGCCATTCTACCATGGCTTTTTTATCCCCATCTAAAGAAGAGATTAAGAAATCCAAAACAAAATGAAACGATTTATTTTAAGTCTTTCGTCCAGATCTCTTTGCCGCTGGAGCTCTGATGGGCATGGGATGTGGATGCCTCTGTGATCTCATAGAAGGCCCAGTGGGTCTCTGAGACGTCGGGGAAACGAGTTCCCTTGCCGCTGTCGATGGCATCGCGATCCGGGCAGCGGGCCGTCATAGCGTTGACGACCTTGGCCGCTTCACCCCGTGTGACATTATTCCGGGGGCCAAAGCTGCTGTCCGGATATCCTACCATCCAGCCATAGTGGCCAGCCAGTTGGACGTTGTCATAGAACCAGTCCTCGGAGGAGATGTCGGTATACGCCCGAAGAGTCTCCGGCTCCACCGGCAGAGCCATCCGGGTGATGATGACGGCGAACTCCGACCGGGTGATGGTACGCTCCGGCGCGAAATTCCCGCTCCCCACGCCCTTCAATATTCCTACGGAGGCCAGGGTGTTGACTGCCTGAGCATACCAAGCGTCCTGGGGCACGTCCCGGAAGGAGACAGTGATGGGCACATCCTTCTCCTTCAGCAGGCGGTAGAACATCATGGCCGCCTCACCACGGGTCATGTCGGCGTTTGGATGGAATCCGCCATCACTGCAGCCCCGCAGGAAGGCATAGTGGTCTCCCACCTCCAGCCACCTGGATACGCCGCTCTCCTCCGGGGAGATCTGCCCATCATCCGGCTCCTCCGGCAAGGGCGTGGGGGCGGGTGTTCCACCGCCGCCCCCACCTCCGCCGCCTCCACCGCCATTCTGGCGGAAGGTGGCGATGAGAACGTGATCCTCCTTTACATCAGTGAGAGTGTAGGTATAGCCGCCGGGCACCTGGAGCAGTGCCGTGGGCATGGCAGCAGTGTTCACGGGGACGGTCTGACCGTTCACAGACAGACTGGAGAAGCTGAAGCCGCCATTGACTGTGATGGTATATTCCACCTGGGCCGTTCCCCACTCCACTGTCTGTTTTCCGACCGGTGTAATGGCCCCGCCCTCCCCAGCAGAGGCGGTAATGGTCACCTGCTCGGCATAATCGGGACGGCCGTTATAGTCGCTGTCCACCGCCCAAGCCGCGTAAAGGACGGTTTCCCCTGTTAGGATAAAGCTCTGACCGGGATGGAGGATGGAGAGGGCATCCTGGGCCGCCCGGGTGGTCACCACCGGAGCCTGACTGGTGCTCCAGCCCAGGAACACCGCCCCCAGGCGGATCAGATCTGTACCGCCCTGAACGGAAACTCGTGCGCCGGACAGATAGCCCTGATCGTCCTGAGGCAGAGTGCCCGCCGTGCCCCCGTTGCCGTTGTATAACACATGGAATAGAGTACGGGCGCCGCTGATGGTAAAGGAGACCGTCTGTACGATCCCAGCGTAATTGCCCAGGCCAGTGACAGTGACCGTTCCCTCTCCCAAGGCCACATTGTTGGCGTAGGACAGGAGATAATCCACTCCCTGAGTCAGCACCTTATCTCTCTTCCCCCTGTGGGTCACCACAGGGACGGGGGTCACTGGTTCGCCGGTGTAGTCCTGCTCTTGCAGAGGCTCCACCTGAAACGCAGCGGGACGGATGAGGAAGGCAGTGGTGCCGGTGGCTCCGGCGTAGCTGCCCGTACCGGTGACGGTGATGGTATAGACCCCGGCATCCACGAATCGGGCGCTGTGGTCAAGAGCTCCCTGGATCACACCGTTATAGGCATAGGTGGCCGTATAGGCGCTCACCACAGTCTCGCCGGAGGTCACAGTGAGGGCGGGCCGCTGATCCTCACCGCTGTGATCGGCAGAAGTCCGATCCAGGGTCACCGTCAGGGCGGCGGCATTGGCGGCGATGGCAAAGCCGCCAGAGGCCGCGTCACTGTAATTGCCCTTGCCGGTCACCGACACTTTGGCCCGGCCCAGATCCACGTTGTCCTCATAGGCGAGGTCATAATCCGTGCCAGGGATCAACCGCGTCCGGCCGTCCGCCACCAGCACCAAAGGCTCCTGGGCGGCGCCGGTGTAGATGACCTGACCGGGCGTAATGGTGAGCCAGCCGTCCTGCAGGGGCTTGGGGGTGATCCGGTAGGTGCGCTCTACGGTGCCGGTGTAATTGCCCTGGCCGGTGACCGTGACGGTGACCGGCCCCACATCGGTCTGGTTTCCGCTGTAAGAGAGGACATAGTCCCTCCCCTCCACAAGACCGGTAACGGCAGGACTTTGGCGTTGGGGGACGCCGGTATACACCAAATCCCCCAAGGCCCCCACATCCCCCTCTGCCAGAGCCTTTTCCGTGATGACAAAGGTCTCTGCCCGAACGCCGGTGTAGTTACCTTGCCCGGTGATGACCACCTGGGCTGTCCCAGCCTGAATATTGCTCTGATAGGCCAGGGTGAAATCAGTATTGGGAACCAGGGCAGTTCCGCTGTCTGTCAGGGTCACGTCAGGAGTCTGGGCCGCGCCGTTGTAGGCGGCATCCTCCGGCCCCTCCACATCTACTCCGGCAATGGATTTAGGCAAGATCAGGAAGGGCAGCTCCACCGCCGTGTAGCCTGGCGCGTTCACCACAATGGTGTAAGCCCCGGCATCCTTTAGTTCCGTCACGTCCTCCGTCCCCCGCCGGAAGGTCAGGTCGCCATCCTCCAAGTCCACCGGGATGCCTTTGAAGGAGGCCGTAAGGCGGTCTTTCATATTCTCTGCCCAGTCGGTGCCGTCGTAAATCACGGTATCACCGCCGGAAGCAGTGAAGGCCACGCCCAAAAGACCGTCGTCAATGGTCAGCTCAAAGGTATAGCTGCCGCTGTAATTGCCCTTGCCCGTCACCTCCACCGTATACGTCCCGGCGGCGGTGGGAGGCGTGGAGGAGCCGTCGTAGGTCACGGTGTAGTCTCCCGTACCCAGAAGCAGGTTCCCGCCTTGGGCGGCGTAGACAGTAGTGATGGCCTGGCTGAAGGGCGTACCGGTATAGCCTACGGTCAAATCGCCAGTCCGGGTCACATTACTCTCCTCCACACTCTTGGGAAGGATAGAGAAGGCGGCGTCCTCGTCGTTCAGAACCAGAGTGTAGTTCCCGCTGGTTTCCCGTAGGATGGCAAGGGAGAAGTCATATTCCCCCACAGTCTCCCCCGCCGCACGGGTCAGAGCGCCCTCAAAGGTATGACCAGCCCGTTCGGCTACAGTGTAGGTCAGCTCATCCATACCTCCGTATACCTTTTCCAGGGTGGTGGGGATGACCACCAGGGCAGCGGGTGCAATGGAGAACGTCCGGCTTTGAATCCCTGTGTAATTCCCGGTTCCGGCGACGGTAACGGAGCCAGTCCCAGCGTTCACATTGTTGGTATAGCTCACGGTGTAGTCCCTGTCTTTGACCAGCACCGTTCCGTCGGCATCCTTCACGGTGAGGTTGGGCTGTTTGGGATCGCCGTCATACACCAAGGGCTCCTGGGCTACTGTCACCGTCCCCATCTCCGCCGGGGTAATGACAAAACTGGCGAAGCCCGTATCACCGGCGTAGTTGCCCAAACCGGTGACCACGATGTCATAGGCACCGGCCCCCAAGGGCTTTCCGGCCTCGTCCAATGTCCCAGTTCCAGCCCGGTAAGTCAGGACGTAGTCCGCCCCCGCTGTCAAGGCGCTCCCTCCGGCCTTTACGGCGACGGTAGGCTCCTGGGCTTTTCCGGTGTAGGGCAGGGAGGCGGGAGAACTGGTCACGGTCAGGTTCTTTCCGCCGGCGGAGGTGATCTGGAAGGCTACGGTGCGGACATCGGCATAGTTGCCCTTGCCCGTGAGTGTCACGGCGGCGGTGCCGACCTCTGTATTGTTGGCATAAGCCAGGACATAGTCGGTACCCGCTGTCAGGAAGAGCATCCGGCCATCCTCGGTCTGGTATGTCACCACTGGCGGCGGAGTCAGGGCAGCGCCGGAATAAATCTGATCGGGGATGGAAACCCGGACAGCCGCATCCTCCAGGGACTGGGGTTTGAGGTGATAGGAAAAAGCGCCCTCCGCTCCAGTGTAGTTGCCAATGCCGGTCACCTTCCCCTGTTTCTCTCCAGCGTTCACCAGGTCAGCGGGATATGTGAGGATATAGTCAGTATTCTCTGCCAGCACCCGCTCCCCTGCCTTCACCTGAGGATCGGGCTGGTAGGGCAGGCCATCGTAGACCCTGTCTGTGGGAGTAGACACTGTGAAGGCGGCGCCGCTGGCAATGAGGAAAGCCTTGGTCAGCTCCCCGGTGAAATTACCCTGGGCGGTCACCACCAGAGTGTAGCTCCCCGCCTGGGTAGGCGGAGTGGGGCTGGAGGCCCCTCCGCTGTCCCGGTAGGACAGGGCGTAATCCCCTTCGGACAGGGTAAGGGATCCCGCCTTCACCGTCTGAAGTACGGGGGCGTGGGGGGTGCCGTCATAGGAGAAGTTTGTCTCGTCCACTGTAAGCTCAGTGAGCTTCAAGGGAGTGATGGTAAAGGTGGTCTGGGCGGAGCCGGCATAGCCTCCCTTGGCAGTGATGGTGACTATATAAGTTCCGACGTCCTTGGGGGCGCCGTTGTCCAGAGCCGCGCCTGTGGCCGCCATGGCGGTGTAGGCAACAGTGTAGTCCGTTCCATAGGTCAGCTCCCGCTCCCCCTGCTTCACCCGCAGCTCCTCCTGGGTCAGGAGCTGTCCGGCGCCAGTATATGGCTTAAGCACAGAGGCGGCTGCCGTCAGACCGCTGCCGGCGGGAAGGATCTGGAAGGTCAGCGTCCGCTCCCCGGTATAGCTGCCCTGGCCAGTAACAGTGATTGCGGCCTCGCCCACGGCGGTATTGCCGCTGTACGCCAGGGTAAAGTCCGTCCCCTGGGTCAGAGTCAGGGCCGGGGCAGTACCGTAGAGCAGCACCGGGACAGGCTCCAGAGCGGCGCCGGTGTAGGTCTGGTCAGCCAGAGCCAATGCACTCACCGGGGCGGTGCCGTCGGTCTTGTCCTCCTCCGCCAAAGACTTCGCCTTAATAATGTAGGACAGGGTGACTGAGGCTCCGGCAAAGTTGCCCTTGCCGGTGACGGTAACGGTCTTTGTCCCGGCGGCGGTGACGTCGTCGGGATAGGTCAAAGTGTAATCCAGGTTTTCCGTGAGCGCTGACCCGCCACTGGTGACGGAGGGAACCGGCCGATGGGGCTGACCGTTGTAGGTAAGGCTGGGAACCTTGTCCCAGGCGGCGGTCAGGCTCCCCGCCGCCGCGGCGGTGATCTCAAACTGGGTGGTCAGGGCACCTGTATAATCCCCGGTACCGGCCACCACCAGGTCGGCGGTGCCCACATTGAGGTTTCCGCTGTAAAGAGCGGTGTAGCCGCCAGTGGGGACGGTCAGCTTCCCGGCCTCCACCTTGGCGATCTCGTCAGCGTAAGGCGTTCCCTTATAGGGACGCGCCTCCTCCTTGAGTGTCACTTTGGTCAATTCCGCAGGGGTGATGACATAGGGCACCTGCACCTGGCTGTTGGCGTACTGGGTGTCCTTCTCGCCCTGGACGGTGATAGTATAGGTGCCGGCGTGGAGGAAAAGCTCCTCATAGGGAACCTCCTCCGTACCGTAACGGCCGGAGAGAGTATAGTCCCCCTTCGCCACCATCACACCGCTGTCGTCGCTCTTGTACACTTTCAGTTCAGGGGCCTGCCGGGTCTGGTCAAAGGCCACCGGATTAGGCCAGACCACCCGGAACTCGGAACGGACAAAAGCCACGACCACCGATTTGTTCTCCTGGATGTCTTTCAGCTCCAGCTGGAATGTCCGGCCCGTCTTGTCGCCGGTGGCGGTGACGGGCGCCGCCACGCCGTTGACCAGAACTTGGCTCATGGCATAGCCGGGGGCCACAGTAATATTGACCGCCACATCCTCGCCGCTGAGAACTGCCGTCTTGTCGCTGACTGCCTTGCCGCCCTCGGTGGGGGTGGGAGTCACGGTGACGTTGTACTGGGAGATGTGATAGTCGGGCTCACCCCAAACGGCGTAGAGGGTGGTCTCCTCTGTCACAGTCCAAACCCCACCCGGCGGGAACATCCCCTCCGGGGCCGTGCCCCGGGTATAGACCTCTGCCGCCGCTTCCTGTTCTGTCGTCCAGCCAAGGAACACCGCGGCGCGGCCCCCTGTCGTCCCGGAAAGTGAGTCGGGGAGCTTGACCAGAGTGTTCCCCAGCACCTGATCCACCGGGGCGGGAGGCGCGGTCGTCACGTCAGCGCAGGCGTTGGCGTAAGTCAGGGTGTACCGGGGTTCCTCGTAGTCTGGCTTTCCATTCCCGTTCTCGTCTACTGCCCACAGAGCGTAGAAGATCACAGGGTTGGGTGCGCCGGGCTGGATCACATAGGTGTCGCCGGAGTTGAGATACTCCTTTTCCGGCACTCCGGTCAGGGGCGGCGTCTGAGTCACTGTCCAGCCCAAAAGGACATGACCGGGCCGGGTCAGCTTCCCTTCCTCAAAGTTCGGCGCCACAGTCACCGTAAGGGTCTCAGAGGGCAGGACGTGAGAGGCGGGCAGGGTACCGGCACCGCCGTTGCCGTCGTAGGAGACGAAGTACTGGACTTTGCTCTCCATCCAGTCCACAGTGCCGTTGCCATTGGCATCAGCACCCCAGACGGCGTAAAGAGTCAAGTCCCCGCTGCCCATGGAGAAGCTCCGGCCCGGGGCATACAGGTCATTCTGGCTGACAAAGTTGAAAAATTCATCGGAGCTGTCCAGCCGCAGGGTCTCCGGCACAGATGCCATAGGCGCCCAGCCCAGAAGGAGATATCCCTCCAGGGCCAGACGGCCCAGGTTCTCCATCACCGGCACGGCGCCGCCGCTTAGATAGGGCTGGCTGTCCACAGGGACAAGGCCGGTGCACAGATCGGTCTTAGCACAGGCATAGGTCACAGTATACTTATCCTCATCGCAGTCGGCGGTGCCGTTCTGATTGGCGTCGGAAGCCCAGACGGCATAGAGTTTCACGTCCTTCTCCCCTATAGGGTAGAGACTGCCGCTGACATAGACCTCCTCCGCCAGCTCCTCCCGGCTTTGGATCACCTTCATCTGGGAAGCGCTCCACCCCAGGAACACAGTTCCCGTGGGGCCCACAAGGCCGCCTACGTTACCCATGACGGTGGCCATGGCGTTCTTCATGTAGAGGCTGTTATCCTCGGGCGCCGCTCCGGTGAGGGCGCCGTTGGGATCGTAGGTCAGCCGGTAACGGATCTCGCCCACGGTAAAGGCGGCTGTCCGGGTTCCGGCATAGTTCCCCTGGCCGTAAACCGTCACGGCAGCCATACCGGGGTTCACGTTGCCGGAATAGCCCACGATGTAGTTGATAACGCCCCCCTCTGCCGCCGGGATAGTCTCCCCGCCGTAGAGCAGCAGTGCGTTGGCGTTGGTGGGGAACACCTCCTGGCCAGTATAGGAGAAGTCGCCCTGGAGGGTGTCAAGGGCGGCCTCCCCGTCACCGAAGGTGTTGCCGACAGAGATGTCTTTGGGCTGTACCACATAAGTGACCGTCCCAAAATACACGGTCTCCCCAGTATGCTGGGTCACCACCACCGTATAGGTGCCGGCGTCGGTAAGGGGCAATGTGAATGTCCCATCCCCTGCCTGGGTGGGATGGGTGGTGGCTGTTTTGCCGCTGGTGTAGTTGGCGGTCACCGTGACGTTACAGCCCCGGAGCACCTCCGTCCCCACTTTTGGGGTCAGAGTCTGGGGCTGCCCGCCAAGACGGTAGGTCAGGGTCTGCCCTGTTCCCAGGTCGATGAGGGAATCGGCAGCCACTGCCTGCACTGTCAGCCGGAAGCCTCCAGTATAGTTGCTCCCCTTGGCGGAGATAGTCAAGGTGTACTCCCCTGCCGTCAGGGAGGCGGCATCAGACACGGCAGTGCCATCCTTGGTAATGGTCACAGAGTAGTCCGTTCCGGCAGCCAGGGTCTTCTGGCCCAGGGCAGGGGCCCAATAAGTCACCTGAAGGGCCTGTTTCAGCTGGCCGCCGGTGGTGTTGTCCGCCGCCACATAGCTGGGGGCCTGGGGACTGATATTCCCCGCGGGAGTGATCCCGTCTCCAATGGATTTTGGGTCGATCCGCAGGGCCGGAGCCCCGGAGAGAGTCAGGACATAGTTGCTTCCCGCAGAGAGGTTGCCGATGTTCAGGGGATATTGGCCCACATTTTCCCCCGCCGTCCGCTCCACCGCCCCGGTAAGGCGGATGCCGGCCACGGCTGTGCCCCCCGCATCCTTTACGGTGTAGCTGTATGCCGGATCTGCGGAGCCGTAGAGCTTTCCCCGGTTCCCCACCTCTACCTGGAGGGGCTGTTTTTGGATGGCATAGGTCAGAGTACGGCTTCCGGTATAGTTTCCCTGACCGGTGACGGTCACCGAGGCGGTGCCCGCATCCACATGGTTCTGGTAGGAGAGGGTATAGTCCTTCTCCTCCAGGGCCTGAGACAGATAGGAGGCGGTGATCTTGGCCTGCTGGGGCTTTCCGGTATAGACAAAGTCCTGCCCCACCGCCACGTCGGCCTCCACCGAAGGCGTACCGTCCTCGGTATCCCCCTGGACCAGGCTCTTAGGATGGATGGTGAAGGTGATCTTGCCCGCGGAACCCATATAGTTCCCACTGCCTGCGGCATAGATGGTGTAGACGCCCGCGTCCCGAAATTTGGTCTTGCCGGAAATGAAGGAGGCCGCCTGAACAGGAGAGCCATCCGCCGGGGCAAAACTGTAACTGAGGCCATAGTATTCCACAGCCAGCACAAAGCCCTCCCGCTTTACCGTCACCACAGGGGTGTAGTCGCCACGGCAGTAGGTCGCCTCCGACACCCCTTCGATGGCCAACTCCAGGTCGCCGCCCTGGGCGGGGATCTCAAAGAGATAGCTGCGAGTACCCACATAGTTGTCGGGGCTCGTGATACAGGCGTCGCTGTCCAGAGTCACCCGGTACCAGGCCGCGTCGGTGGGGGTGGCGGCCATGGTCTCCCAGTGGTGGGTACAGTCCGGCAGTGCGCAGTCCGGGGCACAGCCCAAGGGGCCGGGGATCCACCGCTCATAGGTCAGGAGATAGCTGGCCTGATCGGTCAGCGCCAGTTCTCCCCGCTGGGCAGTATAGGTCACCGATTGGATCGGCTCCAGCGCATAGCCGGTGTAAGACATGCTCTCTCGCCGTTCCACGCGGATGTCGTCCTCCTGACCGGCGGTGGGAAGACTGATATCCTTAGGCTCGATGTTAAAAACAGTTTCCACGCTAACGTTAAGAACGTAGTTGTCCCCAGCACTGAAACTGCCCAGGGTGTAGCGGTAGCCGCTGTTGCGCACATCCTCGCCGGTGTTGCGGCCGAACTGGCCGGAGAGCCGGTTTTGGTCGTGGGCAAAAAAGCCGTTGGCCTCCGCCCCTGTCAGGTTGGTTGTATAGCCCTGCCGGGCAAAATCCGGGTCGTTCTCCCCATATACCTTTGAGCTGGGATTGAGCTGAATGGTCACGTTTCTGCGCTGGATCTGAAACATACAGCTACCCGCCGTATTCTCCTCCAGGCCGTCGATCTGGGCGGCGTAATCCGCCTGGGGCTTCAGAGTCAGCAGGTAAAGCCCCGCGTCCAGCTCTTCCCCATCGTCCACGGCAAGCCAGCTCCCGTCCGGCCCCACTTGCTGCAAAGTCACCTGGAAGCGGTAGGGATCCAAGCTCCGGGTGGTAGAACCCGCCGGTGTCCAGTTGACCACGGCGTTCTCCTGCCAGCGGTAGCTGTCAAAATTGCCGCCGTTATAGGTATATTCCGAGATGTTGGTAATCTGAAGGTCGCTGCTGTTTTGCACCACCGTCAGGGCAAATCGGGTCTGGCCGGTATAGTTGCCCTTGCCTGTGATGGTGAAGAGGTACGTCCCCGGCTCTCTGGCCGCAGCTACCTCCGCCCCCTCTTTGGTGATGACCTGGGTATAATCGGCGTTGGCCGCGTCCCCGCGGATCAGGCCCATACCGTTATAATAGAGAGAATACCGGGGTATCACAGCGTCTACCCCATTGGTCATGGCATAGGTGGGCGCATCCAGGATCACGCCCCGAATACCTTGGAGCAGATCCTGGTCGGAATTGTCCAAACTCTTGGGCTGCACCTGGTAGGATGCCGTTCGGTTTTCACTGTCCACATAATTGTTGATGCCCACCGCAGTATAAGTATAGCTCCCAGCGTTGATGGGGGCGGACACTACATGGCCGCTGGCATCGGTGAGGCGCAGGATGTAATCCCGATTCAGGGTCAGGAGCTGGCCCTGACTGTCAGTGACAGTGACCTCGGGGGTATGATCCACCCCGGTGTAGACAGCGGAGCTCTCGCTGAGCTTCAGCTCCTGGATGGTCTCCGAGGTGATCTTCAAAGTACCGATCCCAATGTAACCGCCGCTGATGTCAGTTACCACCATGGTGTAGGCCCCCACCTTTCTTGGGGTGTGCTGGGGGGAACCGATCTCCACCCGGTACTGATTGCTGGGAAGGCGCTGACGGTCGGCGCCCTGGGTGGGGATATCCGTTACGTCGATCACCTGGCCCGCAGCGTTCACAGGCTTGCCCTGGTCGTTCACCCGAACCTTCCAGACTTGGTAGCCGGAGGATTCCCCATCCAGGGCCTTCACCATGTCGCTGGTATAGATCTGTCCCGTATAGGGTGCGCTGACCACCTCCGGCACAAAGAACACGTCCAAAGGCTTATCGGTGATCAAAATGGCCAGATATCCCGCCGCGGTGTCATCATAGTTGGGATTCCTCTTCCCATTCAATTCCACACCGGGCAGCTGCAAGGTGCCGTTTTTATGCCCGGTAGCCTTGACCACCAGGTTGTAGAGGCCCTCCTCCGACGGCCACCCCCGGTCATCCAGTTTGGCACTGCCGCTGATGGGAGCAAAGGTGAAGGCACACTCCGACAGGGGAAGCTCATTGCCGTAACGGTCAGTAACCGCTACGGCGCTTCGATTCCCGGAGAATACGGCGGTGATCTCTTCCTCATAGCTCTCCCCCGGCGCCACCACCACATGGTTTGGGCCGTCAATAGACAAGACCCCACTGTAAGGCCGGATGGTAAAGCGGGCATTCTTCCAGCCCGACTGTCCAATATAGTTGGAGTTGGGCAAGGTCTCCGCCTCCAGGGCCACGGAATAACTCCCTGCCGGGGCACCATTTAGATCTCTGGCCGCAGCGGGGGATTGACCGTCCATCGCCCCTTCGCCGCCCATACTGTAGTAGATCTTTCCACCGTTGGCGCCGGCCAGATAGTAATAGGTCTTATCCTTGTAGGCGCACTCCAGAGGAACACCGTCCTCTCCCCGGACGACTCCAGCGGAGAGATCCTCGGTCAGGGCCGCGTAATAAATATGATAGTCCGTCTCCGGCGCCATGGCACGGTTCAGACTGTCGTCCACTACCCGGCTCACGGTGGGGGCGGAGGTATACCCGTTCTCCATGCCCTTGGGGCCAACATACTCCGCACTGCCGGGGGTGATGGCGGCAATGTGGACGCTGTCGCTGGAGAGTTCCTTCCCCTGAATGGATAGACGCAAAGCGCCGGTGAGAGTGCCGCCGGAAACCCCGGTATAGTCCTCCTCCATGATCCCTTGGGTAAAGTTCCAAAACTCGGCGTATTGGGGCGCATATTGGCCGGCCCCAGCCCAGGCAGCAGTGACCACATAATAGTTTTGGGGCGCGACCCAGTTCTCCAGATCCAGCCGCTCCGTCACAGGAAGCTCCGCCAGAGTGGGAAAATTGAGAAGTGCGGAGCCCTGGCCGGTCAAGCCCGTGGTACCACTAAAGTTCCGGCGGGTACTGGTGTCGCCGTTCTCTTGATGCGTCGTCCGGCTCACGGTAAAAGCCACGGTGCCCCGGTCGATCTCCAAATACTCTCCCTCTCCATCCAGCAGTTGGGCTTTGAGGGATATGGCGGTATGGCTGTCAAAGCCGTAGGTGCTGTAATAGTCGTAGAAGAAGGGATAACCGCCGATCCAGGCCGGCCCCAGGCCGATTTTATCCTCATCCGCGGGATCAGGCTGGCCGATCTCCGCCTTTCCCCGCTTATCCTGATAGTCCCAGTAACGGGTCAGGGGATCCTGCTGCCCCCGGTTCTCCAGCTGCAGCTCCGGCAGGACGGCTGCCGCCTTCTTGTAGAGCTTTCCGTCGGTGCCGATAAACCAGTATTTGGCGTGATCCTTCTGCCGACCCATGCTGGCATCCTTCAGAGTGAACATCCGCCGGATGGAAACGCCCTCCCGGGCCGCCAGACTGTCGCTGAGCTCAATGACCCGGCGCACCTGATTCTGAAAATCCCAGTTGTCCAGGTAGAGGGCAGCCACCGGCTCCGCCCTGCCCTCCACAAAGGTATTGGTCACGGTGACATGGCCGGAATTCCGGCTGACACCTCCCACCGGCACATCCTTGATGTCCGGGTCTGTATAGATAAACACATCCTCCAGGGTACAGCCCCGGCCGATGTTCAGAGTACCATTTTCCATGACCTTGGCGGAATAGACCTTGTCATTGTTGCCGCCAACGGGGATCCCGGTGGTCACGATCTTGAGGCCCTCCAGGGTCAATGTCCCCTCCGCCACCCGGAAGGCACTGGGCTTGGGGTCATCCGGATTCGTCCTGTCTGTATTCCCGTTATATACCACCGTACCGTTTTTGATGGTCATATCATACTTTTTTAGATTTCGTTCCCCAAAGTGCTGATAGTCCAGGATATAACCGTTCAAATCATAGGTGATATGGAGAACATCACCCACGCCCAGAGTGCTGACGATATCATTATCGATACACCGGTCAGGTGCTTCTCCCTCCGCTCCGTAGTAAAGCACGGTGGGGTTCCCATTCGCATCGACGCTGTTGGGAGCCAGTAGAGTAAAGGTGTACTGTACCGTTCTCTGGCCCTCCTTGACCCGCCGGGCCATGGCACTGACGGCCTCATGCATATTGTCATAGCAGCCGGTAAAGGCAATGGGGGCATCCTTCTCCCCCATGTCCAAACGCACCATGGCTGGCTTGAACCGGGCTCTCACTAAGATGTCTTTGTTGGAAGCGGTGTAGGTGAAATTCCCCTTCTCATCCAGCGAAGCCGCAGTTCCCACCTTGATAACAGTCACCCCGGTCATCCGCCCGGTGGCCCGGACGGTCTTTGTCCCACCGCCGGGGATCTCCAGGGTCTCCTCCTCCATCTCGGCCCGGGCCACTGGAGTCCACCATGCGCCGTTGACCTGAAGATCCTGGTTGCTCTCCTGCTGGCTCACCCGTTCGTAGATCAGAAGATCCTGGAGCACCGTCTGGCCGCCGGCCGCCTCTGACGGGGCGGCGTTTACATCCATGGGGGTACCCATGGCAAAGGAGTATTCGCCGGTACTGCTGTTGTAGGTGGCGCCCCCCAGGGAGATCTTCCCCATGTGGTCATCGTGGAGCACATTCCCCTCCTCATCCATCACCTGGAGCAGGGCGGAGTAGCTCACCGTGCCGTAGACCGCTTCTAGGTACACCGGACTGCGAATACCTGTGATAGTATTGCCCGCGTAATAGGTATGAGCCTTGTCGGGGCTGTCAACCACCTGCCCGGCGGTGTCCAGGTAGCGGCCCTGGGCGTCAATGGTGACCCAGCGCAGGAAGCTCATGCCGCTTGGGGTCTGGAAGTTTGCGTCCTCTCCCACGCCGAAGTTTTGGAAGATCACCGTGTCTCCGCTGGCGTAGGGCACTTCCACATAATGAGAGTCCAAGTCGTCCTTAGCGGTAAAGCGGTCATAGTAGACCACCGGCACCGCATTCAGCTCCAACTGGGCGGGAGCGGTATTGTTCTGGGCCATGGGATGGGTATAATGGGTGATAAAACCGCTGTTCAAGGTAGCGGCAGCCTGGGCCGGACTGGCGGCGACCACGATCTGGGTGCCGTTCTTAGTCTCCCGGGACTCCAGGGTCAGTCTGTTGTTCCCGTTCTGAGCGCTGTGGGTGATGTCGTAGGAACTGGACAGGGTCACCACCTGCCCCGCCTCCAGATAGACGCGGTCGTTATAACTGATCGTGGGCTGACTGCCCTCTGCCGCAGTCAGCTCCAGGTCGCCCCGGTTATAAATACCCACGCCCAGGCCCTGGCCCTCCAGGCGGTTGTTGTTGACCAAGGCACCGTCCAGGAGCAATTTACCCGCCAGAGCCGGAGCCGCCACAGGGCCGGGGCCTTCCGGGGCTTCCGTCCCACTGTCCACATAGGCGCCGCCGCCGTGCTGGGCCTGATTGGAGGTCAGGTTCCCCCGGGCGGTGACAGTGCTGCCGCCGCCCACATATACGCCGCCGCCATAAAGGGCAGTGTTTTCCGTGACCTCGTTGGAGAAGGTCACGCTCCCCCCATCGGAGGCCGCCAGGCCGCCGCCGGCCTTGGCGCTGTTGCGCTGGAAGATCACGCCGGACTCCAGGGTAACGCTATCCCCTGTGCCCACAGCAAAAACACCGCCGCCCAGGAGCTCCGCCCGGTTATCCGTCAGAGCGCTGCCGGAGCGGATCTCAAGGCTCTCCGGGTCAGTCTCCACCCCTTTTATGGCCCCATAAGAGGGAACTTTAGCGGGGATCTCCCCAGTGCCGGTAATACTCTCCCAACCGCCTGCCGCCATGGTATAACCGCTGATGGATCGGATCAGGTCTCTTCCCTTGCCCACGGCCACACCGCCGCCATTCCGGGCGGTGTTGCCCGAGATGGACATGCCGCTGCCCACCAGGACTTCTCCGCCGCCCTGGTACAGGCCACCGCCAGAACCGGCGTTTTCCGCCCACTCCGCCGGTGCAGGGATCGCAGGGTTGGCTCCCTCGGTGTAGCCGGTGATCGTGAGGGCGTTCTCTCCCGCCCCTGTTCCCACCTGGGCGTGGTTGCCGGTGATGGTACCCCCCTGCAGATCCATGATACCCTGGCCCAGGTTGGCTAGGGCGCCGTATTCGCCCCGGTTGTCCGACAGAATGCCGCCCTTCAGCGTGAAGGTACCCAGGTTGCAGACCGCACCGGCGCCGGAGTAGTATTTGCTCTGGCCCCAATAGGCGGTATCATAAGTATTCAGCCTTGCCCCGCCGGCGTTGGAAAAGCCGTACCGGGGCATGGCACCGTCGTTCTTTGTAATGGAGCCGCCGTTCATGGTAAAGCTGCCCCCCTGGGACACATAGACCGCCCCCGCCACCGGGGATACGTTCCCTGTGATGGCCACGCCCTCGTCCATGACCAGGCTGCCGCCCCGGACTTCCACCGCGCCGGGGTGGGCCAGGGAGTAGTTGGAATGGTTTTTGATGATGATACCGCTGTGGAGGGCCAGGGCACCGGCGGTCTGAAACATAGGGCCCTCCTTGGGGGAGGACAGATTGCCGTCAAAGGTAAGGGCTCCCGCCCCCATGCCGGCAATGGCTGTCTGCCCCACCTCCAGAGCGGCGTCCTGCTCTACGACCACTGCCCCCTCCCCAGGAAAATTGCCCTTGGAGTCCTCTCCCAGATAGAGCTGCCGGGACAGAGTGATGGTGTAGTCGTTGCGGACATTGTAGTGGGTGGCGCCGTCAGCGGCGTTGTCCAGGGTATAGTCCCCGCCGGGGGCGGCCGCAGCCGCGCCGCCGGTGATCGCGTATGTCCCCTTTCCACCTCCCACATATTTCAGGAAATTGCCCCGCATCACCGTATACCCGTACTCGCTGTTTTCCAACCAGCAGGTCTTGACCGGCCCTGCGCCGGAAAGGCCCGCATCCCGACCCGCGGAGGAAGTGCTCTCCGCCATCAGAGTCACGCGCTTTCCCGTCAGGACTGCCGGGGTGCCGACGGTAGTATTGTAAAAGATATAGAGAGTGTCCCCATCCTCCGCCTCCTGAAAGGCGTCGCTGAGGCTGGCATAGATCCGGTAGTAGATCTTCCCGTCCACCGTCACCGGGGTGCCGTTGCGGATAGTGTATTGGGGGTTTTCCTTCAGTTGCTGAAGGCTGAGGGCCTTTCCGTCCATCTTCAGGTACCAGAAGATATTCTCCAGGGCGATCTTATTCTCCTGCACATCCCTGGCAAAGTCCACCACACGCCGCCCATCGGCGGCCTTGTCGTAGCCGCTTCCACCGCCGTTCCAAAAGCTGTCGGAGAACTCAAATATGGCCGCCGTCCCCTCTGTGGTCAGCACGTCCGTCACCTTCACCGGCACCTGACCCACGCACAGGTTGTCAAAGTACACCGGGTTGTTGGTGTCCACCTGGGCGCCGCCGGACAGGGTGACCAGGTAGTGGCGGTTATTGGGGTTGCCGCCGCTGGGATCCTGATTGGTGATATACATACCGTTGCCGTTTCGGTCGGCAAAGTTGTTGGTCAGCTGGAAGTCCCCGGACATGGAGACGGCGGTATTGCTGATGTTCCCCTCCGCCTGACCGCCGCCGGCGTAGACGCCCATACCACCGCCATTGGCGGCAATATTCTGGCTGATCTCACCGCCGGACAGCTCCAGGGTAGAGCCCTGGGTGCGGGTGCCGCTGCCCACACAGATGCCGCCGCCCACGCCGGCGGTGGCACTGACACTGGCATCACTGGCCGTCTGGATGGCCTCGTTATAGGCGATGACGCCCCCGGTCATGGTAGCCTTGGCACTGATCTCGCCCTTTTGGTTATTGCCGGAGGCGATGGCCAGGCCGCCGCCGTAGCTGGCCCGATTCTGGATGACCTCACCGCCATGGATGTGCACCTGGGCGTTCCAAGCCACGATACCGCCGCCATAACCGCCGGCAAAATTGTGCACCACACTGCCGCCCCACATATGGAACTGGGCATAATTGCGGGCCATGATGCCGCCGCCGTCACCACTGCTGGAGGAGGAATACCAGACGCCGGCATGGTTATAGGATACCTCGCCGCCGTACAAGTCCATATAGCCCTGCTCCACGCTGACGCCGCCGCCGTCCTGGTTGCCGCCGCCGCTGGCGGCGTTCCGAGTGATCTTGCCGCCGTAAAGATTGAAATGGGTGTTGGTGGGTTCTATTTTGCTGTTCCAGTTGCCCGTATTGAAATTTCCCACAAAAACGGCGCCCCGGCCGGTGTCATTGGTATTGCTGGCCACAGCGCACCGGGATACCTCTCCGCCATACATATTCAGCGTAGAACCCCGGTTGCTCTGTATGGCGCTGCCATACATACCGGTGGTCACATTATTGCAGAGAACTGTCCCATCCCAAATGTCCACGGTACCCGTGCTGACAACGAGGGCCGCCGAGGCCACCAACCCAGTGTTTGTGTATCGTTTCTGCGTCCCCGCCTCATCATACAGGACTGCCGATCTGCCGGAGGGGTCTCCAAAATTGGAGGGTGTCCAGTCAACGGGGTTCTCCCATACCGCGCCACCGTCAATGACCAACGCTCCGGCGGAACTGTCAGAGCGTACCGTATAGTTCCCCGCCTGGGCCGCCGCTGTCAGGTCAGCTCCTGTGTACTCCACAGAGCCGCTGCCCAGGATGAGCCTGCCCCCTGTCTGCACGTCGAAAATCGCCCCGTTCAAAAAGCCTCCGGCCCGGGTCATGGTCACCGTCTCCCCTGCGGCCACCTGTAGATGGACAGTCTTTCCGTTGGGGATCACGATGGTCGACCTGGCAGACCAGTCTCCGCCGCTGGACAGGGTCAGATCGATCTCACCCGTACCGCCGGCCACCGCTGCCTTCAGATCAGAAAAACTGGAGACAACAGTCCCCGCCCTGGTTCGGCAGTCATGGGAGCGCAGGGTGTGGGCCCGCTCTGCCGCAAAGGCCGGCATAGACGGCATCTGGCTCAAGACCAAACACGCCGTCAGGCAGGCGGCCATACTACGCTGTATCGCTTTTCTACTTTTTCTTTTCATCGCGGTTTTCTCCTTATCCATTCAAGGGGTATCGGTCATTTTCTGCTTTGTGTATAGGGTTCTTTTTGTCTTTCCCCCGGAAAGACAAAGGCATAGACGTCTATGCCGCAAAAATTATATCAAAATCGGCCCATATTTTCAAGGTTGTAGGAAAAATTTTCCCTTTGTTGATCTCTTCCATGTTGTCTTTCTCCCTGCCTGCCTGAGATATGACCTTTTGCCAACCCTCCACGCCTCCCCTGTCCTTTGGACAGGGGAGGCGTGGAGCCGGCTCCACTTTCTGTGTCTGTTCGTATTTGCTTAAAACTCCCCCTGGGCGGGAGCAAACAGCTGGTTGGCAAGCTCCAGAAGCCCCTCTGCCGCAGCGCCGCTGTCCACGGTGAGACTGTACAGCTGGCCGGGGACGACGTCGAACCACAGGATCTTGCCTGCGCCCTCGTCATTCCAGGCTATCCGGGCAGGGCACCAGCCCACCTCGGCCTCCCCACGGTGGGCAAAGTCCCCCTCCAGGCCGGAAATGTCGGCAAAGTCAGGACTCACATCATAGGTAGGCGCGATGCGATAGGCACACGAAACACCGTCCAGGGTAAAGGTGGTCTCCCCCACCGCCAGGTCATCCAGATAGAAGGCGTTGTAATGGATGTCCTGGGCTCCATCCGGTGCGTGGGAGAGCTGATTGCCCAGGACGGCAAAGATGTCATCCACCGTATCCAACAGGTCGGCGGGAGTCATCTCGGAGCTGACAGACCACTGGGTCTCATCTGCGTACCAGCTGACCTGAGCCAGCCGGTCGTTGGAGCGCAGAGTCAGGCTCATACCGTTGGTGCTCCAATCCAGCTGATTCGTCCACGTCTCCACAAGGCCGGTGAACAGCTCCTGGGGCAGATCGGTTTTCAGCGCCCGGAGGGTGACCACGTGACCGCCCCGGTCAAACTCCGCCTGGGCCATGGGGATCTCGCTCCGGCCCGGGATCAGGTCGTAACGCACCTCTCGGATATCCACCGGCAGGGGCAGCTCATAGCCGTACCCGGCCAGGTCGGCGGCAGTGATCACGCTCCCCGGGCCGGCAGTCTGTCTGCCCTGCCAGAGCAACGCCCCCAGCATCACGCACAGACAGGCAGCGGCGGCCGCCAGTCCCTTCCAGCGGGCCTTGGACTTTCTGACCGGGGTCAGGACGGCCGCCTCCTCCAGCAGGTCGTCCTGCACAGCGGTCATAAACAGCAAAAAGCGGTCATATGTTGCCTCATTCATATAGAGATCCCCTCCCCTTCCATGGCTTGACGAAGTTTATTACGGGTGCGGAACAAAGCGGATTTGACCTTTTCCTCCCCCACACCACACTCCTGGGCGATCTCCCGGACGCTCATACCGTACCAGTACCGCCGCAGAAAATAGAGCCGGTGCTCCTTACTCTGCCGGCGCAGAAAGCGGTTCATAAAGTCCTGAAAGGTCACTTTGTCGGTCACGGTGTCCCCAGGGGCAGGCAGATCCTCGTTCAGCTCCAGGAAGGCGTCCATCAGGGCGGTGTTCCGCTTCTTCGCCGTAGTGTAGTCGTAGCGGTCGAGAGCCAAATTGCGTGCGATCCGATGGAGGAATGCCTCCAAGGGGTTGGGCCGCTTAGGCGGGATAGCGTTCCAGGTGCGCAGCCAGGTATCGCTGACGCACTCGTCCACATCCCGCAGATCCCACAATATCCGTCTAACCACCCTGCGGCAGGATGGGCCGTATTTTTCCTCCGTCTGGGCAATGGCGCTCTCATCTCTCTGAAAATAGAGCGCGATGATCCCGGTGTCGTCTAACTGCATTCCGATCTACCTCCCTCATTTAATATAACGGGACTTACATCCCACAGGTTGCACAGCCAAGAAAAAATTTTCCGCTTTTCCCGATATTCCCGTAAAAACAAATAGAAGCCGTTATCCAATCATAGATAACGGCTCCTACAAACTGGAAAGGGGTTATTTTTTGTAAGTATCCCATAGAGTTCCGGGCGGCGGTTTATTAAGTTCGGACGCTCCCTTTTCCGATATTCCCGCAGCATATCAACATCCAACCCGGCCAGGAACACCCCTTCCGACTCGTCCGCCTCCAACACACAAGTGTCTCGCGAACCTGACAGCTCCGGCAGATATACCACACCGACAAACAATGTGGAGTGACCGTTGCAGTCCGGGTGGGGGGCGGGATAATTGCAGGTGGCGATGGCCATATCCAGTTCCTTTGCCAGAGAACCGAAGGCTGTGACAAACGCACTGTCGGCGGAAACAGCCAGCCGATCCAGCTGTTCCATACCGTGGGGGATGTGATACCCGCAGCTCCACATCTCCGGAAACAGGGCGATATCAGCCCCCAGCCGCTTGGCCTCTTTGCAATAGCGGAGCCCCTTTTCCATATTTTCCTTCAGACTCCCCGCCGGCAGGAGCTGGAGCAACGCAATTTTTATCATAGCATATCCCCCTGACATTGATCTTCCTTTTGTGAGTATACCACGGCAACGCCCCGTATTCAATCCGCGATGGACGGGAACTGTGGCGCTCCCGTTCGTCCCCCCAAAGGCGGAGAGAATAACCCCTCTCCCTCTTGCTTTTTTTCCCGCTTTCCAGTATAATATTGGGCACATTCTCCACATTACGAAGGAAAGCGTGATAACTTTGAAATACGATTTCGGTTCCATTGAGCCCAAGTGGCAAAAAAAGTGGCAGGAGGAGAAGACCTTCGCCGCCGTCACCGGCTCCAACAAGCCCAAGTTCTACGGCCTGGTGGAGTTCCCCTACCCTTCCGGCCAGGGCCTTCACGTAGGCCATGCCCGGCCCTACACCGCCATGGATGTGGTGGCCCGGAAGAAGCGGATGGACGGCTATAACGTCCTCTTCCCCATCGGCTACGACGCCTTCGGCCTGCCCACGGAAAACTACGCCATCAAAAACCACATCCACCCGGCCAAGGTGACCCACGACAACATCCAGAATTTCCGCTCCCAGCTCCAGATGCTGGGCTACTCCTTCGACTACGACCGGGAGGTCAACACCACCGACCCGGAGTATTACAAGTGGACCCAGTGGATCTTCCTCCAGCTTTTTAAGAAGGGCCTGGCCTACAAGTCCACCATGCCGGTGAACTGGTGCACCTCCTGCAAGTGCGTGCTGGCCAACGAAGAGGTGGTGGAGGGCGTGTGCGAGCGCTGCGGCTCCCCCGTCATCCGCAAGGAGAAGAGCCAGTGGATGCTGAAGATCACCGAGTACGCCCAGCGGCTCATCGACGACCTGGACGGCCTGGACTTCATTGAGCGGGTGAAGATCCAGCAGAAGAACTGGATCGGCCGCTCCACCGGCGCCGAGGTCACCTTCAAGGCCACCACCGGGGACGACATCGTGGTCTTTACCACCCGGTGCGATACCCTTTTCGGTGCCACCTATATGGTCATCTCTCCGGAACACCGCTTTGTCCAGGCCTGGAAGGATAAACTGACCAACTGGGACGAGGTAGCCGCCTACGTGGCGGAGGCCGCCCGGAAGTCCGATTTCGAGCGCACCGAGCTGGCCGCCGACAAGGAGAAGACCGGCGTCATGCTCCAGGGGGTCAAGGCCGTCAACCCGGTCACCGGCAAGGAGATCCCCATCTTCATCTCCGACTACGTGCTGGCCAGCTACGGCACCGGCGCCATCATGGCCGTCCCCGCCCACGACAGCCGGGACTGGGCCTTCGCCAAGAAGTTTGGCTGTGAGATCATTGAAGTTGTCTCCGGCGGCGAGGACGTGCAGAAGGAGGCCTTCACCGCCAAGGACGACACCGGCATCCTGGTCAACTCCGACTTCCTCAACGGCCTCACCGTGAAGCAGGCCATCCCCGCCATGACCAAGTGGCTGGAGGAGAAGGGCATCGGCCACGAGCAGGTGAACTACAAGCTCCGGGACTGGGTCTTCTCCCGCCAGCGTTACTGGGGCGAACCCATCCCCATGGTCTGGTGCGACAAGTGCGGCTGGGTGCCCCTGCCCGAGGAGCAGCTCCCCCTCACCCTTCCCGAGGTGGAGAACTATGAGCCCACCGACGACGGCGAAAGCCCCATCTCCAAGATGACCGACTGGGTGAACACCACCTGTCCCCACTGCGGCGCCAGCGCCAAGCGGGAGACTGATACCATGCCCCAGTGGGCGGGCTCCTCCTGGTACTTCCTGCGCTATATGGATCCCCACAACAAGGAAGCACTGGCCTCCAAGGAGGCCATGGACTACTGGTCTCCCGTGGACTGGTATAACGGCGGCATGGAGCACACCACCCTTCACCTTCTCTACTCCCGGTTCTGGCACAAGTTCCTCTACGACCTGGGGATCGTGCCCACCAAAGAGCCTTACGCCAAGCGCACCAGCCACGGCATGATCCTGGGCGAGGGCGGCGAGAAGATGAGCAAGAGCCGGGGCAACGTGGTCAACCCCAACGACGTCATTGCCCAGTACGGCGCCGACACCATGCGCATGTATATCATGTTCATCGGCGACTTTGAGAAGGCCGCCGCCTGGAGCGACAACGCCGTCAAGGGCTGTAAGCGCTTCCTGGATCGGGTGTGGAACCTGGCCGAACAGGTGAAGGAGGGGGAGCAGTCCTCCGCCAACGCCGCCGCCCTCCACAAGGCCATCAAAAAGGTGGGCGAGGACATCGACGGCATGAAGTTCAACACCGCCATCGCCACTCTGATGAGCCTGGTCAACGACTACTATGCCAACGGCTGCACCAAGGGGGACTATGCCCCCCTGCTGGTGATGCTCTCCCCCTTCGCCCCCCACATGGCCGAGGAGCTGTGGGAGAGTCTGGGCTTCGCCGCCGAAACGGGGAAGATGGCCTGTGAGCAGGCCTGGCCCGCTTACGACGAGAGCAAGACCGTGGCCGCCACGGTGAACATCGCCGTGCAGGTGGGCGGTAAGCTCCGGGGCACCGCGGAAGTGCCTGCCGGCAGTGACAACGCCGCTGTGGAAGCCGCCGCCAGGGAAGTGCCCAACGTGCAGAAGTTCCTGGCGGGCATGGACGTCGTCAAGGTCATCCATGTCCCCGGCAAGCTGGTGAACTTCATCGTCAAGCCCCAGGCGTAAATCCTGCTTGACAACGGACACGGAATCACGTATAATGCTACTGTTAAAGCCATAGCTATGTGGCCCTTTCGCGGTGGACAAGATCCCGCCGCTTTGGAGGGAGGGGAAAGACAATGTCGGAGATCCACGTCAAAGAGGGCGAGTCCCTGGAGAACGCGCTCAAGCGCTTTAAGCGCAGCTGCGCCAAGTCCGGAGTCCTGGCCGAGGTGCGTAAGCGCGAGCACTACGAGAGCCCCAGCGTCAAGCGCCGCAAGAAGTCCGAGGCCGCCCGGAAGAATCGCAAGAAGTTCTACTAAGAACACTAAAACTCCCGTGTCCGCATGGACACGGGAGTTTTTTATACCTGTTCCCCTTTTTCCACCAGCTCCCCCAGCAGATCGGCCATTTCTCCATAGGGGAAAAAGGCGGTGTCGATCCCCAAGCCCTTGGCCACCCGGAGCTTTTTGCGGATGCTCCCGGCATCGTCAAAGAGGACAAAGTGGCCGTTTTCCCCCGCCATATAGGTGAAGTAGTGGGCGCACAGCTCGTCGGAGAAGAACACGTTGGCGCCACACCCCTCCCGGCGTTTTTGAAGCTCCTCTGCCGTCAGGGGCGCCCCCGCCCCGCTGGGCGAGGGCAGCAGAAAGTCCTCCGCCACCCGATCCACCCACAGGGCCAGCCGCTTGGCCCCAAAGCGGCCTGCCGCCTCCTCCAGCCGCCCCCGGAGGGAACCGCCGGATAGGGCGGTGGGGATAATGACCTTGGCCTTGGGCGCGCAAATGCCGTAAGGCTCGGACACATAGCACCCAAGGCCCCGGCCGCCGCACAGCTCTCCCAGCCTCCCGGTGATTTCCTCCATAAGGGCGGTGGGCCGGGTGCGGAAACGGCACACCACCCCGGTGAACCGCCGGGCGGCGCACTCCCGCAGCACCTCGTTGCAAAAGCCCTCCGCCTCTCCGCCGCCGGTGAGCCGGGCGTCGTCGATGACCATGAGTCCCCCTCTGGGCGCCACCGGGGCATTGGCCCGGAAGAGGTGAGGCCCACTCCCCGCCCGGTAGGCCAGGTGGGCCAGGGGCAGGCCCCAGCTCCCGGCGGCGGTGGTCTGTCCCGGCGGCACCGCCAATATCAGCCGTTCCATCTGTTCCATAACTGATTTCCCCCTTGTCCAAGCGGCCCCTTCGGTGTTATAATCCTTTTATATGTATGTGCGCCCTTTTCAAAAAAGACGTCCAAAGGCGGTGATACCGTGTCCCTTCTCCCCCTTGTCCCCTGCCATCTGGCGGAGAGCATCTACTGGCTGACCCCCACCCTTTTGAAGGAGCACGGCATCCGCCTTGTTCTGGCCGACCTGGACAACACCTTGGCCCCCTACGAGGAGGCCCTCCCCTCCCCTTCCCTTGTTGCCTGGAAGGAGGAGCTGGAGGAGAACGGCATCACCCTCTTTGTGGTCTCCAACTCCCGGAAGAGCCGCCGCTGTCCCGACTTCTGCCAGGCCCTGGGCATCCCCTTCGTCCGCCACGCGGGCAAGCCGGGAACCAAGGGCTTTCAGGAGGCCCTCCGCCAGACCGGCATTCCCGCCGGGGAGGCCCTTATGGTGGGTGACCAGATCTTCACCGATATCCTGGGGGCCAACCGGGCGGGCATCACCACCGTCCTGGTGCGGCCCATGGCCTGGGGCAAAAATCCGGGCCGCCGGCTCCGCTACGCCCTGGAGACCCCCTTCCGCCTGGCGGCCATGGCCCGCCATGACCAGGCGGTTCAGCAAAGGAAGTGACCCTTATGAGTGCGAAATTCGGCCCGGCGGGAAACGCCGACGCCTTCCCCTACAAGTCCTCGGTGGACGCCCCCCGCTGGCTCAAAGAGCTGGGCCTGGACTGCTACGAGTACCAGTGCGGCAAGGGAGTCAACATCCGGGAGGAAACCGCCCGCAAGCTGGGCGACGCCGCCCAGGAGCAGGGCATCGCCCTCTCCCTCCACGCCCCCTACTTTATCAACCTGGCCAACCCCGATCCCGAGAGCCTGCGCAAGACCACCGGCTATATCCTCTCTGCCTGTGAGGCCGCAAACTGGATGGGGGCCACCCGTGTGGTCGTCCACACCGGGGCCCTGATGAAGCGCAGCCGCCGGGAGGCCCTGGACATCGCCCTCGGCTCCATGAAAGAGGTGCTGAAGGCCTGGGAGGGCGAGGGCTACAGCCATATCGCCCTGTGCCCGGAGACCATGGGGAAGATCAACCAGCTGGGTGACCTGACCGAGGTCTTAGAATTATGTCAACTTGATAGCCGCCTCATCCCCTGCGTGGATTTCGGCCATCTCTATGCCCGCACCCTGGGGGAGCTGACCGGCCCCGACGCCTGCAAGGCCATGCTGGATAAGATGGCCGCCGCCCTGGGCCAGGAGCGGGCCGCCCAATTCCACAGCCACTTCTCCCAGATCGAGTTTACCCCGGGCGGGGGTGAGAAGTGCCACCGCACCTTTGATGACAACGGCGGCTTTGGCCCCGACCCCGACCCCCTCATGGCAGAGGTGGCCCGTCGGGGGTGGAGCCCCACCTTCATCTGCGAGAGCGCGGGCACCCAGGCCAAGGATGCCCTGACCATGAAGGGGCTCTATCAGGCCGCCCTGTGACCCGATGAAAATTCGACGCTATACGCAGCTGCCCTTGGTCTTTGTGCAAAAATTATGTAAACTTCTTTGAAAGGAAGTCCGTCATGAACCACCTCAAGCAGATCGCCGCCCGGCTTTCGGATCATTCCATCGACGCCATGCTCTGCTCCTCCCAGCCGGGAGAGTTCTACGCCGTGGGCTTCCACGGGGAGGGCTACGTCCTGGTGGCCCCCGGCGCCGCCCGGTATATCACCGACTCCCGCTACACCGAGGCCGCCGAAGAGACGGTCTCCGGTGCGGAGGTGCTCACCGTAAGTAAGGGCCGGGGCTATGCCGACCTCATCAACGAGTTCACCGACGCCCATGGCATCAAGACCCTGGGCATCGAGGACAACTACCTGACCCTGGAGGAATACGAGGGCCTGAAAAAGGCCCTCCACGCCAGGCTCGTCCCTGCCGGAAAGCTGGTTTCCGGCCTGCGCGCCGCCAAGGACGAAGAGGAGCTCTCCCGTATGCTGGAGGCCCAGCGCATCACCGACGAGGCCTTCACCGAAATTTGCGCCTTCATCCGTCCCGGCATGACCGAGGCGGAGATCGCCGCCAAACTGGTCTACGAGATGCTCCGCCGGGGGGCCCAGCGGGTGTCCTTCGACCCCATCGTGGCCTCCGGCCCCAACGGCAGCAAGCCCCACGCCATCCCCGGCGAGCGGCAGGTGCGGAAGGGGGAGTTCATCACCATGGACTTCGGCTGTGTCTATGGCGGCTACTGCTCCGACATGACCCGCACCGTAGCCCTGGGGGAGATCGACGAGGACAAGCGCAGGGTCTATGAGACCGTCCTGGCCGCCCAAAAGGCGGGCATCGCCGCCTCCCGGGCCGGGATCCCCGGAAAGGATATCGACGCCGCCGCCCGGAAGGTCATTGAAGATGCGGGCTACGGCCGCTTCTTCGGCCACGGCTACGGCCACAGCCTGGGCCTTGAGATACACGAGTCCCCTAACGCCAACACCCGTGAGACCTCCCCCCTCCCGGTGGGGGCCATGGTCTCCGCCGAACCCGGCATCTACATCCCCGGCCAGTTCGGCGTGCGCATCGAGGACGTGGTGCGCATGGAAGAGGGCGGCTGCACCGACATCACCCGCTCCCCCAGGGAGCTTATCATCCTGTAACTCAAAGGAGGTTCCATTATGGTCATTGAGATCATCCAGCGGGAGATCCCCACCCGCAGCATCGGCTACATCCTCCTCCGGGACTGCCCGGAAGACCGCCTGGGCGAAGCCCTGGGCAAAGGCATGGAAAAGCTGAAAAAGGCAGGGGCAAAACAGGTCTGGGCCGCTTCCCTGCCCGAGGGTGAGCCCCTCCATCCCGGCCCCTGCGGAGTGTGGCGGCTCACCCATGTCTACGACCTGCTGCGGATGGAAAAAAACCTGTCCGAGCCCGTAAAGGCGGAGGGCGGGCTGACCCTCCGCCCGGTAAAGAAAGCCACCGAGGAAAAGCTCTATCTGGAGCTGGTGAACAGGGCCCAGGATAACATCCCCGGTTTCCGCCTCTTGGGTTCCGGCGACCTGCGCCGCCAGAACCACCGCTGTGTCATGGCCTGGCAGGGGGAACAGCCCGTGGGTGCCTGCGACCTGGATCTCAGTGAGCGTGTCCCCGAGCTGGTGACCCTGGCCGTGGCCCCGGACTTCCAGCGTCAGGGACTGGGCCGGGCCCTGCTCCGCTCCGCCCTGGCCTCTCTGGGCAAAGCTCCCGCCTGCGCCCTCACCCTCCCCTCCACCGCCGAGGCGGGCCTTGCCCTCCTCCAGTCCGAGGGCTTCGCCCAAACCGGGGTGGAATCCAGCTGGTTCGAGGTGGTCTGATTGTTCCCCCAGGAATTTCTCGCCCCCATCCCGGCCCCCCGGGACTTTGACTGGGACGCCATCCCCGCCCCCATAGAGTACAGGGAGCTTCTCGTCGACCCCACCCGGCTCTCGGAGCGCATCACCTTTGACCCCGTCTACCTCCACGACGGCCACCCCGGCGCCCTGGACAAGTGCCTGCTTCGGGAGACGGTGGCCCAAAAGCTGGTGCAGGCGGTGGACAAGCTGCCGGAAGACTATTCCATCCTTCTCTTTGACGGCCTGCGGCCCATGTCCGTCCAGCGCTCCCTCTATGAGCGGTTCAAGGCTGCAGCGGAGAAAGAGCACCCGGAACTGTCCCCCACACAGCTGGAGGAATACATCGACCAGTTCGTGGCCGTTCCCGTGATGCGGCCTGACCGCCCATCTCCCCACGCCACCGGCGGAGCCGTCGACCTGACCCTCTCCAGGGGCGGCGTGCCCCTGGACATGGGCACCGGCTTCGACGACTTCACCACTCTTGCCTACACCGCCGCTCTGGAAGACCATTGTCCGCCCAGGCTGGAGGCCGCCCGCGATAACCGCCGCCTTCTCTTCCACCTGATGGCCTCGGTAGGGCTGGTGAACTACGAGTGCGAGTGGTGGCACTTCGCCTACGGGGAGCGGCAGTGGGCCGCCCGGGAGGGCTGCCGCGCCCCCATCTACGGCTTTTGCCCCGAATGTGACAACTGAACAAAAAAGGAGAACCGCCTCCGGCGGTTCTCCTTTTTTATTTCTCTTTTGTCTTTTAATCCTCTATCATAATGCGGAGGATCTCCCGGTCGGTGGCCTCCATGCCGTCCTTGGCCATGCGGCAGAAGCTGTCGATGGTCTTCTCATAGCGATCCTTCACCAGGCCCTCGCCGGGGCGGAACACCCGGCCCCGCTTGGCCATCTCGTAGCTCATAAGCCCCGCCTCGATGGAGGAGGAGATCTTGGCCGCGCAGGAGGACTTGGCTCCGTCGCACACCACGCCGCCGATGTTGCCCAGGGAGTTGGTGATGATCATGCCCAGGATGTCCGCGTCGGCGCCGTAGAGGAAGGCAATGCCGCAGGCGGCGGCAGTGCCGGCGCTCACCGCGCCGCAGAAGGCGGACAGCCGTCCCACCTTATACTTTTGCATGATGGCCACCAGGTTGGACACCAGAAGGGCCCGGCACAGCTCCTCGTGGGACTTCCCCAGCTCCTTGGCGTACTCGATCACCGGCACGGACACGGTGATGCCCTGGTTGCCGCTGCCGGAGTTGATGACCACCGGCATCTCGCAGCCGTTCATCCGGGCGTCGGAGCCCGCCGCCGCCGCGGCCCGGGCCCGCACGTTCACCCCGTTGCCGTAGACCTCCAGCAGGGTCTGACCCACCATCTCGCCCCAGCGGCCAGTGAGGCCCTCTTTGGAGATGGCGCTGTTGCATTGGATCTGCTTGTCCAGCACCTCCATCACCCCGGACAGGTCGGTGGTCTTGGCATAGGCCAAAATCTTCTCCAGGCTCAGGCAGGAGCGGTCTACGCCCCCCTCCTCCACCTCGCCGGCGTCGTGGGGCACGTCGTACACCGCCTGGCCGTTCTTCTCCATGTGGACGATGTGGTTGTGGGCGTGCATGATCTCCACCAGGGAGCTCTCCCCGCCCTTCTCACAGCGGATGATGATATGGAGCTTGGCCGGCGTGTCCAGGAGCTTCACAGCGCAAATTTTCTTCGCCAACAGCTCCTTGGTGAGGGCCAGGTGCTCCTGGGTGACGGTGGTCAGCACTTCCAGCTCCCGGTCGGCGTCGCCGCCCACCGCGCCCAGCACCGCCGCCGCCTCAATGCCCCGCAGGTCGGTGGTCATGGGCACCACCACCGCCCGGGCGTTTTTGATGAGGTTGCCGCTGCACTCCACGGTGACCTTCTCCGGCACCGCACCCAGCAGGGCCCCGGCCCTGGCCGCGCCGTAGGCGATGGCGATGGGCTCGGTACAGCCCAGGGCCGTAAGGAGCTCCTCCTTCAGGATAGCCTCATATTTTCTACAGTCCTCTTTGGTCAGTTCCATGGTCGTTTCTCCATTTCCGCGGGGTCAGTTATACCACCCGCAAGTCTTTTGAAAGATGGTTCAGGATCTTGGCCCCATCGGAAGTCACCGCCACCAGATCCTCGATGCACACGCCTCCCCGCTCGGGGAGATAGATCCCCGGCTCTATGGAGAAGATCATCCCCTCCTCCAGAACGGTCTTGTCCCCCTGGCCGATATAGGGCTCCTCATGGAGGCGCAGACCGATACCGTGGCCCGTCCGGTGGGTGAAGTAGGCGCCGTAGCCGCTCTTCTCAATGACCTGGCGGCAGACCTTATCCACCTCTCCCGCCGTCCGCCCCGGCCGCACCGCATCGATGCCGGCCAGGTTGGCCTCTAGGACGATGGCGTATATCTTCTCCATCTCCGGGCTTACATCCCAGAAAAAGACCGTCCGGGTCATATCGGACTGGTACCGCTGATAGGGCGCTCCCGCGTCGATGAGGATGCAGTCCCCCGGCTGGGGGCGCACCTGCCGGGCGGCGGGATGAGGACTGCCGCAGTTGGCCCCAAAGGCCACCAGGGCTCCCCCCTCATGTCCGTCCGCCCCATGCTTGTCGTAGAGGCCGTGGATAGCTTTGCTCAACCCCACCTCGGTGGAGTCGGGGCCAACGGAGGAGATCAGCTCCTCCACCACCAGGTCGTTGATCCGGGAGGAGCGCTCCATCAGCTCCAGCTCCTCCCCGTCCTTACAGCGCATGGGTTCCGACAAAAGCTCCCCCGCGGGACAGAAGGTGCATTGGGGGGCCAGGGCCAAAAGCTCCAGCAGATAGTCGGCCCGCCAGGCCCCATCCACCGCCACGGCCTCGCCGGGCTTCAGCTGCTCCGCCAGGGCCTTCAGGGCCCTTTTCTCCTCCCCGTCCCGGTGACGGAGGGCCTGCCCTTCCGTCCGAAAGATCTGGTTGGCGGCCCAGAGGCCGCCCCCCTCCCGGTCTGCCAGCAGGAGCCGCAGCCGCTCCATGGTCTCCTCGTAAATGCCGGTGTAGTAGAAGAGGGCCAGGTCGCTGCCGATGAGCACCCGGTCGACGCCCCGCGTCTCCATGATCTGGGCCAGCCGCTTCAGCCGCACCCCTTTCACCGCTCCGCCCCTTCCCTTTTGCCGCTCAGGCAGTAGAGGGCGTAGGAGACCATGTCCATGTGGTCGTAGAAATCGTCGATGGCCACAAATTCGTCCGGGGCGTGAACGCCGTCGCCGCAGCCGCCGAAGGCCACCAGGCGGCCCTTGAACTTCTTGGCGTAGGTACCCCCGGCGATGGCCCTGCATTTGGGCTCCGGCTTCCCCTTGTCCAGGCAGACCTCCCGCAAAATGGCGAAGTCCCCCTCGCTGGTGCAGCAGTGGCCGTCCACGGCGGAGAGCACCCGGAGGGCAATGCCCGTCCCCTGGGTCTCCTCCGTCAGCCGGGCCTGGATGGTCTGGCCGTCGGTGGCGGTGGGATAGCGGATATCCCCCACCACCCGGAGCTGTCCGTCCGTCACTTCAATAAGCCCCAGGCTCAAGGTAAGGCTTCCCATATGCTCGTTTTGGCAGGCAATGCTCAACCCGGGCACCGTCCAGTCAAAGCCGATCTTCTCCGCAATGAACCGGGTCAGGGGGTCTGCCCGCTCCTCCAGCACCTGACAGGCAAAGGCGGCGTACATGGAGATGGCGTTGCGCCCGGTCTCCGGCATGGCCGCATGGGCGGAGATGCCCTGGAAGGTCACGGACAGGTTCTCCCCCTCCTGTACCCACTCCAGGTTGTCCCCGGCCAGGGCCTTCTCCAGCCGCTCCCCCTCTGCCAGGGTCAGCCGGCTCCGATCCAGGACTGCGGTCACCGCGGCGGGCACCATGTTGGAGGCAAGACCCCCTGTCACGCTGATCCACGGACTATCCGCCCCCAGGGGGGCCTCCAAGGCGATCTCCATACGCCCCTTTTCCGCGTTGACGATGTCATAGCCGTCGCTGTCCGGGGTGAAGCCGAAGGCGGGCAGGGGCTGGGATTCCAGGTAGTGATCCATGTCCTCCATCCCCGTCTCCTCCGCGCAGCCGTAGATGACCCGGACGCGCCGCTCCGGCTCCCAGCCCAGCTCCTTCATGCACCGAAGGGTGTAGAGCCCGGCGATGACGCCGGGCTTGTCGTCCCCCGCCCCTCTGGCATAGAGGACGCCATCCTCCACCTGTGCCCCAAAGGGCGGGTGCTTCCACCCGTCTCCGGGGGGCACCACATCCAGGTGGGCCACGGAGCAGATATACTCCTCCCCCTGGCCGTACTCGCTGTAGCCGATGAAGTAGTCCAGGTTCACCGTCTTCAGCCCGAAGCTCTCTGATAGGGCCAGCACATAGTCCAGGGCCTTTCGGTTACCGAGCCCGAAGGGAGCGCCAGGCTGGCGCTCCCCTCGGACTGAATCGATCTTCAGCAGTTCCTTGAAGTGGAACAGCATTTCCTCTTGATAGCCCGCCATTTTCTCCTGGAGGGCTTTTCCCATAGCGTCGATCATACGATATCCCGCCTTAGTGGATGAGTACGCGGGTCAGGGCCCAGATGATGGGCATGGACAGGATGGTGCGCTCAATGAACACCAGGAAGATCTTGGCCAGGTTGAAGTCCACCTTGGAGCGGAGCATCATAACGCCGATCTCGGACAGGTAGATGATCTGGGCGATGGCCATGCAGAAGATGAAGAAGCGGGTGCTGATGCTGTTGATGGCGCCGGCCATGGCGATGGGCAGGAACTGATCCAGGAAGCCGGTGAGGAGCATGGGGGCGGCCACCTCGGCCTCGGCAAAGCCCATCAGGTTCAGGATGGGCACAAAGGGCATGGTCAAAATCTTGAAGATGGGGGTGTACTCGTTGACGATCATGACGGTGCAGGCCACGAACATGACCATGGGCAGAACGTCGAACCACACGCTGCAGATGCTCTGCACGCCCTTGATGAGGAACTTCTTCACGTCCATCTCGGCGGCCCGGTCCACGGCGCACTCCAGAGCCCAACGGCCCTTGCTGATGTTCTGGGGCACATCCTCCTTGATCTCGGTGCTGCCCTCGGCGTACTCATCCTTGGCCTTGTTCAGGGGGTATACCCGGGGCAGGATGATGGCGCAGGGGATCACCGCCGCGTAGATGGTCAGCACGGAGGGCAGGAAGTACTCCTCCAGCCCGCAGGTACGGGCCAGGATGAAAATAAAGCTGAAGGCGGCGGTGGAGAAGCAGGTCATGATGACGCAGGCCTCCCGCTTGGTGTAGAAGCCGTCCTTATACTGGCCGGAGGTGAGCAGGGCGCCGGTGAGGCTGCTGCCCACCCAGGAGGCGATGCAGTCCAGGGAGGCGCGGCCGGGCAGGGTGAACAGGGGGCGCATCAGGCTGCGCACCAGGATGCCCACATAGTCCATAATGCCGAAATCGGTCAGCAGGCTGATGAGGAAGCAGGTGCCCACCATCAGGGTGAGGATCGTGGTAAAGATGTAGTATGCCTCGCCGCCGGTGGCCGGGTTCCAGATGCACTCGGGGCCCACCTGGAACAGGTAGCACACCACATAGATCAGGCCCACGATGCGCACGCCCATGATCACGGGGCTCACGTCAAAGAGGCTGCGCATGGTCTTGTTCTCATAGATGAACTTGGGCTTGCACAGCTTGGCGATGATGGGCACCGCCGCCGCCACGCCGCAGAACAGGATGGACAGCTGATCCACCACCGGCGTCATCCACTTCTGGATCACGTCGCACAGCAGGGACACGCCCAGGACGTACTTTCCGCCCACCTTCATGGGCAGCAGGAACAGGAGCGCACCCAAAAGGGAGGGGATCAGGAACTTCAGGATCTGTGCTGTTGTCAGTTTTCTCTTTTCCATGGTTTTCTCTCCTTTCACTTCTTCAGCCGGAAGGTCAGCTCACAGCAATCGGCACCCTCGGCAATGGTATCGCCCAGGGTGAAATCCAGCCCGCAGGAGCTGGCAATATTGCGGTCGCCGTCCATGGCGATGTCGCACAGCTTGGCCACTTCCTCGTCAGAACAGCCGATGGCCTGCCAGCCGGCCACCAGGGGGCAGTGGTGGAACTTGATGCGCAGCAGCTCGTCGGTATTCTCCACGATCTCCATATCGAAGTACTTCTGGAAATCCTCGTCGGCGAAGACCTCGGCAAAGCTCTTCAGGGTGCTGTGATCCACCCAGTCCTCGCTGATGCCGGCGCCCTGGAAGCAGCCGCAGCGGGAGGTGGCGGCCCGGGCGGCCTCCTCCCAGTCGGCGCCACGCTTCTTGGCCTCGTCCAGCAGCAGGTAGAGCCACTGGGCTCTGTGCTGCATGGCGCCGCGCACCTTCTGAACGTACGCTTCCTTGCAGATGGGCTCGTTTTTGATCTTGGACATGATTTTCTTCTCCCTTCTCTTTACAAATAGAGCTTTTTCTTTTGGTATGCTTTTTCCAGAATTTCTACGTAATCCTCCTGGCGAATCTCCTTTCGGTTATCCCGGCTCAGGGCGTTCTCCGCCGCCCGCCGGGCCATATCCTGGAAGTCCGCTGGATCGGCCTGCTCAAAGTCGGAGAAGGCGGGGATCTCCAGCTCGTCGATGAGCTGCTCCACAAAGCGGATGGCCCGCTTTCCGTTCTCCTCATCCCCCGCCCCCGGCTGGGCCACACCCAGCTGCCGGGCGATCCTGGCGTAATAGCCCTCGTTCCCGGTACGGTTGAACTCCATCACATAGGGCAGGAACAGGGAGTTCGCCACTCCGTGGGGGATGTGGTAGGCCACGCCCACCGTCTCGGCAATGGCGTGTACCGCCCCCACATCCGCGTTGATGAAGGCCGCCCCCGCCATGGTGCTGGCCAGCATCATGGCGCTCTGGGCCTCCCGGTTCTCCGGCTCCTCCCAGCACCTCTTCAGGTTCTCGCCGATCATCCTCATAGCCTGAAGGGCCAGGGCGTCGGAGATGGGGTTGTTCACCCCGTCCGCCGCGGTATAGGCCTCGATGGCGTGGGTCAGGGCGTCCACGCCGCAGGAGGCGATGAGCTTCTTGGGGAGGGTCGTCAGGAGCGCCGGGTCGCACACCGCCACATCGGGGGAGAGACTGTCTACGTCCATAATGGTCATCTTATACTTCTTTTCCGTATTGGTGATGACCGCCACGCAGGTCACCTCACTGCCGGTACCTGCCGTGGTGGGCACACAGATAAGGGGGAGCATCCGCTTGGGGATGACCGTGTCGTCCAGCTCCCGGCAGCTTTTCCCGTTGGCTACGATGGCCGCCATGGCCTTGGACTGATCCATCACACTGCCGCCGCCCAGGGCCACGATGAGCTCTACCCCCTGCTCCTTGCAGAAACCGGCGCCCCTGTCGCAGTCCACGTCAATGGGCTCCGGCTGAAGCTGGGTGTAGACCAGACACTCGATCCCCCGCGCCTTCAGCGCATCTTGTATGTCGGCCGCGGCCTTTGTGTTTGCCAGAAAGGAGTCCGTACACAGCATCACCTTCGTGACCCCAAAGCCCTGGACGATCTCGCCGATCTGTTCCAGACAGCCATAGCCGGTCACCAGTTTGGTACGCAAAGAAAACTCCACTGACAACACCACCTTTCTTTGTTATTTCTGTAACGATTCTAAAATATATAGCTACAATATAGTCAAGAGTCTTTTTTCGCTTTTCCCCTTTGCACAAAGAGGTTGCCTTTTTCTTGTGCACCCTACACAGTTTTCTTTCTTTCCAGAGGAAAATCCTGGTCTTTCCCCTGACTTCGACAAAAATTTTTTCATTTTTCTAAAATTTTCTTTTTCTGATGCGTGCTTTTTAAAACCCTTTATGGTATAGTAACTATATCGCATTCCCCGATATGACCACTTGAATGAGCGAGGTATCTGCCATGTATCCCTCTCCCCCTTCCAAAAACGCGCTTATCGTCTCCGGCCAGTTTGCCGCCATCTGCGGTGTCAACAAGCAGACCCTGTTCTACTATGACAAGATCGGCCTGTTCTCCCCGGTCTACAAGGATGAAAACGGCTTCCGCTACTACGCCCCGGAGCAGGTGGACACCTTCCACACCATCCTGGCCCTGCGGGAGATCATGCCCCTTTCCGAACTGAAGGAGTATGTTCTGATGCGGAACAAGGCCTATTTCCGCAGCGTCTTTGAGCACGGCGTGGAAAACCTCACCGCCCAGATCACCCGACTGGAGCATGAGCGCTCCATGATGCTGCGCAAGCTGGACTTGGTGCGGGAGGCCGTCAACGCCGAGGAGTCCATCATCTACACCCGCTACTGCCCCAGAGAATATCTGAAGCTGAGCCCCGACGTCTATACCCTCCAGCCCGGCAGGGGAGAGCCCTCCGCCATGGGCAGTATCGTCCAATACAGGGTGGAACACAACCTCTCCCTGGGCCGGGGCATCGGCGGCATCCTCCCCGCCTCCTGGCTGATAGAGGGCAAACCCCAGGGCACCCACTGCCGCTGGTATTACTGTGAGCTGGCCCCCGAATCCTCCCGGTCGGAGGGCTTTATCAAAGAGGCCGGGAATTATATGATCTGCTACTACAAGGGGGATTACCACACCACCTACCGGGTCTTCCCCAGGCTCATGGACTACGCCCGGCGAAACGGCTTCCTTATCGGCGACTACATCTACGAGGAACCCCTGGCCGACGAGATCGTAGAGGTAGACCTGAATAACTACATCACCCGCATCTCCATCCCCTTCTCCGTAAAAGACGTCCCGCAGGAGGAAAAAGCAGATTGACGCCGCCTGCCGCAAAAAAGAACGGGCCTCCCTCTGTACAGAGGGAGGCCCGTTACTGTATCTCTGCCTGGGTTCAGTTTTCCTCCAGAATGTCGCTGATGTCCACGTTCTTTGCGTCGCTCCACAGCCGCTCCAGGTCATAAAACTCCCGGGCCTCTTCATTGAAGATGTGGACGACCACGCTGGAGAAATCCAGCAGCACCCAAGTGCCGCCCCGGTGGCCCTCCACATGGTGGGGATCCTCTCCGGCCTGCTCCTTCATGGCCTTCTCGCAGGCGTCGCCCAGGGCCTTGATCTGGCTGGTGGAGGTGGCTGAGCACAGGACAAAATAGTCCGCCAGGGTGGTCAGCTCCCCAGTCTCCAACACTTTGATATCCAACCCCTTCTTGCTGTCCAGTGCCTTGGCCAGCAGCA
This sequence comes from uncultured Pseudoflavonifractor sp., assembly GCA_947425785.1. GTDB lineage: Bacteria > Bacillota > Clostridia > Oscillospirales > Oscillospiraceae > Vermiculatibacterium. The sequence continues at coordinate 30,952 of CANEAY010000010.1, read as the reverse complement.
GAGCAATCTCCTTCGGTTCCATCATATCCATCTTCTCCTTTCATCAAACGCCCGGAGGCAGCAGGGGCTCGTCGTCCGGCACCGGCGTGGGGGCCGGGGGCGGCGTGGGCTCCGCCGGTGTGGGGGTATCTGCGGGAGGGGGCGTCTCCTCTCCGCCCTGGCCCTCACTGGGCTTGGGGCTTTCACTCTCCGCAGGTCTGGCGCTCCCGCTGGGCTTCGGACTGCCGCTGGCCTTGGGGCTCTCCGTGGGGCTCCCACTCTCGGTGGGACGGCGGCTGGGCCTGGGTGTGGCCGTCACCCCCGGCGGCAGCAGGGGATCGTCCTCACTGCCCGGCTCACTGGTCTCACCGGGCTCTGGGCTCTCGTCCGGGTCATCGGTCTCATCGGGTTCCTCGCTCTCCTCCGGCTCCTTACTGGTGCGGGGCACATCGTCCATGGTGGCCAGGGTCAGCTCGCCCAGGCGGATGTCCTCTTTATAGGGGTTGAAGCCGTCGTTGACCGCAGTGACGATCTGCCGTCCCGCGGGGAGCAGGTGGCCGTTTCCGGCGCTGCCGTTGGGCAGAGTGGTAAACTTCACGTTCTCCATATCCAGACCGCCCACGGCGGACTGGACAAAGTAGGCGATGTGTCCCGCCTCCAGATTGGTCTCCACATTGCGCTGGAAAATGTCGATATAGCTGCCCAGGCTCTTCAATATCACGTCGGGCTGGAGGCACTTCTTGATGACCTCCTTCATAAAGGCCTGTTGGGTCTTGATGCGGCCGATGTCACCCTCGGCATAGCCATAGGTGCTGGAGATATGCCCCTTGTCGTCGCTGTTGTGGCGCCAGCGCACCACTCCCATGGCCCCATTGCCGTCCAACAGCTGATAGCCCTTTTTCAGGTTGATCTTGAAATGCTGGCTAAGGTCGTTGTAGTACATATCGAAGGGCACCTCAAAGTACACGCCCCCGATGGCGTCCACCAGCTCGCCAAAGGCCTCCCACTGAAGGATGATGTGGAAATCGGGGTAGATGCCGGTGAGATCCTTCACCGCCTTCTTCAGTCCCGCGATGCCCTTGCCGTCCTTGTCTCCCCCCGCCATGTTGTATACCGCGTTGAGCATGGGAGCCCGGCCGTTGTAGCGCACATAGGTGTCCCGGGGCAGGCTCATCACGCTGAGGGCCTGGTTGGGCACGTCGTAGGCCACCAGCATCATGGTGTCGGTAAGCCCGCCGCCTGTCTCCTGGCTCTTGCCCACCAGCAGGAAGGTGTAGAACTCCTCCTTCCGGTCGGCGGGCAGGCCGGGGATCTCCATCTCCACCAATTCGCCGGTCTCATCGTCGATATAGCTGGTAGTGATGGGGGGCCGGGTCACCACTTGGTCGCCGTGTCCCGGCCTTTCCACGTCCGGCGGCGCGGCAAAGAAGCTCCAGAACACATAGACCGCCACAATGATGGCGGAGAGGATGGTAAGGCCCAGATAGACCCGGCGGAGGATCAGCTCCTTGCCCGTATAGTGGGGCTTGGACTTGCCGGAGGCCGGCTTTTTCCCGCCAGTCGCAGGCTTTTTCGGTTGAGACGGCTTTTTCTGCTGGGGCTTCTGCTCCGGCTTTTTTTCCGCGTTCTGCGGCTTTTGCCGTGGCGTCTTGCCCTCAGTGCTCACGCCGTCTTTCTTCTCTTTCTCCTGGCTCATAGGCGTACTTATCCTTTCCGGCGCTCTAATATGTGATCCAAAGCCCCTTGGGTGTTTTTATGTATGGGCACGCCCCGCTGGGTAAGGTCGTCCACGCTCATGCGCAGGCCCATCTCCAGCGCGGCGTCCAGGTCGGTGTAACACAGCCGCCGCAGCTCTTCCACGCCGGGGAAGTCCCGGTTGGGCTCCATATAGTCGGCCAAATAGACGATCTTTTCCAGCAGGGTCATATCCGCCCGGCCGGTGGTGTGGTAGAAGATGGCCCAATAGACCTCCTCCGGCTGGCCATAGACGTACTTTGCCGTGGCGGCCCCGCTCTTGGAGTGAAGCAGCTTTTCGCTCTGCCGCTCCAGCTCGTCCAGCTCGATGCCCGCCGCCTCGCAGATGGACAGGTGTTCCTCCAGAGAAAGGTATTTTGTGCAGTCGTGGAGGATACCGGCCCTCCGGGCCAGGTCTGGGTCAGCCCCCCAAATGCAGGCCAGCTTCACCGCCGTCTCCTCTACGCCCAAAATGTGCTTGTGCCGCTTGGCGTATACCATGGACAGGGAGCAGGCCCGAAGGCCCTCGATGGTGAGTTTTTTTAAATCGGCATTTGTTCCGTAGAGGCCGTGGCGGAGGATATAGCCGCACACTGGAAGGGAAAGCCCCTCCGGGCAGCAGACCCCCAGCTCCTTTCGGAGTTGAGTGGAGGAGACCTCCACCACATCCGTACAGCGACGCGTTACCTTGGCAAAATAGTCCTTCTCCAACCGCTTCTCCTGGCGGTATTGTGCCGTCGTATCTTCCTTCTCTTCGCGGGAAAACACCACCAGCTCCGCCAGAGCCGCGATAACCTCCGGCTCGTGCCAAGTGTGGAAGCTCATAAACATATCCGTTCCCATGAGGAAGTACAGCTCCGCGTCAGGATAGCGCTTTTTTAACTCCCGCAGGGTGTCCGCGGTATAGCTCTTTCCTTCCCGGCGAAGCTCCAGGTCGTCCACGACCACCTTGTCCCCCAGCCCCAGCTCGTCCACCGCAATACGGGTCATTTCCAGCCGATCCTGGGCAGAGGTCGTTTTCCTGGTCAGGAGCTTATGGGGTGGGGTGGCCGCCGGAATGACCAGCACCTTGTCCATACCCCAATATGGGTTGGTAACGGCCTGCCGGATCACATTCATATGCCCTGCGTGGGGCGGGTCGAAAGTCCCGCCATAAATGCCGAGCTTCACAACCGATCCCCCCTCACTTCACCAGAGTGATACGATCCTTCTTATCCTTTTTATGGCTTTGACGATATAAAACGAATTTTGTTCCAATGACCTGCACCACTTCCGCCCGGGCAGCCTTGGCCAGAGCGTCCGCGGCTTCCCTTGGGGACAGCTCCGAGGTCTCCAGCACCCGGCACTTGATGAGCTCCCGGGCCTCCAGGGCATCGTCGGCCTGACGGATGAGGTCGTCCCCCAGGTTCCCCTTGCCGATGTGGACAATGGGCTCCAGGGGGTTTGCCAGGGCCCGGAGCTGGGCCCTCTGTTTGCTTGTCAGATCAGCCATTGTCTTCTCCCGCCTTTCCCTGCGTCCCGCCCTGGGCGGCCAGATACTGTTCCAGCTCTGTCTTGAACTTCTCCAGGGCCCTGCCCCGGTGGGAGATGGCGTTCTTCTCCTCCCCCTCCATCTCGGCAAAGGTCTTTCTCTTTTCCGGCACCAGAAAGATGGGGTCGTAGCCAAAGGTGCCGCTCCCCCTGGGCGCGTAGGTGATGAGCCCGGGACACTCTCCCCGGGCGGTGAGCTTGTCTCCGTTGGGGAAGACACAGCAGATGGCGGAGACGAACTTGGCGCTGCGGTCGATCTGGCCGGAGAGGCCGCTGAGCACCAGCTCATAGCGGTCTTTATCGGTGAGCCCTTCGCCCCCGTAGCGGGCGGAGTAGACCCCCGGCCCGCCTCCCAGGGCGGTGACGCACAGCCCGGAGTCGTCGGCGATGGCGGGCAGGCCGGCGGCCTTCATCACCGCCCGGGCCTTCAACTCGGCGTTCTCCTCAAAGGTCTCCCCGGTCTCCTCCACGTCCACATCCACGCCCACGTCGGATTCCAGCACCACCTCTATCCCCAGCTGGGACAGGATGGCGGACATCTCCACCAGCTTATGGGCATTTTTGCTCGCCAGTACCATTTTCATGTGTTTCAGCCTCCAAGCACGCTTTTCTGGATGCCCTGGATCTCCCGGATGCCCTTGGCACAGAGGTCTACCAGGGCCCGCTGTTCCTCAATGGTGAAGGCCCGGCCCTCGCCGGTGCCCTGAAGCTCCACCAGCTTGCCCGACCCGGTCATGACGCAGTTCAGATCCACCTGGGCGGAGGAGTCCTCCTCATAGCACAGGTCAAGGAGCAGCTCGTCCTCCACGATACCCGCCGACACGGCGGCCACGCAGTCCACCAGGGGCATCTCCTCCAGCACGCCGTCCTGCACCAGCTTATAGAGGGCCAGGGACAGGGCCACAAAGCCCCCGGTGACGCTGGCGGTGCGGGTGCCGCCGTCTCCCTGCAAAACATCGCAGTCCACGGTGATGCTCCGCTCCCCCAGCTTCTTCATGTCCACACAGGCCCGCAGGGAGCGGCCTACCAACCGCTGGATCTCGGCGGAGCGTGGGGACAGCTTCAGCTTGGACACGTCCCGGCGGGAACGCTCCCGGTTGGCCCGGGGGAGCATGGAATATTCTGCCGTGACCCAGCCCTCCCCCTCGGGGACATGGGGCGGGGTACGCTCCTCCACGCTGGCGCAGCAGAGCACCTGGGTGTTGCCGCACTTGATGAGGCAGGAGCCCTCGGCAAATTTGCTGAAATGGGGGATGATCTCCATGGGGCGGAGTTCATCGTTTTTTCTTCCGTCGATACGGGACATGACAGTTCCTCCTTACAATAGCGCGTCTACAAAGGTTTCCGCTTCAAAGGGCATCAGGTCGTCCACGCCCTCGCCCACGCCGACGAACTTCACCGGCACCCCCAGCTCCCTGGCGATGGCGATGACGATGCCGCCCTTGGCGGTGCCGTCCAGCTTGGTGAGGACAACGCCGGTGAGACCGGCGGACTCCATGAACTGCTTGGCCTGAATGAGGCCGTTCTGCCCGGTGGTGGCGTCCAGCACCAGCAGGGTCTCCCGTCTGGCGTCGGGGGCCTCCCGCTCGATGACCCGGGCTATCTTGTTCAGCTCGTTCATCAGATTCTGCTTGTTGTGGAGCCGTCCGGCGGTATCCACCAGCACCACATCGGCCCGCCGGGCCTTGGCGGCGGAGAGGGCGTCAAAGACCACGGCGGCGGGGTCGGCTCCCTCGTGCTGTTTGACGATCTCCACCCCCGCCCGCTCGCTCCAGATGGTGAGCTGGTCGGCAGCGGCGGCCCGGAAGGTGTCCCCGGCGCACAGCAGCACCCGCTTCCCCTCTCCCTTGAGCCGACTGGCCACCTTGCCGATGGTGGTGGTCTTCCCCACCCCGTTGACGCCGATGAAAAGGACAACGGCGGGAGCCTTGGAAAGCTCCAGCTCCGGCGCTCCCACCTGGAGCATCTCCATCAGAATGGCCTTCAAAAGCTCTCTGGCCTCCCCGGCGGTCTTGATGTGCTCCTCCTTACATCTTGCCCGTAGGCTTTCGCTGACCTCCAGGGCGGTGTCCACTCCCATGTCGGAGAGGATGAGGGTCTCCTCCAGCTGGTCGTAAAAGTCGTCGTCCAGCTCTCCGGCGAAGAGCTGGTCAAAAGAGTGCCCGATATTCTCTTTGGTACGGGTCAAGCCCTGGCGTATCTTCTCAAAAAAGCCCATATCAATCCTCCGGCCCAATGGCGTGTCCGCAGTTGGGGCAGTCGGTCAGCGGCTCGTAGAGCATCCCCAGGAACTTCCCGCAGTAGGGACAGTTCCAGAACTTGCCCCGCAGGATCATAAAGCACAGCAGGCCAATGACGGAGAGCACCATACACACGGTCTCCCGCTCCTTGTGGATGCGCCCCTCTATAAAGGGCACCAGCATCACCAGGATACTGACGATCTGCAATTTCAGGCTCTTTTTCAGGGTCATCTTTTTCATTTGATGTTCAACTCTTTCTCCACGTCATTGAGATTGATGGTCAGTACCCTGGTGACGCCCTGCTCCTGCATAGTGACGCCGTAGAGGGAGTCGGCCTCCTCCATGGTGCCCCGGCGGTGGGTGATGACGATGAACTGGGTCTTTTCGCTCATCTGCCGCATGTACCGGGCAAACCGCACCACGTTGGGGTCGTCCAAGGCGGCCTCGATCTCGTCCATCACCACGAAGGGGGTGGGCCGGACTTTCAAAATGGCGAAATAGAGGGCAATGGCCACAAAGGCCTTCTCGCCGCCGGAGAGCAGGGTGATGATCTTCAAACTCTTTCCCGGCGGCTGTACCTTGATCTCAATGCCGCAGTTGAGGATATCCTCCGGATTCTCCAGCTCCAGAGTGGCCTTGCCGCCGCCGAAGAGCTCCAGGAAGGTCTCCTGGAAGGCCTCGCTGATCTTGGCGAACTGCTCGCCGAAAATGCGCTCCATCTCCCCGGTCACATCGGCGATGACCTTCTCCAGCTCCAGCTTGGCCTTGCGCACATCGTCCCGCTGGTCGGTAAAGTAGGTGTACCGCTCATTGACCCGGGCAAACTCCTCGATGGCGTCCAGATTGATGTTCCCCAGGGAGGAGATGGATCGCTTCAGCTCTCCCACCCGGCGCTGGGCCTTGGCCACGCTCTCCAGCTCCACCCGCTGGGCCTTGGCGGCCTCGTGGCTGAGCTCGTAGGTCTCCCACAGCTTGTCCAGCAGCTGCTTTTCCTCCATCTCGGCGGTGGTCTTCTTCTGCTCCAGCACAGAGACCTCCCGCTCCATGGCCAGCAGCTCGTTGTTCTTGTCCCGGCTGGCCTTGTCCGCCTTCGTCCGCTCCCCTTCCAGGTCGAGCCGCCCCTGGTTGAGCCGGGAGAGCTCCTTCTGCTTCTCGGCGTTCTCCATGCGGATGGACTGCAAAAGGGCCTCTTTTTCCTGGATCTGCCGCTCCAGCTCCTGGTTCTGCTCCCCCAGCTCCCGGATGCGCCGTGCCCGGTCTTCCCGGTCTCCGGCCATGTCGGAGCGGAGGTCTTCCAGCTCCCGGAGAGACTGGCGGGAGGCCAACTCCTCCGCCTCAAAGGCGGCCCGCTTGGCCCCCAGGGCGGCGATCTCACCGGCGATGGCGTCCATCTTCTCCCGCAGGTCGTTCTGGCCCTTGGCCTTGCCTTCCGCCTCGGAGCGCAGGGCAGCGGCGGAGCCCTCCAGCTCCTCGATGCGCTTCCGGGCGGCCTGGGTATCCTCTTCGGTGCGCTGAGAGCGCTGGGAGAGCTGTTCCAGTTCGTGCTTCCACTCGTCCCGCTGGCGCACCTGGTCTCCCTCGGCCTGCTCCAGATGGGTCACCCGCTCCTCCAGCTTCAGGATGTCGTCCTCGTGCTCCCGCTGCTGGGCCTGGGCGGCGTCCATCTCGTATTGGGCGCCGGTGACCTCCCGCTTGGCCTCGTCCAGCTCCTTGCCCAGGGCGGCCAGCTTCTCATTGAGGCCCGCCTCCTGCTCCCGGAGCCGCTCCAGCTCCCCCTGGCGGGACAGGATGCCCGCCGTCTTGGAGGCGGAGCCGCCAGTCATGGCGCCGCCGGGGTTCAATACCTGGCCGTCCAGGGTGACGATCTTCAGCTTGTGCTTATATTTCCGGGCCATGGCGATGGCTCCGTCCAGGTCTTCGGCAATGACCGTCCGTCCCAGGAGGGAGGCAAAGACCTTTTTGTACTTCTTCTCGCACTCAATGAGCTCGTCGCCCATGCCCACAAAGCCCTTCTCGTCCATGACCCCGGTCTCCTTGAACTCCTGGGGCTGGATGGCGCTCAAAGGCAGGAAGGTACAGCGGCCCCCGTCCCGGCGTTTCAGGTACTGGATGGCGGCCTTGCCGTCCTCCTCCCGCTCCACCACGATGTTCTGCATGGCGGAGCCCAGGGCGGTCTCAATGGCCACGGTGTACTCCCCGGACACCCGGAGAAGCCCCGCCACAGGGCCCAGGATGCCCTTGAGCTGATTGCGGTCGGCCTCCCCCATCACCTGCTTCACCGCCTTGGAGTAGCCCTCATAGAGCTTCTCCATCTCGGTGAGCATGTGGATGCGGGACTGGAGGGTGCCCTGCTCCATCTGGAGCTTCACATGCTTCTCCTCCAGCTCCTTCATCTTGCGGTAGCGGCTGTCCAGCCGCAGGGCGTAGCCGCTGATGATATTCTTGATGGAATCCCGGTCTTCCTTTGCCTGCTCCAGATCCTTCTGGGCGGCCTGCCGCTCCGCCTGGGCGGCCTTCAGCCGCTCCTCCCCGGCGGAGAGCTCCTGGCGCACCGTCTCGTCCCGATCCATGATCTCCTGGGCGGCGGCGGCCAGAGCGGAGAGGAGGGCCTTGGTCTCCACGGCGGAGGCGGTCTCCATGGCCTCCTTCTGCCGCAGGGCCTCCATCTCGTCGGCCAGGGTGCCGGCGCTTTTGCCCAGCTCGTCGGCCTGGGCCTGCTGGCCGGCGGTCTGCTCGTCCAGGGCGGCCAGCTCCTTACTGATCTCCTCCAAGCGGGCCAGCCGCGCTTCGATCTGGCTCTCGATAGACCCGGCCCGGCCCTCCTGGGCCTCCAGCTCCCGCTGGAGCTGCTGGACGTTGGAGAGGTTGTTTTCCATGTTGGTCTTGAGCACGGCGATGGCGTTCTCGCACTCGTTGGCGTCGGTCTGGCGGCCCATCATCTCAAAGCGGATGCCTTCGGCGTCCATCTCCATCTGGCGCATCTGTGCGCCGATGGCCTCGGCCTGGGCGTAGAGCTTCTCCACCTCCGCCTGGGCCTCCCCCTTCTGGCGCAGGGCGTTTTCATAGTCGCTGTGCACCTTGATGGCCCCGGTACGGATGCGCTCCAGCTGCTCCAGCCACAAAGATATCTCCAACCCCCGCAGCTCGTCCCGGAGGATGAGGAACTTCTTGGCCTTCTCCGCCGAGATGCGCAAAGGCTCCACCTGAAGCTCCAGCTCGTCGATCTTGTCGTTGATGCGCACCAGGTTCTCCTCGGTGCGCTCCAGCTTCCGCTGGGCCTCCTCCTTGCGGTGGCGGAACCGGGAGATGCCCGCCGCCTCCTCAAAAATTTCCCGGCGGTCTTCACTGCGGATGGACAAAATTTCGTCGATCTTGCCCTGGCCGATGATGGAATAGCCCTCCCGGCCCAGACCCGTGTCCATGAAAAGCTCGTTCACGTCCCGAAGCCGTACGGAGCGGCGGTTGATGTAGTATTCGCTCTCGCCCGAGCGGTAATACCGCCGGGTGACCATGACCTCGCTCTCCTCCATGTTGGGGAAGAGGTGCTCGGTGTTGTCCAGCACAAGGGACACCTCGGCGAAGCCAAGCTGTTTGCGCTTGGCGGTGCCGCCGAAAATGACGTCCTCCATCTTGCCGCCCCGGAGGGCGCGGGTGGACTGCTCCCCCATGACCCAGCGGATGGCGTCGGAAATATTGGATTTGCCGGAGCCGTTGGGGCCCACGATGGCCGTGATATCCTCTCCGAAGGAGAGGACGGTCTTGTCGGGAAAGGACTTGAACCCCTGTATCTCCAATGCTTTCAAGTACACGTGCGTCACCTCATTATCCCAAAAGGACATAAGAATACATTTTAAGTAGTTTATTATACCAATTTTAGCCGCGGATTGCAAACCCTTTTCGCCCGCTTCCCCGGAAAAATCGGCGAATGGCCCTTCGGAAAAAACGCCCCCCTTGCCCCCTTTGCGGGAATATGATAAAATAATATCCAATGATGGAAGAAAAGGGGGCCGAACATGGACTTTTACCGCAAAAAGGTCTTTCCCGCCCTGGCCGGGGGCCTGTGGCTCTGCTTCCTCTTCCTGGACTGGACCGGCACGGCGGACTCCACCTGGGTCAAGTACGCCGCCATCTGCCTGTGCTGCGTCACCGCCCTTCTGGGGGCAAACACTGCCGACGGCAGAGTGGTGGCCGCTGCCTTGGTGTTCACCCTGGCGGCAGATTGGTTCCTGCTGGTGCGGAATGACCGCTACACCCTGGGCATCTGCCTTTTCATCATCGTCCAGTTCCTCTACGCCTACCGGCTCTATCGCCTGGACGGCAAGACCGCCCTCATGCTCCGCTCCCGGTTGGCCATATCCTGCGTCCTGGTGATCCTCTCCCCATTTCCCGCCTGGACTGCCGGGGTCTACTTTGTCAACCTCTCTCTCAACACAGAGTGGGCCTGGCGCCTGAAGCGCAAAGGCCCCAAGACGTTTTCAAACACCTGCTTCGCCTGGGGCCTGCTCCTGTTCATCTGCTGTGACGTCTGCGTGGGTGCCTTCAACCTGGGGCTCTTCACTGCCTTCACCTGGTGGGGCTCCTGGCTGTTCTACCTGCCCTCCCAAGTCCTCATCGTCCTATCCCAACAAGAGAAAGCGGGGGATATCCCATGACCCGACCCTCCAAGCTCCTCACCATCTTCACCGCCCTGGTCACCGCCGTCTTTTCCCTGACGGCGGCCGTCGCCCTGCCCATCCTCTGGCGGGGCTGGTACTACGGCCAGGTCGTCTCCCTCCGGCTGGTGGAACAGACCGGCTATTCCGAGGGGGTCATCCGGGGTGCCTTCGACGCCGTCATGGACTACCTGGTGAAGGACGCCCCTTTCTCCACCGGCGCCCTGCTGTCCTCGGAGAGCGGCGCGGCCCACTTCGCCGACTGCAAAGTCCTCTTCCGCCTGGACTTTGTCGCCCTGGCAGTGAGCGGGGCCATCCTGCTCCTCCTTCTCCTCATCGCCCTCTTCTCCACCGGCTTCCGTGAGAAGTTCACCACCTCTCCCCCTCTGCTGGCCCTCTGCCTCACCCTGTTCTTCTTCGCCCTTTTCGCCCTCTGGGCCCTGCTGGACTTCGAGGGGCTCTTCACCGCCTTCCACGCCCTCTGCTTCCCCGGCAAGACCAACTGGGTCTTCGACTGGCACACCGACGAGATCATCCGCATCCTGCCGGAGCGCTTCTGGGCCCGCACCGCCGCCCTGGTAGGGGTGGGCGCCGTGGCCCTGGACGCCCTCCTGGCCCTCCTCCTCTCCTTCCTGCGCAGGCTCTTCACCCCCAAAACCGTCTACCAACAGCTGGTGAAGGCCCAGAGCCGCCGCTGAAATCAAACAAAAAAAGCCGGAAACCTTGATAGGTTTCCGGCTTTTGTTTTTTCAGCCCAGCCGCTCCATGGCGGCCTTGGCGGCCATTTGCTCCGCCTCTTTTTTGCTGTGGCCCTCGCCCCGGCCGATGCTCTCGCCGTTGAGCGTCACCTCCACGGCGAACCGCTTGGCGTGGTCGGGGCCGCTCTCGCCGATGAGCTGATAGGCCAGCACCTGGCCGCTCCGGCGCTGTACCAGCTCCTGGAGGGCGGTCTTGTAGTCCCGGCTGGCGCCCTTCTCCCGCTCCTTGTCCAGGATGAACCGGCGGATGATCTTGGCGCACTCCTCCAGACCTCCGTCCAGATAGACCGCCGCCAGCACCGCCTCCACCGCGTCGGCCCGGATGGAGGGCCGCTCCCGGCCTCCGCCGGCGGCCTCCCCCCGGCCCAGCTTCAGGTAGTCCCCCAGCTCCAGCCGGTCGGCCACCTCGGCAAGGCTCTCCTCGCACACCAGGGCCGCCCTCGTGCGGGTCAAGTCCCCCTCGGGCAGGTCGGGATGGGCACGGAACAGGTAGTCCGCCGTCACCATGCCCAGCACGGAATCCCCCAGGAACTCCAGCCGCTCGTTGCTCCCCATGGCGGCGTGGTTCTCATTGGCGTAGGAGGAGTGGGTGAGGGCGTTCTCCAGCAGCGAGCGGTCACGGAAGGAATAGCCCAGCTTGGCCTCCAGTGATTCCATCACTCGCCCAGCATATTCTGCAGGCAGTTCACCAGGTCGCCCACAGTGTGGATGGCGCTCAAGTCCTCTTCGCCCAGCTCCTCCACGTTGAACTCCTCCTCCAGGCTCATGGAAAGCTCCACAATGTCCACAGAGTCGGCGCCCAGATCCTCAAAGCTGGTCTCCTCGGTGATCTCACCGGGCTCCATGCCAAACTGCTCGGAGAGCAGCTTCACAACTTTTTCAAAAATCATACCATCGAACATCCTTTCACGGTATTTCAATTCCCCTTGATAATAGGCAATATCCACCCCGCTGTCAAGGGGGAATTCAAATTTTTTCCTCTTCCGCCGCCTTCACCGGCAGCTTCATGTACTCCATATTCTCCGTGATGCTCTCAATGATACCAGAGGAGGCAAATTTCGCCGCCTGGGCGATGGCGTTTTTGATGGCGTAGCCGTCGGAGGAGCCGTGGGCCTTGATCACCGGCCTGGAGATGCCCAGCAGGGGGGTGCCCCCCACCTCCCGGGAATCCAGCAACCTCTTGAAATCCCTGATGCCGCCGGAGACCAGCATTGCGGAAAACTTGGTCAGGGCGTTCTTCTTGAACATCTTCTTCATCTCCCCGGACAGGTAGATGGCGGTGCCCTCCAGGGTCTTGAGGAAGATATTCCCGGCGTAGCCGTCGCAGACGATAACGTCCACCGCCCCCAGCACCGCCTCCCGGGCCTCCACATTGCCGATAAAATGGATGCGGCCCTCGCTGTCCGCCGCCTTCAAAAGGGCGTAGGTCTCCCGCTGGAGGGCGGTGCCCTTGCTCTCCTCCGCACCGATGTTCAGAAGGCCCACCCGGGGCTCCGGCTTACCCAAAAAGTGCTCGGCGTAGTAGGAGCCCATAAAGGCGAACTGAAGCAGATACTCCGGGGTGCACTCGGCGGTGGCCCCGGCGTCGATGAGGATGGCCCCGCCCGGAATGGGCAGCTTGGGGGCCAGAGCCGCCCGGCGGATGCCCCGGATGCGCTTGGTCACCAGGGTGGCCCCCGACAAAAGGGCGCCGGTGGAGCCGGCGGAGACAAAGGCGTCCCCCTTCCCCTCCTTCAGGAGGTTCAGCCCCACCGTGAGGGAGGAGTCCTTTTTCTCCTTGAAGGCGGTGGCGGCGTTGTCCTCCATGTCCACCACCTGGTCGGCGTGGACGATCTCCACCCCCGGCGGCAGCTCGGAAAGGCCCAGCTCCTTGAGGATATCCATGATCTCATATCCCCGGCCCACCAGGACGGTCTCCACCCCCAGCTCCCGGACGGCCTCCAGGGCGCCCTCTACGTTACAGCGGGGGGCGTTGTCGCCGCCCATGGCGTCAATGATGATCTTCATGGCGTTCTCCCTTCTCTTTTTCCCACCCGAGGGGTGGGCGGTCAACCTCTCTTGGAATCAGAAAGTCCCAGCAGATAATCCGCAGAAACTTTATAATGCTGGCAAATAAGGGCCAATTTTTCTATTGTAGTCCCTCTACGGCCACTTTCCATATCCGCAATTTGACTTGCCGTCACCTCAATAATATCACCCAATATCTTTTGGCTCTCTTTTGCTTCTAAACGAACCATCTTTAGCCGTTCTGAAAAAATTTTCATCTTTCCACCAACTCTCTGTTGACATTTACGCTTATGGCGTATATAATAAAATACGCTATAAGCGAGGTGACATTTATGCTGGATATGATTGAACAACTCTATTGCTTCATTGACGAGGCTCTCCCCCCACGCTTTCACTGCAATCCGGCGCTCAAGCCGCTTATGGAATCGCTGACCCCCGAACAGGAAAAATTGTTCGATGCCTATTGCTCTGAAGCTACGCGCTGGGAGGACGAGGAACGGCTCCGTCTCTTTCGCTTTCTCGTTAGGCTGGGACTACACATCCCTTGACGATAGCGCCTCCAATGCCCTCTGGGCAATGAGTGCGTTCTTCTCCCGCTTGCCGCCCCGCACCCGCTCGGGCCAGGGGGGCATGATGCCAAAGTTCACGTTCATGGGTTGGAAATCCGCCACGCTCTCGTTGGAAATATAGAGGGCCAGGGCGCCGATGGCGGTCTCCTGGGGGAAGTCTGCCGGGGGCAGACCCTGGAGCCTTCTGGCCAGCTCGATGGCGCACAGGCACCCGCTGGCCGCCGACTCCACGTACCCCTCCACCCCGGTGATCTGCCCGGCGAACATCACGCCGGGGGCCTCTGTCACCTGGTAGTAGCGGTTCAAAAAGCCGGGGGACTTGAGGTAGGTGTTGCGGTGCATCACCCCGTAGCGGAGGAACTCCGCGTTGTGGAGTGCGGGAATCATGGAGAACACCCGCCTCTGCTCCGGCCATTTCAGGTGGGTCTGGAACCCCACCAGGTTATAGACGCTGCCCTGGGCGTTGTCCTTGCGCAGCTGCACCACCGCGTAGGGGGTCTGCCCCGTTTTGGGATCCCGGAGGCCCTTGGGCTTCAGGGGGCCGTACCGCAGGGTATCCTCCCCTCTGCGGGCCATGACCTCCACCGGCATACAGCCCTCAAAGACCCCAGCGTCCTCAAAGCCGTGGACTTCCGCCTCCTCCGCCCGGCAAAGCTCCTTCCAGAAGTCCAGGTACTCCTCCCGGGAGAGGGCGCAGTTTACATAATCCGGCGTTCCCTTGTCATACCGGGAGGCAAACCAGGCCCTGTCCATGTCGATGGACTCAAAGCTCACCAGGGGGGCGGCGGCGTCAAAGAAGTTCAGGGTGCCGCTGTCCGGGAACCGGGCCTTGATGGCCTCCACCAGTGCGTCGGAGGCCAAAGGCCCGGCGGCCACGATGACGGGGCCGTCGGGAAACTCGGTCACCTCCCCCTCCACAATGGTGATGAGGGGGTGACCCTTTATTTTTTCCGTGACCGCGGCGGAGAAGCCGTGGCGGTCCACCGCCAGGGCGGCCCCCGCCTCCACCCGGTGTGCGTCGGCGCAGGAGAGGATGAGACTGCCCAGCCGCCGCAGCTCCTCCTTGAGAAGGCCCACGGCGTTCTCGATCTGGTCGGAGCGCAGGGAGTTGGAGCAGACCAGCTCGGCAAAGTCGCCGCTGTGGTGGGCGGGGGTGGACTTCTGGGGCTTCATCTCCCGCAGGGTAACGGGGATGCCCCGCCGGGCCAGCTGCCAGGCGGCCTCGCACCCGGCCAGACCTGCGCCGATGACGGTGACCGGCTCCATAATACCTCCCCCTTTCCCTCACATCACTTCTTTGCCGTGGTCTTTTTGGCTGTGGTCTTTTTCGTTGTGGTTTTCTTGGCGGCGGTCTTTTTGGCGGTGGTCTTCTTTGCCGCAGTCTTTTTCGCCGCTGTTTTCTTGGCGGCCTTCTCGCCGGGCTCCTTCTTCTTGTAGTAGCCCCGCTGATCCTCCGGCATGAAGCTGGCGCACTCCTCGTTGATGCAGAAGGGCTTCCTGGCGCCCCGGCCGGAGAGCTTGAACATGGTATGGCCGCAGGTGGGGCAAGTCTGCTCCACCGGCACGTCGAAGGTCATGAACTCGCACTTGGCGTGGGGGTTGCCCTCCCGGATGATGTTGTATTCACAGCCGTAATAGGTGTACTGCTTGCCGGTGCGGCGGCTCTTGCCCGTGCGCTTCATCAGCCGCCCGCCGCAGCGGGGGCACTTGCCGGGCATCTGCTCCACCACGGGCTGGGTATAGGTGCACTCGGGAAAGCCGGGGCAGGCCAGGAACCGGCCAAAGCGGCCGGACTTATACACCAGGAACCTGCCGCAGACGGGGCACCGCTCCTCGGAGACCTCGTCGGGCACCTTGATACGCTCGCCCACGTCGTTCTCCGCCGCCTCCAGCTCCTTGGAAAAGTCCTTGTAGAAGGTGCCCAGCAGCTCCTTCCACTTCTTCTTGCCCTGCTCCACCTCGTCCAGCTGATCCTCCATCTGGGCGGTGAAGTCGTAGTCCACGATGTCGGGGAACTTGTCCTGCATCACCATGTTCACCGTCTCCCCCAGGGGGGTGGCGCGCAGGTATTTCCCCTCCTTCACCACGTACTCCCGTCCCTCGATGGTGGAGATGGTGGGGGCGTAGGTGGAGGGGCGGCCGATGCCCTTTTCCTCCAGGGCCTTGATAAGGCTGGCCTCGGTGTACCGGGCGGGGGGCTGGGTAAAGTGCTGCTGGGGCTTGAGGCCCTTCAGCTCCAGGCTCTCCCCCTCCTTCAGGTCGGGCAGGGGGGACTGGGCGGCCTCCTCGTCCTCATCCTTGCCCTCCACATAGACCGCGGTGTAGCCCGCGAACTTGAGGGCGGTATGGGTGGCCCGGAAGCGGTAGTCGCCGGACTGGGCCTCGATGGTGACGCTGTCATAGGCGGCGGAAGCCATCTGGCAGGCCACGAACCGGCCCCAGATGAGCTTATAGAGCCGGTACTGCTCCTGGGTCAGATCCTTCTTGATCTCCTCCGGCACCAGGTTCACGTTGGAGGGGCGGATGGCCTCGTGGGCGTCCTGGGCCCCCGCCTTGGCCTTATAGACCCTGACCTTGCCGGGATAGTAGTCCTTGCCGTAACGGCCCAGGATGAACTCCCGGGCGGCGGCAGTGGCCTCGTCGGACAGGCGCAGGGAGTCGGTACGCATATAGGTGATAAGACCCACGGTGCCCTCGCCGGTGACGTCCACGCCCTCGTAGAGCTGCTGGGCCACCGCCATAGCCCGGCGGGGGGACATGCCCAGCTTGCGGCTGGCCTCCTGCTGGAGGGTGGAGGTGGTAAAGGGGGGCGCGGGGTTGCGGCTCTTCTCCTGCCGCTTGACCCCCGCCACGGTGAAGGGAGAATTCTTCACCGCCTCCATGATGACATTGACCTCCGCCTCGCTGTGGAGCTCCTGGCGCTTGTCGGTGCCGTAGAAAGCGGCGGTGAAGCGGCCCAGGTTGGGGCGGATGCGCTCCAGGTCTGCGTCCAGAGACCAATACTCCTCGCTCTGGAAGTCCTGGATCTCCTCCTCCCGCTCGCAGACCAGGCGGGTGGCCACCGACTGCACCCGGCCCGCCGACAGCCCCCGGCGGATCTTCTTCCACAGGAAGGGGGAAATTTGGTAGCCCACCACCCGATCCAGCACTCTTCTGGCCTGCTGGGCGTCCACCAGATCCATGTCGATCTGGCGGGGCTGGGCGATGGACTCATTGACCACCTTCTTGGTGATCTCGTTGAAGGTGACCCGGTAGGTGCTCTCGTCGGGCAGACCCAAAAGCTCCTTCAGGTGCCAGGAGATGGCCTCCCCCTCCCGGTCAGGGTCGGTGGCCAGGTAGACCCGCTCGCTGCGCTTGGCGGAGCGTTTCAGGTCGGCGATCACGTCTTCCTTTCCGGCGATGGGCTGGTAGTCCACGGCGAAGTCCCGGGACACGTCCACGCTCATCTTGCTCTTGGGCAGGTCGCGGACATGGCCCATGGAGGCCTTGACCTCATAGCCGGGGCCCAGGTATTTGGTGATGGTCTTGGCCTTGGCCGGAGACTCCACGATCACCAAGGCTTCATTCTTCTTCACTGCCACGTTATCACTCCATTTATTCGGTCAATATGACTTTGGCGTAAAACCGCTTCCCCGGCTGCTCCTCCACCAGCTCCCGCAGTTGGAGCATGGTCAGGGCGGAGAGCACCCTCCTGGCCGGGATCTGGGCGGCCTCGGATACCTCGTCCGCCGTCAGGGCCTTCTGGGCGATGGCCAGGAGGATGTCCCGCTCGTCGTCGGTAAACGCCTCAGGGTCGTCTGATACAGAAATATATGCCCGACCGGGGGTCTTGTCAACCTCTTTTTCCGCTTTTTCCTTCCTTTGTCCCTTTTGCCGGGGCGCCTGACCCTCCTGGGGCAGGCCCTCCAGCCTCTGCCGGATCTCCTCTTCCTCCAATGGTTCCGGGGTCTCCTCCCTGGGGAGCATAGCGGAAAATTCGCTCAAAATATCTCCGGCGGAGAGCACCAGCTTGGCCTCCCCGGCCTGAATGAGCTTGTTGCACCCCAGACTGGCGGCGGCGTTCACCGCGCCGGGAAAGGCGAAGACCTCCCGGTTCTGCTCCAACGCCAGCCGGGCGGTGATAAGGGCGCCGCTGGGAAGCCCCGCCTCCACCACCGCCACGCCCATAGCCAAACCGCTGATGATGCGGTTTCGGATGGGAAAATGGTGTCCCGCGTGCTCCGTCCCCGGCGGGTACTCGCTGACCAGCGTCCCTGCGGCGGCCACGTCCTCATAGAGCCAGCGGTGTTCTCTGGGATAGATCACATCGATGCCGCCGCCCAACACACTGATGACATTCCCGCCGCCTTTCAGCGCGCCCCGGATACCGGCGGCGTCAATGCCTTGGGCCATGCCGGAGACCAGGATCGCGCCCCGGCGGGCCAGCTCCAATCCCAGCCGGGAGGCCAGATCGGTGCCGTAGGGCGTACAGCTCCGGGTGCCCACCACACCCACCGTGAACCTGTCGTCCACACGGATCGGCTTTCCCTTCCAGTAGAGCACCAGGGGCGGATCGTCCAGCTGGGCCAGCCGCTCCGGGTAGTCGGCGTCCTGGATGGTCATGATCTGGATGCCCAGCCGCTGGCAGTCTGCCAAGATCTTCTCCGCCCCGTCCAGGCGCTTGTCCATCAGCGCGGCCTTCTTCCCCCGGGGCAAGTCCAGCAGGTCGTACTCCTCCGCCGGGGCAAAATAGGCCCCCTCCGGGGTCCCGAAATAGGACAGGAGGGCCCCGGCCTCACCGGGCTGGAGCCCCTTCCGGGTGGTGAGCCAGAGGAAGTATTTCAGATTTGCCACAGCAGAGCCTCCTTTCGCCAGGCTTTCTTAATGGGGGGTGTAAGGCGCGCCGCCCTTCCCTATTTCCGATACCCCTCCCAAAGGACGACGGCCGCCGCCACGGCGGCGTTGAGGGACTCGCACCGCCCTTCCATGGGTATTTTCAGGGTCTTTTCACACAGGGAGAGCATCTCCTCCGAGATGCCCCGGCCCTCGCTGCCGATGACCACCGCAGCCCGGGACAGGTCTGCCTGCCGCACGTCCTCGGTGTCCTCCCGCAGGGCGGTGGCGTAGAGGGCAATGCCCGAAGCCTTCAGCACTTCTGCCACCCCCTGCCGCTCCCCCCGCCACACGGGAAGGCGGAAACAGGCCCCCATGGTGGCCCGGACGGTCTTGGGCCCGAAGGGGTCGGCACAGGAGCCGGTGAGCAAAAGCCCCGCCGCCCCAAAGGCGTCGGCGGTGCGCCAGATGGTGCCCAGGTTCCCCGGATCCTGCACTCCGTCCAGCACCAGGTAGCGGCCCGGGGAGAGCTTGTCCGGCAAAGCAGTGTCAGGCATAGGACAGGTGAATACCACCCCCTGGGGGGTCTCCGTGTCCGCCAGGGACTTCAGCACATCGGCGGGAGTCTCCACCTTCCGGGCGGCTTTCAGGGCAGGAAGGGAAACGCCGGGGGCGGCCACCACCGTCTCCGGCTCTATTCCCCACTTCAGCGCCTCCTCCAACAGCTTGGGCCCCTCACAGGCGAAAAGCCCCTGCTGGCGGCGGAAGGTGTTGGAGGAATTCAGCTTGCGTATTTTTTGAAACAGCGGGTTCTGGCGGCTGGTGATGGTCTCCATCATCTCACCTCGTGGAGCCGGTCGATGTCATCCCCCCGGCCCACCGCCACCACATTGTCCCCCGCCTCCAGCATACAGTCCGCCCCGGGGGCCACATTCAATGTGCCGGGACTGCTGGCCTTGCGGACGGCGATGATATTCACGCGGAAGGCGTTGCGCACATCCAGCGTCCGAATGGCCTTGCCCTGCCAGGAGCGGGGCACCGCCAGCTCCACGATGCCGTAATCATCGGAAAACTCGATGAAGTTGAGCACGTTGGAGGAAGAGAGCCCCTGGGCCAGCTTAGTGCCCATCTCATGCTCGGGGAATACCACCCGGTCAGCGCCGATCTTCTCCAGCACCTTCCGGTGGACGTGGCTGCGGGCCTTGCAGATGACCTGCTTGAGACCCAGCTCCTTCAGGTTCAGCGTGATGAGGGAGGAGGCCCCCACGTCGCTGCCCAAAGCCACGACGGCGCAGTCGTAATTGCGCACCCCCAAGGCCCGAAGAACGGCGGGATCCTGGGCGTCGGCGGTGACGGCGTGGGTCACCTGGTCGGCGACGGCCTGCACCCTCTCCTCCTGGGTGTCCATGGCCAGCACCTCGTGGCCCAGGGCGGAGAGCTCGGTGGCCACGGCGGTGCCGAACCGGCCCAGGCCAATGACAACAAATGTTTTCATCCTTATGTGGCTCCTTTCATCCGACCATGATGTTGAATTCGGGGTACTTGATATCCAAGCCGTCCTTGCGGCGGATGAGGAAGGCAATGGAGAAGGACAGCACTCCCACCCTGCCGGTATACATCAGGAAAATCAGCAGTATCTGGGCGGGCCGGGCCAGGGTGGGGGTCAGCCCGGCGGTGAGGCCCACGGTGCCCAAAGCCGACGCCGTCTCAAAGGCGGCGTGGAGGAAGGTGGTCTGGTGGGTCAGGGAGATGAGCATGGAGCCGGTGACAAAGAGGAGGAGCACCATCAGAAAGAGGGTCACCGCGTTCATCGCCCGCCGCTCCGAGATGGAGCGGCCCCGGAAGGTGATGCTCTCCCTGCCCCGCAGGCTGGTAAAGAGCACCATGAAGAGCACCCATGCCGTCACTGTCTTCAGGCCGCCGGCGGTGGAGCCGGAGGAGCCGCCGATGAGCATGAGGATACAGCTCACCACCGTGGCGTTGTCCGTCATGGCCCCCTGGTCGATGACGTTAAAACCCGCCGTGCGCAGGGTCATGGACTGGAAAAAGGCGTTGAGCCACTTCTCCCCTGTGTCCATCCCTCCCAGGGTGGCGGGGTTTCCCCCCTCGGCCACCATAAAAAAGAGGGTGCCGCCGATCAGAAGGAAGGCGGTGATGGCCAGCACCAGCTTGCTGTATAGGGTGAGCTTTTTCCAGCATCGGTTTTGCAAAATGTCCTCCCACACAAAAAAGCCCAGGCCGCCGATAATGACCAGGGCCGAGGTGGTGAGAAGGGTCAACGGGTCGTCCTGAAAGGCCGCCAGACTGGAAAAGGCCCCGGTGTCCACCCCCTGCAGGTCAAAGCCCGCGTTGCAGAAGGCAGAGACCGAATGAAACAGGGCGTGCCACAGCCCCCGGAAAAAGCCATACTTCGGTATCATACGAATGGATAAAAGGGCGGCTCCCGCCAGCTCAAAAAAGGCGGTGCCCATGAGGGCGTGGCGTACCACCCGCACCACCCCGTCCAGATCGTTCAGGTTCAGGGTGGAGACCATGATGAGCCGCTCGGACAAGCCGATGCGCCGGTGGGCCCAGAGGGACACCAGGGTCATCACCGTCATAAAGCCCAGGCCGCCCAGCTGGATCATAAGCAATATCACCGCCTGGCCAAAGGGCGACCAGGTCAGGGCGGTGTCCGCCACCACCAGCCCAGTGACACAGGTGGCGGAGGTGGCGGTAAAAAGGCCGGTAAAAAGCCCCTGGCTCTCCCCCGCCCGGCTTGCCGCGGGCAGGGTCAGCAGCAGGGCGCCAACAAGGATGATCACCCCAAAGGACAGGGCCACCAGCCGGGTGGAGTTGAGCCGCCGGGAGCGGATAAAGTGGTTTTTGATAAAACGGGCTATCTTTTCCGCCATGGCGTCCTCCCTCCTCCGGCCTCTCCTTATATAAAGCCGCTTAAATTATAACCACTATTGTTCCCCATGTCAAATCACAGCTTCCCGGAACTCATCTCCACAGGGCAAAAAAGGGCCCTCTGTCCTGCGGACAGAGGGCCCTTTGAACTTTATCTTACTTTACGGTAAATACAATGTGGTCGGATGTCCAGACATTTGTCTCATATTCCAACTCCACCACATCCGCCGCTGTCGGCACCTCAAACGTGACCGTACCCTTGACCTTTCTCCCCACAGAAAGTGTAGTAGTCCCCAAAGCGTTATCCCGAAGATAAGACGCTTCGCACGCTTTTCCGTCGGCGTAACATTTAAAGTTAAAGCCGCTTATCATTTGTTCGGATTCCGATGTGTTTTCAAATTCAAACTCGCAGGACACATATTGATTGCCCTCTGCCGGTTGGATAAACATATTATCGCTCGTGTAATCCTCACAGGAAAGATAGGAGATCGTAACTCCAGATGTCTCAATAACGTCTCCCACCTTGTAAGCTTCCTCACTGGCAGAAGCATCCGCTGGAGCTATATAGCCGGATTCCTGCGCACCTTCGTAAATAAAATGGGCCTTCTTGTCTGAGAACAAATTATACTTATATTCAATTTCAATTTCTTCGGCGTCCACAGGCACTTCAAAATAAACCTTTCCCGCAGTCGTCCTGCCCGCCGACATAGTTGCAGAGAGGGCATCCTCTCCGCCGTAGTAAGAATCCGCGGCATAGCCGTCCGCATAACATTCAAAAGAATAGAATGAAATATTTTTGTCCGATTCAGCAACATTTTTGCAGGCCAGCTCAATATAGATGAATTTGCAGCCATCTTTGGGCTGTAAAAATTGATTGCCGCTTACATACTCGCCGCTGGAAACATAGACGATCTCCAATCCTTCAGCCGTCAACATATCACCCACGCGAAACTCGCTCTTCTCCGGTTCTTTCGCTGTTTGCGAAGGCTCCGCCTCTTTCGCCGGTGCGGAGGCAGTGACCTCCCCCACCTTTTTCGGCGGCTCCTCAGACCCACAGCCCGCCATCAAACTGCCGAAAAGTGCTGCCGTCAAAATAGCCGCTAACCGTTTATGTCCCTTTTTCATATGTTGTTCCTCCCCGTATTTCCATCTCTTTTTCTTCTGTCAGCGTCATGATCACGAAAGCATTATACCATTATTCTCTCAAAAGTCAACTAATAGTTATATTAAATACTCCTATCAGAAGTTTTAATGCAGGTAAACTAATAGAAGAAAGGAGGCAAGCTTATGGTTGACTGCTCCGAAAAATTGAGGGCTCTTCGGGAAGCACGGGGCTTGACGCAGCTCCAGGTCGCCAACCGAGTGGGTATCTCTAAGGCTATGGTCAGCGCTTATGAGACGGCCAGTAAAGCTCCCTCCATCGAGGTCCTGATCCGTCTGTCGCGGCTGTTTGGCGTCAGCGTGGATTACCTTGTATGCGTAGATGCGCCAAAGGTCATTGATGTCTCCAGATTGGATGATGAAGGCGCGGCGCTGATCGCGGCGATAGTCGAAAAAATGTGCCATTGAAAAACCTCTCAGGGAATCCCTGAGAGGTTTTTTCAATGGCAGTCATACAAGCTATACTTTTCCCCGGTCAACATTCCAGTTGTTCCTGCTTGATATAAAAAAAGGCATACCGGCGGTCACCCGCCGGTATGCCACTGATATTTGATCTTATTCCAGCACCAGTGCCTTCTTGGGGCAGAAATTGGAGCACTTCCCACAGCGGATGCACTTACCATGATCCACCGTGGGGGCCTGAAAGTCCACCTGGGACAAAGCCCCCACCGGGCACACCCGCACCGAGGGGCAGGGGTGGTTCTGGGGACACTTCTCCACGATCACGCGTAATGTCTTTTCCATAGCCCTCTCCACTCACTTATCCAGCGGCTTCATGGTGGGGAAGAGCAGCACGTCCCGGATGGAATCCGTCCCGGTGAGCAGCATGACGCACCGGTCGATGCCGATGCCCAGGCCGCCGGTGGGAGGCATACCGTACTCCAGGGCGGTGAGGAAATCCTCGTCCATCATGCCGGCCTCGTCGTCGCCCTTGTCCCGCAGCTCCACCTGCTTCTGGAAGCGCTGGCGCTGGTCGATGGGGTCGTTGAGCTCGGAGAAGGCGTTGCCCATCTCGCTGTGGCAGATAAAGAGCTCAAACCGCTCGGTGAGCCGGGGATCCTTGGGAGACCGCTTGGCCAGGGGGGATACATCCACCGGGTGCATAGTAATAAAGGTGGGCTGGATGAGCCTCTGCTCCACCCGCTGGTCAAAGCACTCGTAGAGGGCGTTGCCCCAGGTCTTGTCCGCCGTCTCGGGCAGCTCCACGCCGATGCTCTTGGCGGCGGCCACCGCCTCCTCGTCGGAGGTGATGGCCATAAAGTCGATGCCGCAGTACTGCTTCACCGCCTCGTGCATGGGCATCCGGGGCCAGCCGGGCTTCAGATCGATCTTCTCCCCCTGCCACTCCACCTGATAGGTACCCAGGATCTTCTGTGCGGCGGAGGACAGCAGCTCCTCGAAGAGATCCATCATGTCGTTAAAGTCGGCGTAGGCCTGGTAGAGCTCGATGGTGGTGAACTCCGGGTTGTGCTTGGGATCCATGCCCTCGTTGCGGAAGATGCGCCCGATCTCATACACCCGATCCAGGCCCCCCACGATGAGCCGCTTCAGGGGCAGCTCGGTGGCGATACGCATGTACATATCGATATCCAGGGTGTTGTGGTGAGTGACGAAGGGCCGGGCGGTGGCGCCGCCGGAGATGGTGTTGAGCACCGGGGTCTCCACCTCGATATAGCCCCGGTTATCCATAAAGTCCCGCACGTGCTTGATGAACTGGCTGCGGATGACAAATGCCTGCTTCACCTCGGGGTTCATAATGAGGTCAACATACCGCTGGCGGTAGCGCAGCTCCTTGTCCTGAAGGCCGTGGAACTTCTCCGGCAGAGGCAGCAGGGACTTACTCAGCAGGGTGATGTCCTTGGCCCGGACGCTCATCTCCCCCCGCTGGGTGCGGAAGACCTCGCCGTCCACCCCCACGATGTCGCCGATGTCGAACTTTTTGAACTTCTTGTAGACTTCCTCGTCCATCTCGTCCTGGCGGGCGTAGAGCTGGATGCGGCCGTCCCTGTCCTGAAGGTCGCAGAAGGACACCTTGCCCATGCCCCGCTTGGACATGAGCCGGCCCGCCACCTTGACGGGTTTTCCCTCCATGGCGTCAAAATTGTCCTTGATCTGCTGGGAAGTGGCGTCCCACTCAAACCTGGTCTGCTGGAAGGGATCCTCCCCCGCCTCCTGCAGGGCGGTGAGCTTCTCCCGCCGCAGGCGCAGCAGCTCGGAAAGCTCGGGCTGGGAAACGTTATTCTTATCTTGCTCTGCCATGTTGTCCTCTCCTATCGGGAGCGCGCTCCCTTATTTCTTTTGAATGTCCAGCACCTTGTAGCGGAGCGTCCCCATAGGGGCCTCCACCTCCACCTCGTCGCCGATGACCTTGCCCAGCAGGGCCTTGCCGAAGGGGGAGTCCTCGGAGATGCGGCCGTCCATGGGGTCGGCCTCCTGGGAACCCACGATGTGGTAGGTCTGCTCCTCCTGGAACTCTATGTCCAGCACCTTCACCAGACTGCCCAGGCTCACCGCGTTGGCGTCAAACTCCTGATGGTCGATGAGCACATAGTTGGACAGTACCTCCTCCACCTCCGCAATGCGGGAGTAGAGCTTGCCCTGCTCGTTCTTGGCCTCGTCATACTCGCTGTTCTCGCTCAGATCGCCGAAGGAGCGGGCCTCCTTGATCTGCTCGGCCACCTCCCGCTCCCGGACGGTCTTGAGATAGGTCAGTTCATCCTGAAGCTCCTTGAGCCGCTGGGGGGTGAGTTTATACTGCTTCGCCATGATCCTGTGTCACCTTTCATTCTTGTACTGTTTTCACGGAAAACGCGGGTTCTGGCCGGAGCCATACTTCCGCGCTTACATTATTGCAATATTATATGTACTTTCTCCCCTTATGTCAAGGGCGATTCGCCGCAGTCACCGCCAAGTCCTCTCCCTTCACCCGCCCCGTCTCCCACAGCAGCTCCAGGAAGGGGAGCCTGGGAAGCCCCTCCGGCAGCACCGCCCCCGGCAGGGTCAGGGTGAGCCCTCCCAGCTCCCCCTCCCCCCAGAGACGCAGGGTCTCCCCCACCTGCTCCGCCCGCGGCGAAAGCTCCAGGGTTACCTGGGGCCCCGACCCCCAGCCCAATGGCCGGGGTGCCGCGCCGTATTGGGCCCGCAGCCGGTCGCCCAGTGCCTCCTCTCCCCGGTCGAAGTCCAAAAGGAGGCCCCCCACCTGGGGACACAGCTCCCGGGCCAGCGCCCAGGCCGTTCCATCGGCCTCCTCCCCCCGCAGGGCCACCCGCCGCTCCCGAAGGGGTACGTCCCGCAAAAGGTACAGGGCCAGCCTGCCCCCCATGGCCCTGTATAGGGGCATGGGCTCCACCAGGTACAGCCCCCGGCGGCGCAGGCTCTCCGCGTCTTCCAGCCCCGGCGCCGCCACCACCCGGCTCACCCCCCGGCGGCGGAGGGCCTTGGCCCCCTGGCGTAGCCGCCGTTCCGGTTTGCCGGGAGGCAGCGCCGCCCGCAGCAGGGGAAGGCCCTGGGGCCGCACGACAGTCAGCCGGGGCCAAAAATGCCGCTGCTCCGACCAGTCCAGCCACCCCACCATGTCCCTTCCCCCTCTCGGGGGTAGGATATGCCGTGGCCGGGCCGGATATGCCAAGCCCCCGGCCGCTATGCGGCCGGGGGCGCTTTTCTCAATATCCCAACAGCTCCAGTGCCTTTTGGAGCTGATCGTCCTCCTCGGCGGGGAGCTGGCCCGCCTCCAGCAGCCGCTGCTTCTCCTCCGTCAGGGACAGCTCCGCGTCCAGGGCCACCCCCGTCCCCACCAGAGAAACTCCCGCCCCGGTGGCATACCGCCCGGTAGACAGGTTTAGAGCGCCGCCGTTAAAGAGGGGCACCACCTGCTGGGAATACCCCTTCCCCGAGGTCTCTTCCCCCACGATGGGAGCCCCCACGCTCTCCTGGAGCTGGGCGGCAAAGAACTCGGCGGCGGAATAGGTGCCGGAATTGACCAGCGTGGCCATAGGTAAGTTTACATAATTTTCATCGGACTCCACCACCTCTTCCCTGCCGTTCTTGCTCCAGGTGCGGAAGATGGGCCCCTCGGGCAGGAGGCTGTCCAGCATGTCGGTAAGCTCACCAACGTAGCCGCCGCCGTTGTTTCGCATATCAAAGACCAGGGCCTTGGCTCCCTGCTCGGCCAGTTCACGGGCCGCCTGGGCCACCCATTGGGCGCTGTTGCTGTAGAAGTTGTCCAGTTTTATGTAACCCACTTTGTTGTCCAGCATCTTGCTGTGGACAGCCTCGGTGTTCACCGCCGCCCGCTTCAGCTCCAGCTGCCGCTCCTGGCCGTTTTCCCCTAATATGGTGAGGGTGACCGCAGTCCCCTCCTCCCCGGAGATGTGATCCACCCCCTCATACCGGGCCTCCCCCTCCAGAGGGATGCCGTTGACGGCGGTGATGACCTCCCCCACAGTGAGCCCCGCCTCCTGGGCAGGCCCTCCCGCCGCCACGCTGAGGATGAGGAGCCCCCGCTCATCGGTATAGCTGACGGTGACGCCGATGCCCACATAGGTGTTGGTGCGCCGCTGGTTTTGGGCGGCGTAGCCCTTGGCGTCCAGATAGTAGCTCCAGCGGTCTCCCAGCCCCTCCACCAGTCCCTCCATGGTGGCGTCGATGGCCTTCTCCTGGTCAAACTCCCCCACGAACTGGGTGCGGGCGGCCCCCCAGGCCTCCAGCAGGGTCAGGCCCTGGGGGCCGATGGCCAGCCACAGGGCCAGGCAGAGGAAGAACACCGCCAAAACGGCCCCCACCGCCCCCGCCAGAAGCAGATGCAGTTTGGAAAAACGTCGCTCTTTCATACCATTCGCTCCTTATCTCACAAAAAGGAAAGGGGGCGGAGGTCGTCCTCCGCCCGCCTTGCTTAACCGTAAGGATAGCTGAAATTCACGCCGGGGAACATAGTCCTGGGATCCTGCCGCACACCGTTGATCTTCAGCTCAATGTGCAGGTGGTTGCCGCTGGAGGAACCCGTGGTGCCCACATAGCCCAGCACCTGGCCCTGGCTCACCACCTGCCCTTCGCTCACCGCCCGGGAGGTCATGTGGGCGTAGAGGGTGGTCTTGCCGTTTCCGTGGCTCACCACTACATAGTTGCCGTAGGAGCTGGGTGCATAGGACGAGGTGATGACCACCCCCCCCTGAACGGCGTAGATCTCGGTATTTTTGGGGGCGGCGATGTCCAGGCCCGTGTGGTTGTTGGGCTTTCTGGTGATGGGATGGGTGCGCCAGCCGAACTTGGAGGTGACCGTGGTGTTGCTGGAGGGCAGGGGGTAGTAATAGCCCGAGCCGGTGGTGAAGTTGGCGGCGGCGATCATGGCCTCCAGTTCCTTCTCCTTCTTGGCCAGCTGAGCGGCGATCCGCTTCTCCTCCGCCTCCTCGGCGGCCACCAGGGCCTCCGCCTTGTCGGCCTGGGTCTTCAGCTCGTC
Organism: uncultured Pseudoflavonifractor sp.; assembly: GCA_947425785.1. Taxonomy (GTDB): domain Bacteria; phylum Bacillota; class Clostridia; order Oscillospirales; family Oscillospiraceae; genus Vermiculatibacterium. The sequence goes on along the minus strand of CANEAY010000010.1, from coordinate 3,163 downwards.
AAAGAGGGTCTGGGCCTCCACCACCTTGGCGGCCTGGTCGGCCCGCTGGGTATCCAGAATGGCCTTCTGCTCGTCCAGCCCCGCCTTGGTCTCGTTCAGCTCCGCCAGGGTGGTCTCCACCTCTCCCCTGGCCTGGGCCAGGTTCTCCACCACAGAGTTATCGTACTCCATGATGAGGTCTACCATGGCCAGCCGGTCCAGAAGGTCGGAAAAGTCGTTGGCGGAAAAGAGCACCGACCAGTAGGAGATCTCCCCCGCCTCCTCCATGGAGCGGGCCCGCTGGCAAAACCGCTCATAGGCCGCCGTCTCCTTGGCCTGGGCCTCCGCCAGGGCCGCCTCCTGCTGGGTAATGAGGGAATTGTAGAGGTCGATCTGACTCTGGGTGTTGGCCACCTGCTCGTCGATGGCGTATAGCTCCTGGGCCAGCAGCTCCTTGCGCTGCAGGGCCTGGGCCTTGTCGCTCTCAATGGCCTTCAGCTGGGCCTGCAGATCCTTGCGCCGGGCGCTGGCGTCGGCGGCGTCCCCCTTCAGGCCGGAAATTTGGTTTTTCAGCTCGCTCTGTGTGGCGGCGCGGGCAAAGCCCGCCAGGTCTCCCAGCAGGGGCAGCACCATGGCCACCACCATCAGCAGGGCCAGTCCGGCCACAAAAATACGCCGCCAGTCCGCCCGGCTGAATTTCTTCTTCTTGTGAGAAGGCTTTTCTTTCAAGGGTGCCCCTCCTTATACGTTCAGGAACTTGTGGATGGCCATCACCGAGCCGCTGGTGCCCACAACGAGCCCCGCCCCGGCAAAGACCCCCAGCACCTTGGGCCAGATCTCCTGGAAGGGGATCACGCTAAGCAGCTGGGCGGTCGTTTCAGTGTCAATGGCCTGGACGATCAGCTCATAGATACCCCACTGGCAGAAGAAGGCCAGCACGGCTCCTATCAGCCCCAGGATCATACCCTCGAAGATGAAGGGCCCCCGGACAAAACCGTTGGTGGCGCCGCACATCTTCATAATGACGATCTCCTCCCGCCGGCTGAAGGTGCCTAGGCGGATGGTGTTGTAAATGATGAACCCGGAGATAAAAAGCAGCAGCACGATGAGGATGGCCGCCACGCCGGCCGCCACATTGCGCACCAGCACAAAGCCCTGGGCCACCTCCGGGGCGGCCTGATGGCCCTCGATGCCCTCGACAGCCTCCACCGCGTCCACCGTCTCCTGAATCAGGCTCAAATCCGTCATGTGGACAGCATAGCGGTCCCGGAACACCTCGGCAGGAAGCTCGGCATAAAGGGCCGCGTTCTTGTCGCTGGCGTACTTGGCCGCATAGTTTTTCTGGGCCTCCTCCTTGGTCTCAAAGATAACGGAGGCCACATTGGGCACGGCTTCGATCTGAGTCTTGAGGGCCATGGCCTGTTCTCTGGTGTAGGTCTCGTCCACAAAGGCCAGAAAACGGTTGTCCTGCTCCAGCTTACCCAGCTCCCGCTCCAGATTCACCGCCACCAGGGAAAATGACCCCATGATCAGCAGGCAGGCCACGATCATAAAGACCGCCGTAAAGGACATAAGGCCGTGGGTGAAGATGGAGCGAAACCCCTCGGCAATGTAGTACCCGAAATTATATGATCTCTTCATTTTTATAGTACCCGCCTGTCTCATCGCTGATGATGCGGCCGTTCTCAATGGCCACCACCCGCTTGGAAAAGCGGTTCACCAGCTCCTTTTCATGGGTCACCACCAGCATGGTGGTACCCAGCTCGTTGATCTTCTCCAGCAGCAGCATGATCTCCTGGGAGCGGCTGGGATCCAGATTGCCCGTAGGCTCGTCGGCAATGATCATCTGGGGGTTGTTCACCAGCGCCCGGGCGATGGCCACCCGCTGCTGCTCACCGCCGGAGAGCTGGTTGGGGTAGCGGTCGCCCTTGTAGTTGAGCCCCACCAGATCCAGCACATAGGGGATGCGCTTGCTGATCTCCCGGGGGGAGGCCCCCACCGCCCGCATGGCGAAGGTCAGGTTCTCCCACACCGTCTTCTTGTCGATGAGCCGGAAATCCTGGAAGATGACCCCCAGAGTCCGGCGCATATAGGGCACCTGGCTGGGGCGGATGTTGCCCAGGTTGTAGCCGTTGACCATGATCCGCCCGCCGGTGGGCTGTATCTCACCGGTGATGAGCTTGATGATGGTGGACTTTCCCGACCCGGAGGGCCCCACCAGGAACACGAACTCCCCGTCCTTGATGCGCAGGTCGATGCCCTTCAAGGCCCGGGTGCCGTTATCATAGGTCTCATGTATATCCAATAGCTGAATCATGCCCTGCTCCTCATAAAGCGATTGACAATCGAACCGGGGCCTTCCGGCCGCGTTTGATCGTCAATCGTTCATTGGTATTTCGTCGTCGGGCCGCCGGCCCCTTCCCTCAGTCCTCGATGCCCCTGGAGATAAGGTACTTCTTCACCATCAGAGCCACCTTGAAGGTAATGGCGTCATCAAACTCCCGCAGGTCGAGGCCGGTGAGCTTCTTGATCTTCTCCAGCCGGTAGACCAGCGTATTGCGGTGGACAAAGAGCTTCCGTGCGGTCTCGGAGACGTTCAGGTTGTTCTCAAAGAACTTGTTGATGGTAAAGAGGGTCTCCTGATCCAGCGCGTCGATGGGATTCTTCTTGAAGACCTCCCGCAGGAACATCTCGCACAGGGTGGTGGGCAGCTGATAGATGAGCCGTCCAATGCCCAGGTTGTCATAGTTGATGATGGTGCGCTCGGTGTCAAAGACCTTGCCCACCTCGATGGCCAGCTGGGCCTCCTTGTAAGATCGGGCCAAGTCCCGGATGTTGGTGACCACCGTGCCGATGCCCACCACCGCCTTCAAATTCAGCTCGGCGGCCAAAGTCTCCTCGATCTGCTGGGCGATCTTCTCCAGCTGCTTGCCCTCGGAGCCTTCGGGCATCTGCTTGATGATGGCCACGTCGGTCTCACTGATGGACAGGACAAAGTCGGTCTGCTTGTCGGGGAAAATGCCCTGGATAGCATCGATCATAGCCGGGTCGGCAGGCTCGCTCTGCCGCACCAGGAACACGCCCCGGGGCACGTCGCAGACAAAATGGAGCTCCTTGGCCCGGACATAGATATCCCCCAGGAGGATGTTGTCCGAGATAATATTCTTCACAAAGGTGCCCTTGT
>CANEAY010000009.1 GCA_947425785.1 uncultured Pseudoflavonifractor sp. | reverse complement strand
GAGCGCAGCGTTCGCAACGCTGAGGTCGTGGGTTCGATCCCCATACCGTCCACCATGTCGGAGCAAGCCTCATATCGCTTGCTCCGATTTTTTCAGCAGAGGAGGAAACACAGTGACCATCGAGTTGACAAAGGGCGGCCTTCGGGCCACAGTGGACACCCTGGGCGGGGAGCTGGTCTCCCTCCGGGACAGGGAGGGCACGGAATACATCTGGCAGGGCGACCCCGCCTGCTGGTCAGGCCGCAACCCCATCCTCTTCCCCTTCGTAGGTTCTCTGAAGGAAAACCGGGTGCGCTTTGAGGGGCGGACCTTCGAGATGCCCCGCCACGGCTTTGCCCGCCGGAGGGAGTTCACCATCGCGGAGCAGGGGCCGGACTTTGCCGTTTTAGAGCTGCGGGAAAGCCCGGAGACCTTGGCCCAGTATCCCTACCCCTTCCTTCTCCAGGTGCGCCACCAGCTCACCGGGGAGGGCTTCTTCACCCAGTTCCAGGTGGAAAATCCCGGCGGGGAACCCCTCCCCTTCTGCATCGGCGCCCACACCGCCTTCCGCTGTCCCCTCCGTCCCGGGGAGGCCTTTGAGGACTATCAGCTGGTCTTTGACGAGGAGGAGAAGGCCGCCGCCCGCCTGCTCAACCCCCAGGGACTTCTCCGCCGGGAGACGGAGACCTTCGCCACCCCCATCGGCCTGGAGCACGCCATTTTCGACCGGTTGGACACCCTCATCTTCGAGGGGCTCCGCTCCACCGGGGTCTCCCTGCTCCACAGGGCCACCGGCCGCGGCGTCCACATGGACTTCGGCCACTTCCCCATGATCGCTTTTTGGACGATGCCCCACAAGAGCGCCCCCTACATCTGTCTGGAGCCATGGCACGGCTGCGCCGCCTACGAGGATGAGAGCGGCGAGTTTATCCGCAAGCCCCATTGCATCACCCTCTCCGCCGGAGAGCGCAAGCTCCTGCGCTATACCGTCAGGATTCTTTAATGGAACGCAAAAACGCCGCGAACTTAGTTCGCGGCGTTTTCTTTGTGGGTCGATAGGGGGCTCCCGCCCGTTCAGCTTTCCCCTTCCGGCGGGTCGACGTGGTTCTGCTCCACCCGCAGTTCGAAATGGATGAGCAGACTCAACAGCGCCCGCAGGGCGATCACCGCGCCCAGGATCAGCAGCTCGCTCATCTCCCGCACCAGCACCGTCTTCAAGATCTCTGCCGCCATCTTGAATTCCAGCGCTGTGGCCAGGCCGTTGGCCAGCTCTACTTTGAATTCATAGGGGTGGTGAAAAAAGGTGGTCTGCAGGTACTCCCAAAACGCATGGAGGGCGCTGAAGGAGACCACAAAGATACCGATGAGCTCCAAAATGGAGATAATGGGCGGCAATATCCGTTCGATCAGCTCTTCCAACATCGTTGTCTCATTCCTTTCCGTGGTGTGATCCTTGCCATATTGTAGCAGGAATATATGGAAATGACAAGTGGCCGTTCCTCCGCAGGCCGTCTTATTTCGCCATGACCGGCTCCATTCTTTGTTTTTATTCGCAGGAGCCCATGTCAGCAAGGGCGTATTCGTCATTTTCGTCGAAATACTATTTATTTTTTCCGGACCATGGTATGATATGACCATAATCTGGTTTTTGCATTACAGTCCATTTTATGGGACTGCCTATGTCCTATCCTACATTTAAGAAAGGGGGGCGGCCTTATGGCTCCCCATTTGGCACACATTTCAGAGGATGGCCGGCAGCAGACTGTCCTTGAACATCTGAATGGAACTGCGGCCCTCTGCGCTTCCTTCGCCGCCGCCTTTGGCGCCGCGGAGCAGGGCCGGCTTGCCGGTCTGGCCCACGACATTGGAAAATATTCCGACGCATTTCAGCGGCGGCTGCTGGAAAATGGGCCCAAAGTGGATCACTCCGCCGCCGGGGCCTATGAATGCTTTCGGCTGGGCCAGCCCTACGCCGCTTTCGCCGTGGCGGGGCATCACACCGGCCTCCCCGATGGGGGCGGCCGTGGGGACACCCCCAGCTTTGGCACCTTTTGGGGGCGGATCAATGGCGCGGACAACGGAGCGCTGGAGCCCTACGGCGCCTGGCAGTCCCAGGTGTCCCTGCCCTCGCTGTCTCCGGCCCCCTTCCCTACTCAGTCTGAGGGGATGTTCTTCACCCGGATGCTCTATTCCTGCCTGGTGGACGCCGACTACCTGGACACCGAAGGCTTTATGGCGGGGCAGGCGCGGGAGCAGGGGATCGGCGAGACCATGGACGCTCTGGAGCGCAAACTTCTGGCTCATATCTCTGACTGGTTCCCGCCTAAAACGCCGCTGAACGAACAGCGCTGTGCCATTTTGAACCGCTGCCTGGAGCAGGGGCAAACACAGACGCCGGGGCTCTATACCCTCACCGTCCCCACCGGGGGCGGAAAGACGGTGGCCTCTCTGGCCTTTGCCCTGCGCCACGCAAGGGCCCACGGCCTGCGCCGGGTGATCTATGTGATCCCCTATACCGCCATCATTGAGCAAAACGCCCAGGTCTTTCGGAAGATCCTGGGGGAGGAAAATGTGCTGGAGCACCACTCCGGCGTCCTGTACGACCCGGAGGATGCCACCGATCCGAACCAGATCCGGCTGGCCCATGCCACGGAAAATTGGGACATGCCGGTGATCGTGACCACCGCCGTGCAGTTTTTTGAGTCCCTCTTTGCCGCCCGCTCCTCCCGGTGCCGGAAGCTCCACAATCTGGCCAACAGCGTCATTATTTTCGACGAGGCCCAGATGCTCCCCGTCCCCTACTTACGCCCCTGCGTCTTTGCCATCTCCCAGCTGGTAAAGCACTACGGCGTCTGCGCTGTACTATGCACCGCCACCCAGCCCTCGCTGGAGCCGCTTTTTCAGGAATTTCTCCCCGGCCGTTCCTCCGTAGAGCTATGTCCTCCAGAGACCTACCAGAATGAACTCTTCCGCCGGGTCACCTTCCGGCGGGAGGGCACCTTAGACAACGGGGAATTGGCCCGACGGCTAAACGAGTCTCCCCAGGCCCTCTGCATCGTCAATCGGAAAAAGACCGCCCAGGAGATCTTCCAACTTTTAGATGGGGAGGGGATCTTCCACCTGTCCACCCTCATGTGCCCCGCCCACCGAAAAGCGGTTCTGGAGGAGATATGTTATCGGCTGGATCACGGGCTCCCCTGCCGGGTGGTGTCCACCTCCCTCATCGAGGCCGGGGTGGACGTGGACTTCCCTGCGGTATTTCGGGAGGAGGCGGGGTTGGACTCCATCCTCCAGGCGGCGGGGCGGTGCAACCGAAATGGGAAGCTGCCCGCAGAGGACTGCGTCGTCACCATCTTCCGCAGCGAGGGGCGCACCCCCACCCGCTTCCGGCAGAACATCAAGGCGGGGCATACCGCACTGGAACATTCTCCTTCCCCGGACAGTCCCCAGGCCATCGCCCGCTATTTCCAGGAGCTGTTGAGCCTCAACGGCAAGGCGGGGCAGGACGTTGACGAGATCCTGCCCCTGATGGAGGGGGCCTACACCCTGATGCCCTTCCAGGAGGTCGCCAGACGGTTTCACCTCATCAAGTCTGACATGAAAACGGTCTATATCCCTCTGGGAGACGGCGCCCAGCTGGTGGAACAGCTGCGCCGGGGCGAGCGGAGCCGGGCTCTCTTTCGGGCGTTGGGGCGGTACAGCGTCTCTGTCTACCCCGACCACTTTGACGCCCTGGATCTGGCGGGCGCCCTGGAGCCTCGGGAGGAAGACAGCGCGATCCTCACCGACCTGTCTCATTACTCCGCCGCCACCGGCCTGGCATTAGACATAAAAGGAGGCGCGGCATTTTTTCAATGATATTACACCGTCAGTCCCATTTATGGGACACAAACCATATTAAGGTAGAGACGCCATAAAAAACAGAAAGGAGTGAGAACCATGTCCATTCGCTTGGAGGTCTGGGGCGACTATGCCTGCTTCACCCGTCCTGAGATGAAGGTGGAACGGGTCAGTTACGACGTAATGACCCCTTCGGCGGCCCGGGGCCTGTTGGAAGCCATATACTGGCACCCCGGGATCCGATACTCCATTGACCGCATCCACGTCTGCGCCCCCATCCGAACCCTGAACCTGCGGCGCAACGAGGTCAAGTCCACCATCAGCGCCAGCGCGGCCAGGACTGTGATGACACGGGGCAGCGGAGCGCTTTATCTGGCCGCCTCGGAGGACATCCAACAGCGCGCCGCGCTCCTGCTTCGGGACGTACACTATGTGATCGAAGCCCACTTTGACATGACAGACCAGGCCGCCCCCAGCGACAATCCGGGCAAGTTCCAGGACATCCTCAAGCACCGCATCCAGCGCGGCCAGTTCTATCACCAGCCCTACCTCGGCTGCCGGGAGTTCCCCGCCCGGTTCCAGCTCTGCCAGACGCTCCCCCCCTGCCCCCAGGAACTGCTGGGCAAGGAAGTGGAGCTGGGCTATATGCTCTGGGATATGGACTATTCCGACCCCGAGAACATCGCCCCCCTCTTTTTCCGGGCCAAGCTCGTTGACGGAGTCCTCCACATCCCGGCCCGAGACAGCGGGGAGGTGATCGGATGATCCTTCAGGCCCTCACCCAGTATTACGAAGCGCTGGTCGGCCAGGGAAAGCTGGAGCGGCCGGGCTGGGCAAAGTCTAAGATCTCCTACGCCCTTTCCATCAATGCCCAAGGGGAGCTGCTGCAGGCAGATATCACCAAGATCCCCCCTGCGCAGGACGGGAAAAAGGCCACGCTCATCCCCCAGTCCATGACCCTCCCCGCTCCTGTGAAGCGTTCCAGCGGCATCTCTTCCAACTTTCTCTGGGACAATTCCTCCTATCTTCTCGGCATAGACAACAAGGGGAAGCCCCAGCGCAGTGTCGATTGCTTCCGGGCCTGCCGTGCCCTCCACCATCAGCTTCTGGACGGGGTGGACACACCGGCCGCCAAGGCCCTGCTGGCCTTTTTCGACCACTGGGAGCCCGCCCAGGCCCAGGCCCACCCCGCCCTTCAGGAGGAGTGGGAAGAGCTGATCTCCTCCGCCAACCTGGTCTTTCGCTATGAGGGCGCCTACGTCCATGAGGATCCCCTCATCCGGCAGGCCTGGCAGGCCCACTATGACGCCGATGAGAGCGGCCCTCAAATGGCCTGCCTGGTCACCGGACAGGTGGGGCCGGTGGAAGCCGTCCACCCCGCCATCAAAGGGGTGATGGGAGCCCAGTCCAGCGGCGCCGCCCTGGTCTCCTTTAACGCCCCCGCCTTCTGCTCCTATGGCAAGGAGCAGAACCTGAATTCCCCGGTGAGCAAATATGCCGCCTTCGCCTATACAGCCGCCCTCAACTACCTGGTGTCTGACCGGGAACATTCCTTCCGGGTCGGCGACACCACCGTCCTCTTCTGGGCAAAGGATGGGCGCTCTGCCTATCAAGACCTTTTCCTTGGCGCGATGCTCGGCGAGAGCCCCTCCTATTCAGAGGGCGACATCGCCAATCTCATAAAGCATCTGCTGCAGGGCGATCCGCCCCAGTACGATGAAGCCCTCTCCCAGCTCAACCTCGACCTTGGGATGGACTTCTACGTCTTGGGCCTGGCCCCCAACGCCGCCCGGCTGTCGGTGCGGTTCTTCCTCCGCAATTCCTTTGGCCATTTCCTTCAAAATGCCTGGGCCCACCAAGAGCGGCTGGACATCGTCCGGCCCCTGGGGGACAAGCTTGATACCATTCCCCTGTGGCGGCTGCTGGGCGCCACTGTCAACCAGAATTCCAAGGACAAGTCCCCCTCCCCGGTCATGGCCGGCGAAGTCCTGCGGGCCATCCTCACCGACACCCGCTACCCCGCGACCCTTTTGAATGGTGTGACACTTCGGATCCGCGCCGACCACAAAGTGGATCGGATCCGGGCCGCCATTCTCAAGGCCTATTACCTGAAAGCTTCCCATCCCGATATTTCAAAGGAGGTCTTGACCGTGTCACTGAACCCCGCCTGCGATGACGCCGCCTACGTCCTGGGTCGGCTGTTCTCTGTGCTGGAGGCCATCCAGTCCACAGCCAACCCAGGGATCAACGCCACTATCAAAGACAAGTATTTCAGTTCCGCCTCCGCCACTCCCAGCCGAGTGTTCCCCACGCTGATCAACCTGGCCCAGAAGCACTTGCGGAAAATGAGCACAGGGTCGCACATCTACTACGACAAACAGCTCTCTGAACTGACCGCCAAGCTGGGCGAGTCCTTCCCCGACCGTCTGACCCTGCCCCAGCAGGGAGCCTTCCAGCTGGGATACTACCACCAGACCCAGGCCCGCTATACCAAAAAGGAGGAAAATGAAAATGTCTGAACCCATTAAAAACCGCTATGAATTCGTCATCCTGTTCGACGTGGAAAACGGCAATCCCAACGGCGACCCCGACGCCGGCAATATGCCCCGGGTAGACCCCGAGACCGGCCTGGGCCTGGTCACCGACGTGTGCCTCAAGCGGAAGATCCGCAACTATGTGGAGACCGTGAAGGAGGACGCCGCCGGCTACCGCATCTATATCAAGGACGGCGTTCCCCTCAACCGCAGCGACGCCGAGGCCTATACCGCTCTGGACATCACCGAGAAAACGGTAAAGGACAAGAAAAAAGCCGACCCCGCCCTGGACGAGAAAGTCCGGGACTGGATGTGCGCCAACTTCTATGATGTCCGCACCTTTGGCGCGGTGATGACCACCTTTGTCAAGTCCGCCCTCAACTGCGGCCAAGTCCGCGGCCCTGTCCAGCTGGGCTTTGCCCGCAGCGTGGAGCCGGTGATCCCCCAGGAGGTGACCATCACCCGGGTGGCCATCACCACCGAGGCAGACGCGGAGAAAAAGGGCACCGAGATGGGCCGCAAGTACATCGTCCCCTACGGCCTCTACCGCTGTGAAGGCTATATCTCCGCCAACCTGGCCCGAAAGACCACCGGCTTCTCCGAGGCGGATCTGGAGCTTCTGTGGCAGGCCATCCTCAATATGTTTGAAAATGACCACTCCGCCGCCCGGGGCAAGATGGCGGTGCGGGAGCTGATCGTCTTCAAGCACGACAGTGAGCTGGGCTGTGCTCCCGCCCACAAGCTCTTCGACACGGTAAACGTGGTGCGGGTCAACAAGGACGACCCCTCCCCCGCCCGCGGGTACGGCGACTATCAGGTCACTGTGGACGAAGCCGCCCTGCCCGCCGGGGTCACCTGTCAGAGGATGGGGTAATGTACAGCGAGGAGGACTATCTCCAGCTCTGCGCCCAGGCCATGTGCCTGGAAGAAATGCTTTGCTGTTCCATCCTGGAAGGCGCCCTCTTTTACGGCGAGCCCCGGCGCCGGAGCCGCATCCTTCTGGATGAGCCCTTACGCCAACAAGTCCGGGCGATCACAGAAGAGATGCACCAATTCTACCGCCGTGGATATACGCCCAAAGTCAAACCAACCAAAGCCTGCAATGCCTGTTCCCTGAAAGAGTTTTGCCTTCCCTCCCTTTTTCGCCGGGGAACGGTGGCCCGCTATCCCCTGCATACCCTGTCCGCCATCCTCTCCTTCTCCTATGCCGGGGCCTCTCCCGCACTCATGGGAGCCTGTGCCCAGCGGGACATTGACTTGGCCTTCTGCACTCCAAGAGGCCGTTTTCTTGCCCGGGTCACCGGGCGGAGCAGTAGACGATACGGCTTTGGCCGGGGCTTCCGCCATTTTGAAAGAGCTTCTTCCGCAAGTAAATTCGGAGACCTCTTCGGACAGTCTCCGCGGACTGGAAGGGGCGGGGGCCACCACCTATTTCCGGGCATTGGATCACATGATCCTTTCCAATAAAGATGTTTTTTCTTTCCAGGGACGGACACGCCGTCCTCCCCTGGCTCCCTTCAACGCGCTGCTCTCCTTTGCATATAGCCTTTTGGCCAACGATTGTGCCTCCGCGCTGGAAAGCGTTGGGCTGGACAGCTATGTGGGGTTCCTCCATCGGGATCGTCCCGGCCGGACTTCCTTGGCCTTAGACCTTATGGAAGAACTTCGTCCCTGTCTGGCGGATCGTTTTGTGCTGACCCTCATCAATAACCGCGTTATGAATGCGTCAGATTTTCAGCAGCAAGAGGGCGGTGCTGTCCTGCTGACGGATGAGGCCCGCCGCACCTTCCTCAAAGCCTGGCAGGAGCGGAAACGGGAGCTCATCACCCATCCCTATCTGGGTGAAAAGATCCCCTGGGGCCTGGTTCCATATCTTCAGGCCCTTCTGCTCTCCCGGTACATCCGAGGCGACTTGGACGCCTATCCGCCTTTTCTCTGGAAGTGATATCATGCTGGTTTTGATCACCTACGATGTAAACACGGAGGATGCCGCCGGGCGGAAGCGCCTGCGGCAAATTGCCAAACAGTGTGTAAACTACGGTCAGCGTGTGCAGTGTTCTGTCTTTGAATGTCTCCTGGAACCGGCACAGTGCCGCGCGCTCCAGGCTGCGCTATGTAAAATTATGGATCCCGAAAAAGACAGCCTGCGTTTTTACTATCTCGGCAGCCGTTACGAAAATAAGATCGAACATTTTGGCGCTCAAACCGCTTATCAGCCGGAGGGGACGCTGATCCTTTAAGTGCGAAGGGTAAGGGGCCATCAATTTCGGGCCGTTTCGCACCATTTTTTCACGTTTTCTTCTCTTTTTGGGGTCAAAATGGCCTCGTTGTTGTACGTTTTTTTCGCAATTTTTCTTGTTTTTTAGCGATTTACGCAAAAATCCCCTCTCCCTTTTTGGTGATTTTTGCTGTCGCTCCCCCTACGGGGAGCGTGGGTTGAAATACCGCCAGGTCTTCCAGTGTGACCGCCATTTAAGTCGCTCCCCCTACGGGGAGCGTGGGTTGAAATCCATCGGGGACAGGACTGTCCTGAAGTGGTCGGAGTCGCTCCCCCTACGGGGAGCGTGGATTGAAACCCTCGTCTGCGCCGCCACCATCTGCCCGAGAAGGTCGCTCCCCCTACGGGGAGCGTGGATTGAAATAAAGGAGCTGTTATAGGACTGCTTGCCGCCATTCGTCGCTCCCCGTAGGGGGAGCGTGGATTGAAACTTGCCGTACTCGTTGATGGACGTAGCGCAGCCATCGTCGCTCCCCCTACGGGGAGCGTGGATTGAAATCTGTAAGGAGGCTGCCATGGTCGCTTTGGATATGTCGCTCCCCCTACGGGGAGCGTGGATTGAAACAAGGCGGGGCTTACCGCCGTGGTCGGCCTGTTGACGTCGCTCCCCCTACGGGGAGCGTGGATTGAAATATACTCCTTTCTGATGGTGGGTCTAATCTATGTCGTCACTCCCCCTACGGGGAGCGTGGATTGAAATTTCCGTCCCTGATCTACGACAACGGAGCTTGTCAGTCGCTCCCCCTACGGGGAGCGTGGGTTGAAATGACGCACAGTTTTGGGGAGTCCCCCAGCGCCGTCGTGTCGCTCCCCCACGGGGAGCGTGGATTGAAATGAGGTGGATCTGCTGCACCAAATCACTGCCACCGTCGCTCCCTCTACGGGGAGCGACGGGTCAATTTCGCCCTCATTGCAATTTTTTTGAAAAAAGGGCTTGCCAAGGCGGGATAATTATGCTAAGATAATTAAGCCCTTTAGGGAGATAACTGTATATCCGGGTGTGGCGAAGTTTGGTATCGCGCTTGAATGGGGTTCAAGAGGCCGCTGGTTCGAATCCAGTCACTCGGACCAAGAGAGGAGCAACATTGGTTGCTCCTCTCTTTTTTGTACCGGCAAGGCCGCCTTTAGTTCCGCACCCTTTCCCTCCCCCGGCATAGACTGAGATTGGAAGGCACAACCTTCCCCAATCTCATTCGGGAGGTAACCAACAATGCCTGAAAAGGTCATGCCCGGTCCCGTCTGCGATGCCGCCGGCATCCGCGAGGCCGTATGTGTACACACCAGGAAGATCATGGACGCATGCCGTGACAAGGACTGCATCGAGGATCTTCGCGTCTATCTCACCCAGAGCTCCCAGTGCGCCCTGGATCGGGCCAGCTGCGTGAAGGCCGGCAAGGCCGAGCTTCTGTACGTCTCCACCAACGTGGAGCCCATCTGCTTCAACCGGGGCTTCTACACCGTGGATGTGCGCTACTTCTACCGCATCACCGCCGACGCCTTCGTGGGCGCCGCCCGGCCGGTGGAGGTCTGCGGCCTGGCCGTCTTTGACAAGCGGGTCATCCTCTTCGGCAGCGAGGGCTGCTCCAAGTCCTTCTCCTCCGAGATGAGCCTGGACTCCCTGGACTGCCAGAACCTGCCCAGCGCCAACCAGCCCGTGGCCGTGGTGGAGGCGGTGATTTATGGGCAACGGCTCAGAACACAAGAAAACCCTCTATAATCACGCAAGAGCGGAGGCCGACCATCGGCCCCCGCTCTTTTGTCCCTATCCTGCCTCGAGGCCAAAAATAGAGACTATACTATCCAACTGCGGGCACAGCAGATAGTATAGTCTTTTATTTCAACATATTTCAGCTTCTATCTTTTCAATTTCAATGAGAAATCTCACCTTATCATATACTTGCGAAGCTGTTTTTGTGTTCTTCAATGCGGCAAGCCCCTTTATAAGTGCACACCGCAAAAAAGGTTCTATATAATAGTGTCTCTTTGTCAAAACTCCTTGAATCCATTGTACAAGTTGGAATTCAGATATATCACCATAGCGATAATCCATAAACTTTTCAAGAACCTCTTTGACCGTAAGAACATGAAGCCTATCTCTATCTGGGTTACCTGCAAAACCACTACCGGAAACACCACCTACAGCTGATATATAGGTAGCACCCCTCCTCCGAACAGCAATTGCTTCAGGAAAAAGTGATTGCTGATATACATCTGCTCCCTCCGTGCCGTGAAACAATCCTGACCGTCCTCCACCCATTAGGCATCCCTCCACTTTCTCGCCTTACACGCATCAGTATCAAAGTGGGTAAAAGGGATGCCCGCCGCTTGATACTGTCCAAAAATATCTGTCGGCATCTGCCCATAAACAATAATAGAACTCGGTGAAAGCCGCTTTATCATTTCGGCAAATCCTTCTTGGAAAGATTTTCGATCTTCATGCGAGGCCAATACTCCAAGGGTACTCACGCATACAGGTTTATGTGGCTCAATCCCATCGAGGCAAAAGAAGTAAGAATTTGGCGCACCCAGTCGGATATTGGGGATCACTTCAAAGCCATGCTCGGAGAAATGGTAAGCTAGCACTCTGTTTCGATAAGTATTCCATCCCTGTACATACAGGGGATCGTCTCGACACACGCTAAAATCAGGAGAAATAATCCCCCTAAAGCGACCAAGCCGGTCAACCCAACGCTCCGGGCTCTCCCATATAAGCTCTAAGCGAGCATCATTTTCAAAAAAATGTACCCACTCATGAGCATCCTTAGACTGGGCGGCATTTTTAAAAGAGATTAGTTCAGTTGGAATTGAACTCGAACACTCAAATAGCGGTAGCCCAGTTTTGCTGTACTCAGCATTCCTCACTAACCGGGCATTTACACAATCAATTGGACTCCTACGTGCTGAAAAGTTCTTGTAATTCATTATAAAACCTCCTGCTTTTTAGGCACTTTGCCTAATGTTTTTTACTTGCAAAACGAGAGCAGTATGGTATAATGAACACGGAAAATGTGTCACCCCGACACCACTCCGCTCCCGTGAGAACACGTTATCTACTGTGCCCGCAGTGGATAGCGTGTTCTTATTTTTACGTCAATCAATGGCCTCACCCCTTTCAAATGTTCTCATGGATCAGGTAATAGGAATGGCTTCTCTTAAATTAAAAATGAGCGCACCCTCAGTTTTGTCGTATTGAGCAAAAGCCTTATAGCCATTGCACCCAAAAGCGCTTAAATCCCATCCTGTCATATCACAAATGGCACGTAGCAACTCCTTACTATTCCATCGAACACTAGCTGGCCCTTTTTTTGCAGCATCGCCAAACGGAATTGCGCCAGCTTCATTCGCAGTAGCTTTCTTGATTGCAAATTGTGCATTTTCTGCATTGAGGAAGAGTAGCACGTACGGAGCGGCATTCAACTTCCCGACAGCCACCTTGTTGAATGTGATTCCATTTTTGGTGATAGACGCATAAGAGGCTACGCCTCCAAATGTAAACTGTGTAAATCCCTCTAACATATGACCGCCGCCTTTCCCTCGTTATGCTTTGTATTATACTTTGCAGAAATGTCATTGTCAAGAAAAATTTTCCTCTTTGCGTCTCTGTAATCACAATTGCTTCTCATTGCTTCTTGACGTGTCCAATTTTTCCGCACTGTTTTTAAGTTGTTGGATTATGATAAAAGTGGCGGCAGAACATCCTGCCGCCACTTGCTTATAACTTGTGCAAAATAGTCCACCCCAAAATCTCTTTGTTTCCCGCCGTGCCGCTTGCCGCCGCAAGGCCCAAGTCGATCAACTCTTGCTGGGTATACTGCAAATTAACGCCGTTTAGCCGCAAGGTCATAAGCATAGCCAGCACCCCCACACGCTTGTTGCCGTCTGCAAAGGCGTGGTTGCTGATCAGCCCATATGCAAGCCGGGCGGCTTTTTCCTCCACCGTGGGGTATTGCTCCACGTCCTCGAAGCTGGCGTTGACGCCGAATACAGCGGATTCAAGCAGTCCCCGGTCTCGCAGTCCCGGCAGGCCCCCGGTAGCTGTTAACAACTTATCGTGAAGCATGATGATCTCATCGACGGTTAGTAAAATCATTTCGCCAACTCCTGAAGCGCTTCCAGATTCTCGGCAATCAGCTGGTCAGCAGTAGCCTCGATTTTCTGCTTCCGGGCGGTACGAACGGCTTGTAGCTCATCGTATTCCTCAAAATCCACCACGATATACCGGGGCTTGTTGTTCTTCAGGATCACGGCAAGCCCCGCTTCATCCACCAGCCGGGTCACTTTGGAAAAGTTCTGGTTGGCCTCAGTCATAGGCACGAGTGTACTGGTCTCTACGGTCATAAAAATCACCTCACCTATATTATACACAAATATAGGACAAAATCAACCTATGTTTTTGCGTTGTGGCATTAAAAATTGACTAATCAAAAAGCTTTGAGTTATATTAAAATCAGGAGGTGACAATAATGTCCAGAGTTGCTCTTGGAAAAGATGGAAAATCTCATTATGCAGATGATTTTTGTGATTCCTATGATGGCCCCTATTTTTGCCCCAACCCAAAATGTGGCGTTGAAATGCGTCGAAAAAATCTTGGAACAGAAGTAAAAAAGTATCGTGATATTAAACCATACTTTTCCGCCACAAAGAGCCGCCCTCATATAGATGGGTGCGAGTATAAAAACACCTGCCTTTCTTATGCAGACTTGGATGCAACAGGTTTTTGCACAGATACTTTCTTTAAGGCTTTACTTTCGGGCGGTAGTTCGGGCAAGCGAAAATCAGTGGACACACCACTTATAAAGGATAGTGTCCATAATGAGAACAAACTCACAACTCTCAATCAACTGTATCTATATTGCCTCCAACACAAAGACGATGATAAACTGCCGGATCAAACCATAATATATCAAATATTTCAGGATGAACGTAACTGGAACAGAAGTAAGCCGCGCAATCCTTTTCGGATGATTCGTTTGGAATTTGATAATGCTGGCAAAAGGTTTAGCGATAAGTATAAATGTTATGCTCTCTGGTGTTTCTTCCCTCCTGATGATGGTCATACCGAGCGAGATAAATACAGGCTTATATTTAGAAAAGATCAGGAAGAACTTTTTAGAGCCCTGGCAAAGCAATTGGAATCTGAAAAAGGAAAACAAGGAAAGCTATTTATTTTAGTCGGTGGAGAATGGCAGAGAAAGTTCTGCGAAATTACCAGCAAGCGGCAAATCTTTATCCTAAATAGGCACCGCTAAAAGTAAACATAGTGAACAATATAGAGGCCGGGGACTGTTCCCCGGCCTCCGTGTTTATCCTACTCAAGCGTCTCCTGCATTTTTATTTGCATTTATTACTCGCCGTAAAGTGCATTCATGGTGTTGTCCATAGTTTCTTGAATGTGACCCTTTCATAAAGAACGACATCAAACGCAGGACATAGCATCCGTGTTACCTCCGACAGAGTTGATTTGCACCACAAACAGGAGTCGCTTCATACCGCACATCGTATTATCGGTAGCGGCTACCAAAAATAATGGAGGTAAATACTATGAGCGCACTGGAAAAGCGTATCCATGACGAGCAGACTGACCTTGACTATGTCCTTGCCGGGGACTACTACATTCCGACCATCGAACTGCCGGAGGACGGTGACCGCCCCATTGGAAAGTGGGGACAGATGCACAGGACCTACCTGGAGGAAACGAACCCGCTGTTGCTCAATCACCTGATTTTGACGGGCAAGCTGCACACCTACCTTGCTGACCTTAACGAACAGGCGTAGGACCGATACCGGCTCATTGTCCGGCAGGTGGCCGAGGCCGAAGGCGTGACTGAGGACTTGAAGCGGCACTCCCAGTGGGACTGGATACGGGCGATGAACGGCATTGTCAGTCGTGCCGAGGAAATCATCAGGAGCGAGATGATTAACGCTTAACGAGTTCAAAACCCTTGCAAATGCGCCGCTAAGAAAGTGCGAACACCCACAGCCGACTTGCTTACAGGTCTGTCGGCTGTGGGCGTTTATGCGTTACAGATGGCAATTTTACAAGACAGCGGCGTAATGTTCCTTCATCTCATTCAGAAGAAGCTCCGCCGCCGGGCTGAATACCTGATACTTTTTCCAGATAACATACAGCTTCGTTTCAAGCGCAGGCGTCAGCGGCCGGAAGCACAATTCACTCTCCTGGCTGGTATCCACCAACTTGTCGAAGGTCAGTACATATCCCAGCCCTTCCCGCGCCATAACGCTGCCGTTATAGGTCAGGTTGAGGGTCGCTGTAATATGCAGTCGGTCTACCGTTTCTCCAAACAGTTTGGGAATATCCTCCCGAAGTCCCTGCCTGGATACAATGAGAGGCAGGTTCAAAAGGTCGTCAATGCAGACGGCCTTCTTTTGTGCCAGTGGAGTGTCCTTCCTCATCACCACGCCCCAGGTGTCCACCCCCGGAAGTTCCAGATAATTGTATTTTGACAAATCTACCGCCTGGGCAATGACCGCAAAATCCAACAGTCCCCGATCCAGCCGCTCCGCCAAATCATTGGTATCGCCGCTGTACAGGTGGACCCGTATGCCCGGAACCTGCATCTGCACTGCCTTGATCCGCCGGGCCAGATGCTTGATGCAGTCCGACTCCGCGCAGCCAACGTGAATATCCCCGCCGGTGATCTCACCCAGGGACTTGAATTCCTCCTCCGTCTTATCCACCATATCCAGAATATCCTCCGCACGTTTGCGCAAAAGCATCCCCTCATCGGTCAGTCGGACGCTGAAGCTGCTGCGAACAAAGAGCTTTTTCCCCAATTCACGCTCCAAGTCCTTGAGCTGCTTGGACAGGGTGGGCTGAGATATGTGCAGCCGCTCCGCTGCATGGGTCACACTGCCCTCCCGTGCCACCTCCAAAAAGTAGCGCAATACCCTGATCTCCATTTTATCACCTCATAGAGACAGTATAACAGACCATGTTATTCTATTCAAGAATAATATGATATAGAAACGAAGTATTTGCTATTTCACTGCTGATGCCCTATCATAATGACACAGGGAGGTGATGATATGGCAGAAGCATCGGATGTTGAAGGCATCTTTCGTCAGAATTTGCTGGATGCCGGATGCGGTTCAGATACCATCACCCAGTGTGTTGCTTTGGCAAGAGCAAACGAACAAGCAAAGCTGCTTTGCGTTCTCGCTTGTCACCGGCGGGAGCTGCTGGACACCGTTCACGAAAACGAGAAACACATCGACTGCCTGGATTATCTGGTCTATCAAATTGAAAAGCAAAAACAATTTTAGGAGGAATCTAAAATGGAAGAAAACCTGATTTTGACCCAAGCGTGGGATAAAACCTTTCCCAAGAGCGACAAAGTGGAGCATCGCAAGGTGACGTTCCACAATCGCTACGGCATCACTCTGACGGCGGACCTGTATCAGCCCAAGGGCGCAACCGGGAAACTGGCGGCCATCGCCGTCTGCGGACCCTTCGGCGCGGTGAAGGAGCAGGCATCCGGGCTGTACGCCCAGACTATGGCGGAGCGGGGCTTTCTGACCATCGCTTTCGACCCCTCCTTTACCGGCGAGAGCGGCGGCACTCCCCGCTACATGGCCTCCCCCGACATCAACACCGAGGACTTCCAGGCGGCGGTGGACTTTCTCTCCGTCCAGGAGAATGTGGACCCGGAGAAGATCGGCATCATCGGCATCTGCGGCTGGGGCGGCATGGCGCTGAACGCCGCCGCGCTGGATACCCGCGTGAAAGCCACCGCCGCGATCACCATGTACGATATGAGCCGTGTGAACGCTCAGGGTTACTTTGACGACGAGAACACGGCTGAGAGCCGCCACGAAAAGCGGAAAGCCATGAATGCCCAGCGGATCGTGGACTATAGAAATGGCAGCTACGAGTTGGGCGGCGGCGTGGTGGACCCGCTCCCGGAGGACACCCCCTTCTTCGTGAAGGACTACTACAACTACTACAAGACCAGCCGGGGCTACCATGCCCGCTCCCTCAACTCTAATGGCGGCTGGAACAAAATCGGCTGTATGTCCTTCCTCAACCAGCCCATCCTCTGTTATGCCAGCGAGATTCGCAGCGCCGTCCTGCTGGTTCACGGTGAGAAGGCCCACTCCTACTATTTCAGCAGGGATGCCTTTGCCAAACTGACCGGGGACAACAAGGAACTGCTCATCATCCCCGATGCCGTGCATACCGATCTGTACGACGGCGGCAGTAAGGACGCGATCCCCTTTGATAAGCTGACAGCTTTCTTTCAAGACAATCTTCGTTAATTGATGAGAGGGACAACATGAAAAAACGAGTTCTTTCCTTGATAGCAGCAGTCTGCATGATGTGTTGCCTAACCATGACCTCCTGCTCTGCGGCGGAGGTTCCCTCCGCCAGCGGCAGAACGGATGTGAACAGCGCGACGCTTACATCTGAAACCCAGCCCACGGCCGCTTTCACCGATGTTCCTGCGGATGCCCCGTATGCTCAGGCGGTGGCATGGTGCAAGGAAAACGGTTTGATGGCTGGTGTGGACGGCAACCGTTTTGACCCGAACGGGACACTGACCCGCGCTATGCTGGCGACCGTCCTCTACCGGGCGGCGGGCAGTCCGGCCGTCAGCGGCACATCGGTCTTTTCCGATGCAGAGGCCGGGGCTTGGTACACGGATGCCGCAATATGGGCGGCGGAGCAAAAACTGATTCAAGGCTATGGCAACAGCGTCTTTGGCGTCAACGACCCGGTAACAAAAGAACAGCTTACCGTCATCCTGGGACGCTATGCCGGAGAGAGTCCTGTGTGGACTGGCGATGCATCCCTGGCTGTCCCCGCTACCCGCGCCGAAATAGCAGTGGAGCTTTACGATAAGCTGAATACGGAGGATAACCCGGTGATGAAATCCAAAATTCTGGTGGCCTATTTCTCCGCCACCAACACCACCCGCCCTTTGGCGGAGTATGCGGCCGACATTCTGAACGCTGACCTCTATGAGATCGTACCGGAGGTTCCCTATACGGAGGCTGACTTGGCCTACTACACCAACGGCAGGGCTGACCAGGAACAGAATGATTCCTCTGCCCGCCCCGCTATCTCCGGGAGCGTGGACAACATGGCGGACTATGATGTGGTGTTCCTTGGCTATCCCATTTGGCATGGCCAAGCTCCCAAAATCATCTACACCTTCCTGGAAAGCTATGACTTCACCGGAAAGACTATCGTCCCCTTCTGCACCTCTCATTCCAGCGGCATCGGCTCCAGTGACACAAATCTGCACCCTCTGGCCAGCGGTGCAAACTGGTTTGCCGGACGCCGGTTTGCCAGCGGAACCTCTCGGAGTACGATGGAGGAGTGGATCAGTGGTCTGGAGCTACCGTCACATAACGAGTCTGCTGCAACCAAAATCAATGTTTCCTTCAATGGGCATACCTACCCCGCTACTCTGGCAGATAATTCCTCCGCAAAAGCCTTTGCCGAGCTGTTGAAAAACGGCCCACTGACGGTTTCCGCCCATGACTACGGCAGTTTTGAGAAGGTCGGAGCGTTAGGAGCCACGCTGCCCCGAAATGATGAGCAAATCACAACCTCTCCAGGGGACATTATCCTTTATCAAGGGAATCAGATCACTGTCTACTACGCAGAAAACTCCTGGAGCTTTACCCGGCTGGGCAAAATTGACGACCCCAGCGGCCTGCGGGAGGCCCTTGACGGCGGAGATGTGGATATTACGTTTGCCTTGGCTTCTGATTCTCCCGGCAGGTTCAACTTTGAAACGAGAACCGTTACCCTCAACAGCGGCTATGAAATGCCCATCAATGGCCTGGGGACTTACAGTCTGCATGGGGAAACCTGTGTCAATTCCGTGAAATCCGCTTTGGCCAGCGGGGTCCGGCTGATCGACACCGCCTCCGCCTATGGCAATGAGGAAGAAGTGGGGCAGGCCATCCGGGAGGCCATGGAGGAACTGGGCATTAAGCGGGAAGAAATTTTCGTGATTACAAAAATTTATCCGGGCAGCGAAATGGCTGACCCGGAATCTTCCCTCCAAGCCTGCCTGGACCGGCTGAACATCGGCTATGTGGATATGATGCTGCTCCACCATCCCGACCGGAACGATGTCAAAGCATATCAGGCCATGGAGACGTTTGTGGAATCGGGGCAGATCCGCTCCCTGGGTCTGTCCAACTGGTATGTGAAGGAGCTGGAAGAATTTCTTCCCCAGGTGACGATCACCCCGGCGCTGGTACAGAATGAAATCCATCCCTACTACCAGGAGAATGATGTGATCCCCTATATCCAGGACCTTGGTATCGTGGTACAGGGCTGGTATCCCCTGGGAGGCCGGGGACACACGGCGGAATTACTGGGCAATGAAGTGATCTCCGCCATCGCCAAAAGCCACGGCGTATCTTCGGCCCAGGTAATCCTCCGGTGGAATCTGCAAAAGGGCGTTGTAGTCATTCCTGGCTCCAGCAATTCCGACCACATAAAAGAAAACACAGAGTTGTACGGTTTCACGTTGACGGACGCTGAAATGGCACAGATCAATGCCCTTGACCGGAACGAAAAACACGATTGGTACTGATCAATCAAGTCAACATTTTGCAGATGTATGTAATCCTCAGCGTTCGGGAATCGAACGCGCAGCCAGCCCCGGCGAGGGGCTGTTCACGGGGTTTTGGGGTACGGCCCCAACGAGTAAAAACGGACTTTCGGCGGCAACGTTGAAAGTCCGTTTTGCGTATTTGTGGGAACAAATACATTGCTCGCGCAGTAGCGCACTTCCGCCCAAAGGTCACTTCCCGGAGTGGCGATGACAAACCTGCCACCAAAATCAACGGGCATTTTTGACCCGTTGATAGTGGTCTGCTATCCTGCGCGAGCAGTGCCTTTGTATATACAAAGGCTCGAAACAGCGATTCCCGGCGTTGCCGGAACCTGCTGTTTCTGCTCGTTGGGAAGTTTCCCAAACCCTCGGAACAGACCGCTCCGCTGGTCTGGCTGCGCGGCATTCTGCCGCTTTAGGGCTGCCGTCCGCTGTTGATTTTGCGTTTCCTACCCCGTTCCGGGAATGGGGTTGCACCCCCTGTTTTCGCCGACCCTTGACAAAAATTTCTCCGCGACCATTGACAGGAACATCCGTTTGTGCTATGATAATAGGGAACTGAATACTGTTTATATTTTTTCCATGCAGATACATAGACCGAACCGCAACTTATCGTTGTGGGCGGTCTTATTGTATCTGCATTTTTGTTTTTTACGAAAGGATTGGTGAACATGGAGGAAATCAAGCGCAGACGGGGCAGACCAAAACTGGACGCCCACATCACGGAGGAATACGCCCCCAGCCGGCGGCAGGCACTGAACAAGATGTATATGTACGAGGGCGTCCACCTGTTATCGGTAGCCGCTGCCGAAATTCAAAACAGGGAACTGCTATGGCTGGAGAGCATGGAGGCGAAAACTCTGAAATCGCGGGATGGTGTTCTGGAACAGCTCGGTCGAATGGTCATGCAGGACAGGCTGTCCCGCACTGATTGCGTCTACCTCGCTAATCTTGCGATTGATGCCGTTCAAGCCGGGTACACGACACGGGAGGTAGAAAACGCTTTGCGGAAAATCCGAATGGCGGCGAAGGTCAGTATGGAAAATCCCCAAAATCAGGGGCTTTACAATGCGCTTGGCAACACCGTGGACACCTTGCGGAGAATGGGAGGTATCGCTTGAGGGAAATTGAAAAACAGCCTGTAGAAATTGCCATCGAGGGGATGTTTCCCGGCTTTGAGTATGGAGGGCAGAGAAACGCATTTTTGAACCTGGGGCTTGACGTGGAGATAGACGGAGTGACTTATCACCTGATCAGCAGGTTTTCTGAAAAGGCGGGTATGGGTGAGGTGCTGGACACGATAGAACTGGAGCGAAACCGGCGGCAGACGGCATAAATTTTTCCTGTTTTTGCGAGGGAGGTTATTGCTTTACAGTGATAAAGCGGGTATAATGGCATCAGGTAACACGATGCCATGTACCTGCGTCCAGGGAGGTAAAAAAATCAAGATGCAGGAAAACTACAATGTTGGAATCTATTGCAGACTCAGCCGCGATGACGAGAGAACCGGGGAGTCCGTGTCCATTGAAAATCAGAAAATTATGCTCAGCCAGTATGTGCGGGAGCAGGGCTGGAACCTCTACGCCGCCTACTGTGACGATGGAGTCTCGGGTACGACCTTCGATCGGCCCATGTTCAATCAGATGATTGCTGATGCGAGAGCGGGGAAAATCAATCTGATATTATGTAAAGACCTCAGTCGCCTTGGCAGAGACTACATTGAGGCGGGACGTTATACGGACATCGTTTTCCCAAGTATGGGATGCCGGTTCATCGCCCTCAATGACGGTGTGGACACCATTCACAAGAACAACGAGATGCTGGTCATTCTGAAGAACGTCATGAATGACCTGTACGCCCGGGATACAAGTTCTAAAATTCGGGCGGTAAAGCAGTCTACGTTCAAGAGCGGAAAGTATGTCGGATGCTACGCACCTATCGGCTACCGAAAATCTCCGGCGGACAAGCACATCCTCGAAATTGACCCTGTGACCGCGCCTGTTGTCCGCCGCATTTTCGATATGCGCTTGCAGGGCGACAGCTTTCGGAAAATTGCCCGAACGCTCAATGAGGAGGGCGTACCCTCGCCGCGTGGCTTCTACTACATGGCGGAGGGCCGACCAAACCTGCGGGGCGAAACGACGTACTGGAACGATGTGACCGTCAAGACTATCCTGCGAAATGAGGTCTATCTCGGCCACATGGTGCAGAACAAAACCGGCACCGTCTCCTACAAGGTCCACAAGCAGATCAGCAAGCCGAGAGAGGACTGGATTAAGGTGGAGCATACCCATGAGCCGCTTATCTCTCAGGAGGTCTGGGATGCCGTTCAGAGGCTGGACAATCACCCATCCAAGGGGCGCTCCGGCAGTGACGGGGAAATCTCTACCTTTGCCGGCGTCCTCTACTGTATGGACTGTGGCGGGTCGATGCGCTACCAGAAGGACTACCGCAGCCGGAAACGCCACGCCGATGGTCACTTTGGTGAATTCAAAGCGTACACCTGCAATCGGTATATGAGCGGCGGCAAGGCGGTCTGCACTTCGCACTATATCAACTACAAGGTGCTGGCCCAACTGCTTTTGCTGGACATCCGCTGCAAGGCAACGCTGGCGCAGAACAGCCCTGCCGCTCTCAAAGAGAAGATACTTGCCCAGAAGAACGCCGCTACCCTGGAGCAGACGAAAACGCTCCGGGCCACGCTGGCGGCGTTGGATAAGCGGCTGGCCGAACTGGATAGGTTGGTGGTGGCGGCCTACGAGGACAAGGTGAAAGGCGTCATGCCGGAGGCGCTGTGCGTCCAATTGCTGAACCGCTACGAGGCGGAGCGCCGGGAAAAGCTGGAACAGCGGACACAGCTCACGGCGCAGTTGGAGTCTCATAGGGAGGACGAATGCGCCGCCGATAGCTGGCTGAACCTGATCCGGGACTACTCCCAGCTTGAAGAACTTGACCGCCCCACCCTCCTGCGTTTGGTAAAGCGCATCGAGGTCGGCGAGAAGTACCAGATTGATGGGGAGACCCACCGGGACATCAAAATCTACTACAACTTTGTCGGGCATATTGAACTATAAATCTGTACTTCTTTATGCGAGGTTCTCTAATGTTAAATTTGTTAAGTTCTGGATCCACATGAAACTCGCTGGGGCTGTTCTTCATAGCATCTATTGTTTCAGGTAAAATGTTAAACATTTCAATAGCTTCTTCAATCGTTAATGCTTTAACGTCGTCCTCAGGAGGAATGGTGTTGTTGGGAATCACCACAGGTGCCTGATAAACGGCAGACGGAACGGTTTCGACGGGAGCAGGCGTCTGCTGCACCTCCACAGGGATGGCAGCAGGAACTGGGTTGTTAGTCTTTTCTCCAATGGCGTTGCCGTAGATGTAGTCCTCCGGTACAGCCGTAGGTGTCGGGGTCGGCTCCAGCGTAGGCGTGGGAGTGGGGGCAGGGGTAGGCGTGGCCGTCGGCTCCGGCGTCGGGGTAGGTTCCGGGGTAGGTGTCGGCATGGGGGTGGGAGTAGGGGTAGCGGTCACCTTTGGGGTCGGGCTGGGAGCCGGAGTGGGCTCCTCCGGCGTGCCACCGCAAGCGGCCAGACAAAGAGCCAACGCCAGGGCCAGGAGAAGGGATAATGCTCTTTTCTTCATCTTTACGTCCCTCCAAGGTAAAATTTGGGGTTTGCTTCTCTAGTGTACCATACCTTCCTGGCTATCGCAAGAGAAAATGTGAGCTATCGCCTAACATACAAAGAACAGCATGGCGACTATACTTTTGTTAGGTGATAGCTCATGGAATTTGACCATAACATATACGACACCATACGGGCCAACATTCGCCGCTACCGCAAGGAGAAGGGCATGACCTCCGCCCAGCTTGCGGAGGCGGTGGGTTTGTCCCATGACTTTATCCGGCAGATACAAAGCGAAAAGGCCGGTTATAATTTCTCGGTAGAGACATTCTACAAAATCTCCGTGGCTCTGGGGGTCAGCATGGATCGCCTGGCCCAGCCACAAAAAGGGGAATAGAGGATGAAAAGGCCAGCCCTTGAGTAGCTTACTCAAGGGCTGGCCTTATATCTAGGTCATCTAATTGCATTGCACACAAGAATTTCTCAACGGGAATAAGGGCATACACCCTCTCTGTTTTATCCGTGTCCGGCCCCCTCTTGGATAGTGCTGCTCTTGCCTGGGTTTTTACCTCCTGCAATAACTTCTCTGGCAGTTTGGCTTGTTCAGCTTTCCAAATGTCCTCAAAAAACGTTGCAACACTGGCGGAAACGATAACGGCAGGAATGGCATACTTTACTCTGGAAAATTCCATTTCTTGTATAGTGGGAATGATATGTTGCTCCCAGGGTGTTACCGTCGGCTTTAAAGTTTTATCGAACTTGTAAATAAAGTCCAGGCTGACACAACACGCATCCGATATTTGTATAGCCGTCATTAGAGATAATTTTCCATTTAACGCCCTTGCAAACGTGCTTTTTGAAATCCCGCACATATTAGCAAACTCTTTATGTGAGGGTTTGCCGGAGCGTTTGTACAATTCTTTCATTGCGGCTGAAATTGAACCTTTGATATCCTCGTTAGAAACAAACTCCTTGGGTTTGATGTCTTGTTGCGCCATATTATTCACCCCTACCCCTCTAACGTGGTCTTATCTGTGCCAATGGTAGCATATGGCAACCTTTTTTGCAAGTGGGATTGTACCTCAAAGGTTTAAAGAGTACAAGAACGGTGCCGCAAAGTGTATCAGGCTCATCATTCCCTGTTTCAGCCGGAGCGTGTACAAAACAAGAACCCTGTGTTATGCTGACCACCACAGGAGTGACGACCCCTGGCGCAGCCCCCTGCTGACGAGCAGGAGAAAGGAGGAAACACGCTACGACCAAGGAGTATGTTGTAACTTCGTGCTATATGGACAAGCAGACGGGAAAGATGGTTTCCAGTCTCGCCCCTGTGTCCAGAGGCATTTCGAAGGCAGGCCAGCCTTATGAAATTGCAGATGTGAACAGCAGAGAGACCATCGAGGGGCAGTACCGGGTCGGCACTCGCCTTACCGGGTCTATGACCCTGGCAGTAGCCGATGATAATATCCAAGAGCAACACGGTGTGAAACTTGGCAAGTAAGCTCCACAAATACTGCTGGCTCCCGGCGGAGCCGCAAGGCTCCGCCGGGTTGCCAGAGCCAAGTATTACCTCTGGCAACTTCTATCGCAATCGCAAAGGAGGCATAAAATGCCGAAAGACCCGCAGAGCCGGAAATGGCTCTTGACCATAAACAATCCCGCTGAAAAGGGTCTCGACCATAAGGCAATTCAAGAGACGCTAAAGCAATTTTCCTCTTTGCTCTACTGGTGTATGGCCGATGAGCAGGGCGAAAAGGAGCAAACGCCACATACGCACATCTTCTTTACTCTGGAACACCCCACCCGCTTTTCCACTATCAAGCGGCGTTTCCCTGCGGCTCACCTTGACCGTGCTGATGGCACGGCGGCAGAGTGCCGAGCCTACGTCCAGAAGTCGGGGAAATGGACGGACAGTGACAAGGCCGAGACCTCCATCCCCGGGACATTTGAGGAATGGGGCGAGCTGCCAATAGAGCGGCAGGGTAAACGGACTGATCTCGCCCGGCTCTATGGGCTTGTCAAGGATGGCCTCTCAAACTTTGAGATCATGGAGCAAAATCCAGACTATATGCTCAATCTGGAAAAAATAGATCGGGCGAGACAGGCCATGCGAGAACAGCAGTACCGCGAGACCTTTCGCAAGCTGGAAGTAACCTACATATGGGGGGCACCCGGGACAGGCAAGACCCGCTCCGTCATGGAAAGGCACAGCTATTCCGGCGTCTACCGGGTGACGGACTATGCTCACCCCTTCGACAGCTACGCCGGAGAAGATGTACTCCTGTTGGACGAGTATTCCAGTAACTTCAAAATCCGGGACTTGTTCAACTATCTGGATGGCTACCCCTTGACCCTCCCCGCCCGATACTCTAACCGGGTGGCCTGCTATACCAAGGTCTACATCATTTCCAATCTCTGCCTGTCCAAACAGTACCCAGATGAGCAGTACACCTCTCCGGCAACCTTTGCCGCCCTGCTTCGCAGGATATACAAGGTCATACACTACACCGCTCCCGGCGAGTTCCAGGAGTTCGAAACAAAAGACTACATAGACAATCCATTTTTATGGAGGTAATCACAAATGGACAACAAGAAGCTGACCCAGGCCAAACGGCGGCAGGAACGCCGCCAACGGTTCTCCGCTGGTCTCCGAGACATGGCCGCCTACCATCCGGCAAAAGCGCTTATTCCGCTGGCCTATCTGGTCATTGTGGCCTTGGCTTGGGTAAACCGTGCAAAAGTGCTTACGCCCCTTGCCAGGGGCAACGATTTGATCTACCACAGCGTAAGCCTTTCCCTGCTGCTGGTAGCCCTCATTCTTCTGCCGGAGATCATTATTGCCCTTGGAACACCCAAAAGGTCGGCAGAAATCCAAGCGGCGCTAATTGCGGCTGGCTTCGTCAATTCCGCCCGCACACCCCCCATGCTGTTTTCCATCCGTAGGGCAAAGGAACAAGGGTACATGTATGAGTTTGACCCCGACAATATCCCGCTTTCCCACTGGGAGAAGGACAAGGAAAAAATTGGAGCGGCTCTCCGCTGCCGGGTAGTTAGCGTCAAACTCTCCCCAGATGGTAAAAGAATGCTCGTTCATGGTATCTCCATGCGCTCTACCCTCCCGGAGATGGTCTACTGGAAGGACGAGTACCTTTCCCCGGATAGCTTTGTGTTAACCCTGGGGGTTGGCCTGCTGGGGAACAGGGAAACCATCAACATAGCCAATACGCCTCACATTCTCCTGGGCGGCTCCACCGGCAGCGGAAAAAGCCTACTGTTGAAGTTACTGCTCATGCAGTCGCTCCAAAAAGGAGCCACCGTTTACATTGCCGATTTTAAGGGCGGGGTGGACTACTCCCCGGCCTGGCACAGGCGTTGCAAGATGGTTTTTGAGCCTCAATCCCTGCTGGCCACCTTGGAGGACTTGACCTCTGAACTGGAACGCCGCCGGAAACTCTTTTTTACAGCAGGAACACCAAATATAGACGAATACAACGAAACTACCGAGGCAAACCTCCAGCGGTATATCCTGGCCTGCGATGAGGTGGCAGAAGTCTTGGATACCACTGAGCTGAACAAGGCCGAAAAGAAGCTTTTTGTCCAGATCGTACGGCAACTTTCCCTAATCGCCCGACAAGGCCGAGCCTTTGGTATCCACCTTATGCTTGCTACCCAGAGACCCAGCGCAAACCTGATACCGGGAGAGATCCGCACAAATCTAACCTTCCGTATCTGCGGTAGAGCAGATGATATACTCTCCCGCATTATCCTGGACAGCCCCGCCGCCGCAGAGCAGATTCCTCCCGACAGCAAGGGGCTTTTCGTCACCAACATGGGGCAGACCTTCAAGGGTTTTCTGTTTGGTGATAGCGTCCTGGAACAGTAAGTCATCCGTGTTGAGGGATACATCCCACCGGGGGATTAGCGGGGTACTCCCCGCTATCTGCTGAAAAGGTTTTTATAGCATAGTTTTCCCCACAAAGCCATACGTTCAGGAAGGAGGCGATGGCGATGGTGGATAAGAAGGAATTGGAAGAAATGGAGCGTATCAGCATAGAGGCAATCCCCACCGCCCTCTCTGACCTCCTGGACGTGAAAATTATTGGGGAAACACCCGCCCAGCGACTGGAAAGCTATCTGTCCCAGGTGGGCAACCCCTACCGCTTCCGGGTGGGAGAAACCCCGGTGCGGATCACCTTCCACAGCGAGGAAAAAACCTTGCAAGAAAAGTTAAAATCTCACTTTTTATCTCTGAAAAGTGGTGATTTTAGTTGAATAGATGGCAAAAATATGATATAATTAGCTTGTGATTATAGAGGGGTGATGAAAGGAGACCCCAAAAAGCATGGCAAGAATCCGAAAGTCCCCAACTCCCACAATGCCCAATGGGAAGAAATACGTTCTTTGGCTGATTGCAGTCTATATTCGGCTCTCAAAGGACGACGGAAACGACGAATCCCTGAGCGTCACAAACCAGCGGAAAATCATTCTGGAATACATCGAAGACAAGTTTGGGGATGAAGACTATGTCCTTGTGGATTTCTACATAGACGATGGCCGTTCCGGGACTACCGAGGACGCCCGCCCGGACTTTCAGCGTATGGTGGGCGACATAGAGGCCGGGAAAGTAAACTGCGTGATCTGCAAGACCCTTTCCCGGTGCTTCCGCAATTACAGCGACCAGGGGCACTTCCTGGAGCAGT
Organism: uncultured Pseudoflavonifractor sp.; assembly: GCA_947425785.1. Taxonomy (GTDB): domain Bacteria; phylum Bacillota; class Clostridia; order Oscillospirales; family Oscillospiraceae; genus Vermiculatibacterium. The sequence goes on along the minus strand of CANEAY010000009.1, from coordinate 65,231 downwards.
TCATCCCGGCCCATCGGTGCCGCTTTATCGCAGTCAGCAATCCCCATGTGGACACCTACGCCGACCCGGACTGTACCCAGGGCATGGAAATTCCCATCAATGGCCTGATGAATGACCGCTACGCCGCCAAGACCAGCGCAGACGTCCGCCGAACCCTGGACACCAAACGCCACCGGGGTGAGTTCATTGGAACCTTCGCCCCCTATGGTTATCTGAAAAACCCGGAGGACAAAAACGCCCTTGTCATTGACGAGGACGCCGCCCCCATCGTCCGGGATATTTTTCACTGGTTTGTCCATGAGGGGATGAAGCCCACAAGTATCGCCAAGCGGCTCAACGCCTCAGGTATTCCAAACCCCAGCGCCCACAAGTATAAAATCGGCCTGCTGCACCAGAGCGGACACCGGGGCCGTGACAACGATGGGCTATGGACAGACAAGACGGTGCGGGACGTGCTGAGAAATCAGGTCTACATCGGAAATATGGTACAGGGCCGGCAGGCCATCATCTCTTACAAGGTACACAAGCGGCGGGATACCGACCCGGAGGACTGGTATGTGGTGGAGAACACCCATACCCCCATCATTGACCGCCCCCTCTTTGACAAGGCCCAAGGTCTCATGCAGAGAGACACCCGGATAGCACCGGGAAAGCAGAATGTCTATCTGTTCTCCGGCTTCCTCCGCTGTGCCGACTGCGGCAAGGCCATGATTCGGGGCCGCTCCAAAAATTTTACCTACTTCACTTGCCGGACATATAAGGAAAAGGGCAAGGACAGATGCACCCGGCACTCCATGCGGGGCGACATATTGGAGCGGGCCGTCCTGGTCACCATCCAGAAGCAGATCGAGCTTGTGGCCTCCCTGTCTGAATTGGTGGAGGAGGTCAACGCTGCCCCTGCGGTCTCTGCCAAGTCCAACCGTCTGGACGCCCTGCAAAAGCAGAAGTCCCAGGAGCTTGACAAGGTGAATGGTCTGCTGGACGACCTCTATATGGACATGAAGGCGGGAGACCTCACCCGGGAGCAATACCGCCGCATGAAGGAAAAGCTGGAGGCCCAGGCCGCCCAGCTCCGGGGTGAGCTGGCCCACATTCAGGAGGAACAGAACACAGCCGCCCAGGGTATCACCACAGGCGACCCATACCTCAACGCTTTCCTGAAATACCGCAATATCCAGAGCCTTTCCCGCGGCCTGCTGGTGGAGCTTGTGAGGTACATCTACATTCACGAGGATGGTTCCATCGACATTGAATTTAATTTTCAAGACCAATACCGCCGTATCGTAGAGTTCGTAGAGAACAGCCAGAAAGAGCTTTACGTCCTCGGCGGAAAAGCTGTCTCATAAGTTGCCTATAAATAACCGCTTTCGTGGAGGCCGTCGATCCCCTGGTGCTGGGGATGAAGCTGGTGGAGCCCTGCTCCTGCGATTGCTCCTGCCAGTGCACCTGTGAGTGCGAGCTCACCGACGTGCCCCCCTGCATCTGCGGCTGCTTCGGCAGCGACCTGGCCTTCGGCAGCGAGGGCAAGCGGCTCTATGTCTCCCTGGGCCAGTTCTCCCTCATCCGCCTGGAGCGGGACACCCAGCTGCTCATCCCCGTCTACGACTACTGCATGCCGGAGAAGGAGTGCACCTGCGACGGCGGCTCCTGCGAGGAGGATCCCTGCGAGCTGTTCCGCCACGTGAAATTCCCCGTGGATGAGTTCTTCCCCCCTGACCACATGGAGGGCGGGAACGGCTGCGGCTGTGGCTGCTGCGGCTGACACCATCCCCAACTGAAAAAGCCCCGGCGGGAACCAAAGCGGTTCCCGCCGGGGACTTTTTATTTCACCACTACATTTTCCTTGCCGAAAAGCTCCTCCAACTCTTTTACCATGGAGCTGTGGAGCTGGGCCTGGGCGCCCAGCCGCTTTTTGGTATCCTCACAGTAGAAGATCACCTGGCCGCCGCCGGGGAACATATTCAGCACCAGCCGGGCCTTGCGCATCCGGGGGTCTTCGGCAGCGGGGGTCTTTACATAGAGCTTGCTCCCCTGAACGCTGCCGGGCTCCGGCACCGCCTCCTGGGGGGCTCCCAGGGGCCGCACCCGGTCGCACATAAGCTGGGGGGCCTTCTCATCCCGGACGGAGAGCTTGCCCTCCACCAGCAGGGCCTCCCCCGCCTTCAGATAAGAGGCGCACTCCCCCAGGGTGCGGGAGAACACCAGCAGCTCCATGGCCCCGGTGTCGTCCTCCAGGCCCACATAGGCCATAAGGGTGTTATTTTTGGTGGTCTTGGTCTTGGCCGTGGCCACCACACCCGCCAGGGTGACCCGCTGGCCGTCGGCATAGGTCTGGGGCCCCTCCTCCCGGTCAAAGTCCGCCAGAATGGCCCCCATAGGGGCGGCCCGGTACTTCTTGACCTCCTCCCGGTAGTCGTCCATGGGGTGGCCGGTGAGGTAGAGGCCGGTGGTCTCCTTCTCCATGCGCATGAGCTCCTGCCGGGAGAACTCCGGCAAATTGGGCAGGGGAATTTCCGGGGGAGCGGCGGTGCCGTCCTCGCCGCCAAAGAGGTCATACTGTCCCTCAATGGTGTTCTTGCGGCTCTTGGCAATGACATCCAGGGTCTTCTCCCCCACCGCCAGTAGCTGGGAGCGCCTCACCCCCATGCTGTCGAAAGCACCGCACTTGATGAGGCTCTCCACCACCCGCTTGTTGCAGTCCTGACCGAACATCCGGGAGCAGAAATCGGCGAAGGAGGTGAAGTCCCCCCGCTCACGCCGCTCGGCGATGAGCTGCTGGGTGAAGCCCCGGCCCACCCCCTTCACTGCCGCCAAGCCGAAGCGGATACCGCTGTCCACGGCGGTGAAGTCGGTCTCCGACTGGTTCACGTCGGGGGGCAGGAGGGCAATGCCGCAGTTTTTGCACTCGGCGATATACTCGGCCACCTTCTCGCTGGAGTCCAGCACAGAGGTGAGGAGGGCGGCCATATATTCCTTGGTGTAATGGCACTTGAACCAGGCGGTCTGGTAGGCCACCACGGCGTAGGCCAGGGAGTGGGCCTTGTTGAAGGCGTAGTTGGCGAAGTCGTATATTTCATCGTAGATGGACTGGGCCACCTCCTCGGAGATGCCGTTGGCCACACAGCCCACGATGTTCCGCGCCGGGTCGCCGTGGAGAAAGGCGCCCCGCTCCCGCTCCACGTCCTTGGCCTTCTTCTTGCTCATGGCCCGGCGGACCATGTCGGCCTGGCCCAGGGAGTAGCCCGCCAGCTTGCGGAAGATCTCGATGACCTGCTCCTGATAGACGATACAGCCGTAGGTGCTGCGCAGGATGGGCTCCAGCATGGGGTGCTTGTACTTGACCAGCTTGGCGTCGTGCTTGCAGGCCACGAACCGGGGGATGGAGTCCATGGGGCCGGGGCGGTAGAGGGCGATGATGGCGCAGATATCCTCCAAGTCCTTGGGCTTGAGGCCCACGCACACGCCGGTCATGCCCGCCGACTCCATCTGGAACACGCCGGAGGTGCGGCCCTCGGAGAGCATTTTCAGCACCTCGGGGTCGTTATCGGGGATATCGTCCAGGGTGAAACCGGGCCGCTCCTTCTGCACCTGCTTCACTGTGTCGTCCAGCACTGTCAGGTTGCGAAGGCCCAGGAAGTCCATTTTGAGAAGGCCCAGCTCCTCCAGGGTCACCATGGTGAACTGGGTGACCACCGACTCGTCGTTCTTGGCCAGGGGCACGTAGTCCTCCACCGGCAGGCGGGTGATGACCACGCCGGCGGCGTGGGTAGAGGCGTGGCGGGGCATGCCCTCGATGGCCTGGGCGGTATCGATGAGGAGCTTGACCTGCTCATCCTCCTCGTACATATCCCGCAGGGGCTTGGAGAGCTTCAGAGCGTCGGCCAGGGTGATGTGGAGGGCACCCGGCCCGGCGGGCACCTGCTTGGCCACCTGATCCACCTGGTCGTAGGACATATTCAGCACCCGGCCCACGTCCCGGATGGCCCCACGGGCCGCCATGGTGCCGAAGGTGACGATCTGGGCTACGTGGTCGGCGCCGTATTTGCCCCGGACGTAGTCGATGACTTCTTCTCTCCGCCGGGGGCAGAAGTCCACGTCAATATCGGGCATGGTCACCCGCTCCGGGTTCAAAAACCGTTCGAAAAAGAGGCCGTACTTGATGGGGTCGATCTCGGTGATGGCCATGCAGTAGGCCACAATGCTGCCGGCGGCGGAGCCGCGGCCGGGGCCCACGGGGATGCCGTTTTTCTTGGCATAGCCGATGAAGTCGGAGACGATGAGGAAGTAGTCCACAAAGCCCATCTGGCGGATGACTCCCATCTCGTACTCCAGCTGCTTTTCATACTCCTGGGGCTTTTCGGGGTAACGGCGCTCAAAGCCCTCCCGGCACAGCTTTTCAAAATAGGCGTCCGGGTCAGTCTCCCCCTCGGGCAGGTGGAATTCCGGCAGGTGGTACTTGCCGAACTCGAACTCCACCTGGCACATGTCGGCAATTTTCTGGGTGTTTTCCAGAGCTCCGGGGTACTTGCCGAAGAGTTCCTCCATCTCCTCGGTGCTCTTGACGTACATCTCCTCCCGCTCGAAGCGCATCCGGTTGGGGTCGTCCTCGGTCTTCCCCGTCTGGATACACATGAGGATGTCCTGGGTGCGGGCGTCCTTTTTCTCGATGTAGTGGGCGTCGTTGGTACAGACCAGAGGGATACCCGTCTCCTCGTGGATGCGCACCAGCCCGGCAATGACGGCGGGGTCGGCCTCCAGGCCGTGATCCTGGAGCTCCAGGTAGTAGCTTCCCCGTCCGAAGAGGGCGTCCATCTCCATGGCGTGGGCCTTGGCCCCCTCGTAGTCCCCATTGCGGATGCGCCGGGGCAGCTCCCCAGCCAGGCAGGCGGACAGACAGATGAGCCCCTCCGCCCTTGTGCGGAGAAGCTCCAGGTCGATGCGGGGCTTGATGTAGAAGCCCTCGGTATAGGACTGGCTCACCATGTGGGAGAGGTTGCGGTAGCCCACCTCGTTCTTGCACAGAAGGATAAGGTGGCGGGCCTGGCTGTCCAGCTCGTGGACGCGGTCAAACCGGGTGCGGGGGGCCACATAGACCTCACAGCCGATGACGGGGTGGATGCCCTCCGCCTTACAGGCCCGGTAGAAGTCGATGACACCGTACATATTGCCGTGGTCGGTGATGGCCACGGCGGTCTGGCCCAGCTCCTTCACCCGCTTTACCAGCGCCGGGATGCGGCAGCAGCCGTCCAGCAGGGAGTATTCTGTATGGTTGTGTAAGTGGACAAAGGACATGGGTCAGCCCTCCTTTTTTCTATTCCTCCCCCGCCAGGGCCGCCAGCTTCCGCAGGCGGTAGTTGAGGGTGGATTTTGTAATGGGCGGTTGACATAACATTCCAAGCTCCGTCAGGGTCATGTCGGGGTGCTCCAGCCGCAGCTTTGCCACCTCGCAGAGCTTGGGGGGCAGGTCGTTTAGATCCATCCGCTCCCCCAGCCGGTGGATGACCGAGAGCTGCTCCTGGGCGGCGTCCACCGCCTTATCAAGGTTGGCGGCGTCACAGTTCACCCGCCGGTTCACGCCCCCACGGAGATCCTTCTCCGCCTTGGCGTTCATCAGTTCCATGGCCGCCAGGGGGGCGCCGATGGCACCCAGAAAGTCGGCGATGTCCTCACTGCGCTTGAAATAAGCCATGTGGTTGCCCCCCCGCCGGGCGGATTTGGGCTCGAAGCCCGCCTCCCGCAGAAGGGTTTGAAGCTCCCGGGCCACCGACAGGTGGGAGGTGGCCAGCTCCAGATGATAACCCTTGCTGGGGTCGGTGACGGAACCGCCTGCCAGGAAGGCGCCCCGGAAAAAGGCGGTGCGGCAGTGGGGCTCCTCCAGCACGGCGAAGTTGATGTGGTGGGCCACTGCGGAGCCGGGGTCATAGCCGAAAACGGCAAAGATGGCGGAGAGCTTGTCCGCCGCCGTCAGGGAGAAAACCCGCTTCCCCGCTCCCTCCTCCGGGAGCTTGTCAAAGCCAACCCGAAAGGCCTTCTTAAAAAGCTGGGGCAGGCGGGCGGCCAGGTGCTCCGACTCGGTGACGATCTTCACCTGTCCCTCGTCGAAGCGGTTGGCATAGAGGAGGATGCCGTAGCACTCTGCCTGGGCGCAGCATTTCCGGGTCAGGGGCACCCGGCACAGCTCCGCCTTGGCGTCGCCGGAAAAGGACATATTGGCTCCTCCTCTCTCGTTCAGAATATCTTGGTTTCAGCGCGCTCCCGGTAAAGCTCCATCACCACTTGGCTGAGCCGGTCGGGAGAGTGCCGGGCGTAGCGGGTGCCGGTGGAGAGCATGGGCCGCTCCACCACCTCCACCCCAAGGGATTCGGTCTTTTCCCTGTCCACCCGGATGGGCTCCGCCCCCTCCTCCTGGTACCGTTCCAGCAGTTCCTCGGAGACGGGAGAGCAGTTGGCGAGGCACAGGTCAATCAGTCCCGGCTCGGCATGGCCCAGCAGGGCACTGACGTGGTCGGAGAGGGTCATGCCCTCGGTCTCTCCGTCCTGGGTCATAATGTTGCCGATATAGACCCGCAGGGCGTCGCTCTCACAGATGGCCCGAACCACCCCATCCACCAGCAGGTTGGGGATGACGCTGGTATAGAGGCTCCCCGGCCCCAGCAGGATCAGGTCGGCCTCCCGGAGAGCCTGGATGGCGGCGGCCACCGGGGCAGGCTGGGCGGGAATGAGGCGGACTTTTCGGATCCGACAGTCCTGGGCCTTCTTAAAGTCGGCGATCTTGCTCTCCCCCAGGATGGCGGCTCCGTTTTCAAAGGTGGCCTCCAGCTTCACATCGGCGCTGGTAACGGGCAGGATACGCCCCGAAATGGCGAGAACGTGGCTCATCTCGCTCACCGCCTCCTCAAAAGAGCCGGTGATCCCGTTGAGGGCCGCCAGGATCAGGTTGCCGAAGGACTGGCCGGTGAGCCGCCCCGATCCCTCCGGGAAGCGATAGGCCAGCAGCTGGCCCATGACCGGCTCGGTGTTGGCCAGGGCCTCCATGCAGTTGCGGATGTCTCCCGGCGGGGGCATCCCCAGGTCAGTCCGCAATACCCCGGAGCCGCCGCCGTCGTCGGCCACGGTGACGATGGCGGTGAGGTTACGGGTGTAGGTTTTCAGTCCCCGCAGAAGAGTGGAAAGGCCGTGTCCGCCGCCGATGGCCACGATGCGGGGCCCCTGGGCCCAGCGGCGCTCATATGTTCCCTCCATCATCGTGCCCTCGTCATGTCGCGGTGGTTTTCACTGGCGTCATAGCCCTTCCGGCGGATAAAGTCCGCCAGGGCCTTGGTGATGGCCACCGACCTGTGCTGGCCCCCGGTGCAGCCCACCCCGATGACCAGGGCGGACTTCCCCTCCTCCACGAATTGGGGAAGCAGGAATGCGATGAGGTTTTCCAGGTGGGTCATAAAGTCCCGGGTCTGCTGATAGCCGAAGACAAAGTCATAGACCGGGGCGTCCAGCCCGGTCTGGTGCCGCAGCTCGGCCACATAGAAGGGATTGGGCAGGAAGCGCACGTCAAAGACCAGGTCGGCCTCGATGGGGATGCCGTACTTGAAGCCGAAGGAGATGACGCTGACGTTCATGGCCCGCTGGGGCCCCCCGGAGGCGAAGAGCCGCAGGATCTCCCCCCGGAGCTTGGCGGTGGAGAGTACGGTGGTGTCGATGATGTACTCCGCCCTGGCCCGCACCGGCTCCAGGATGGTCTTCTCCCGGTGCACTGCCTCGTCCAGGGAGCGGCCGTTCTGGGCCAGGGGGTGGAGCCTTCTGGTCTCCTTGTACCGCTTGATGATGACCTCCGGCCCCGCCTCCACAAAGAGGATCTTGTGGTCGCAGCCCATGGCGGTCAGATCCTCCAGGGCGGCAAAGAGGCCGTCGAAGGTCTGGCCGCCCCGGATGTCGCTGACAATGGCCACCCGGTCATATTCCGACTGGCCCGCCATGCACAGCTCGGCAAATTTGGGGATCAGCGGGGCGGGCATATTGTCCACCACGAAATAACCGATATCCTCCATGATGGAGGCCACCTGGCTCTTCCCCGCCCCGGACAGGCCGGAGATCACGATAAATTCCATACCCTCACACTCCCAAAGTTTTGACTTCCGGCTCCAGCGCCATGCCGGTCTCCTCCAGCACCCGGCGCTTCACTTCCTCCATAAGCTCCAAAATGTCCCGGCAGGTGGCTCCGCCCTTGTTGATGATGAATCCGGCGTGCTTCTCCGACACTTGGGCGCCCCCCACCGTCAGGCCCTTCAGACCGCACTGGTCGATGAGAGCGGCGGCGTAGACGGCCGTGCCGTCGCTTTGGGGCGGGGGCCGCTTGAAGGTGGAGCCCGCCGAAGGATACTCCAGGGGCTGCTTGGCCTTCCGTTGGGCGGCAAGGCCCTCCATCCGCTCCTTGATGGCGGCGGGGTCACCGGGGGTCAGGAGGAAGAGGGCTTCTAAAATCAGCCGCCGTCCGTCAGAAAAGGCACTGTGGCGGTAGGAAAAATCACATTCTTTATTCTGAACCACCGTCAACCGGCTATCGTAGTCCAGAGCGTTTACCTGGTGGAGGACTTGGGCTATCTCTCCGCCGTAAGCTCCGGCGTTCATGGTGACAGCTCCCCCCACGGTGCCGGGGATCCCAGCCGCCCACTCCAGGCCGGTAAGCCCGTGCTCCAGGGCCAGATTGGCCGCCCGGGAGAGGAGCATGGCGCCCCCCACCATCAGTTCGTTGTCATATACTTCCCCTTCCCCGTATGTCCCGGAGAGCTTTACCACAAAGCCGTCATAGCCCTGGTCGGACACCAGCAGGTTGGAGCCGTTGCCCAAAAAGAAAGGTGTCACATTGCAGCGGAAGGCGGCCTCCATCACCGCCTTGGCCTCCTCCCCCCTGGGCAGGGCCATCAGGGCGGCGGGGCCGCCCACCCGGAAAGTGGTGTGCCTGCTCATGGGCTCATTCTTCCGCAGTTCCAAACCGGGGCATACCTTTCGCAGTTCCTTTTCCAAGCCGTCCAACAATGTCATGGCGTCCCCTCCTTCCTGTCAGTGTATGCGTTTTACAGCCCTTTCTTGTACCCTTCTGCCCCAGAGAGCAGCTCTCCGGCGCTGTCCAGGGCCGCCTGGGTGATATGGTCGCCGGAGGTGAGCCGGGCCAGCTCCTCCCGCCGGCGCTGGGTGGAGAGCTCCTCCACCGCCGTATAGGTGCGGCCCCCCCGCTCCCCCTTCTCCACTGAGAAGTGGACGTCGGCCATGGCGGCCAGCTGGGGAAGGTGGGTGACGCAGAGCACCTGCTTGCGGCGGGCCACCTGGGCCAGCTTCTCCGCCACCTTCTGGGCCGCCCGGCCGGAGACGCCGGTGTCCACCTCGTCAAAGACCAGGGTGCCCACGTCGTCGTTCTCCGCCAGCACGTTCTTGAGGCACAGCATGATGCGGGCCAGCTCGCCGCCGGAGGCAATTTTCTGGATGGGCTTCAAGTCCTCACCCACATTGGCGGACATGAGGAAGCGCACCACGTCCATGCCGTCGGCGTTGAGGCCCTCGCCGCTCTCCACCGGGGCGATATCCACCCGGAAGCGGACTTTGGGCATATCCAGCTGGGCCAGTTCCTTCTGGATACGCTCCTCCAGGGCCTTCCCCGCCTTTGTCCGGGCCTGGGACAGGGCTTCGGCCTTCTTTTGAGCGTCGGAGAGGGCCTTGGCTCTGGCCTGCTCCAGCCGAAGCAGGGCGTCGTCGGCAAACTGGATCTCGTCCAGTTCCTTCTGACAGCGCTCCAGATAGTCCAGCATCTCCTCCACGCTGCCGCCGTATTTCTTTTTCAGCCGGTAGAGGAGATCCAGCCGTCCCTCCAGCTGATCCAGCTCCCCCGGCTCAAAGTCGAAGCTCCCGGACAGATCCCGGGCGCTGTCCGCCACGTCCTGGGCCTGACAGCGGCAGTCGGTGAGCCGCGCCCGCAGTTCGTCCAGCTCGGCACTGACGCCGCCGATGCGTTCCAGGGCCGCCTCCGCCTCCATGAGAAGGGCCACCGCCCCGGCACTGTACTCATCCCCGGAGAGGGCGAAGTGGGCACCCTGGGCGGCCTGACTGAGGTCGGCGGCGTTGCGGAGGATGTCCCGCCGCTCGTCCAGGGCCTCCTCCTCGCCGGGGGTCAGGCCCGCCCGCTCCAGCTCATTGATCTGGAACTGGAGGGTGTCCACCCGTCTGGCCTTCTCCCCCTCGTCCATCTGGAGCTCGGCGATCTTTTTATCCAGGGCCGTCAATTCTTCATAGGCCTCCTGATAGATGGCCAGCGTTCCCTCCAGAGCCCCGAAGCGGTCTAAATAGCCCAAATGGCAGCTCTCGTCCAAGAGCTGCTGACCGTCGTGCTGTCCGTGGATATTGAGGAGCTGGTGGCCCAGGGTCTTGAGCTGGGCCACCGTCACCGGCCGGCCGTTGACCCGGCAGAGGTTCTTGCCGTCGGGCAGTATCTCCCGCTGGAGGAGCAGTTCCCCATTCTCGTCGGGGCCCAGGCCGTTCTCCACCAGCCAGTAGAGGGGCTTCACGCCGGTGAAGGTGCCGCTGACCAGGGCGGACTTGGCCCCGGTGCGGATGAGCTCCCGGCTGGTGCGCTCCCCGGTGACGGCGCTCATGGCGTCCACTACGATGGACTTGCCCGCGCCGGTCTCGCCGGTGAGGGCGTTGAAGCCGGGGCCGAAGGCGATGTCCGCCGACTCAATGACGGCGATATTTTCGATGTGGAGGATAGAGAGCATACCGTTCACGCTCCTTCAAATCATGGGAACTTGTTCAGCTGAGCATCTGGCGCATCTCGCCCCGGAATTCCTCGGCGTCCTCATTGGTGCGCATGATGAGGATAACGGTATCGTCCCCCGCCAGAGAGCCCACCAGGGCGGGGATGTCCATGCCGTCCAGGGCCGCCGCCACGGCGTTGGCCATGCCGGGCATGGTCTTGAGCACCACGATGTTCTGTGCGGTGTCGATGGTGACTCCCTCCTGGAAGATAGTGCGCAGCCGCCCGGCAAAGTTCAGGGCGTGGTGGTGCCGGGAGGCGGCGTACTTGTAGACACCCCCCGTGGTGAGCTCCTTGACCAGATGGAGCTGTTTGATGTCCCGGGAGATGGTGGCCTGGGTGGTGGTGATACCCCGGGCCTTCAGGGCCTCCAGAAGCTGCTCCTGGGTCTCGATCTCCTCGGCGGCAATGATGTCGAGTATCTCCTGCTGGCGTTTGCTTTTCACGGGTCATGTCCTCCCCAATTTTTGATTCAAAACGTTATAAAAGCTCCGGTTTGTCAGCCGGATCAGCTTCGCTTTTGCGTTGGAGCGGCGCAGCTCCACCTGGTCGCTGCCTCCCAGCCGGAAGGCTTTGCCCCCGTCCACCGACAGATAGGCCGTCTTGCGGGAGAGCTTGCCCATCTTCACCGCCACCTGCCGGTTCCGATCCAGCACATAGGAGCGGGCGTGAAGGGCGTGGGGGCAGATGGGGGTCACCATGATATTCTCCGCCGTGGGCTCTACGATGGGCCCGCCGGCAGACATGGAGTAGGCGGTGGAGCCGGTGGGAGTGGAGACCACCACCCCGTCCCCGGAGAAGCGTCCCACCAGGGTGCCGTCGGAGCGCACATCCAGGTCGATGATCCGGGCCACGGCCCCCTTGGTGATGACGGCGTCATTGAGGGCGGTATCCCGGAAAATGACCCGTCCCTCCCGGCGCACCGCCACATCCAGCATCATCCGCTCCTCCATCTGGTACTTCCCTTCGGGGAGCCGGGACAGAAGGTTCAGCTCCGAGACCTCCAGCTCCGCCATGAAGCCCACGCTGCCCAGGTTCACGCCCAGCACGGGCATCCCGTGGGCCTGGGCGTCCTTGGCGGCATGGAGGATGGTGCCGTCGCCGCCGAAGCAGACCAGCACATCCGCACCCCGGAAGGCCTCCTCCATGGGAAGGAACTGCAGGTGGCCGGGCACCTCCACGCTGCCCCGCTCCAGCTCAAATGGGAGGGCCAGGCAGGTCTCCGCCCCGGCCTGGTTCAGCACCCGCTGGGCGGTCTGCACCGCCTTCAGGCCCTTGTCCCGGTAGGGGTTGGGGCTCAATACCACTTTCATTGCGTCTCCTCCCCTTCCCGCTCCGACAGTTGGGTGTGGGAGTCCTCCACCAGCTGGGCAAGGTCTCCCTGCCAAAGCTCCCCTTCCTCTACGGAGAGCCAACCCAGATATTCGATGTTCCCCTCCGGGCCCCGGATGGGAGACCAGGTCACCCCCCGGACGGTGAAACCGGCGGAGGCAGCGTGGTCAAGGAAATGCTCCAAGACCTCTAAATGGACTTTTTTGTCCCGGACAACGCCCTTTTTGCCCACCTTGTCCTTTCCCGCCTCAAACTGGGGCTTGATGAGGCTCACCACCTGGCTCCCCGGCCCCATAAGGCCCCGGAGGGGCGGCAGGATCAGGTTCAGGGAGATAAAGGACACGTCGATGCTGGCAAAGTCCAGCTCGTCTGGAATTTCCGTATGGGTAAGGTACCGGGCGTTGGTGCGCTCCAGGCAGACCACCCGGGGATCCTGCCGGAGCTTCCAGGCGAACTGCCCATAGCCCACGTCCACAGCGTAGACCTTCCCCGCCCCATTTTGGAGCATACAGTCGGTAAAGCCCCCGGTGGAGGCACCGATGTCGGCGCAGACTTTATTTTCCAGGGTGATGGGCCAGGTCTCCATGGCCTTTTCCAGTTTGTAGCCCCCCCGGCTCACATACTTGAGCCCACCCCCACGGATCTCAACAGGGGCCTCCGGGTCGGTGGGGGCACCGGCCTTGTCCACCTTCTGGCCCTTCACATAGACCTGGCCCGCCATGATGAGGGCCTGGGCCTTCTGCCGGGTCTCGATGAGACCCTTCTCAACCAGAAGTACGTCCAGCCGCTTTTTCAAGGTCGGTCACCTCCTTGACCTGCCGGGCAATGCTCCCGGCATCCAGGTTATTCATCCAGCGCAGTTCTTTCGCCGTTCCCTGGGGCGGGACTTTGTCCCCCAGATTCCGCAAGGCGATATACCTTGTCGATATTCCCGCCAGAGCCAGGTCGGCAGCCACCCGGCGGCCCACGCAGTTAAACTCCATGCACTCCTCGTAAAACCAGAGGTTCCCGGTTTTTTCTATAGAGTCAAACAGAAGCCCTTTGGGAAGGGGTGTAATAATATTTAGCTTTACGACTTCGGCAGAGATGTTATCCTTCTCCAGCAGCTCTGCCGCCGCCAAAAGGGCGTCTACCTGGGTGCCGTAGCCCGCCAGGGTCACGTCCCTGCCGGGGCGGAGGACGGTGACGCTCTGTCCATCCCAGGGTTCCCCATAGTCTCCCTCACCCCCACGGGGGTAGCGGAGCGCCACCGGGCCTTTCACCTCATGGACAGCATACTCCAGCATGGAATGGAGTTCAGCATAGTTTGCGGGAGCCAATACCGTCATGCCGGGGATCATATCCAAAAAGCCCACGTCGAAAACGCCGTGGTGGGTCTCTCCGTCCTCTCCCACCACGCCGGCACGATCCACGCAGAATACCACATGGAGGTTTTGCAGGGCCACGTCGTGGAGAAGCATATCGTAGGCGCGCTGGAGGAAGGTGGAATAGACGGCGAACACGGGGATCATCCCCTGCTTGGCCATACCGGCACACATGGTGACGGCGTGGCCCTCGGCGATGCCCACGTCAAAAAACCGCTCCGGAAAGCGCTGGGCAAAGCCGTCCAGGCCGGTGCCCGGCTGCATGGCGGCGGTGACGGCACAGATGCGCCCGTCCTTCTCCGCCAGCGCGCACAGGCTCTCCCCAAAGGCATCGGAGAAGCAGCGCTTCCGCTGGGACAGCCCCCGGCCGGTGACCGGGTCAAAGGGGCCGATGCCGTGGAAGCGGTCAGGCTCCGCCTCGGCGGGGCCGTAGCCCTTGCCCTTCACGGTACGCACATGGAGGAGGACAGGCCCCTCCAAATCTTTGGCATACTTCAAAAGCCGGGTCAGGCCCTTCACATCGTGGCCGTCCACCGGCCCCAGGTAGGTAAAACCCATATCCTCAAAGAGGGAGCAGGGCAAAAGGGTCTCCTTCACGGCGGTCTTGATCTTATGGGTCACTTTATAGACATGACGGCCCAGGGAGAAGGCCCCCATCACCTTTCGGTAGCCCTTCTTGAAGCTCAGATACTGGGGCTTCAGCCGCTGGCGGGCCAGGTGCTCCGCCACGCCCCCCACGCTCCGGGTGATGGACATGCCGTTGTCATTGAGGATGACCAGCAGGGGCTCCCCACTGTTCCCGGCATCGGAGAGCCCCTCGTAGGCAAGGCCCCCTGTGAGGGCGCCATCCCCCAGGAGGGCCACCACGTGGTAGTCCTTCTTCTGGAGGGTGCGAGCCCGGGCCATGCCCACCGCCGCGGACACAGCGGTGGAGGCGTGGCCCACAGTAAAAGCGTCGCAGACGCTCTCCCCCGGCTTGGGGAAGCCGCTGACCCCGCCAAAGGAGCGCAGGGTCTCCATGAGGCTGTCCCGGCCGGTGAGCATTTTGTGGCAGTAACACTGGTGGCCCACGTCAAAGACGATGCGATCCCGCTCCGGGGCGAAGACCCGGTGGAGGGCTACGGTGAGCTCCACCGCCCCCAGGTTGGAAGCCAGATGGCCCCCGGACCGGGAGACCACCTCCACCAGCCGCTGACGCAGCGCAGCGCAGAGGCTGACAGCCTCCGCGTCGGTGATGAGATGCAGGTTGTTGGGGATATCCAGCAAGGCCCTTGCCTTCTTTCGTGGTAGGTTCAAATGATCAATGTGTAAAGAACCAGGCGCCGCCCCAGCCCATGGCGACGCCCAGCAGGGCGCCCATAAAGACCTGGAGGGGGGTATGGCCCACCAGTTCCTTCAGGGCACGGTCGAAAAGCTCCTCCGGCTTCATCTGGTTCCAGTGCTCCATCATGTAGTTGAGGATGCGGGCCTGTTTGCCCGTCTCCTGGCGGACGTTGAAGGCATCGTACATCACCACGATGGCCAGGATGGCGGCAATGGAAAAGAGGGGCGAGGTATAGCCGTAAAGATAACACACCGAGGAGGCGCAGGCACACACGGTAGCGGAGTGACTGCTGGGCATTCCTCCACCTGTGAGCAGATAGCGCCAGTCCCGCTCCCCGCTGGTGGCCAGATTCACAAAAAATTTCAAGACCTGGGCTGTGGCCCAAGCCAGGATGGAGAGGTTCAAAATCAGGTTCCCGGTCAGAAAGTTCACTGCATTTGGCATAGCTTCACCGCTCCCTCCTTCCCAGCTCGTCCGCCAGCTCCCGGAGGAACTGCGTCCCGCCAAGCCAGGCGGCCTGTTCCAGAACCTCCTTGGCGGCGGCGGTATAGCGCTCCACCGCCGCCCGGCACTGCTCCACCCCCGCCAGGGTCACGTAGGTGGTCTTGCCCTGCTCCACATCGGAGCCAATGGGCTTGCCCAGCACCTCGGCGGTGGAGATCACGTCCAAAAGATCGTCCTGGATCTGGAAGGCCAAGCCCAGGTATCCGGCATAGTCCATGGCTACCTTGATACACGCGGGATCCACCTTTGCCCCACTGCCAATGGCGGCGACGACCCCCATACCACAGGCCGCCCGGAGCAGGTCTCCGGTCTTGCGGTCGTCAATGTCGGCCAGTTTTTCAATGTCATCGGGGCCGTCCTTCCCGATGGTGTCCCAGTATTGCCCCAGGCACATCCCCTCCGGCCCGGCACCCTCGGCCAAGATCTGTCCGGCGATCATGGGGGTATCGGGCCGGGAAAAGCCCTTGCTCCGCAGCAAGGTGTTGAAGGCCGCCGCCTGAAGGGCGTCCCCGGCCAGCACCGCCGCCGTCTCGCCGTAGACCTTGTGGCAGGTGGGCTTACCACGGCGCAGGTCGTCGTTGTCCATGCAGGGTAGGTCGTCGTGGATGAGGGAGTAGGTGTGGAGCATCTCCACGGCACAGGCGAAGTCCAGCGCTATCTGCGCCTGCCCCCCGGCGGCCTCGCAGAAGGCCAGGGTGAGGACGGGGCGGACACGCTTGCCGCCGGCCAGGAGGCTGTAGCGCATGACCTCCTCCAGCCCCTTGCCGGTAAAATACTGGGCAAGGCGCTCCTCCACCATATCCCTGCAGCGGTCGTACTGCTCCTGATAGGTCATTGCTCCATCTCCTCCATGGGGACTTTGGTCACCGCCCCGTCCGGGCCGGCCAGGAGCTTGGAGACCTGCTGCTCCGCCTTGTCCAGAGCGGCGGAGCACTGCTTCATCAGCCCTGCCCCCTCCTCGAAGAGGGAAAGGGCCTTCTCCAGGGGGGCATCCCCCCGCTCCAAAAGGGTGACGATCTCCTCCAATCGGGCCATGGCCTGTTCAAAATCCAGCTTTTTCGCGGGCATTTCGGTCATTCCTTTCTCTCAGGGATGAGGGTTCAGTCCTTCACTTCACAGAGGATGTCGCCGTCGGAGACCCGGAGCCGCAGCTCCTCTCCCGGCCCCACATCCTTTACCGATTTTACAAGACCCTTGGGGCCCTTGGCGATGGAATAGCCACGGCCCAGCACCTTCAGGGGGCTGAGGGCGTCCAAGGAGGCAGCCAGCCGCCCGAACCGCTCCCTGTCCCGGGCCATGGAGAGGGTCAGGCCGTGGCCCAGCCTGTCCCGTTGGCGATCCAGGAGCTGGCGGCGGTCGTCCACCCAGGACATGGGATCCCGGAGCATCCGGCTCTTCCCCGCCCGCTCCAGGGCGGCCCTGGCCTGGGTGAGGCGGCCCTCCATGGCCTTGGCCATCCGCCGCTCCAGCTGGGCCAGAAGGGCATACTGCTCGTTCTGGTCGGGTACCGCCAGCTCGGCGGCGTTGGAGGGGGTGGCCGCCCGAAGGTCGGCCACATAGTCGGCGATGGTCACGTCGGGCTCATGGCCCACGGCGGAAATGACGGGGATCCCGGAGGCGTAGATGGCCCTTGCCACCCGCTCATCGTTGAAGCACCACAAGTCCTCCATGGAGCCGCCGCCCCGGCCGGTGATGATAAGGTCGGCCAGGCCCCTGGCATTGACCCAGGAGATGGCACCGGCGATCTCACCGGGGGCCTCCGCCCCCTGCACCCGGCAGGGCACCACAAAAATCTCGGCCATAGGCCACCGGGCTCCCAGGATGCGGAGCATATCCCGCACCGCCGCCCCCGCGGGGGAGGTCACCAGGGCGATGCGCTTGGGGAACCGGGGGATGGGCTTTTTGTGCTCCTCGTCAAAAAGGCCCTGGGCCGCCAGTCTGGCCTTCAGCTCCTCAAAGGCGGCGTGGAGGTCGCCTACCCCGTCGGCGGCCAGGTTGGAGACATAGAGCTGGTACTTGCCGTCCCTGGGGTAGACCGTCACATAGCCAAAGGCGATGACCTTCATGCCGTTCTGGGGGCGGAAACGCAGGGTGGCCGCCTCCCGCCGGAACATGACGCAGGAGAGGGCCCCGGTCTCATCCTTCAGGGAAAAGTAGTGGTGGCCCGAGGGATAGAGCTTATAGTTGGACACCTCTCCCCGGATAAAAAGGCCGGAGAGGGCGGCATCGGAATCCAGAAGGCCCTTGATGTGGTTGTTGACCTGGGAGACCGAATAGACGGGATATTGCACAGCGGGGCCTCCTCTCTTTATTAAATCAAAGCAGGCGGTGGGCCAGGATGGCCACCCCCATGGCGTTGTCAGTAGAATATTGGGGCTCGGCAAAGAGAGCCTGGCAAAATTCTGTCAGCACATACCGCAGGCGGGAATTGGAGGCCACGCCCCCGGAACACAGCACCGGCAGCCCGGGATAGCGGTTCTGGGCCTCCACTGTGGTCTGCCGCACCACTTGGGCCACGGTGTCCAGTGCAAAGGCGGCCACTCGCTCCCGGGCCTCCCCCTTGTCCCACAATTCCTTCACCTTGTTCTCCATGCCGGACAGGGAGAACTCCAAATCGTTCACCTTCACCGGGAAGGGCTTGAGCCGGTCTGTACAGGTCTTGGCAAGCTCGTCCAGCGCCTTTCCCGCCGGAAACTGCAGTCCCAGCAGCACCCCGGTGCGGTCAATGAGCTGTCCGGCGGAGATATCGGTGGTGCCGCCGATGCGCTCTGCCTTCACGTTGCGCCCCTCTGGCTCCACATAGAGCAGCTCCGTGGTGCCGCCGGAGAGGTGCCAGGCCAGGAAGGGGGCATCCAAAAGCTCCATTTTCCCCGCCGACCAGGCGGCGGCGGCCAGGTGGCCCTGCTGGTGGGAGACGGAAAAGAAAGGCACATCCAGCACGGCGGCCAGGGAACGGCCCAGGCTCTCCCCCGCCAAAAAGCAGGGCATATAGGAGCCCTCCACCGCCCGGGGGCGGGTAGAGGCGGCCACGGCGGCCACCTCTTTCAGCTCTCCCTGCTGGCGGAGCTCTTCCATCCGCTCCGGCAGGGCCTTTATATGCTGGAAAAGGGCCTCCGACTGGCGAAGGCCCAAGCCCCCGGCGCTCACCTCCAACAGCTTACCGGCGTTGTGTCCGGCCTGACCGTCGAAGAGGGCCGCCGAGGTGGTATAGTTGCTGGTGTCCAGGCCCAGAGTGGTCATTCTTCCGTCGTCCCTTCCCGCTCCCGGACGAAGGAGCCCAGGATGCCGTTGACAAAGGCGGCCAGCTCCGGCTCCTCATAGCGCTTGGTCAGCTCCACCGCCTCGTTGATGGCGGCGGCGTTGGGCACATCCTGCATATAGAGGATCTCGTACATACACACCCGGAGGATGGCCACCACCACCCGGGGAATGCGGGAAAAGTTCCAGCCGATGGCGTACTTGGAGATATACTCGTCCAGCTCCCCGCCGCGGTCGTAGACCCCCTGGGTCAGCTCCCCTATGTAAGCCTTCTGCTCCACGTTGGGGAACTCGGCGTACAGCGGCTCCTCCTGGCCCAGCAGCTCAAAGGCGGGCCTGGTCAGAGCGGCGGCAAGCAGCTCTTCGGCGGTCATATCGGAAAAGCCCAGCTCGAACACAAAGTGAACGGCGATCTCACGGGCGGCACTTCTTGTCATGGGGATCCCTCCCAAAAGGGCAAATTTGTGTATCCATAGTATACATCATAATATGCAAAAAATAAACCCCCAAAATGGGGTTTATACAAGAAAAAACCCGGAGCAAAGCTCCGGGTTTTATTTGCTTCACGCCTGCTTGGGCTTACGCAGGTGGTCGAAGGTGACCCCCGCCACGTGGACGTTCACCTCGGCGACCTTAAAGCTGGTGGCGTTCTCGATAGCGGCTGCCACCGCATCCTGGGCGGCGCGGGCCACCTCCTGAACGGTGGAGCCGTACTTCACCAGCACGGAGATGTCCACGGTGACCCCGGTCTCGGCCACGGTCACCCGAACACCCTTGCTTAAATTCTTCCGGCCGCTGAAGAGCTCCGCCAGGTCGCTGCCCAGATTGGCGGCCAGACTTCCCACGCCCTCCACCTCCAGGGCGGCGGCCGCGGCGGTCACCGCCAGCACGTCCTCCGAGATATGGATGCTGCCCAGCTCGTCAGGGCAGGAGACATATTCCTTACCATCCGCCATACTTCACGCTTCCTTTCCTGTGGCGCTTATTTTTATATCGTCGGTCACCGTGCCCCAGGGGCACTTTGATTTTTTGCTTATACTATTGTACCACAAAAAAAGGAAAACACAAACACTTTTTTACCCTTGGGCCTCAATAATGGTGATCTGGCTGGCGGGCACCCCGGTCTCCCCGGTGACGATCTCTACGATGCGGGCCACGTCGGCATCCTGGAGGCCCTCTTCGGTGGCGGAGACCACCACAGAGACGCCCCCGTCGCTGATGAAGGCCACACAGTCGGCGTAGCCCTTGGCCACCACCAGATTCTCGATCTGGGCCTCGGAGACGGTGGTGGAGGCCAGGGTCTCAATGGCCGTCCCGGCGTCCAGCTTGGCGGTCTCCTCGGCGGCATCGCTGCCCAAGGTCTCCTGGAGCATCCCCAGGGCGCTGTCCCGGGCCTGCTGGCGGTTGAGCCGGGCAGAGGCGAAGTAGCCGGTGGAGGCCGTGGCCGGGGCGCTCTCCGTCGGGGACTCCTCCGGCTCGGTGGTCACAGCGGGCAGCAGGGGATCGTTGGTCTTTCCGTCCACCAGGGCCGCCTGGCCCAGGGTCTTGCCCACATCGGCGCTCTCCTTCTCATAGGACCAGTTGAGATACACCGCCACACAGACAAAGAGGACGATGGCGGCCACCACCGCATTGCGTTTCCAGAGTTTCATACCTTTTTTCCTCACTTTCCCTTACAAATCGAGATCTGATCCGCGCCCAACCCGGTGAGGGCGGAGACCGCTTGATTAAGCGCCAGCCTGACCAGAGGGTCATCTCCCCCCTGGGCCACCACCAGCGCGCCCCGGTAGGCCGGGGCCAGCTCCTGGAGGCGCACCGCCTCCTGTGTCCCGGAGCCCTTGGAGAGGAGCACCGAGGTGGTCTCCCGGCTGGTCTTGTCCGCCTCCTGAACGGCGGTGCCGTCCTGGGCGATGACCTGCCGGGGCCCCGCGTCCAACGTAAGTACCACCGACACCTCTCCCGCCCCCTCCACCTGGGAGAGGGCCTTTTCCAGTTTTCGCTCCAGCTGTGCCGCCTGGAAGAGATCGGGCTCCTCCGCCCCGGCGGCCTTTTCTTGGGACTCCCCGGCAGGCCACAGCAGGAGCAAGACCCCCACCGCCGCCACCAGAAATACGTACTTGTACCGTTTCAGGGCCTCCGCCCAGCGGCGGCCCACCTGCGCTGCCTTCATGTTCCCTCCTTTTGAAAGCTCTGGCGCTCCGGCGGGATGTCCAGCTCCCGGGCGATAAGGTCGCTAAGCGCCTGCTGCTGTTCCCCGCTCCAGATCCCCCGCACCGTCACCTGCCAGGGGACTGGCCAACCGTTTTCGTCGGTCTCTACCTGGGTCTCTGCCCTGCAGGAAAGGCCCAGTTCGCCGCCTTTGTCCACAATATATGCGCTTGTCTTTTCCCCTATGAGGGTTTTCATCACGTCCTCTCCCGCCCGGGCCGCCGTCTCCTCCTGGGCCCAGGCTCCCGCCGTTACCGCCAGAGTACCCGGCTCTAAGTTCAGTAAAGGCTTGGCCACCGCCAGCAGGAGCACCATGCCCCCCACCAGCCGCCCCACCTTCTTCACCGCCCCCTCCGGGGTCAGGGCCTGGGCCAGCGCCACCGCCAGGGCCGCCGCCGTCACCCCCAGCAGCCAGTCCCGCAGGGCGCTCATCCCCCCACCGCCTTGATGGAGGTGATAAGGGCCACATAGAGGATCATGGCGGAGCCCCCGGTCATGCCCAGCACCAGGGCGAAGGCGGAGCCGATGGCGTCCACCAGCGCGGCGGTGGGGCCGGGAGAGACGGTGGCACAGAGGGCGGCGGAGAGCTTATAGACCAGATAGTGGCACCCCAGTTGGAGGAATGGCACAAGGCAGAGGCACAGCACCGCCAGCAGTCCAGCCACCCCCACCGTACCCTTCAGCACTCCCGCCCCGGCCACCACGGTCTCGGCGGCGTCGGAGAGGATGCCTCCCACCACCGGCACCATGCCGGAGATGGCGGTCTTGGCCGCCTTCTGGGTCAGGGCGTCGGCGTTGCCCGCCACCGCCCCGCTGACGGTGAGAAAGACCACAAAGCCGGTAAAAAGGAGGGACAAAAGTCCTCCCGCCGCCCATTTGAGCAGTCCCCCCACCCGCTTCAGGCCCTCGTTTCCAAGGGCGGCGTGGGCGGCGCAGGCGGCCACGTAGGCGTAGATCAGGGGCAGGATGAGCTTATCCGCCGCTGTTAAGATCAGGTTCAAAAAGAGGAGGGTGGCCCCCTGCCGGGCCACAGCGGAGGCAGGCTGACCCCCCGCGGCACACAGGGCGGTGACCACCGGCAGCAGGAGCTTGGAAAAGGCATCCATCCGCTCCATGGCCTGGCGGCCCAGCCCCAACAGGGCGTTGACGTCCACCACGGCGATGGCGGTCACCGCCGCCGCCCCGGCCAGGCGGATGGGATCCAGTCCCCCGCCTCCCAGCTCTTCCCGCAAAGTCTCGCTGAGGGCGCACAGCAGGGTCACCGCCAGGAGCAGGGCCCCACTGCGCCCAGCCCGGCGGAGAATGCCGGGAAGGGCGGCGCTTCCCGTATCCAGAATGGCACCGGCGCCGGCGCCGAAGTCCCCGGAGAAGGCCTCCCCCATATCCAGGTAACCCTCCAGATAGCTCTCCGAGGCCCGGCGGAACTCCTCCACCCCCGCCGCCTCCTCCAGTCCGGCAGCCTGGGCGGGAAATACCAGCAGAGCCAACAGGGCCAGGAGGGTCAAAAGCCCCCTCACAGCAGACCTCCCAGGGTGGTGAACACCGCCTCCACCAGGGGCAGGGCGGTGAAGAGGGCCAGGGCGGCCCCCGCCGTTTCCAGAAAGGCGGCCACGCCCCCCTCCCCCGCGTCCCGGCACACCGCCGAGGCAAGGCGGGTGACCACTCCCACCCCCACGGTCTTCCACACCGGCTTCCAGATCTCCGGGGAGAGCCCCGCGGTTCGGGCCAGGGAGTCGGCAAGGCCCCGCACTCCCGCCACGGCCTCCATGGCCTGTCCCAGCAGAAGGCACCCCGCCCCCAGGGCCAGCACCACCGCCAGCTCCGGCACCCTGCCCCGGAGGGTGAGGGCACACAGGGCGGCAGTCACCGCCAGGGCGGCCAGCTTCAGGATATCCATGGCCCCTCACAGTCCGAAAAGCCCCTTCACCAGAAGGAAGAGGTCGCTGATCTTCTCCACCACCATCATCAGCACCACCACCAGCCCCGCCAGGGTGGTCATCATGGCCTGCTCGTCCCGGCCCGACCGGGCCAGCACCTGGTTGAGCACCGCCACAAGGATGCCGATGGCGGCGATGCGGAAGATGAAATCTACATCCATACGCTTTTCCTCTCTCATCGTAAAGGGTGAATTACAACAGCAAAATAGCGGCAAAGAGGCCCAATGACAATCCGGCGGCGGCCCAGGCCTTCCCGCCCTGGCGCAGTTCCGCCCGGACTTGACCCTCCCGCGCTTCCAGAGCAGCCCCAACCTCCTCCACAGCCCGGCGCTGGCTCTCGCCGTCGTACCGGCCCAGAACAGAACCAAGAGAGGCCAGCAGCTCTATGTCCTCCGGGGCCAGGGGCGGGACACAGGTCTGGAGGGCCTCTCCCCAGATGGTCTCGAAGGGTCTCTCCCCCAGTTTCTCCAACCCCTGGGCCGCTGTGAGAAGAGCGGTTCCGGCGGGCTCCCGGGTGCGGCGGGCGGCGGTCTCCAACAGCTCCCCCATGGGGGGCAGGCGGAAGGCCAGTTCCGCCGAAAGCAGAGCCAGAGCGGCCTGCCAGCTTCCCAAGGCGGCAGCCCGGCGGGAGCGCTCCTCCGCCGCCCCCAAGCCCAGGGCCAGCCCTCCCCCCGCCAGAAGGAGGGCTCCCAACAGCTTCAGCACGGAAGGGCCTCCACCTGATAGTAGGAGCCCAGTCGCCGCCGGTCAATGGTCACCGCGTGGGAGAAGAGCCGCCGCTCCAAAAGGCCCCGGTAGAGGGGCTTGGTCATCAAATCCTCCACCCCGCCGGCGTGGACGGTGGCCATCAGCTTCACCCCACAGTTACCGCAGGTCTCCAGGGCGGCACAGTCGGCGGGAAGGGTGATCTCGTCACAGGCCAAAAGCTGAGGGTTCATGCCCCGCAGGAGCATCATCAGTCCCTGGGCCTTGGGACAGCCCTCCAACACGTCGGTGCGCTCCCCCACGTCGAACTGGGGCAGCCCCTCCCATAAGGCAGCCACCTCCCCCCGCTCGTCGGCCAGTCCCACCCGCAGGGGCGGAAGGGATCCGCCGTTGGAAACAAGGCGGACAAGGTCACGCAGGAGGGTGGTCTTCCCCTGCCCCGGCGGGGCCAGGAGAAGGACATTGGGAAGGCTCCCGCCCTGGGTCAGTTCAGAGAGCACCTGTTCTCCACAGCCCGGGACGGCACGAGCCACCCGCAGATTCAGAGAGGAGAGCCGGCGCAGGTTCTTCACCTGTCCTTCCTCTGCCGTCACTGTGCCGCACAGGCCCAGCCGGTGGCCGCCCCGGACGGTGAAGTACCCCTGCCGCACCCGTTCCAGGGCGGTGTGGGCGCTGGCTCCGGTGGCGATCTCCACCGTCAGGGCCAGATCCCGGCCCGTCACTGGGCCGCACCCCGGCAGGGGCAGCTCATCGCCCCCCACCACCACGGTGGGGGGCCTCCCTCCCCGCAGGCGTATCTCCTCCGCCCTTCTCCGCACCAGCCCCGGAAGAGCCTGGGCCCCCAGGCGCAGGCCGGGGGGCAGCATGGCCGCCGCCTCATCGAACGCTCCCATGGTCATCCCTCCTCTTTTGTGCTTGGTGAGATATGTCTATGACAGCTCGTCCCCAATTATGAATACCCACACAAAAAAGAGGACAGGCATTTCAAAGAAGGCCCATCCTCTTTTGCGTTGCGAACGGCAGTTGAATGTGGTAAAATACCAAGCGGCAAATTCAGGAGCGGCGAGCAAAAGCTCCGTTTCTATAAATACGACCTCAATGAGGTGAGACAGTGGGAAAACTCACAGCAAAATACGCACTGGTACAAGGGCCTTACTGGATGGGACTGGCCGTCATTATGAGCTACGCCAGCCCCTATTTGCTCTCCCAGGGCTTTACGAATGAGCAGATCGGCATTCTTATTGCAGCGGCGGGACTGTCCATCTCCTTTTTGCAGCCCATGACCGCCGCCTGGGCCGACGATCCTCAAAAGCCCTCTCCCTGGCACATTTCCCTGACCTTCGGTATCGGCATCTGTCTGTGCGCCGTGGGACTGCTGCTGAGACCGGGCCTATGGTTTGTGGGCGGGGCCTATCTCTGTGCCATTACCCTTCTCCAGACTATCCAGCCCCTGATCAATTCCATCGGCATGTCCCGGCAGATCGACTTCGGTCTGGCCCGCGGCATCGGCTCGGTCTGCTTTGCCCTCATGTCATACGCCCTGGGCAAGGGGATGGGCCTCTTTGGCAGCGATACCGTCCCGGCAGCCATGCTCTTCTGCTTCCTTCTTTTCACCCTGGCCATCCTCCGCTACCCCATCCGCCACCCGGAGGCCGCCCAGGGCGTGGAGGGAGAGCGCTCCAGCCCGGCGGAATTTGTTCGGAAATACCCCCGGTTCTGTGTGGCCCTGCTGGGGTGCGTATTTACCTACATCAGCCATGTACTGCTGAGCAATTTTACTTTTCAGATCGTACAGAGCAAGGGCGGCGCAGGTATGGAGATGGGAACTGTCATCGCCATCGCCGCCCTGGCGGAGCTGCCTACCATGTTCCTCTTTGGGCAGATGCGCCGCTGGGCCGGATGCGATACCTGGCTGCGGGTCTCCGGCCTGTTCTTCTTCCTGCGGGTATTGGGCACCCTGCTGTGCCCCTCGGTGGGAGTGCTCTACGCTGTACAGGTCTTTCAGATGCTGGGCTGGGCGCTGATGGCGGTGAACTCGGTCTACTACGCCGACAGCGTCATTGCCCCAGAGGACGCGGTAAAGGGCCAGGCCTACTCCAATCTGGCCTACACGGTGGCCAGCGTGGTGGGAAATGTGGCTGGCGGCGCCCTGCTGGACAGGGCCGGTGCGGGAGCCATGCTCCTCTTCGGCACCCTATGCGCCGGTATTGGGATGGTGGTCATCGCCTTTTCGGCAGAGCCCGGAAGGTCAACGGATTAAAAAAGAGGCGGGTCGTTTCAAACGACCCGCCTCTTTTTTACACCCAACTTTCTTCGCTCTCGTGTTTTCTGTCCCGGTTCATCAGCTCTGTGATGGCCTCCTTGGGATCCCGGCCCTCGTAGAGCACCTGACAGGCGGCCTGGGTGATGGGCATTTCCACCCCCGTCTTGTCCGCCAGAGCTTTGGCGTTGGCGGCGGCGTAATAGCCCTCCACCACCATCCCCATCTCCTTCACCGCCTGCTCCGGGGGCGTCCCCTTGCCGATGGCGATGCCGCAGCGGCGGTTCCGGGAGTGCATGGAGGTACAGGTGACGATGAGGTCGCCCAGCCCCGCCAGTCCGGCAAAGGTCTCCTTCCGGCCCCCCAGGGCCTCCCCCAGCCGGGCGATCTCGGTGAGGCCACGGGTCATCAGGGCGGCCTTGGTATTGTCACCGCAGCCCACGCCGTCACAGACACCGGCGCACAGGGCGATGACATTCTTCAGAGCCGCCCCCAGCTCCACACCCACCACATCGTCAGTGGTGTAGACCCGGAAGCGCCCGCTCATAAAGATATCCTGCACCAGCTCCGCCGCCGTCTGATCCCGGGAGGCGGCCACCACTGCAGTGGGCACGCCCCGGCCCACCTCTTCGGCATGGGAGGGGCCGGACAGGGCCACGATGGGGTGGCTCTCCCCCACCTCCCGGGCGATGACCTCGGTGAGGGTGAGGGAGGTGTCCTTCTCCACGCCCTTGGAGACCGAGACGATGACCGCCCCCGGCTCCAGCAAAGGCTTCACCTGCCTTGCGGTGGTGCGCACGGCAAAGGAGGGAGTGGCCAGCACCACCACGCCGCAGTCCTTTACGCAGTTTATGTCCGCGGTAAGCTCCAACTCCTCCGGCAGCGTCACGCCGGGGAGAACAGGATTCTCCCTCCTGGCCCGGAGGGTGGCACTCTCCTCTTCTAAATAAGACCAGAGCCTGACCTGATGGCCGTTTTCCAACAGCACCAGGGCCAGAGCCGTGCCCCAGCCGCCGGAGCCCAAGACGGTGATGGTCATAGGATTCACTCCTTCTTTTTATGGAAGCTCAGCTTGTTCTCTTCGCCCCGGAGCAGACGCCCAATGTTCCCCCGGTGCATCCAGATGGTGAGGGCTCCCAGCAGGCAGGAGAGCACTACCACCACCGGGTCGTGGCTGACAAAGAGCCAGGTACCCACAGGAAAGGCGGCGGAGGCAAAAATGGAGCCCAGGGATACATACCGGGTCACCAGAACGATGACAAGGAACCCGCCCCAGGCCAGCAGGGCCAGCCGCCAGTCCAGCATAAAGCAGATGGCACCGCCGGAGAGGATGCCCTTTCCCCCCTTGAAGCCGAACATACAGGGGAAGATGTGCCCCAGCAGGCAGAACATACCAGACCAGTACTTAAACAGGATGGCGGCATATACCGGGTCGGGCTGGACGGCATCGATCCCAAAGCCCGGCATCCAGGAGGCGGACAGCCACACGCCCAGGCTGACTGCCAGCACGGCCTTCAGCACGTCGATGGCGATGACCCCCAAAGTCAGGGGCCCGCCGAAGGTACGGAAGAAATTGGTCAATCCCGCGTTACCGCTGCCGTGGGTGCGCACATCATCGTGAAGAATGTACTTGGAGATGATGACCGCGCCGTTGGAACAGCCCAGGAAATAGGCGGCCACAGCGGCAACGATGAACTGCAGGTTCTGCAGCAGGAACAATCCTATCATTCCCATGCTCACCCCTCCTTATCGCCCTTCTGGCGAATGGTGATCTTCACCGGGGTACCCTCCAGGCCAAAAGTGGCCCGGATCTGATTCTCGATATACCGCTGGTAGGAGAAGTGGAAGAGCTTGGCATCGTTGCAGAAGATGACAAAGTGGGGGGGCTTCACCCCCACCTGGGTCATGTAGTAGACCTTCAGCCGCTTACCCTTGTCCGTGGGGGGCTGGACACGGGCAGTGGCGTCGTTGAGCACGTCGTTGAGCATCCCGGTAGTGATGCGCATGGCGGCCTGGTCGGCCACGTCGTTGATGGCGTCGAAAAGGCGCTCCACCCGGCTTCCCGTCAGGGCGGAGATAAAGAGGATGGGAGCGTAGGTCATGTAGCTCAAGTCCCGGCGGATGTCCTTGACCATCCGATCCATGGTCTTGTCGTCCTTCTCCACCGCGTCCCACTTGTTGACCACGATGATGCTGGCCTTTCCCGCCTCGTGGGCCAGGCCCGCCACCTTGGTGTCCTGCTCGGTGACTCCCTCATTGGCGTCGATCATAATGAGGCACACGTCGCACCGCTCGATGGCCAGGGTGGCCCGGAGGACGGAGAATTTCTCCACCCGGTCGTCCACCCGGCTCTTGCGGCGCATACCGGCAGTGTCGATGAAGAGGTACTTCCCCTTCTCGTTTTCAAAGTAATTGTCCACCGCGTCACGGGTGGTGCCCGCCATGTCGGAGACGATGACCCGCTCCTGGCCCAGGATGCGGTTGACCAGCGACGACTTGCCCACATTGGGCTTGCCGATGATGGCCACCTTGGTCACATCCTCGTCCTCCTCCGCCTCATCGGTCTCGGGGAAGTACTGGAAGCACTCGTCCAGCAGGTCGCCGGTGCCGTGACCGTGGACGGCGGAGACAGGGACAGGGTCACCCAGGCCCAGGTTGTAGAACTCGTAGATGTCCGGGTTCTCCGGGCCGGTGGAGTCCATTTTGTTCACCGCCAGCACCACCGGCTTGCCCGACTTGAGGAGCATGGAGGCCACCTCCTGGTCGGAGGCGGTGAGGCCGGTCTGGATGTCGCACAAAAAGACGATGACGGTGGCGTTTTCAATGGCGATCTCCGCCTGGCGGCGCATGAACAGCAGCATCTCGCTGTCGGTGCCCGGCTCAATGCCGCCGGTGTCCACCAGGTCGAACTTCCGCCCCCGCCACTCGCAGGGGGCGTAAAGGCGGTCGCGGGTGACGCCGGGAGTGTCCTCCACGATGGACAGCCGCTGGCCGGTGAGCTTATTGAAGAGCATGGACTTTCCCACATTGGGACGGCCTACGATAGCCACCAGGGGTCTCGCCATGGAAAACACTTCCTTTCGATGGGGGTAGTATATCATATTGAATGGAAAATATCAATCGTTGCGGGTGCGCATTGTCAGGCTTCGCATTGGGCACATAGCCGGGGCGCTTTCCCTTCTGGGCAAAAAAAGAAGAGAGGAATTCCTTCCTCTCCCTCTTTTCCTTCCCTCATTACTGAGCGGCGGTCTCGGTCTTGCTGAAGTCGTGACCGTTGTAGCTCAGGCAGGACTTGCACATCCGATGGGGCAGGCGATAGGCCCCGCACTTGGGGCAGGTGGTGACGCCGGGGGTCTCCAGCTTCCACACGGCGCTGCGGCGCTTGTTCCGGCGCTGCTTGGACACTTTACTCTTGGGAACTGCCATCTATGACACCTCCTTAACGTGACAGGGGCAATTCATTGCTCATGCTTCTTCGGAGCCTTCCGGCTCCTTATCCAAAAGTTTTGCCAGGGCGACAAAACGAGGATCCAATTCCTTCCCGCATCCGCAGGGCCCGTCGTTGAGGTCTTTCCCACACTTGGGGCACAGCCCCGCGCAGTCCTCCCGGCACACGTGCTTGCCGCCCCAGTCCAGAATGCAGGCGGTGGTGAAGAGCTCCTCCAGATCCACCTGGCCGTCCTCCAGCAGGACGATCTCGTCGCTCTCCTCGTCCTCCAGCTCTTCGGCCAGAAGGGTCTCCACCGGGATATCCAAGGCCACGGTGATGGGCTTCAGACAGCGGTCACAGCAGGTCTCCACTCTGGAACGGGCACTGCCGGAGAGCACCAGAGCCCCGGCCATATTCCGCACGGTGCCCGAGACCTCTACAGGAGCCTGAAAAGGCTTCTCTCCGAAAAGCTCCACCTGGGAAAGATCCAATGTACAGGAAAAATCCCGGCTCTCTCCGGGGATGTGGATGATCTCTTTTAAATCCAAACGCATAGTATTCTCCTCGCAACGGTACAGCGGACATTATAACGAAAATTTTGTCCCATGTCAAATACTTTCTTCACTTTTTTCAGGAAAAATGCTACAATACAGAAAAACCGCCCGGGCCGCTCCCCGCCGCCGCCCGGGCCGCATTGGCAGGTGGAGCGTATGAGAGAGTTTACGATGGGAAAAAACGACGCCGGGCAGCGGCTTGACCGCTGGCTGGGCAAGGCCCTGCCCCTCCTCCCCGCCCCCCTGGCCCAGAAGTACATCCGGCTCAAGCGGGTGAAGGTCAACGGCAAGGGCTCTCAGCGGGACTACCGGCTCCAGCCGGGGGATGTGCTCCAGCTCTACATCAACGACGAGTTCTTCGACGCTCCCCGGGAGGACAACGCCTTCCTCTCGGTCTTCACCCCCCAGCTGGACATCGTCTACGAGGACGAGCACCTTCTGGTCTGCTCCAAGCGGCCGGGCCTTCTCTGCCATCCCGACGAGCACGAGTACGTGGCCACCCTCATCACCCACATCCAGGCCTACCTTTATCAAAAGAGAGAGTGGTCGCCCCGGCAGGAGGGGGCCTTCACCCCCGCCCTGTGCAACCGCATCGACCGCAACACCGGCGGGCTGGTCATCGCCGCCAAGACCGCCGAGGCCCTGCGGATCATGAATCAGAAGATCCGCGACCGGGAGATCGGAAAATACTACCTGGCCGCCGTAGTGGGGAAGATGGCCCCGCCCCAGGGGGAGCTGAAAGGTTTCCTTCTGAAGGACGAGAAGAAAAAGCAGGTCAGCGTCTACAAAAAGCCCGTTCCCGGCGGCAAGACCGCCGTCACCCGGTACAAGACCCTGCAGGTCAAGGGAAACCTGTCTCTGGTGGAGTGTGAGCTTCTGACGGGCCGCACCCACCAGATAAGGGCCCAGTTCGCCGCCGCCGGCCACCCCCTGCTGGGAGACGGCAAGTACGGCCGCCGGGAGGACAACCGCAAGACCGACCGCAAGGGCCAGGCCCTGTGGGCCTATAAGCTGGTCTTCGACTTCCCCACCGACGCCGGGGCGCTGGAATATTTGAAGGGCAAAACATTAGAGGTACCTAAAGAAAACATTGATTTTGTGGAAGAATTTTTGACCAAACTTGATAAATGAATTTTGCACGGATCACATTTATTTCTCCCGCAGGAAGGTGTAATAGTGATGTGTGAACAGCAAAAAAAGCCGATAAAAACAATCTTTGTTATTGACATCCTTATTTTTTGCTCGGCCAGAATAATCGGACTTTTCTATGGCAAAATAGGTGCTTCCGGAATTGTAAATGGGATCATTCTTTACCATTATTTATTTCAGAGGAAACGCTGGGCGCGTACTTGCTTTGAAATTTTTTCCTGTTTAGGGATTTTTCTCGCTGTCCCTTCTGTCATTGTAAAAATATTTATGCCATGGGAATCTTCAGCTCCTCTTTTTGGATATGCGAACATAATTTGTGGTATCGCATACATATTTACAACTATTTGGGGGAGAAAGTTTCTGAATATCCAATAGGTATATAGAAACTGGGCAAATCAGGTTTATTGACATTTTTTCTACCTTCTGCAAATTATCTTCTTATGCTTCTTTAATCTGTCCCTCATCTTTCCCAAAAAGTTTTCGCCATCTATTGACATTTCCCAGTGTACCGTGTATATTATGCCTTGTCAGAGGTCGTACCCAACCGACGGTTGGGTACGGCCTTTTCCACTACCTGACCATCAAACAAAAGGAATGGGGGAGGATAAATGTCCAAAGAGTTGATCCGTCTATCGGATTGCGTCGTGAAGTACGACGACGAGATCATTCTCGATCACCTGAATCTCTACATCAACGATAAAGAATTCCTAACGCTCCTGGGCCCCAGCGGCTGTGGCAAAACCACTACGCTGAGGATCATTGGTGGGTTCCAAAAGCCTACCTCCGGGGACGTTTTTTTTGACGGCCGACGATGCAACGACGTGCCGCCCCATAAACGGCAGATCAATACGGTGTTCCAAAAGTACGCCCTGTTCACCCACATGAACATCTTTGAAAACGTGGCCTTCGGCCTGCGCATTGCCAAGGTGCCGGAAGCCGACATCACCCGCCGGGTGGAGGAGGCCCTGGAGATCGTCAATCTGCCCGGCTACGGCAAGCGGAGCGTCACCTCCCTGTCCGGCGGCCAGCAGCAGCGGGTGGCCATTGCCCGGGCCATCGTCAACCGGCCTCAGGTACTGCTTCTGGATGAGCCCCTGGGCGCCCTGGATATGAAGCTCCGAAAGGATATGCAGGTGGAGCTCAAGCGCATCCAGCGGGAGGTGGGCATTACCTTTATCTACGTGACCCACGACCAGGAGGAGGCCCTCACCATGTCCGACACGGTGGTGGTCATGGATAAGGGCAACATCCAGCAGATCGGCACCCCGGAGGACATCTATAACGAGCCGAAAAATGCCTTCGTGGCCGACTTCATCGGCGAGTCCAACATCATCGACGGCACCATGCCCGAGGATAAGGTCGTCAAGATGTACGGCAAGAAGTTCCCTTGTCTGGACGGGG
Source organism: uncultured Pseudoflavonifractor sp. (assembly GCA_947425785.1). GTDB lineage: Bacteria > Bacillota > Clostridia > Oscillospirales > Oscillospiraceae > Vermiculatibacterium. The sequence goes on along the minus strand of CANEAY010000009.1, from coordinate 33,004 downwards.
GCTTTGCACCCAATGAGCCGGTGGACGTGGTCATCCGGCCTGAGGACATCGACATCGTCTCCCCCGAGGCCGGCCAGATCACTGGCACCGTCACCGAGGTCACCTTCAAAGGGATGCACTACGATATCATCGTGGACTTCCAGGGCTTCAAATGGCTCATCCAGACCACGGACTACTCCCCCGAGGGGGCACGCATTGGGGTGAAGATCGATCCAGACGGCTTCCACATCATGAAGAAGAGCCAGTATTCCGGTATGTTCGGCGATTACAGTTCCTACTCCGAAGAGTACGATGAACTGAACGTAGACCCCGATGCGGCGGAGGGCGACGATGAAGAGGACTAAGGCTTTCACCATCCCCTACGTCATCTGGATGGCCATTTTCGTGGTGGCCCCCATCATTATGATCGTCATTTATGCCTTCAGCGGCGCTGACGGCGGGTTCACCCTGTCCAATTTCAGCACCATGGGGGACTACACCGTGGTGTTCGTGCGCTCCTTCCGGCTGGCCATCATCGCCACTGTCATCTGCCTGCTCATCGGATACCCGGTGGCCTATCTGCTCAGCAAAGAAGGCCCCCGGTTCCAGCGGGTGGCCACAGTGCTCATCATGCTGCCCATGTGGATGAACTTCCTGCTGCGCACCTATTCCTGGATGGCCATTCTGGAAAATAACGGCCTTCTCAACCAGTTCCTGGGCCTCTTCGGCCTGGGCCCCTTCCAGATGATCGACACCCAGGGGGCGGTGGTGCTGGGCATGGTGTACAACTACCTGCCCTTTATGATCCTGCCCATCTACTCCGTCATCGTGAAGCTGGACAATTCCCTGGTGGAGGCCGCCCACGACCTGGGCGCCAACAGCGTGGTGGCCTTCCGGCGGGTCATCTTCCCCCTGTCCCTGCCCGGCGTGCTCTCCGGCATCACCATGGTCTTCGTCCCCAGTGTGTCCACCTTCGCCATCAGCACCATGCTGGGCGGCGGCACCGAGTTTTTGCTGGGCGACCTTATTGAGCAGCAGTTCCTGGGCGGGGCCTACAATCCCCAGCTGGGGGCCGCCATCGCCCTGGTGATGATGGTTATCGTGGTACTGTGTATGCTGGTGATGAACCGCTTCGGTGAGGGCGAGGAACAGGCGGTGGTGCTATGAAGAAAAACTCCGCCTTCAGCCGGTTCTTCACCGTGCTGGTGTTTCTCTTCCTCTACGCCCCCATCATCCTGCTCATCGTCTTCTCCTTCAACCAGAATAACAGCAATGTGGTCTGGGGCGGCTTCTCCCTTCACTGGTACAAGGAGCTGTTCCATAACCGCATCATCATGCGCAGTCTTTACACCACCCTGCTGGTGTCCCTGCTGGCCACGGTGATCTCCACCATCGCCGGCACCTTCGCCGCCATCGGCTTTTACGGTCTGCGCCGGCGTACCCGCAGCGCCCTCAACACGGTGAACAACATCCCCATGGTGAACGCCGATATTGTCACCGGCGTGGCCATGTGCCTTTTCTTTGTTGCCTTTTTTGCCCTGTGGAAGGACTTTGCCCTCTGGGTCAACTCTGTCCAGAGCCTATTTGTCCTGCCCACCCGGCTCACCCTGGGCTTCCCCACCCTGCTCATCGCCCACATCACCTTCAACATCCCCTATGTCCTGCTGTCGGTGAGCCCCAAGCTGCGGCAGCTGGACAAGAACCTCATCGACGCTGCCCAGGATCTGGGCTGTACCTGGTTCCAGGCCTTCTATAAAGTTATCCTGCCGGAGATCAAGCCGGGCATCGTTTCCGGTGCCCTCACCGCCTTCACCATGAGCATCGATGACTTCATCATCAGCTACTTTACTGCCGGGTCGTCCTCCTCCACCCTGGCCATGACCATCTACGGCATGACCAAGAAGCGGGTAAGCCCGGAGATCAACGCCATCTCCACTCTCCTCTTCGTGACGGTGATTCTCCTGCTGGCGGTCATCAACATACGGGAGGCCCAGCAGGAGAAGGCCGCCGCCCGGCGGGAGGCCGCTCCCTCCGCCACGGTGGCGGAGATGGCCGGAAGCAGGCCCCGCCGCACACCCCTCCCGGTAAAGGCGGCGGCGGTGGCAGCCTGTGTGGCGGTGCTCGCCACCACGGCGGTGGGCGCCTTCCAAAACACCCGCAAGCCCATGGTGAACGTCTGCTCCTGGGGGGAGTATATCGACGAAGCGCTCATCTCCCAGTTTGAGGAGGAGACCGGCATTCTGGTCAATTACCAGACCGCCGAGAGCAACGAGGCCCTCTACTCCCTGCTGAAAAGCGGCGCGGGAGACTACGACGTCATCGTCCCCTCCGACTATATGATCTCCCAGCTTATTGAAGAAGATATGCTGGAGAAGCTGGACTACAATAACATCCCCAACTTCTCCCTCATCGGCGACCAGTTCAAAAACCTACCCTACGATCCCACCAACGAGTACACCGTCCCCTACACCTGGGGCACCGTTGGCATCATCTACAACACCGCTATGGTGGAAGAGCCCATCACCAGCTGGAGCGCCATGTTTGACGACAAATACGCCGGGCAGGTGCTCATGTTCCGCAACTCCCGGGACGCCATGGCCACCGCCCTGCTCTACCTGGGCTACGACATCAACACTACCGATGAAGCACAGCTGCGCCAGGCTGCGGAATTGATCGCAGACGCCAAGGGCCGTGGGGTCTACCAGGCATTTGTTATGGACGAGATCTTTCTCAAGATGGAGGGCGGCAACGCCGCCATCGGCGCTTATTACGCCGGCGACTACCTCACTGCGGTGGAAAACAACCCCGACCTGGCCTTCGTCATCCCGGAGGAGGGCTCCAACTGGTTCGTGGACGCCATGTGCGTATTGAAGGACGCCCCCCACAAGGCGGAGGCAGAGGCCTGGATCAACTTCATCGCCTCCACCGAGGCCAATCTGGCCAATATGGACTTCATCTGGTACGCCTCCCCCAACGAGAAAGCCCTGGCGGAATATCCTGCTTACTATGAGGAACTCTATGGAGAGCCCCTGGAGCAAGAGGTCTACGAGATCATTGCCGCCCCCGCCGAAGTCCTGGAACGGTGTGAATCCTATATATCCCTTCCCAAGGAGACCCGGCAGCTCTACAACGAGCTGTGGATCGGCCTGGGCATCCAATAAGGAGATGAGCGATATGTCTGTTACTGTCGGCATGAAAGGCCGGGCGGAGACCAAGGTGTGCTTTGAAAACACCGCCGCCGCTGTGGGCAGCGGTCTGGCCCCCGTCTTTGCCACCCCCATGATGGTGGCCCTCATGGAGGGGGCCGCTGTCAACGCCCTTGAGGGTGCTCTCGCCCCCGGCGAGGGCACCGTCGGCGTCCGCATCGATATCAGCCACGATTCCGCCACCCCTGTAGGGATGAAGGTTTGGGCGGAGGCGGAGCTTACCGCCGTGGATGGCCGCTCCCTCACCTTCTCCGTGACCGCCTATGACGAGGCTGGTGTCATCGGCAAAGGCGTCCACCACCGTTTCATTATCGACAACGAACGCTTCATGGCGCGGGCACAGCGAAAAAAGGAGAGTGCGGGATATGAACGGTAAAAAGAGTATGCTGGCTGCGGCGGGGCTTTACCTGGTCTTGGGCCTGGTGCTCCTGTTTATCCCCGGTCTCACCACCGCCCTGTTCTGTGCCGCCGTGGGGGGACTTCTTCTCCTCTACGGTGTCATCACCATCGTCAGCTTTTTTGTCCACCGGGGCAGCAGCGCCAGCTTCACCTTCCAGGCAGAGCTGATCCTGGGTATCCTCTCCGCCATCGTGGGCGGCTTCTTCCTCACCCACTCCAATTTCATCATCTCCATCATTCCCGCTATCCTGGGCCTCTATGTGGTCATAGACGGCCTGGTGAACCTGAAGCGGGGCCTGGATATGCGTGCCTATGGCTATGCCGGCTGGACAGCCACCCTGGTCATGTCTGTTGTCTCTCTGGTACTCGGGGGACTTATTCTCCGCCACCCCTTTGGCGTGGGCCTCACCCTCTGGCGTATCATTGGCGGTGCCTTCCTCTACCAGGGCCTGTCCGACCTCTGGGCCATCTTTACCTTGAACAAGCTCATCAAAGGCGAATGAACCGCAAAAAGCCCGGCGCTAATGCGCCGGGCTTTTCTTAGCCGTCTCCCCGCAAAACGTTGTGGACATAGGCTTCCAGTTCGTCCATGGACTTCACATTTTCTTTTCGGGAGATGATCTGTTCCCTGGCGTACTGAGAGATCTGGCTGAACAGGGCCGATGCTCTTGGGTCGGCGGAGAGCAGGGCCTCCAAATTTTTATACTGCTTCACCTTTCCTCACCTCGTCTATAGCTTTCCCGCCTTTATCTGCTCCACCCCCGGAAAATTCAGGTTGCATCCGTCTTTGCAAAGGTGTAAAATAACAACAGTTTCCTTTCGTGAACCGAATCAAATCATATCAGGAGGGATAGGTATGCAGTATAAGATCATCGGCGAGCCTCTGCCTGTGGTGGAGTGCCAACTGGCTCCCAACGAGGCCATGATCACCGAGAAGGGTTCCATGTGCTGGATGAGCCCCAACATGAAGATGGAGACCGGGGCTGGCGGCTTCGGTAAGGCCTTTGGGCGGATGTTCTCCGGGGAGTCCATGTTCCAGAATACATACACCGCCCAGGGCGGCCCCGGCATGATCACTTTTGCCTCCAGCTTCCCCGGCTCCATCCGGGCCATTGACGTGGCTCCCGGTCGGGAGATCGTGGTGCAGAAGTCTGGCTTCCTGGCCTCCGAGGCCGGCGTAGAGCTGTCCATCTTCTTCCAGAAGAAGGCGGGTGCGGGCTTCTTTGGCGGCGAGGGCTTTATTATGCAGAAGCTCTCCGGCCAGGGCACTGCCTTCGTAGAAATTGACGGCTACGCCGTGGAGTATGAACTGGCCCCCGGCCAGCAGATGGTCATCGATACCGGCTATCTGGCCATGTGCGACGCCACCTGCTCCATCGATATCCAGCAGGTCAAGGGAGTCAAAAACGTCCTCTTCGGCGGTGAGGGCCTCTTCAACACAGTGGTCACCGGCCCGGGCAAGATCGTCCTGCAGACCATGCCTGTCAGCAGCTTTGCCTCCGCCCTCGGCCCCTTTGTCTCCACCGGCGGCTGACCTGCGCCGAGAGGGCCGGGTACCGCGCCCGGCCCTCTCTTTTTATTTGGAGACAAAAATTTGGGAGAAACACTTGACAATTCGCTGATATTTGGTATAATAAATTCTGCGCTTGCAACAGTGGCGCAAATATAGCGGGTTTGTGTAAGGGTAGCACAGCAGACTCTGACTCTGTATGTGAGGGTTCGAATCCTTCACCCGCTGCCAAAAAAGCCCCCTGGAACTTTATCGTTCCAGGGGGGCTTTTTTACTTTCGGGGAACCTCACTCCCCCAGGCCCAGCTCCTTGAGGGCTTCAGGCAGTTTTTCAGGCTCACCCACAGCCAGGAGCACCGTGTTGTCCCTTTGCAGGATGGTGGCCGCTTCCAGGCGCGGCACCTGGTCAGGGCCGTAGGTCTGGTAGATGTCGACCTGGTCTTCCATCCGCTGTCTGCAGGCGGCCGCAGCAGCCTCCGCCCCGGCGGCGTCCTCCATGACGAATACGGCCACTTCATCCGCACTTACAGAGGAGTTCGCGGCCGTATAGCAGACAGACTCCTTGATAGCCGTATCCTCCAGCCCGTAGATAAGGGGAACAACTTCCTTATCCACCTCTGTCAAAGCGCCGGAGAAAGCGCCTTGATCTATCAATGCCTTTGCATCCTCAATTTGGTATGGTGCCGCCTCCAGGCCGTTCCCGCAAGAGGTCAACAGCACAAAGAGCAACAGAGGCCAAATGAATCCTTTCTTCATCCCGCATCCTCCTTTATGTCCCGGTATGGCACAGCAGATAATCCTTCCAGGCGGTATAGCCGTCCTTTTTGAAGTGGACGCCATCAGAGGTCAGTTCCTTGGAAAGCTCCCCATTTTCATCAGTGAATATTGGGGTCGGGTCAAGGATCAGAACGCCCTTTTCTGCAGCCACCTGCACCAATGCGTCGTTATACTGCCAGATCAGATCATTGTTGATGTAGTCCCTTTGCCCGTTTTCCCTGCATACCTGCGCGTTCACCGGGATAAGGGCCATGACATAGATTTGAGCGTTTGGCTGGAGTTCACGGGCCTTGTCTATGATCTTGCCATAGGTCTCGGCATAGCCTGTGGGGTTATAGTAGCCCAGCTCATTGATGCCGATGGACAGATACACTTTGGCATATTGTTTCTGGCCCAAAACCTGATAGGTGGAATATTTCGTTCCACCCATAGCGATGTCTCGTTTTTCTTCCGCCACCTCCCAGACCGTCATACCCGCCCGGACGATGTAGTCGGCCTCGCTGACCCCGCTGTACATCCGAAAGCCGTCCATCCGGGAATCCCCTATCATGACCGCGTCGGAAAACCAACTGCTGTCCTTCGCCTCCCCCTCCGCAACTGCAAGGGCATCCATGTTGTCCGGAACAACACTTCCTATATATCCGCCTGCGGTTTCTGAAGCAGTTTCAGTATCAGATGTATCTCCGGCGCCTGCCGGAATATCTGTCACAACGAGCTGTGCAGAAGGGGCAGACGGCTCCAACACTTCAGGAGTGGCGGCCACCGCGCTCTGGCGAAGGGCGGGGGCAAGGCGTTTGGTTTTGATAGGGGCCGCCTTTGCGCCCTCCTGGTATGACCCGGCAGCAGGCATAGCCATCGGCTCCGCCGGACGTAGAGCAAGCTCAGCCTGCGGGTGCGAGGAGCCACTTATGAGAATAACAAACATAATGACCGCACATACGGCTGCTCCAAGTATCAGCCAGCCGGAGATCCCGCTCCGACTGCGGCGGCGGTGGTGGCTTTGACTTTGCCGCCGGCTTCGGATGAGCCGGCGGGGGATATACGGTTCAGTGACCAGGTTAGGCAAGGTGGTTCAACTCCTCAGCATTTCTGTCTCTAAGCTACGGCGTTTACGGATCGTTCTGTGTCACGATCATGGCGGGGATCTTCTCCTGGATATACTCGTCGGGGTATACCCTGTCAAAGAATTCGCCCACAAAGGTCTTGGGCGGCGCCCCCGCATCCCGCATGGCACGGCGGCCCATAGCCCCGTAGGAGAGGATAAGGTCTAAGGCCATCAGGAAGATAGCGATGGTATATCCCACCCGGCCCGCCGCTGGTGGGAGCTTCTCGATCAGACGGGAAATGGGGGGATAGAGTACCTTCACCAGGACAACACCTCCCAAGCCCCAAAACAGCATAAAGGGAATGGTGGTGCGCCCGTCAATATTCAGGAAAAGGCCATGGTAGTCCCAGATGGTGGAACCAAAGATCTTTTCCGCAATGACGCTGGTCATATACTCGGTAAAGCCGCCAATGAGGGCCGACCAGGCCCAGGTCTTCAGCCAGGAGCGCTCTTCAGCCCTGCGGCCAAGAAAGATGATAAAAATGGCAAAGCCAAGGCCATAGATAGGGCTGAAGGGGCCATAAAAGATACCCTTCCGGCTGACCTTTTCCCCAAAGCGGATGAACCATAAGATTTCCTCGTAGTATGTACCGACGACACAACCAAGGACAAAAAAGGTGAATATCTTAATGAAATTCCACCCCTTGGCAAAGACCTTTTGACCGGGGTCACGGTCATCCGGCTTGGGCGGCCTGTCTGTAACGAGAAAGAGCTTGATCTTTGAAAGCGTATCGTGCATGGAAAGACCTCCTAAGACTTTGTGGGCACAGGCCCCATCGAGCGCGGCAGGCTTTTTTACCAGGTCACGCCCAGGTCAGGGCGCACCTCCAGGTCAATAATTTCCTTGGCATTATAAAATTGACTGTAGCGCTCCAAGGATCTGCCGCTTCGAAGGGTGGTGCCGTCGGGGTGGAGCCGGTCGCAGATGACGGCCGAGATGGTGGTCTTGACCTGGGAGTAAGAGCTGGTGCCCACGCTGGCAAAAATACGGAAGCCCTGGCTCTGGAGCCATTTGAACTCCTCACCGTAGCTTTCCCCCTGGTCATGATCCCCATCAGGACGGCCGCCATGGGGATAGAAGAGGATGTTGGTGGGCCCTACCAGGCTCCCCACCTCCTCCGCCCAACGCAGGGTGTCCCGCTGGATCCATGCCATACCGGCGGAGGATAGCCGGATATGGCCCCAGGTGTGGGAACCGAAGGTCCAGCCCGTCTCCTTAAGCCGGGCGATCACCGGCTTGACCGCTTCGATCTCCGCCTGACGGTTGGCGTCAAAGGCGGGCCGGGCAGGGTCGTCGGCGGCGATATCAATGTCGTTCTGGGTACGGTAGCCCAGAATTCCCTGATAGCCGGTGAGGGAGAAACAGCCCTTGGCTCCGTTGAGGGAGAAGTCAGGGTGCTCCCGAACGAATTTGTCCAAAATAGTAGTGGCGTCCAAGTCCTGGGTGAGGAAGGTCTCCCTGGTGTAGGGGTCGGTGCATTCGGCCCAGATGTCTCCGTCATCCCCCACCACCAATTTGCTGGTAAAGCCCTGCTCCAGCATATAAGGATAGTAGTTTACATCGTCAAAGGAGAACACCAGAGGCTTCTTGCCCTCCGGGAGCATGAGGGTGTTGCGCCGCATGCGGACTTCCCCGTTTTCGTTGGTGTACTCCCCCCACACATCCGCCATGTTGACCAGGATATATCCCCGCTCATAGAGGCTGTCCAGGATCTTGTTGAACTCGTCCACCGTCACCATCCAATCGTCCAGCCCATCCTTTTCAGACCGGGAGGAGGGGCAGTCGTGGAAGGCCCACTGGGGATAGGCGATGACCGGGTGGAAAAAGAGATGCTCCACCACCTGGTCAGGGCCCCAGGCCTGGACGAGCTGTTCTTCCGACCAGTAATTGCGCACCATCTCTTCCGGGTCTGCCCTGGGGGTGGGAGTGGGCTCCGGCGTCGGCGCAGGGACAGAAGCCGGAGTATCGAAAGGCAGGGCCGCAGCCTGCTGGGTGTCAGAGGGCGCAGGCGTATCCACCGTTTCGCCGCCGCAGGCGGCAGTGGCGCAGAGAAGGGTCAGGGCCAAAATCAGGCTCACGCCACGAAAACGAAAATTTTTCATAGGTTCTCCTTTCGCAGAAACAGCTTCACTTTATTGAGGCCGCCGCTTTTTTCTTTTTTTGCCGCCGAAGAATAGAAAAAATCAGGAAAGATATCAATATGACCGCGGCAAGAACGAATAGGATGATCAGCATAAGGATCCCGTCAATAAAGTGGGATGCCCAAGCGCCGCAGTCCTCCAGCTCAAATACGGCGCTGGGATGGACGTCCTCCCGGTTCAGCGCCTGGGCCACGGGAACGACCACATTTCCGGCCTCATCGGTCATCCCTCCCACATCTTCTTGAGACCAGAATTGATCCGGGAGGGTCAGGGTGTACTCCCCGCCCCCCTTGCCATCGACTTCAAAAAGCTTATAGACATAGTGAAGAGAGCCGGCACTGTACTCCACCGCCTTGATGCGCTCCACGGCGCGGGAGCCGCCGGACAGGGTCAGCACATAGGTACGGTCAGAGGGGATCGTGATCATGGCGGTGCGGCCCAGGGTATCCACCCGTGCGCTCTCCACCGGCTTCCCATCCTCGTCCCGGAGGGCCCAGCTCACCTTGCTGTCAAGGAAAATGCGCCGGTAGTCCAGGTCAAAGACAAACAGCTCGCTGGGGTCGTCCTGGGACATCATCCATGCAATGTAGACCTCTGGGCAGTGCTCATAAAACAGCTGCATCATCAGGCCAAGGTCATTCCACTTGTTGGAGTGGAAGCCCATCTTTTCCATGGCCAGGTCGTATAAAAAGACGGACAATAGTGTGTCGGCGGTGGGGGTCTCCCCGAAGAGCATATCATTCGTCTCTTTGTCACTGCTCAAAATATGACACATGGACTTGAGGAGCTGATAGGCGCTGCTTCGGTTTTCCCAAGCCGCGTCAAAGGCCACTTCCAACTGGCTTTGGTAGCTGCCGGCAGTCCGGGCCATATCATAGAGAAGCTGATAGATCTTTTGGATGAACCAGTTGGCCTCCGGGTTGTTGGCATATTCTGTCCCTGTTATTTCGTAATATATGTCCGCCACCGGCGCCCGCCGGGCCATATAGTCCGGGGTGGTCTCTTGGGCGGGAAGTCGGAAGGTAGTTCCCAGCTTCCCATATCCCCATTCGTGGAAGGGGATGGCGGGCACCGGGTCAAACATCCCCACCACATTGAAGATATTGCTGAAATCGTAGGTGCCGTTGTCAGAAAAGTCATGGAGATCCGTCTGGGCGTTGTTGGGGGTAGCAAAGGTGTAGGCATACAGATCCCGGTTCGTGATCTGCTCCGCCTCCAGTGCCAGCACCGACACCATGTTGCTCACTGCGGCGGCACGGCTGTACCCGCTGATCCAGAGTTTGATGCGCCGGCCCTCCGCCCGCTCCTCCGTGTAGTCAAAAACACGCTGAAAGACAGTAAACGCGGCGCTGAAAAAACCGTTATGAACGGCTTCGTCGCCAAACGAGAAGTTACTGAGCCACTCATCGTCATATCCCCCGCCGCTGACCCCAACAGCCACCAGCAAAAACTCCCCCGCCTCATCCCGAAGGGCCTTGGAGCCGATGATGGTGGCGATGGTCTCGGCTGTGGGGATCTCGTCAAACTGGTGGCTGACGAAGTCACCAAAACCGGCCCCGCTCAAATATTCTTTGACGTACGCGTCCTTATGATCTATGGCCTGGTCTGCGCTTCGAAATGCTGACACAGCCAGCCCAAGACTGCATTGGGCCAGCTGATGGTCGTAATACTCCCCGGTCTGGGTGAAATAGGCGTCGCTGTATGGAAACTGATAGCTCAACTCCCGGCCGGGATAGGCCGGAGAATCATATTTCCCCGTCAGCATGATCACCCCGCCGGCAGTCCCGGCGGCAAAGGCCGGGGCCGCCAGGCCCGTGCAGAGGAGCAGGGCGAGAACGGCACACACACTTCGCTGCAAACAGCTTGATCGTTTCATTGGACACCTCCCTCTTTTCAGCCCCTCATTCCCGGAGCGACACGCTGAACCAACTTTTTTCATTCAGACTGGATGGTGGAAGTGCTGGTATTGAGCTCCTTACGCTCGGTCATGATACGCTCCAGCGCCACCATCAGGGCCAGGCCGGGGATCACATCCTCCTCCCTGTCAATGACCACTTTGTAGCCCTCACCAATGGAGATCCACTGGCGGTGTACCTCCATCCGGATGTTGTCCTCCAGGTCTACCACGGTGAAGTCATGCTCCCAGAAGTTGCCCTGCACCTGCCAGCCAAAGCCAGGGGCGTCGATCTTCTGCTTGATGGGATGCCGCCACTGGGCCCGCACCTCGGTGATCTCCCGCCCGTCAATTTCGATGAAGTGGGTCTCGTGGAAAGAAAGGAGCTTCTTATGGATCCGGGCCAGCTCGTTGCCCTCCATATCCAACAGAGCGGTATAGTCATGTATGGACAGGAGTTTGCTTTTGATCTGATACTGCTCCACGCCCTCCTGGTCGTAGATGTGGTAAATGTCGTGGATGCTGACCGCCTTTTCTTTCATAAAAAATTCTTTCATGGTATGTATCCCTCTCTCTTCCTTTATTTTTTGGCATCGCCAATAGCTTCGGCCGGGCAAAACCAGTAAACGTTCTTTCACGCATTTGGAATAATAAAACGCCTCTCGGCGCGTATCCAATATCAAAAGCATTAAACGAAAACAAAAATTCATTTACTTTTGCCGCAAAACTTGCCGCCCGTGGGCGGCAGGTCTTGTCATTCCTTTGCCGGCTTCAGATAACCGCTCAAGCCGGTCATGATCAACTGGAAGATAGCATCCTCTGTTTCCTCATCGTTGGGCAATACGCCCTCCACCACATATTTGGCATACATGACCGTGGTGGTAAGCACATGGAGCCACAGCAGATCCTGATTCATCTTGTCCAAGCCGGGGAAAACCTTTTTGAACAGGTGGACAATGCCGATAAATCGCTCAAAATAACTCACATCCCGCTGCTTCTCAAAGGCGGGGAAATAGGCGCTGTCCCGGAATCGATGATAAAAAACCGTCTCATCCGGGTGCGACGTCCAAAAGCGAAAATAGGGCAGCCAAAGGGATTTGATGATATCGGTCGGTTTCTTCAGCAGAACTACCGGGCTGATCTTCATGTGGTCAAAGATGGCGGCGGCCTGCTTATCCACGTAGGTGAAGCACGCGACCATAAGATCATCTTTGCTGTCAAAATAGCGATACATGGCCCCTTGTGTCAGCCCGGCGGCTTCGCTGATATTCTGCACCCGCACGCCTTCCAGTCCGTACTGCCTCACGCACTTCATGGCCGCCATGATAATGCGTGTTTTTGTATCGTCCACAGCTGTCGCATGCCTCCTTTCCTTTGGAGCTAGAAACTGATGGTCATTTGAGGTATATTTTAGCACAAAATGTCGATTGGTGCAAGGAAAACAAAAATTCTTCTTGCGGTCTATGGTCGAATATGGTATTATCCCACAGTAAATAACTTTTTATTTACTACATTTTTGAAAAGAGGCTGAAACAATGAAAAAGACAAAGAAAATACTGCCGCTGCTCCTGGCCGCCTCTATCGCGGTATCCCTGTGCGCCTGCGGTGGAACGCCCTCCGCTCCCACGCCGACTCCAGATGCCGCCACCGAGACAGTCAAGACCGGCATCGTGATCGAAGCCACCATGCACGCTCTGACCATCGAGGCCAGAGACGGCTCCACATATTCCTTCGTCACCGACGACAGCACCGAATTTGCGGACGACGGTGAAGACCTCGGCGATACCGTCTCTGTGGGATACGAGGGCGAGTATCAACAGAACGCCCTGGCAAAGGTCATAAAGGTAGTAGAGAAGAGTGCAGAGGGCACTGTGACCCCTGTGCCCGAGGCCACCGAAGCCTCTGCCTCGCCCGCATCCTCCACCGACCCTGACACCATTAAATATATCATCGCGGTGGTAAAGGACGCCTCTATGCATAATATGACAGTCTCCTGGCAGGACAGGGATTACTTGATCCTCAAGGACGATGACACCACTGTGGACGGCGCCATCGAGGTCGGAAACACCGTTCGCATCTTCCACTACGGCGACATCGCGGATGGCATCACTGCCCTGCGCATCGACCTCATGGTGGAAGACGGGGATGATATCAAGTACATCAACGGTGAAGTGATCGACGCTTCCATGAACAACATCTGTGTCGACTATGATGGCCACCAGTACAACATCTCCAAGGACGACGATACCAAGTCTGACAGCGTGTCCGTCGGCGACCAGGTCAGAGTTTACCACCACGGAGATATCCAGGACGGCATTGTGGCCACCCGAATCATTAAGCTGTAATGCGCGGAGCCCCGGCAAGGATATTGCCGGGGCTCTGTTGTCCTTCTCTAAAGTTTGTGATATGATAAGCGCAGTAAAAAGAACATTCATCCACAACAGGAGCGTATGGCAAATGAATTACCGATATATCGACATGGGAACCTATAAAAGAAAGAGCCACTTTGAATACTTCAGCGGCCTGGCCTATCCCTACGTAGGTGTAACCGCCAATGTGGACATCACGGTACTTTTGCCGGCGATCAAGGAGCGGAAGCTGCCCTTCTTTTTGACAGTCTGCCGCTGTGTCTCCCAGGCCGCAAACCAAATCCCGGAATTCCGGCAGAGAATATTGGACGGCCAGATCGTCGAATATGACCACTGCCTCACCTCCCACACCGTGGCCCTGGAGGACGGGACTTACTGTTACTGCGACCTGGACAGCAGCCGCCCCTTCGAGGAATTCATCCCCTATGCCGTCCAGGCTCAGGAAGCCGCAAAAAAGAATCCCTCCATTCAGGAAAGCGAAATAGAGACTCTGGGTAAAATTTTTGTCTCCACCTTGCCCTGGCTCTCCTACACCGCCCTCGTCAATCCCACCCCTGTTCCCGCGGACAGCAACCCAAGGATCACGTGGGGAAAATATTTCACCCAGGATGACAAAGTGCTGCTTCCCCTGTCGGTGCTGTGCCACCACGCCCTGGTGGACGGGCTCCATATTTCCAGGTTTTACGCCCTGCTGGAGGAAGAGTTCCGCACAGCAGCGGAGCAAAACACGCCCCCGCAAGTCCCCCGCCAATGATAAGCACTTTCGTTTCGGCATCCCCTTCCAGCGTCAGGAACCGGGGCATCTGGACTGTCTCTCCACAGAGATTCTATTTTCATCACCTCTGTGGTAGCATGCACCACCCAGCGGATTCTATTGGAGCAATTTCAGCGCAAATATGTTTTCAATGACATGGTTCTCAACTGTCTTTCGTTTACAACAAAGCAACACCCCTTATCGGGGTGTTGCTTTGTTGTAACGCATTAAATAGGTAGTAGCTCTCACACTTGCCCAGTACCTTTACAGCCTGGACATGTAATAGCCCCCTCCCCATTGCACTCTGAACATTCAATATATTTATCGCCATCGCACGCAATACATGTTTTGAAATTAAGACTGCCTGTTCCTTCGCATTTGTCACATTTATTCTCTACAAGCAGCTTGCCGTTACATTCCCAGCAAGTAAACTTTTCCCATGTAAAAGGATTAATTATAACGCCTGATTTGTTACATTTGGAACACCAATCAATAGTATACCCATCTCCATCACATTTCTCGCAATGTGTTACAGTCCCGCCTACACCTCTACAAGTTTCGCAAAGATTTCTCCCCTCTTGACAAGCAACGCAATCAATCTCACCTGTTCCTTTGCATTGCTGACAACTGCAAGCCGCAAGGACGCTCATCATAAGGCAAGATATAACACAAAATACAAAGGCTTTCTTCATATTACCAATTCTCATATACACATCAACCCCGCTTTTCAAATGTAATCGTTTTCTCCCGTACCCGAATCTTAAGCCCCTGCTCTTCCGCAAATCTTGCTATCGCAGATTTTCTAATCAGATAGGATGTATCTGTAGGCATTTTTCTCCCAGTGATGGCCCGGTATTGCTTCTCCGTGAGCGAAAAATCTGTTGATGAATTCAGCATTTCTCTCAATTTTGAAAAGTCAATTTTCGCCATTTTTCCACCTCCACTTCGCACCAATTATACTCAAAGTTTGAGTATAAGTCAATACTCAAACTTTGAGTTCTTTATAATCAATCTATAAAATTACAAAGTAGGTGATTTTATGGATTATAGAGAACGTATTAAAAATGTTAGAGAAGACTCTGATTTGACTCAAGCACAAGTCGGTATGGTTTTAGGCAAATCCCAGCAGGGATATAATCACATTGAGACTGGACGTGCAGAACTTAAAATAGATGATTTGATACTTCTTTGTAAACTATATGATTTGTCGGCGGATTATCTTATTGGCCTAATCAACAAGCCCATATCATATAAACTAAACAGATAACCTGCATTCAAAGCTTTTCAGCGCAAAAAACAATCCCTCCCATCAACGGGAGGGATTGTTTTTTAATGGTGACCCGGCGGGGGTTCGAACCCCGGACAACCGGCTTAAAAGGCAGGTGCTCTACCAACTGAGCTACCGGGTCATATGGCTGGGATGGCTGGACTCGAACCAGCGATGCGGGAGTCAAAGTCCCGTGCCTTAACCGCTTGGCTACACCCCATTATCGTCCGCCTGGGGCAGCGGGGAATGGAAAAAGCAAAGGGCCGAAGCCGAAGCTCCGGCCCTTTCGCCATGTCTGGGGTGGGCGAAGGGACTCGAACCCTCGACACTCGGAACCACAATCCGATGCTCTACCAACTGAACTACGCCCACCATATGAAATTGTGCGGACAAAAAAGGGATGGTACGCCTGAAGGGACTCGAACCCCTGACCCACTGCTTAGAAGGCAGTTGCTCTATCCACCTGAGCTACAGGCGCATATGGAGCGGGTGATGGGAATCGAACCCACGCGACCAGCTTGGAAGGCTGGGATTCTACCATTGAACTACACCCGCACGGGTTTGACTGACGCAATGTCAGCCTTGATATAATAGCATATCCCCACTTCTCTTGTCAATCCCCTTTTTTCCAGCTCCACCCTCTCTTTGACAAAAACTCCTTTGTATGCTTTCCGTCCCCCCGGTAAAACTGGAGCAATGAGGAGGTGAGGGCTTGGCCGCTTTGTTCTGGCAATTTTTCTTTTACAGCTTTTTTGGTTTTCTTCTGGAGGTGGCCTTTGCCCGGCTCACCCACAGCGCTAAACAGGACAGGAAGTGCCACCTCCTGCTCCCTGTCTGCCCCGTCTACGGCGTGGGGGCTCTGGCCATCCTTATCCTGCCGGAAGCCATCAAGTCCTCTCCCCTGCTCCTCTACGCCGCCGGGGCGGCGGTGTGCACCCTGGCGGAGTGGAGCCTCTCCCTTTTTTATGAAAAGGCCGCCGGAGTGGCCTTCTGGGACTACCGTACCCTGCCCCTGAATCTGGGCGGGCGGGTATGTCTGCTCTTCAGCCTCTTTTGGGGCCTGCTGTCCCTGCCCCTGGTCTACGGCCTCAGCCCCATTTTGTCCCAGTGGGCCGCCGCCATCCCGGCGGCGGTGACCATCCCGGCGGCCCTCCTCTACCTGGGAGACGCCGCCACCTCACTCTTCCTCCTGCGCCGGGGCGGGACGGAAGCGCTGCGGTGGTACGCCCGGTTCAGACCTTCCGAAGCTCGTTGAGAGTGTCCTCCACCGTCTTCTTGGGGATGTAGGCTCCGGCAAAGGCGATGAGCTGCTCCAGGGTCACCGTCCTGGCCGCCCCCAGCATGGGATGGCGCATCACCATGGGAAACTTTTTTTGAAAGACCGCCTTGGCGGGGGCGTAGTCCAGCAGCTCCCCCACCGTGATCTTGTTGTTTTTCAGATTCATTGTCTCACCTCCCAGCCATTCTATGCTGTCCGCCCCAGATTTTGACTTGCCACTCTGGGACAAACCCGATATAATAACGGAAACGACTATTATCATCGGGAGGTCTCCGCCATGCTCTATCCTTTCCACGACCACTTTCCCCACCTCTCTCCCTCTGCCCGGGCGGCAGACAACGCCTCCCTCATTGGGGCGGTGGAACTGTCTGACGAGGCTAATATCTGGTACGGCGCGGTGCTCCGGGCCGACTGCGCCCCCATCACCATTGGCCCCGGCGCCAATGTGCAGGACAACTGCGTCCTTCACGGCGGCGAGGGCGGCCCCATCCGCCTGGAACGGGACGTGAGCGTGGGCCACGGCGCCATCCTCCACTGCTGCACCGTGGAAGAGGGCTGCATCATCGGCATGGGCGCCATCCTTCTGGACGGCTGTGTCATTGGGGCCGGCTCCCTTGTGGCGGCGGGAGCACTGGTGACCAAAAACACTGTCATTCCACCTGCCTCTCTGGTGGTGGGCCGCCCCGCCAAAGTCCTGCACCCTCTCACGGAGGAAGAGGTCGCCGCCAACTGGGAAAACGCCCAGATCTACCGCCGTCTCTCCGCTGAAGGGCTTCCCCTGGCCTCGGAGGCTGCCCAATGAGGGCCCCCAGAGGTGCCCGCAGGGCCCAGTGGAGCTCCCTCTCCCGGGAGAAAAAGGCATTGGCCGCCGTCTACACCATCCTGCGCTATTCCGTTATCCTCGTTCTCATCGCCCAGGTCTTCAATCGAAATTTTGAGAGCGTATTTCTGTGCATCCTAACCCTCATTCTCTTCCTCATCCCCAACTTTGTGGAACAGCGGCTCCACATCGACGTGCCGGACACCCTGGAGGTAATCATCCTTCTGTTCATCTATGCCGCCGAGATCTTGGGAGAGATCCGGGCCTTCTACATCACCTTCCCCTACTGGGACACCATGCTCCACACCCTCAACGGCTTCCTTTGCGCCGCCATCGGCTTCTCCCTGGTGGATATCCTCAACCGCAACACCAAGGTCACCACCTTCTCCCTCTCTCCCGCCTATATGGCGGTGGTGGCCTTCTGCTTCTCCATGACTGTGGGGGTTCTCTGGGAGTTTTTCGAGGCCGCCATGGATCACTTTTTCCTGCTGGATATGCAAAAGGACACCATTGTCAACGTGATCTCCTCGGTCAACTTAGACCCCACCGGCGGCAACACCCCCACCGCCATCCGGGACATCGCCGACGTGATCATCGTCCACTCCGACGGCACCCGGCAGGCCCTGGGCCTGGGCGGCTATCTGGATATCGGCATCCTGGACACCATGAAAGACCTCTTCGTCAATTTCATTGGAGCTACGGTCTTCTCCATCATCGGTTACTTCTACGTTAAGAAGCGGGGCGAGGGCCGCTTTGCCCGCCGGTTCATCCCCCGGGTCATGGAGCCGGAAGAGGCCAGTGCCGCCGACCGGACAGAGAAAAACTAAAAAACGCATGATACCTCCCTTACCTGGTCATACTATCCACGTCCCAATTTCGAAATTTTAGGGAGGAATCATCTATGAAACGCGAAACTACCGGCAATCCCAGCATCAAATGCTCTGTTGACTCCTGCGCCTATCACGCCGACACCACCGGCATGTGCACCCTCCAGGCTATTCAGGTGGGCTGCTCCTGCAAGGATGTCAGCAAGTGCGAGTCCACAGAGTGCGCTTCCTTCCAGCTGGGTGACCACGGCACCAGCTGCGGCTGCCACTAAAGGGCCGCCCCTCTCCCAGGAGAGGGGTTTACATAAAAAGGAGAATCCCCATGTCCTACTGGCTTTACATCCTCCGCTGCGGAGACAATACCCTCTATACCGGCACCACCCCCGACGTGGAGAAGCGGCTGGAGCTCCACCGCAGCGGCAAGGGGGCCAAATACACACGGGGCCGCGGCCCCCTGACTCTGGTCTACCGGGAAGAGCTGCCCGACAAGTCCGCCGCCCTGCGCCGGGAGGCGGCAGTAAAGAAACTGTCCCGGGCAGAAAAGCTGACACTCATCAAAGGCGGCAATCAGTTTACATAATTTAATTTCTTTCCCTCCATTTCCCGGCCATCATACTACGGTTTTTTGAAGACGGCTTTGCGATATTTTTAAGATTTATAAAAAACGGGACGCTCAACAGAGCGTCCCGTCTCTCTTTTCCTCAATGTAAGTCACCATCTTCCATCCCAAAAGCCCGCAGAGGAAACCCACCAGCGCCCCGCAGAGCACGTCGCTGGGAAAGTGCACCCCCACATAGAGCCGGGAAAGACCCATCACCGCCGCCATGACCACCGCCGTGACTCTCATCCACCGCCGGGGCAGGGTGTGGAAAAAGGCCGTGGCCGCGGCAAAGGAGGCGCTGGTGTGGCCGGAGGGGAAGGAGTTGGGGTCGCTCTCCGCCACCAGGGGAACCAGCCCCTCCAGAATAAGCCAGGGCCGGGTACGCCCCACCAGCTGCTTGATGATGAGATTTGTAAAAAGCAGGCTGAACAGAAGGGCCAAACCTCCCGCCGCCCCTGCCCGCCGGGTCTTGGGATGGAGCAAAAGCAGCAGACACAGGGCGATCCAAAGCAGTCCGCTGTCCCCCAGCTTGGTGTAAGCGGACAGGATGGGATCGGTCACTCCGTTGCGGAGGGTCTCCTGTATCCACAGCAGAAAGGCCCCCTCGATCTGACCCAGGGCGTCCATCATGCCGTCCACCGTGCCGTAGCCCGCCACTCACCCAGGGTCACCAGAGCGTCCGCACTGTCGCTGTCCACCTTCAGGGTCACAGTGACCACCTGCCCCGTCACGCCCAGCCGCCGGGCCGGGAGCAGTTCCTCTGCGGTCAGGGTCACAGTCAGAGTGGTCTCCTCCCCTTCCCGCAGAACAGTTACATCGGTCTCCCCGGCCCGGAAGGAACCCTCCCCTTCCACCAGAGCCTGTGAGCCCTTGGCCACCAGTTCCGCCGCAGTCTCCCCATCCGTCAGGGGAATGGCAGACAGGGGCCTGCCGGGGTCAACGGCGGAGGCCAGCTCCTCGGCCCACTGTGTCGCCGCAGAAGAGAAGAGGCCCGCCTGGGCCTCTACCGCCGCCAGGCTCCACTTCTTTTCCCCGGCCTGGGCCAGGTCTGCCAGAATGACCCTCCGGGCCTCCCGATCCCAGCCCACCTCATAGCCCAGAGCGGAGGCCGTCGCCCGGACAGGCAGCCAGACTCCGCCGTCTCCATCATAGACTACCGGCACGGCGGCTTCCCAATCATCCCGGACAAGGAGCACCTGCTCTCCCTGCCGCTCTGCCCGGGCCCCCAGCAGAGACGCCAACGCCTCTTGAGGCAGATAGGCTCTGCCCTGGCGCAAGGCGGGGACAACTTGCGCCACCACCCCATCCACTTGAATAGAGGGGGCCTGCTCCGCCCCTGCCGGGGCCAGCACCCCTGTCAAAAGGCACCCTGCCGCCAGAATGGCCGCGATACGCTCTCTCCGCATTTGTGTCCCTCTCCTTTCTAAAATACAGGGGCGGGGCCTCCGCCCCGCCCCTTTTCGCTTCGTTTAATAGCCCGCACCAGTGCCGTTTTCCCACTCACAGGTGAGGATGGTGCCGTAGGGCAGCTCAAAATGGGTGGTCTTGATGATGTGGTTCTTGCCCACCCGCACCTCCTGGCTGCCCAGGTTGGTCTTAATGTTGTTGCCTGTGTAAGCCTGGACTTCAAAGACCAGATCCAGCTTATCGTCCTGACCCGTGGTCACCGAGACCACGCCGTTGGAGGTGGTCACTGCCGCCTCATCGGGCCGGGGCGTGGCGGTCACACTGGTGATAAAACCGGGCAGCAGCTCGCCGTTGGCCATAAGCTGGTCGCCGGGCTGGCCGGCGGCCTGAGCCGTCTCAATGTAGCCCTTGATGCTCTCGTAGACCTGGGGCTCGATCATCTCTGCCTTAACAGTATAAATGAAGTTGGTGCCCACATCTACCCGGGCCGCCCCCAGGCGGCCTGTCATCTTCAAAGCTACCGCCACAGCGACCACCGCTACAATGAGGATGACCAGCAGGTCGATAATGTTGATCTTGCCAAAAACTTTTCCGTTTTTCATGTTTTCTCTCCTTAATGGCAACGGGGCATACCTGCCTCGTCGATTTCTGTTTCCTATACGCCGCTTTTGTGGTATAATAGCCGCAAGCGGCTATTATCTTGATTAAACTGCATATACCACAACGGCCCTTCGGGCCTGTGGTATAATATTGAAATGCAATTTCTGTCACATTCCCCACAGGTCGGCTATGTGATATATTCTACCACATTTCCCCTGTGGTCTACAAGTCTTTTTTCGGAGGAAGGCCATGAAAGTTATCCATCTCATCAGCGGCGGCGACATCGGCGGCGCCAAGACCCATGTCCATATGCTGCTGCACAACCTAAGCGGCACCATCGATGTGACCATGGTCTGCTTTATGGAAGGCCCCTTTGCCCAGGAGGCCCGAGATCTGGGCATCCACACCGTGGTCTTTCCCGGCAACAACATTTTCAAGGTCTTCCGGCAGCTGAAGCAATTCATTCTGGAGGGCGGGTATGAGCTCATCCACTGCCACGGTGCCAGAGGCAATATGTTCGGCGCCCTCCTCCGCCGCGCCGTCTCCCTGCCCGTGGTCACCACCGTTCACTCCGACCCCAAGCTGGACTACCTGGGCCGCCCCCTGGCCCGGATCAGCTACGGTGCGGTGAATGCCCTGGCTCTGCGGCGGCTGGACTACCGCATCGGCGTCTCCGACGCCATGACCGACCTGCTCATCTCCCGGGGCTTTGACCCGGACAAGCTCTTCACCATCTACAACGGCATCGACTTCACCCCCCGCATCCCGCCCCTGGAGCGCAGGGCCTATCTGGACTCTCTGAACCTTCCCTGGGCCGATGACTGCGTCATCGCCGGCATCACCGCCCGGCTCAACCCGGTCAAGGACATCTCCACCCTCATCAAGGGCTTTGCCCAGGCTCATAAGGAATGCCCCGCCCTGCGTCTGCTCATCGCCGGCGACGGCGAGGAGATGGAAAAGCTCAAGGCCCTGACCCGGGAGCTTGGGGTGGAGGGGGAGGTCTGCTTCACCGGCTGGATCTCCGACACCGACAGCTTTTATAACGCCCTGGACATCAACACCCTGACCTCCCTGTCCGAGACCTTTTCCTACTCCATCACCGAGGGCGCCCGCTTCTCCCTGCCCACTGTCTCCAGCCGGGTGGGCGGCATCCCCTACCTTATCGACCACGGGGTCAACGGCTTCCTCTTTGCGCCCGGAAACGCCGAGGCCCTGGCCAGGCACCTGGTGACCCTGGCCCAGGACAAGTCCCTGCGGGAGCACATGGGCCAGCGGCTCAATGAAAAGGGCCGCACCCAATTCTCCCTGGAGAGCACCCTGGAACGGCAGCTGGACATCTACCGTACCATCCTGCGCCGGAAAGAGCGTAAGACCGGGCGGCGGGATGGAACCTTGGTCTGCGGCGCCTATGGCCGGGGCAACGCCGGCGACGACGCCATCCTGGAGGCCATCGTCCGGGAACTGCGGCAGCTGGATCCCGACCTTCCCGTCTGGGTCCTCTCCCGGAAGCCCAAGGACACCCGGCAGGCCTACCGGGTCAACTCCATCTACACCTTCAACATCCCCCGGTTCCTCTCTCGGATGGGCAAGACCCGGCTCTACATCAACGGCGGCGGCTCCCTCATGCAGGACGCCACCAGCCGCCGGAGCCTGTGGTTCTATCTCTTCACCATCTCGGCGGCCAAGCTACTGGGCAACAAGGTAATGATGTACGGCTGCGGCATCGGCCCCATCCAGTACCCCTCCAACCGAAGGCTCTGCTCCAAAGTGCTCCAGAAGCGGGTGGACGTCATCACCCTCCGGGACACCCACTCCAAGACCGAGCTGGACGCCATGGGTGTCACCGCCCCGGAGATCATCCTCTCCGCCGATCCCACCGTTATCCTCCCCGCCGCCGAGGCCGCCACGGTGGACGGCATCCTGGAGAGCGGGGGCTTGGATCCCAAGGGCCGCTATATCGGCTTCACCCTCCGGCCCTGGCCCGGCTTTGAGACCAAGGTGGATATCCTGGCCCAGTGCGCCGACTATGCCTATGAAAAATACGGCCTCACCCCCCTGTTCCTGCCCATTGAGCGGCGGCTGGACGTCAGTGCTGCCCAGCAGGTGGCCCGGCGGATGAAGGCTCCTCACTACCTTCTCCCCGACACCGGCTCCTCCGCCCACTCCATCGGTCTCTTTGCCCGGATGCAGGTGGTAGTGTCCATGCGCCTTCACGCCCTGGTCTTTGCCGCCGGGCAGGGGGTGCCCCTGGTGGGCGTGGTCTATGACCCCAAGATCAGTTCCTTCCTCGATTATATCGGTCAGGATCTCTATACCGATTTGAACGCCATCACCCTGGAAAACCTGAAGGCCCACATTGACGCCGCCGTGGGCCGCATTGGCGATGAGGCCTTCCTTTCCCAAGGGGTGGAGCGCCTGCGCCAGATTGAACAGCGCAACCAGGCCGCCGCCGGGAAGCTCCTGGGCATGGAAGGGGGCGGTGAGCCGTGAGACAGATCGTCTGCCTCGCCGGGGAGGATTGGTCAAACGCTCCCACCCGCACCCAGCAGCTCATGACCCGCATGAAGGATGCCCAGATCCTCTACTTTGAGCCGCCGGCCCCCAAGGGTTCCCACCCCAGCCGCTCCGGCCGCCGGGTGCGCTCCAACCTCATTGTCTACTCCCTCCCCGCCGACATCACCGACGAGCCCTCCAACAGTATCTTTTACCGCTATTCCCGTTACCGCACCGCAAGATTCATTCAGTCCACCCTGGAAAAGCACCACTTCCGCGACCCGGTGCTCTGGTGCTCCAGCCCCTATGGAGCCCAGTTCCTGGAGGACATCTCCTATCGCGGCGTGGTCTACGACTGCTACCGGGACTGGCAGGAGTGCCCCGACCCTTGGGAGAGCGACCTCACCGCCGCCGCCGACGTGGTCTTTGCCGCTTCCCCTGACCTGATGCGCCATCTCATGCCCTGGAACCTGAACGTGGCCCTTCTCCCCTTTGGGTGCAATTATTCCATGTTCGCCAAGGAGAGCCTGTCCCGCCCCCCTGCTTTGAACGGCCTCCGTGGGCCCATCCTGGGCTTTGTGGGCACTCTGTGGCCTGACCTGGACTTATCCCCCCTCATCAGGCTGGCCCAGGCCCGGCCAGACTGCAATATCGTAGTGGTGGGGGGCGACCTGGGCTGTGTCATGCTCCCCGACCTGGCGGCCTTCCCCAACGTCCACCTGCTGGGCAGCGCCCAGGCGGTAGACCTGCCCGACTACCTCAACGCCTTCCAGGTCTGCCTCTATCTCCTGCGCCGCAGTGAGCTGCAAAGCGATATCATCCACGCCCGCCTCTTCGAGTACCTCTCCTCCGGCAAGCCCATCGTGGCCATGCTCCGTCCCGACCAGGTGGAGCACTTCCCCGATGTGGTCTACGGCGCCCACTCCCCCGCCGAGTTTGCCTCCCTCTGCTCCCGGGCCTTGGAGGAGCGAGGCCCCTGGGTGCGGGAACGCCGCCGGGAATATGGCCGGGCCGCCGCCTGGAGCGAGCGCGCCAATGAGGTCAACCGCATCCTGGAGAGCATCGGTCTGTTTACATAATTTTTTGGTCATATCTTTTCACCCCTTGCCGTACAATGCGGCAGGGGGTGTTTCTATGTTCCTGTATCCAGTTCTTTTTCTCCTGGCCGCCGTCATCCTGGTCAACGGCTGGACCGACGCGCCCAACGCCATTACCGCCCCTGTGGCGGCGGGGGTGCTCCCCTTTCCCCTGGCTGTGGCCATGGCGGCGGTGTGCAACCTGCTGGGGGTGGTCTGCACCGCCCGGGTCAGCGACGCGGTGGCCCGCACCCTCTACTCCATCGCCGACTTTGGCCCCCAGGCCCTCACCGCTTTGACCGCCGCTCTCTCTGCCACTGTCCTCTGGGCGGTGTGCGCCTGGCGCTTCGGCATCCCCACCAGCGAGAGCCACGCCCTGGTGGCAGGTCTCACCGGCTCCGCCCTGGCCCTGGGCGTGGATCGGCTCCGCCTGGCTCCTCTTGCCTGGGTGGGCCTGGGTCTGGTAGTCTCCCTGGCCCTGGGTCTCCTGCTGGGGCGGCTCTTTCGCCGTCTTCTTCCCCGCCGCCGGGAGGGACTCTACCGCCAGGGCCAGATCTTGGGCGCCGCCCTCACCGCCTTCCTCCACGGTGCCCAGGACGGACAGAAATTCCTGGGCGTCCTGGCCCTCATCCTCACCCTGGTCCACGGTGGCTACGGCCTCCCCCCCTGGGCTCCCTGGGCCTGTGCCCTCCTCATGGCCCTGGGCACCCTCATGGGGGGCCGCCGGATCATTGACACCGTGGGCCGGCGGCTGGTGACCCTGGAGCCCCGCTCCGGCTTCGCCGCCGAGGCGGGCTGTGCCTTGACCCTGGCCCTGTGTACCCTCTGGGGCTTCCCTGTCTCCACCACCCACGCCAAGACCGCCGCCATCCTGGGGGCAGGGGCCTCCCCCAATGGGAAAGTGGCAGGCTCTCTGGGTCTGGCCTGGCTCCTCACCTTCCCCGCCTGCGGCTTTTTGGCTTTTTTCCTCGTCAAATGCCTTCTGATATGTTAAAATACCCCTAACGGACAGGAGGTATTTTTCATGACCTATGACACCATTATTTTCGATATGGACGGCACCCTTCTAAACACTCTGGACGACCTGGCGGACGCCGTCAACTACGCCCTGGAGCAAATGGGCTGGCCTGGACGCACCACCGATGAGATCCGCACCTTCGTGGGCAACGGCGTCCAGCTCCTCATTGACCGGGCCGCACCCCAAGGAGCGGCAGAGGAGGAGCGCCGCCGCTGTCTGGAGTGCTTCAAGACCCGCTATCAGGCCCATATGCTGGACAAAACCGCCCCCTACCCCGGGGTGGTGGAGATGCTGAAGACCCTGCGGGAAAAGGGCTGTAGGCTGGCAGTGTGCTCCAACAAGTTTGACAGGGCGGTGAAGGGCCTCTCCCAGGACTTCTTCCCCTCCCTCCTGGATGCCGCCGCCGGGGAGAATGAGGCCGGGGGCGTGCCCAAAAAGCCTCATCCTGCCATGGTGCACCAGGTCATGGCCGCCCTGGGAGCATCCCCAGAGCGCACGGTATACGTCGGGGATGCCGACACCGACATCGACACCGCCCGCAACGCGGGCATCCCCTGCGTCTCGGTCACCTGGGGCTTCCGGGACAGGGCCTTTCTCCTGGCCCACGGGGCACAAACGCTTATTGACACACCCATGGAGCTGGTGGACATGGCCTGCCCCTGACTCTACGCACCGTAGGTTGCCAGTCCGCCCCCAGCCTGTTATGCTGTTCTCAGTTCAAGAAAGGAAGTAAAGCAAATGAACAGTTATGTAACAGGGCCGGCCATCAAAGCCCTGCGGGAAAAGAAGGGCTACACCCAGAAACAGCTGGCCGACCGCATCGCCGTCAGCGACAAAGCCATCAGCAAATGGGAGACCGGCCGCGGCCTGCCCGACCTCTCTCTGCTGGAGCCTCTGGGGGCCGCTCTGGGAGTGTCGGTGGCGGAGCTTCTCTCCGGGGAGCAGATCACCAACCAGAACCGCTCCGCCAATCCCCTCCGGGGCCGGTTCTATGTCTGCCCCGTCTGCGGCAACGTGATCCACGCCTTCGGCGAGGGTTCCTTCCACTGCTGCGGGGTGGCCCTGCCTCCTCTGGAGGCCGAAGAGCCCGATCCGGAGCACGACCTCAAAGTGGAAGTCTGGGATCTCCAAACCTTGATCTCCCTGGATCACCCCATGCACAAAGATCACTACATCTCCTTCCTGGCCCAGGTGCGTTACGACCGGATGGAGCTGGTAAAGCTCTACCCCGAACAGCTGATGGAGGCCCGCCTGTCCTACTGGCCCGGGGCGGAACTCTACGCCTATTGCAACCGTCACGGCCTTTTCCGTTTGAGGCCCTGACCCAACAGCAGACAGACCGGCGGGAGCCTTCTCCCGCCGGTCTTTTTCTGTCCTGATAGGGTATCAGCTATCCCGTCCCAGCTCCCGGATGGCTTCCGGCGCCAGCACCGCCACCGCCAGCAGATTGGGCAAGGCCATCAGCCCGTTGCAAATATCGGACAGCGCCCATACTTGCCCCACCTGCCCCACGCTCCCCAGGGCCACAGTCAGCAGGAACAACATCCGGAAGGGCTTCCCCAGGCTCTCCTCTCCCGTCAGGTAGGCAAGGCCCCGCTCCCCGTAGTAGTCCCACCCCAGCAGAGAGGTAAAGGCAAAGAGGAGCAAACACACCGCCACGATGACCCGCCCCCACTGTCCAAAGAGGGTGGCGAAGGCCGCCCCCGCCAGGGGCGCGCCTGTCATGTCCCCCGTCACCGTTCCGCTTTGGATGGCCGCCAAAGCCCCCGCCGGGTCATAGACCCCGGAGGTGAGGATGGCCAGAGCGGTGACCGAGCAGACCACCAGGGTGGCAAAAAACACCTCAAACATCCCCCAGCACCCCTCCTGGGCCGGGCTGTCCGCATCGGCGGCGGCGTGGGCCATGGCGGAGGAACCAACCCCCGCCTCGTTGGTGAACACCCCACGGGCCACTCCGTAGCGCAGTGCGGCGCAGACTCCATAGCCCACTCCTCCCCCGACCGCTGCCTTGGGGGAAAGAGCACAGCCCACGATCTGCCCCAGGGCGGGCAGTATCATCTCCCGGTGGGCGGCAATGACCGCTATCCCGGTGGTCAGAAAGAGCAGGGCCATGGCGGGCACCAGCCGTTCGCTGACCCTCCCCACCCGGCCGATGCCCCCCAGTATCACCGCCCCGGTACAGACCGCCACCACTGTCCCCACCCTTATCCGATCCCAGCCAAAGCTGGCGTGGAGAGCGGCGGAGATGGAGTTTGACTGCACCAGAGCCCCGCCGGTGAGGGAGGCCAGCACGCACCACAGGGAAAACCACTTGGCCCCAAAACGCCAACCCAGCCGCCGCTCCATGTACTCCATGGGGCCGCCCTCCCAGCCACCCCCCCTGGCTCTGCGGCGGTACTTTACCGCCAGGGTCTTCTCCACAAAGCTGGTCATCAGCCCCACCAGGGCGGAGAGCCACATCCAAAACACCGCCCCCGGCCCGCCGAAAAAGATGGCGGTGGCCACCCCGGCGATGGAGCCGGTACCGATGGTGGAAGCCAAAGCCGTGGCCAGGGCCTGAAACTGGGTCAGGCCGCCGTTCCCCCTATTTTTTCTCCGCCGGAAAAGGCTGAACACCGAAGCCTTCAGCCACGTCCCCAGGGAGAGCTGAAAACAGCCGCTTTTCAGCGTACACCAAAGCCCCACCAACAGGAAAAGTCCCAACAGCCAGGGCTGCCAAAGCCCATCCGCCACCCGTTCCAGCATGACCATACCCCCTTATCCAAGAGGTATGCGCCCTTCAGCGGGAAAAGACCCTTTGTCCCAAGATTCAGGGGCTTCCCTCTCCCACCGCCTCCGGGACAAGGCTCCGCACATATTCCACCCCCGCCAGCGGGGAGGAAACGGAGAGGACAGCCCGGCCATCCATGGTCAGCGTGATGGTCTTGGTAAAACTCCCTGCCTCATGCTCCGTCACCTGGATGCTGCCGCCGCACTGCGCCATGATCTCGCACAGGTCGGCCAGGCCGTGGCCGCTGCCGCCGGTGGTGAGTCCCCGCCGGCCAAAGTTTCGGAGCACCTCCTCGGGAAAGGGCAGGCCCGTGTCACAGAGCTTGATTTGATATCCCTCCCGGGTCTCGCCCAGAACGAGCAGCATCCGCCGGTCTTCTCCCCCTCCGGCCCGGATCGCCCGAAGGGCGTTGCGGAGCAAATCCCCGATCACCTGCTGGAGCCGGAATTGGTCAAGGACGCCCTCCTTGACCAAAACAGCGGCGGGAGAAGTCACCACGCAGTCAAAAGCGATGCCCTCCCCCGCCGCCTCTTGCCGTTTCATTTGGAGCTGGCCGTCCAGCAGGAGCAGCCCGGTGGAGGTGAAGTCCTGCTCCTCGGCCAGTTTCACTACGCTTTCCCTACTGAAGCCTCTCCGCATAGCGCGCACTTCTTCAATGGCAATGCCCAGCTCTTCCGCCATGGCCCAATTATGCTCCCCGGCAGCCACGGCATCCCGCATGGTTATCAGCTTCCACTCCACCGCCGTGATAACTTCCTTGTATTGGTGGGCGTCACGAACCAACTCCTCGATGTGCTTTAATTGTGCCGCTTCCTCTTGCTGTCTTTGATATTCACTGCGCACCCAAATCAGCAGAATAGCCACTGAACCAGTAATAACAACGCTCGCCAGCATAGAGACTTCCCTTTTTTGTTGAATGTAAGGCATAATGATAATGGATAGGGATACGGCAAACATCGCACCAGCTATCGTTATTATCAAAAGCGAGTACTTTGAAAGAAATATCTCCCACTTATGCAGATCAACGCATTTACAAAGAAAAATGCAAACCAGTAATTGCAATATGCAATTCGACAGACATTCCAACCAGATGTCGTGCGACAGGTGTAATATATTAAAAATCAATAGTGACAAAGCAGTTGTCCCTAACCAGAGAAACCGTGTTATCATATAGCTTGATATGTTCTCTGCAATCACTTCCCGCCAACAGCGTCTTGCCCCTATTCCATTGAAAAAGCAACCGACAGTAATATTTAGCAGAGGAATAAATATGTCCAAATCGGTATTTCCAACAAAATATGCAGTACTTCCAATTACCACCACAAAAAGAACCTTTATAGCCGGCTTTAGATGTCTCGCCTTTGAAAATGTCATTTCATACAATGTTATCCAGGTAACCGCAAGTATTAATTGTTCCAACAGCAAAGCTACATTTTTCATGTATTTCTACCCCTTATCGATGTTTTTGCCACATTTCGTGTAGCAAAAACATCATACTGCACTATCGCGAGGGTGCCAAGAAACAATAATGAGAAGGCAAATGCCTTCTCATTATTGAGTAGATATTAATTATGACGAGACCAATAATCGAACAGGTCATCCAGCCAATCGCCCTGCTTACGCATGAAAAACCCTCCTCTCTGTACCGTTTGTCGTAACGGTACCACGAGAGGAGGGTCTTCCTATGTCGAATGAAGAGCGGTGTATTTGGTCGCTTTTTGTCGCTTTCCCGCCGCAGAGCGGCGCACAATGTCTCTATGAGCTGAAACGGCTCACTTTTCCCCTGTCGAATATTGTCTCACGAAAAATCGATTTAATCACTGAATTTGTTGGCGTAGTAGCCGATAAACTCCTTCAGCTCCGGCTTTCCCTTCTCCGGGTTCACATACTGGGTGTATTCCCGCTGAAGGGTCTCGATGTCTGTATGCCGCCAGGCGGACTCGATCCTGGTACGCATGGCCTTCTCCAGGCTGATCTTCGTCACCTTATACTTCTTTATCAGTGCCGGGTAGATCTCGTTTTCCAGATCTACGATGCATCCCTCCGTCTTGGCGGCTATGAGGATAGATTCTACCAGATAGTTTTGGGAGAAGGTGCCCAGCGTGATACCAATGCGGCCCAGAGCCTCCACTACCTTTTTACGCCTGCGCTCCTCCGGATCCAGGATGCTGACAGCGGCAGTGCTCTGCTCTACCGGCCCCTTGTTGAAGAAGGGCCTCATCTCCCGCAGGAAGCTGGCCACCATCTCCGGGCCATTTTCCGCATATCCGGGCATGGCCTTGGACTGGATGTGCCCACTGCCTTTGGCCCGTACGCCCCGGAGCGTCACCGCATCCGTCGTCCAGGTGGTCACCAGTATGTAGGGAGCAAAGGGCAGGGCCTTGAGCTTGGGCAGTAATTGGATGCCGTTGCCCTCGGCCAGCTCCAAGTCCAGGATGACCGCATCGGGGACGTTGGCCTCCACCGCCTCCAGCCCTGCCGGGGCGCCGTCCACCGCCGCCACCAGCTCCATGTCCTCCACCTTCTCGAAGTACTCCGCAAACCGCCGTACCTCCAGGGGGTCGTCCTCGATCATCACGATCTTCATTACAGGTTCCTTGCCCACAGGGCCTCACTCCTTTGTTGTCGAATTTTTGAGCTTTTTGCACCGAGAGTATACCATATTGCGGAAGAAATGCAAGTCTTCTACCATGCAAAACACAGCAAAAGCCCGACAGACATACCTGTCGGGCTTTCCACTGTTCCTATTCCAGCGCCGCCATCATGGCCGCCAGCTGGGGCTGAAACTCCAGCAGATCCTTGTCTCCCCGGTATTCCACCCGCATGACCAGGCGCCCCCGGCGGAGGATCAAGGTGGCCGCGCCGCTCCACTGATCCTCTCCCCGCCAAACCACCAGCTCCTCAAAGCCGATGTCCGGCGCGAAATCACCCACCCGTCTCGGCTCCATGCCGCTCCACCGGATGCGGCTCTCCTCCTCCACTCTGGCCCGGGCCAGAGCGGTAAGGGGATATTTGTAGATGCTGTACTTTACCATGGGAACCTGGTTCCAGTAGTCGCCGCCCTCATAGTGGGCGAAGGCCCCATACTGCCGCCAGTACCAGCTCTCTGCCGTCAGCAGGGTGCCCCCGTGGCTCACATAGTCCATGTTGTACATCCGGTCTCCTGTGACTTGGAACCCGTCCCCCTCGATCTCCTCCAGGGTCAGAAAATTGGACTCCATAATATCATAGGGCCGGTAGTCCAGACCCGCAAAGAGCTGAACGGTGTTGATGGCCACAGGGAGGAGGAGCAGAAACCCCACCGTCAGCAGCCAGCCGCCCCGGGCCCCGGCGGCGGGACGCTTTCCCGCTGCCGCCGCCTGCCGGTACCGCCGCAGGCCCAAAAGGCCGAAAAGCCAGGACAGGTCGACTGCCGCCAGCCCCAGCGCCGTCAACAGCACCGCCAGCAGCGGATAGGAGGAAAAGGCGGTCACCGGGAACCAGCGCAGGTCGACGGCTCCCCAGGGCACCAGGTTCCAGTAGAGGAAAAAGAGCAGCAGGTTGGCGATGAGCAGACCCACGCCCCCCAGCAGCTTCTGCCGGAAAAAGCGGCCCAGGGCGTAGCTCTGGCTCTCCGGGTCGGTGTAGGCCCGGGCCTCCCGGTCATCGGTGGCATAGACGAAGAAATTTTTCCGAAACACCCCCAAAAACCGCCACCCCGCCTGCTCGTAGAGGGCGGTGAGCTCCGGGTCTTCCTCCTCCGTCTTTTCCCGGGCCGGTTCCAGATGGACACGCACCTGGGCGGCCTCCCCCTCCTCAAAGCAGGTCAACGGCCCCAGGGTCATGGAGAAGAGCAGGCCCCGGGCGGCCTTCTCCTCCAGCCATCTCTCCAACGCAGGGATGTCGTAGCCGTTCACCGGGGTCAAACAGGTCTTGCTCATTGCCCTTCCTCCTCTCCGTCGGCCACACAGCGGCGCAGGCGTTCCAGCTCCTCGCCATAGGCTGTCCGGCCCTTCTCCGTCAGATGGTAGGTGCGCTTTCGGCCTTCCACCAGAGTCTCCTCGATGAGACCCTCCTCCAAAAACCGGGCCAGGATGGTGTAGAGGGTGCCCGGCCCCAGCTTCACCCGGCCGCCAGTGCGTCCTTCCACAAACTGGGTGATCTCAATGCCGCACATATCCCGCTTCAAAAAGGACATGAGCACGTAAAACATGGGCTCTGTCAGCGCCCCCCGCTCCCGGTTCCCCATATCCCCGCCCCCTTTTATCGAGTTTCGATATCGTCTATCGATATTATAGGCTGTGACCGTCCTTCTGTCAAGAAAAAATAAAAACCGGCCGCTAAGGGCCGGTGAATCGAACTGCCGGTTCTCCTCTGGGCATAAAAAAAGAACTCCCAAATGGGAGTTCTTTTTTGGAGGCGACGCCCAGACTCGAACTGGGGGTGGAGATTTTGCAGACCTCTGCCTTACCACTTGGCTACGTCGCCGTCTGGAGCGGGCGACGAGGCTCGAACTCGCTACCTCCACCTTGGCAAGGTGGCGCTCTACCAGATGAGCTACGCCCGCATATGAACTTGTTTGCCAGCCTCGGGGCCGTTACACCCCATTATATGCCGCTCCCCCCAGGGGGATTCTCCCGGGACAAACTGTCCCGGGAGAATTTTTTTGGTGCCTCCGACCGGAATCGAACCAGTGACACGAGGATTTTCAGTCCTCTGCTCTACCAACTGAG
>CANEAY010000008.1 GCA_947425785.1 uncultured Pseudoflavonifractor sp. | reverse complement strand
CGTGGTTGCCCACGCTGGCGTACTGGACGCCCATGGCCTTGAGCATCTCGTTGACGGGCTTGCCGTGATTGGTCTCGGAGATGGCAGAGCCGGTGTAGATGGTGCCGCCGGTGACCACGATGGGATTGGCGGCCTTCTCGGTGAGGGCCTTCATGGCGCCCACCACGCGGGCGCCGCCGGGATTGCCGGCAGGCTTGCCGCTGTCGTCCAGGGCACCGCCGAAGTCGCCGATGCCGAAGATGTTGATCTCCTTCACGTCGGCGGCGTGGGCGGTGAGGCCCACGGTGGCCAGCGAGAAGCACAGGGACAGGGACAGGAGGGTGGATATGAGGCGTTTTTTCACAGTACATTTCCCCTTTACTTTTATTTTTGGACGTGCTCTAAACCAAATCTACGCTATTCCCCAATATTTGTCAAGGCGGTTTGCCAACAAATCAGTTATTTTTAGGGGAGGGTGGCGTCAAGGCTTGAGAGACCGCCGTTTTCCCTTCTTTGCAGGGCCGCCATATCGTCGGGCAGGGGGGAGGCGAAGGCCAGATCCTCCCCAGTGAAGGGCTGGGTAAAGCGGAGGTAGGCGGAGTGGAGGGCGGGGCGGGAGATGAGTTCCGGCCGTTCGGTGCCGTAGAGGAAGTCCCCTGCCAGCGGGTGGCCGATGTGGGCCATGTGCACTCGAATTTGGTGGGTGCGGCCGGTCTCCAGCTCCAGGACGGCCAGGGAGAACTGCCCCCAGGAGCGCAGTACCTGGTAGTGGGTGCGGGCGGACTTTCCGTCGGGGCGGACACACTGGCGGATGTAGGAGTCCTCTGTCCGGCCCAGAGGGGCGTCGATGAGGCCGGACAGGGGGGAGGGGCAGCCCTCACACACCGCCAGGTAACAGCGGCGGAAGCCCTGGGAGTGGAGGGCAGCGGTGAGGGAATGCTGGGCGGCGGGGTGCTTGGCCACCACCATGAGCCCCGAGGTGCCCTTGTCCAGCCGGTGGACGGGGTGGAAGTCCGCCGCCAATCCAATTTTGTGGTAGTAATTCACCAGCCTTGCCCCCAGGGAGTCGTCCCAGCTCCCGGCGCAGGGGTGGACGGCCAGCCCGGCGGGCTTGTCCACCACCAGCAGGTCGTCGTCCTCATATACAATATCCACCGGGCCGTCATTGGGTGCGATGCCGGAGGGGGCCTTGTCGTCGGCCAGGATGGCCACGGTTTGGCCGGCGTGGACGAGATAGCTGGTGTAGATATCCTCCCCGTCCACCAAAAGGCCGTGGGGGCGGTGCTTGGAGCGGCGGATGGCGGAGGTGGACAGGCCGTGGCGGCGGAGGATGGCGTCCACCCGTTTGCCCTCCTCCTCTTGGTTTACATAAAATTCAAGGTACCGCACGGGAACGCCTCCTTTCCGCAGTTTTTATCATCATTCATATTTACCACAGTTGGGGAGGGAAGTCAATAAAAGAGCCGCCCGGCGGGTATCCGCCGGACGGCTCTGAAAGCGCGATGTAAGTTTGACTTACAGGTCGATGGAGATGTTCTGCTGCTCGATGCCGTGCTTCTCGGCATAGCCGGTGAGGATCAGGGTCAGGGCGCCGTCGCCGGTGACGTTGCAGGCGGTGCCGAAGCTGTCCTGCAGGGCGAAGATAGCCAGCATCAGGGCAGTGCCGTCGCCGTCAAAGCCCAGCACGCCGGTAATGAGGCCCAAGGAGGCCATGACGGTGCCGCCGGGGACGCCGGGGGCGCCGATGGCAAAGATGCCCAGGAGCAGAATGAACAGAACCATGGAGCCAACACTGGGCAGCTTACCGTAAAGCACCTTGGAGACGATCATGACGAAGAAAGTCTCGGTCAGGGCGGAGCCGCACAGGTGGATGTTGGCAAACAGGGGGATGCCGAACTCCACCATATCGGAGCGGAGCACGGAGCTCTTCCGGGCGCCCTCCAGAGCCACGGCCAGGGTGGCGGCGGAGGACATGGTGCCCACGGCGGTGAGGTAGGCGGGGCCGTAGTGCTTGACGACCTCAATGGCGCTGCGGCCGGAGTAAGCGCCGGCGAAGCCGTAGAGGATAGCCATCCAGATGTAATGCATGACCATGACGATGACGATGGCCAGCAGGAAGGCGGGGAACTGCTTGGTGATGGTGCCGTCGTAGCTGAGGCCGCAGAAGGTCAGGGCGATGAAGAAGGGCAGGATAGGAATGACGACCTTCTTCACCACGCTCAGCACGATGTTCTGGAACTCCTGGAGCACCACGGTGACGGTCTTGGCGCGGGTCCACACGGCGGCCAGGCCGATGAGGACGGAGAACACCAGGGCGCTCATCACGGGCATGATTTGGGGGATGTCCAGCTGGAAGGCCACGCCGGGCAGCTCCTTCAGACCCTCCATGGTGGAGGCGATGGGCAGATGGGGCACCAGGACGAAACCGGCGATCATGGACATGGTGGTGGCTAGCACGGTGCTGACATAGGCCACGATGATGGCGACCAACAGCATCCGGGTGGCGTTGGAGCCCATCTTGGTGATGGAGGGGGCGATAAAGCCGATGACGATGAGGGGCACGCAGAACATGATGAGCTGGTTGAGCACGTACTTCAGGGTGACCACGATGGTCATAGCGCTCTCGGGCAGGAACAGGCCCAAGACGATACCGATAACGATGCCGATGAGGAGCTTCAGGGGAAGACTCATCCCTTTTTTCTCAGCAGCCATGATAAATTTCCTCCTATCTATAATTCACAACACACATTTTGCTCCGCAAAGAGCGCTCTCTTCAACATACGTGGGGCGGAGCTGTCCCATTCGTATGTCCGTTGAAAAAATGCCGGGGTATTACTGGGGATCGGGCTGGCCGGTCATGATACGCAGGATCTCCCGGTCAGTCTCACGCATACCGACGCGGCCCAGACGGCCCACGTTGTCAATGGTGTTCTCCACGCCCTTGGTGACGATGCCGTCGCCGCCATAGAACTGCTGGCCGTCCTGGATCATCTGCCAGCCCATGATGCCGGCGTCCACCGAGGAGGCAATCTTGGCGGCGCAGGACGCTTTGGCGCCGTCGCAGACCATGCCGGAGATGGTGGCCAGAGAGTTGACCAGGGTGTGGGAGATGTCCCGCAGGCCGCCGCCGTTCAGCCAGGCGATGGCCGCGCCGGAGGCGCACCCGGCGCACACCGCGCCGCAGTATGCGCTCAGACGGCCGATGCCTGTCTTCATGTGGACGGCCAGCAGGTCGCTGAGGGTGACCGCCCGGAGCAGCTTCTCCTGGGAGACGTTCAACTCCTTGGCGTACTCGATGACGGGGACAGAGGCTGTGATGCCCTGGTTGCCGCTGCCGGAGACGATGATGACCGGCATCTCACAGCCGTTCATCCGCGCGTCGGAGCCTGCGGCGGCCATGTAGCGGGCCCGGAACTTCACGTCGTCGCCGTAGTGGTTTTTCAGTACCTTGCCCACGTTGGCGCCGTAGTCGTGCTTCATGCCCTCCTGGGCGATGGCATAGTTGTACTCGATCTGGCGGCCCACCATTTCGCGGACATCCTCTACGTCCATGGTCTCCACAAAGTCCACAATGGCCTCCACACTAAGGCAGCTGTGGTCTGTGAGCCCCTGGGCGTCTCCGGCGGCGGTGTTAGTCCCGGCGGACTGGAGCACCGTGCCGTTCTTCTCGATGAGGACGATATTGGTGTGATAGTCGCTGATGCGCAGCTTGACGCTGTCGCTTCCGGCGGTCATGGTGAGGATGATGTCGAAAACCACATCTCCCTCGGCGGGACGCACCACGATCTCATGGGTATCCATGTAGGTGCGGATCTCGGCCTTCTGGGCGTCGGTGACTTCGGCAATGACCTCCAGCACCTGGTCGGAGCGGCCGGCCACGATGCCCGCGGCGGCGGCGGCCTCGATGCCCTTGAGTCCTCCAGTGTTGGGCACCACCACGCTCTTGACGTTCTTGATGATGTTGCCGCTGGCCTCGACTAGGACATGATCGGGCGTACGACCCAACACCTCACGGGCTTTGGCGGCGCCATAAGCGAGAGAGATGGGCTCGGTACACCCCATTGCGGGGATGAGTTCCTCGTGCAGGATCTGAACGAAACTGCGGTACTTGGGATCTGATCTTTCCATAATTAGGCCTCCTTTCTCTCTACCCCGTCAGTCCGATGCCCACACAACGTACTGCCGGGCCGAAGATTCCTTCGGTACGGAATATCATAGCACTAAAAATAGTTGCAGTCAACACCCCCGCAGGGAAGAGAAAGGGCTTTGCAAAATGGAGGGAAGTGGCGTATAATAGACATCAAAACAGTTCCATTCCGTGAACGAGGTGTTGTGCCATGGGTGAAAAGCTGGGCGTCTATATCCACATTCCCTTCTGCAGGGCCAAGTGCGACTACTGCGATTTCTACTCCCTCCCTGACCGTGAGGGGGCTATGGACGGGTATCTGAAGGCTCTCACCGCCCATATCAAGGAGGCGGCTCCTCTGGCCAAGGGCTGGCAGGTGGATACGGTGTACATCGGCGGCGGCACGCCCACCGCCTTTGGGGCAAAGCGGCTGACCGCCCTGCTGAAGGAAGTGAAGCGCCGTTTCGATGTGGCCCGGGACGCGGAGATCACCTGTGAGGCCAACCCGGAGAGCGCGGACCGTAAGCTCCTCACCGCCATCCGCAGGGCGGGGGTGAACCGTCTCTCCCTGGGGATGCAGTCGGCCTGCGACGGAGAGCTTCACGCCGTCCACCGGCTCCACGACTTTGCCCAGGTGACCCAGGCGGTCTCCGACGCCCGCCGGGCCAAGTTCAAGAACCTGTCTCTGGATCTGATCTACGGTCTCCCCGGCCAGACCATGGACAGCTGGCGCAGGAGCGTGGAGGCGGCCCTGGCTCTGGGGCCGGAGCATCTGTCCTGCTACGGGCTGAAGGTGGAGCCGGGCACCCCGCTGGATGGACGGGTCACCCGGGGGGAGATACTGCCCAACGATGACGCCCAGGCGGATATGTACCTGTGGATGGTGGAGCGGCTGGCGGCGGCGGGCTATCCCCAATATGAAATTTCCAACTTTGCCAAGCCGGGGTTCCAGTCCCGGCACAACCTGAAATACTGGATGGGCAAGCCCTATCTGGGCTTTGGCCCCGCCGCCCACTCCGACTTCGGCGGCCGCCGCTATTCCTTTGTCCGGGACGTGGACAAGTACGTGGGAGGTATCCTGGGCGGCGGCAGTGTCATCGACGAGTCGGAGCTTATTCCCCGGCGGGAGCGGGGGGGCGAGTACCTGATGCTCCGTTTGCGGACGGTGCGGGGCATTGAGGAGTGGGAGTACCGCCGGGAGTTCTCCATGAATTTCGACCCTCTGGAGCAGAAGCTGGAGGAGTACGAGCGCCGGGGCTGGGCGGCCAAGAAGGATCGCCGCTGGCATCTGACGGCCATGGGCTTTCTCATCTCCAACCAGCTCATCGGCGATCTGATGGCCATTCAGGAGGCGGCTACCCTGGAAAACACCCTGCCCAAGCTCCGGGCGGAGGGGGCCTTCCTGAAGGAGAAATAAGAGGATTTTCCCAAATATTCACCTGTTTTGCCCCGTTTACAGCCAACCGCAAATATGCTATGATAGAGAGCGTGCCGGGACAAGCCCGGTACGCTTTCTTTTTATGATGATACGGGCCTTTAACAGACCCATGGAATAGATGAGGAGGAACCATGAAGCACTGGAAAAAAAGACTTCTCGCGGCAGGGTTGTGCCTGTCGCTTTTGACGGGCCAGGCCGCCCTGGCCTCGGACGCTTTGGGGCACGACCTCCACACCGCCCGGCGAACCCTGTCCCAGGGGACAGCGCTGAACACCGGCTGGTTCTGGAGCGATACATATTCCGACCTGCGCACCGAGCGGTATGTGACCTATACCCCCAACGAGGCGGTCACCCCCGTGGTGGCCTATGGGGACAACGTGCTCCAAAGGGCCACCCTCACCGCCATGGCCCAGAAGCTGGAGGCGGCGGGCAAGCGGGTGGTGGGAGGCTCCAACGGTGATTTTTACGTCCTCACCACTGGCCAGCCCCTGGGCCTGGTGGTCACCGACGGCATTTTGCGCTCCTCCTCGTCCTACCACTCCGCCGTTGGCTTCCGCGCTGACGGCTCCGCCTTTGTAGGCACTCCCAACCTTCAAATCACCGCCAACATCATGGGGATGCCGGTCACCGTATTTGGCGGGGTGAACAAGGTGCGGCAGATCCGCTCCGCCGACGGCGGCGGCCTGACCCTCCTCACCGAAGATTTTGGGACAAGCACCCAGAACACCTCTCCTGGGGTCGATGTGATCCTCCACCCGGTGGAGGAGGGGGTGGGGGAGACCGTCCCCGCCGGGGAGAACCCCTCCGGCCAGGAGCTGACGGTGTATCAGGAGCTGCGCATCGGCGGCCGGGTGAACTGTGTGGTGGATTATATCACCGAGGCCGCCGGGCCCAATCCCATCCCCGAGGGCTCCTTTGTCCTCACCATGAACGGCCAGGATGACGAGGGCACCCTCAACATGCTCCGCGCCCTCCAGACCGGGGACGTGGTGACCATCGACGTCACCAGCGCCGATCCCCGCTGGAACGAGGCCACCGAGGCCCTGGGGGCCATGTACCGGCTGCTGGATAACGGCCAGCTGGGGCCCAATTTGTCTACCGAGCGCACCGCCCGCACCGCCGTGGGAGTGAAGGAGGACGGCACGGTCATCTTTTACACCATCGACGGCAAGCAGCCCGGCCTCAGCGTGGGGGCCACCTGCACCCAGGTGGCCATGCGGCTGTTGGAGCTGGGCTGTGTGGAGGCGGTGGGCCTGGACGGCGGCGGCTCCACCACCTTGGGAGTCACCGACCCCACCCAGAGCGTCATGGGGGTGGTGAACAGCCCCTCCGACGGCGCCCAGCGGGCCAACTCCACCGCCCTCTTCCTCACCACGGACTTAAAGCCCACCGGGGCGGAGGGAGGGGAGCTGATCCTGACGCCGGGGGATGCGGTCGTCCTGTCTGGAATGAAGCTGTCTTTCTCCGCCAATTTGCTGGATACGGCCTGGTACGACATGGGGCCCACAAATGCAAGATATGATGTCCTGCCAGAGAGCGGCGGCACTATCAGTAGCGAGGGGGAATATGTTGCCGGCAGCAACGCCGGTCAGGATATTATCAGTGCCAAGAAATTGACTGCCGTCTATGGAAAAGATGAAAACGGCTCTTTGATGGGCTCCACGGGAACCGCCTGGGGCGAGGCTGTGGTCACCGTGGTAAAGACCCCGGATAAAATTATAGTTTCCAACGAGGCCACCGGCGGTGTGTTGGGGGCCATCTCCCTGGAGCCGGGGGAGAGCGTCTCCCTCACCGCCTCCGCCGGCTGGAGGGGCCTCACCCCCGCCAGCCGGGACGACTGTTACACCTGGGAGTGTGACCCGGAGGTGGGCACCATTACCCCCGACGGCCTCTTCACCGCCACCGACAAGACCGCCTCCGGCCAGCTGCGGGTCACCGCCGGGGAGCGGACAGCGGTACTGCCGGTGAATGTGGCGGGCCATATCCTGACGCTGATGGACTTCGAGGGGGAGGAGAGCGTCTTTACCTCCACCGATACCGTCACCGCCGAGATCGAGACCGACTTGGCCAGCGTCCGCACCGGGCGGCAGAGCCTGCGCCTGGACTACACCCTGGACGCCATGGGCACCGCCCTGGTGGAGACCGACCTGGCCGTTCCCGCCGGGGAGACCCACCTGGGCCTGTGGGTGAAGGGGGACGGCTCCGGCAATAACCTCTTCGCCGTCTTTGCGGACGAGGACGGGGAGGAGACCTTGTCCCCGGTCTGCATCCTGGACTTCGACGGGTGGCGGCATGTGCTGGTGCCCATCCCCGCAGGGACGAAGCTGACGGGCCTGCAGTTCATCTACGGCGGCGGCCAGTACGCCGCAGGGACGGTGTGGCTGGATCAGCTCACCACCGCCAACGAGGCCCTGGAGGACTTTACCGCCCCCACTGTGAGCCTGACTGTCAAGGGGAATAGCCTTACGGCTTCCGTCAGCGACAACGTGGATCGCACCCTGGACAAGGCTGATATCAAGCTCGTCTACGACGGCTGGGGCATGGACTTCCAGTGGAACGCCGCCACCGGCGCCCTCACCGCCACCCTGCCCGAGGCGGGTGACGGTACCCACCGTATCACCGTCACCGCCGTGGACGCCAGCGGCAACGTGGGCCAGGGCACCTATGAGATCGTGGGCGACAGTCCCGATCCCTTTGCCGACATGACAGACCACTGGGCGCTGCCCTATGCCAAGTACCTCTTCCAGCAGGGCATCACCACCGGCGTGCCTGTGGGGGAGGAGACCTGGTATAACCCCGGTGAGAATATTACCCGGGCGGAGTTTTTCACCATGGCGGCCCGGTGGATGCGCCTCGACCTGACCCAGTACGAAGATGTGGAGCTGCCCTTTGTGGACGCGGGACAGATCCCCGAGTGGGCTGTCCCGGCGGTGAAGGCCATGTACAAGGAGAACATTGTGAAGGGCAGCCTGGAGGAGGCGGGGTTCTACGCCCATCCCAACGCCACCATCAACCGCTCCGAGGCCATGACCATCCTGGGCCGCACCCAGGGCAAGGGCAGGGCTGAGGCGGAGCTGGAGGGCTTCCTGGATGTGGGGGATATCCCCGACTGGGCCATGAGCTACATGAAGACCCTGGTGGGTCAGAAGGTGGTCAACGGCTATGAGGACAACACTCTGCGGCCCCTGGCCTCTATGACCCGGGGCGAGGTGGCCAAGGTGCTGTGCGTCCTGCGGTAAAAGGGAAGAGCATAGGAAGCAAAGGCCGGGAGGTATCAAATGGATACCTCCCGGCCTTTTGGATATGTCCTTTCGGGGCGTATTGAAACGGTGAGGGGAGGGTGCTATAATACGGAGGGAAAACTTTGGGAAGAGGAGGAATATCCCATGAAGAAAAAGCTCATCAATCTGTGTCTGGCGGCGTCCGTTGCCCTGACCATGGCCACGCCGGCCCTGGCGGCGGAAGGGAAGACCGTCGTGGAGCTGATAGCGCCGAAATACGACTTTATCGGCGAGTTTGAGGACGGATATGCCGACGTGGGCTGGTACGAAGAAAACTACGAGTGGCGGGCGGCTATTATCAACACGGACGGGGAACTGGTCACTCCCGAATACAGGGAGATCGACCACTTTTCCGAGGGTCTGGCCGCCGTCCAGGACGGAAATGGAAAGGCTGGCTTTATCGACAGGGAAGGCAACGAGGTGATCCCCTGCCAATATGGCGAGGTGGGCTGGTTCAGCGAGGGTCTGGCTGATGTTTGCCTGGGTGATCCGTACAGAGGGGATAAGTATGGATATATCAACAAAGAAGGAGAGCTTGTCATCCCCTGCCGGTACACCCTGGCAGGCGCCTTCATCAATGGCCTGGCGGCCGTTCAGCAGGGGGGAGACATCTATGGCGGCGGAAAATGGGGCTTTATCGACACCACCGGCAAGGAAGTCATTCCCTGCGAATACGACGAGGTGGGGAGCTTCGACGAAAACGGCCTTGCATGGGTGGGCAAGTACACCGGCGGGAGCGTGACCGTGGGTATAAAAGAGGTCAAAACGGTCAAATGGGGGCTCATTGACCGCACAGGCAAGGAGATCGTGGCCTGCAAATATAAAGATATGGAGTCCTTCTCCGAGGGGCTGGCGGCGGTGGCCGTGCCCAGCGGCAGCAGGAACAGATACGGCTATGAGGGAAGAAAATGGGGTTTTGTGGACACCAAGGGCAAGGAGGTCATCCCCTGCATATATAGTCGGGCCACAGACTTTTCCGATGGGCTCTCGGTGGTGATGCGGGGAGATGCGGACGCCGGGGAAGAGGAGTTCTATGGAGTTATCGATACCACCGGCAAGGCCGTGATCCCCTTTGAGTACGATATGTTCTTTGGCTTTGGTGCCGATGGGTATTCCCTCATTTCCCGCAAAACGGGTAAGAAAGATAAGGATGGCTATGAAGAGAGTTACTGGGGGCTTTTGAACCGGGATGGAGAGCTTTTGACTCCGCCGGGGAAGTATTATTATGTAGAGGAAATGTACGAGGGCATGGCTGCTGTGGCTATGGATACGGGGGAACTGGACGACAGGGGGTATCCCGTTCTAAAGTATGGCTTCGTTGACCTGAACGGCGATGAGGTCATCCCCTGCCAATACGATAGAGTGGGCCGGTTTGTGAACGGATACGCAGAGGTCGCCAATGACAATGACATCGGCTATATGGACACTGGCCTGATCGATAAAACAGGCAAGTTGGTGGTGCCCATGGAGTACCATGTGATCGGCGGCGTGTCGGAGGGCTATGTATCCGTGGGCCGTTACACACCGACCTTTGGGGGCGGCGCCAGCTTCAGTCTGGGCTTTTTGGATGTGGCCACCGGGGAGGAGGTCGTGCCGCTGAAATACGGGCAGTCGGGCAACGACATGCCGGAGTTTCACAACGGCTTTGCCACGGTTTATGAAGAAAGTGGGGAGAAGTGCGGTCTGCTGAAGGTCGTGGCGGCGGATCAGGCGGCGGAAGTGGAGGATCCGGCGGAAGAGGCTGACGCCATTCCCGCCGTCGGCATCGCCTATCCCTCCACCCAGACCGTGGAGGTGGACGGCAAGGCGGTGGAGTTCCAGTGCTACGCTCTAAAGGATGAGAACGGGAACGATACCAATTATATCAAGCTTCGGGACTTGGCGGATATCCTGAACGGCACTCCGGCCCAGTTCGAGGTGGGCTGGGTCGGCTCGGTCACCATCACCACGGGCCGGGCTTATACCCGCAACGGCTCAGAGCAGAGCAC
This sequence comes from uncultured Pseudoflavonifractor sp., assembly GCA_947425785.1. Lineage (GTDB taxonomy): Bacteria > Bacillota > Clostridia > Oscillospirales > Oscillospiraceae > Vermiculatibacterium. Next base: position 85,102 of record CANEAY010000008.1, on the reverse strand, counting down.
CCCCTTCCACGGGGAGCGGGCCTATACCCGGGCCGGGGAGCAGACCCTGGTGAACGGGACGCCCGCCGAGCTCTCCGCCTTCATTCTCACCGACGACAATGGCGGCGGCTTCACCTACTACAAGCTCCGCGACCTGGGCACTGCCCTGGGGATCCTGGTAGACTGGTCGGCGGAGCGGGGCATTTTTATTGAGAGCAAGTGAAGGATCGGTATATATATGAAAGGAAGGGAAGCCTTTTGTGAGGCTTCCCTTCCTTTTTTGATGGGTGGGTGCGGAAGACTGGCAGGCATTTACAGAGTGTTCTTTCCCCACCAGAGGCGAAAGAGGGGCTTCTTCCAAGGGGGAAGGGCCGTCTGGGTCTGGCGAAGGGCTTCTGCCAGAAGGTCAAGGGCGGCCTGCCGCTCATCTTCGGTGAGGGTGTGCTGGCTGAACCTGGCCTTGCCCGCCAGGGCGGTAAGAGCCTCATTCTCTGGGGCGCCCCAAGAGAGGAGCCACTGGTGACAGCGGTAGGCCCACAGCACGGCGGCGTTGGTGTCCGGCTGGGTGAGCTTCCTTTTGCGCCGGCGCAGAAGTCCATACCGTCCCAGAAGGGCACCGGCGGCCAAGGCCAGCAGGGCCAAGGGCCACAGGGGGAGGGAGTCGGCAGCACCGGGGGCTTCTGCGGCCGTTTTGGGGGGCTGGCTGGGAGCTGCGGAGGGCGCCGCCGGGGGGGTAGGGGCCTGGGTGACCGCCGCCGAGGGAGCGGGTGCGGCGGTGGAGACGGGCTCGCCGTCGCCGGTGAACTCCGAGGAGGTCAGGGAGCCGGTGCCGTCCCCCTGGAAGCCGGGGGTGAAGTCCACGGGATACCAGCCCACATTGTCGTAATAGACCTCCACCCAGGCGTGGGCGGCGGAGTCGGGCACCACGGCGAAGCCCGAGCGGGGCACATCCACCACGTAGCCGCTGACATACCGGGCGGGGACGCCCATGGCGCGCAGCAGGAGAGTCCCGGCGGTGGCGTAGTGCATACAGTAGCCCTCTTTGCTCTCGTTGAGGAACCAGTTTACATAATCTTCTCCTGCCGGGGGCGCGGGGGTGTCCATGTTGTAGCGGGTCTTGTCTGCCAGGAGCCAGGTAATGGTGTCACAAAGGGTAAAGGTATACTGGGTGCGGACGGCGTCCACCTCTTCCGGGGTGACCTCCTCCTGGATCCAATCGGAGGCGATCCCGCCGTAGACGGTATCGCCCTCTTCCCACACCCGTCTGAACCATTTCATGACTTTGGCATAATCCTCAGGGGAGCGGAGGCCCTCCAGGTTCGTGCCCACCCAGTCCAGCAGGGCCTGCCTGGTGTCCTCCGGTACCTGGAGGTAGTGGCCGTAGACGAAGTCCCGGTAGGCGTCCTGGGCGGCCAGGCTCTCCTCCGGGATGCCGTCGTCCTCGGGGAAAAGCCCCGCCTGATAAAAGAAATTGATGTCCTCCCACTGGCTCTGGAAGGTATAGGTGTGCTCCCAGGTCTGACCCTGCCGGGCCAGGTGGGAGTCACCCCCCAGGGCGGCCCCTTCAGGGACGGACTCCAGGGCGTAGGGGTAATAGGCACAACCGCCGGGGGCGGAGACGTTCTTCACCGTCATGGTCTCACCGGGGTTCTCCTGCCCGGTGACGGGCACCCGGAAGGAGAAGTAGCTGGAGGAGTAGACCGGGGTGTATCTGGCGGCATACTTTGTCTGCTTCCCCAGGGTCAGCAGGGGGGAGAATCCGCTGCCCTTCAGGATGTCCTCCAGCTCCCGCCGGCCGGTTCTGGGCAGGGGCTCCCACCGGGTGCCGGTGTACACGTCGGCGGAATAGCCCCGCAGGTAGTGCTTGCCGTAGCTGGTGGTCTGCACCTCCAGGGCGGTGCGGCCGGTGCGGGCGGCCCCGCCCCCAGTGAGGGAGACATACTGGGTGGAGCCGCTGCCCTTCCAGCCCAGGAAATCAAAGCGGGTGAGGATGGCGGAGAGATCCAGGCGGTTTGCCGCGTTGTAAGCGTCGGCCCGGGCCTGGGCGGCCCAGTCGGGTTGGTGGGGGCCGGGGGCGGTCTCCAGGCCGGAGAGGGCAAAGAGGGCGAAGAGGCAGACCCAGGCCCCCAAAAAGGCGGGGAGCCGGAGCCGGGCGGCCCCGGCGGGATCCCTGGCTTCGGCGAGGGAGGTGAGGAAGAGGGTCATCCACACCACCACCAGCCCCGCCATGGGTATGGGGTGAGGGGCCTCGGTGACGCAGACGGCGGGGAGGATGGGCAGCAGGGTCAGCAGGAACACCGGCAGGGCCCGACGTACCCAGATGAGAAGAAAGGCCAGGGCCAGGGCATAGCCTACAGCCACCATCAGCAGCCACAGGGTGGTGCAGAGGGGCCAGACCTCCGCCGGCAGCTGGGCGATGGGCTCAATGGCGGTGATGGCGGGGATCTTCCTGGCGGCGGTGTTCACCACACCGCACCACACCGAAGCCTCCCCCAGGAGCAAAGGCTCCCAGAGCTTCCACATTCCCCAGCCCCAGAGGCCCAGGGCTGCCAGGGTGAAGGGGAGCTTGAATTTCGGCAGAGAGAGGATGGTGAGCCAGGACAGGGAGAGGATGCCGCAGCCCAGGAGAAGGGCGCGGTGGTCTGCCTTCAGGCCATAGGCGGTGAGGACGGAAAAGACCACGCCCGTCAGGGCGAAAAAGAGGAGGAGGCCGTCGGTAATGACGGTCATGGGGGTGGTTTTTCCGCGCTTCATGCCTCGCCGCCTCCCGTCAGGTGGATGGAGCGGCCCAGCCGGTGGGTGTCCAAAATGGACTTGCCCGCCAGGGGGGCGCGCTGGGAGAGGAGGGCCTCCAGGCAGCGCTTCAGGTCGGCCTCACCGGCGATATCAAAGCGGCGCAGCTCGCCGCTCACCGGCTCCGCCCAGGCGATGGTGTGAGGACGGCCCTGCTTCAGCAGGGCTTTGCCGGTGCCGGAGAGGACGTCCAGGCGCCTGTCCAGCACCTCCGGGGAGCCGAAGCAATCCAGGGTGAGGAGGGGGAGGGGGTAGACGGTCTCCAGGGTTTCCCGCACCACCAGGTCGTCCCGCTTGGCGGAGAGCTTCCAGTGGATGGAGTTCAGGGGATCGCCGGGGCGGTAGGCCCTGGGGTCGTAATCCTCGCCTGGGCCACCGCCGGGCCGGGGCCGGAGACCGGGGTGTTCCTCCTGTGGGAGGGGGGGCAGATCAGCCGCTTGGGACAGGGGCATGACCCACAGCTGGGCCTCCTTTCCCCGGAAGAGGGGCAGGCGGAAAAGCCCCAGACAGTCACAGGCCCAGGCGGAGACGATACGGCTCCCGAGAAGGCCGCAGTGTTCTGTGGGGGCGGGGACATCTGCGGTTTGGCCGCTCCCCGGCAGGAAAAAGGAGACGCGCTTCCGAACGGTTTGGCCCGTCAGGGTGTTGACGGTCTCCACCTTGACCCAGACCTTGCCCAGGGGAAGGCCCAGACGGCTTTTGCCTGTCACCGTCCAGGCAGCGGCGGCACCCCTCTCCACCCGCTCCGGGGCGGAGAGAGTGAGACGGCAGAACAAAACGCCGGGCAGCGCCAGCAGCAGGCCCAGCAGGGGAAGGCAGGCCACCACGGGGAGGATGAGCCCCGACAGCCAGCCGGTATAAAAGACACGAAAGGCCACCGCCCCAACGAGGGACAGGACGTAGGCCAGCCAACGGCGGAGCATCAGGCCAGGCCAGGGGCCTTTACCCGCCCCAGCGCGGCGGCGGCAGGGTCGGCCCCCTCTGCAAGGCCCCGGCCGGTGAGGAGGAGCCGGTGGGCCACAGTGTCCCGGAAGATGAGCTGTACGTCCTGGGGCAGGACGTAGTCCCGTCCATTCACCCAAGCGGCGGAGCGGGCCATGGCGGCCACCGCCAGGGTGGCACGGGGGCTTCCACCCTGGTGCACCAGGGGGTCGGTGCGGGTGGCGGAGATGAGGGATACGATGTACTGGCCGATCTCGTCCTTGACATAGACGGCGGCCACCTCCCGGCGGGCCAGCTCCAGGTCGGCGGGGGCCGCCACCTGCTCCACCGAAGCCATGGGGTCGCCCTTCTGCTTGCGGCGGAGCATCTCCAGCTCCTCGGCGGGGCCGGGGTAGCCCAGGGAGAGGCGCACCATGAACCGGTCCATCTGGGAGTCGGGCAGGGGCTGGGTGCCGGAGGCCCCGGCCGGGTTCTGGGTGGCGATGACCAGGAAGGGCTGGGGTACCGGGCGACTCACACCGTCCACCGTCACCTGGCCCTCCTCCATGGCCTCCAGCAGGGCGGACTGGGTGCGGGAGGTGGCCCGGTTGAGCTCGTCCGCCAGGAAGAGGTTGCACAAAAGGGCGCCGCTCTGGTAGTCCATGGCGCCGGTATCCTTGTTATAGATGGAGAAGCCGGTGAGGTCGGAGGGCATCACGTCGGGGGTGAACTGTACCCGCTTATATTGAAGGCCCAGGGCCTTGGAGAAGGCGACTGCCATAGTGGTCTTGCCCACGCCGGGGATGTCCTCCAGCAGGATATGGCCCCCCGCCAGGATGGCCAGCAGAGCCTTGGTAAGGACTTCATCTTTGCCAACAACGGCCTTTTTGACCTCGAAAAGCACTTTTTTTGCCAGGTCGTTCCCCATTTCCTTCACTCCTTCTTGCTGTTTCGTGCCTGTTTGGACGCAAAAAACTGTCATTTTGTTCCCATTTATTGTACTGCCTGTTGGAGAAAAAGGCAAGAAAAAAGGGCTGGAAGACGAAGTCTTCCAGCCCCATATGGGGCACTGTTTTCTGTCCTTACTCCAGATTCAGGGCGGCGTTGTGGATATCGTCATAGGCCCAGAAGTCAAAAAGGACGTCGATGTATTCCAGAACATCTCCCTCCACGTCCTTGCGCCCGGCGATGCGGTTGATGAGGGCGGCGAACTCCGCCCGGGATACGGCCCGGTCGGGGCGGAAGGTGCCGTCGTCATAGCCCTTGAGATAGCCGGACTTTACCAGGGCGCCGATGTAACCGATGGCCCAGTGATCTTTTACGTCGGGGAAGGAACGCTCCGCCAGATCGGCCTCCTCCTTATAGTCCAGGATAAGGCACAGGATCTTGCACATCTGGGCCCGGGTCATGCTGACGTTTCCCAAAAAGGTACCGTCAGGATAGCCGCTGATGAGTCCCGCCTCCACCAGCTTGGCTACGGCGGTTTGATACTGGGCGTGCATATCGGGGAAGTGCTGGGCGGTGGAGCCGTCCCCCAGTTCCAGCAGATAGGTCAGGGCCTGGGCCACCTCATAGCGGGTGATGGGCTGGTCGGGGCAGAAGGTACCGTCGCTGTAGCCCATCAGGTAGCGGATGGAGGCGGCGTTTTCCTTGAGGGAGCCCAGTCGGGTGGTGTAGACGGTGAAGGTATAGCTCTCTACCGTACCCTGGGTGGAACCACTGAGGGCCATGACCTTGACGGTCATATCCTTGCCGATCACAATGGGAGAGGTGTACTTGGTGGAGTTCTTGGTGGGGGTGGAGCCGTCGGTGGTATAGCGGAAGGTGAGGTTGCTGGGAGCGCCCTCCGCGGCAGTAAGGGTGAGCTTGCTGTCTTTGAGCACCGGCCCGGCGGGGAAGTTGAGCACCACCAGTTCGGCAGTCTGGGGCTTGGAGGCCGCCGAGGCGGCGGGTACCAGAAGACCGCACAGCAGGGCGGCGGCCAGGACCAGGGGAAAGAGGTGCTTCAACAGTCTGTTCATGTATCTCACAGGAGATCGACCCTTTCGTATGTTTTTATGAGAGAGGGAAGAACGTTCACTGGATGCCCAGTTTCTTGAAGCTCACATCGAAGGGGGGATAGGCGATGCCCTTTTCGGTGATGATGCCGGTGACCAGGTCGTGGTCGGTGACGTCGAAAGCGGGGTTGAAGACCTTGACCCCCTCGGGGGCCATACGCTTGGCGTACCACATCTCGGTGACCTCTTCCGGCTTGCGCTCCTCGATGACGATGTCGTCACCGTGGGGAATGGACATGTCAATGGTGGAGGTGGGGGCACAGACGTAGAAGGGGATGCCGTAGTGCTTGGCCAGGATAGCCACGCCGCTGGTGCCGATCTTGTTGGCGAAGTCACCATTGGCGGCCACCCGGTCACAGCCCACGAAGATGATGTCGATCTTCCCCCGGCGCATGGCGAGAGAGGCCATGTTGTCGCAGAGAAGGGTGGTGTCCACACCGGCGGTCTGCATCTCGAAGGCGGACAACCGGGCGCCCTGGAGCAGGGGCCGGGTCTCATCACAGTAGACCCGCAGGTCGTTCCAGCCCTCCTCCAGGGCGATGTATACAGGGGCCAGGGCGGTACCGTACTTGGCGGTGGCCAGGCTGCCGGCGTTGCAGTGGGTGAGGATGCCGTCGCCGGGCTTCAAAAGCTCAAAACCCAGCCGGCCGATGGAGCGGCTGATGGCAATGTCCTCTTCACGGATGGCGTGGGCCTCCGAGAGCAGGCGCTGTTTCATCTGGGGGACGGAGAGGGAGCCCTTCTCCGCCTCCAAGACCTTCTCCATCCGGTTCAGGGCCCAGGAGAGGTTCACGGCGGTGGGACGGGCGGTGTCCAGATAGGACTTGTGGGCCTTGAACCGCTCACAGAACTGCTCCATGTCGCCGGTGTCCTCCTGGGCGGAGAGGAGGTAGACCCCGTAGGCGGCGGCCACACCGATGGCGGGGGCGCCCCGAACCCGGAGGGAGTAGATGGCCTCCCAGATGTCCTCGGCCTTGGACAGGCGGAGGAACTTTACCTCGTTGGGCAGCAGGGTCTGATCCAGGATCACAAGCTCCTTCGCGTCCTGGGAGAGGACGACGGAATCCAAACTCAACGCGTTTGCCATGATGGTTACCTCCTTATGCTTTGAGCGAGGCCGCAAGAGCGTCGGCCAGGGCGTCCAGGTCAGCTCCGCTGTCCCGGGAGAGGGCGGAGGTGACGGTGACAGAGGGCTCCAGGACGGTCATTTCCTTGAGCTGGGCCAGGCTCTCCCTGGTGAGGGCTCCGGCACGGATCGCCCAGGAGCCGTTTTCCAGGACAGCGCAGGTGCGCTTCTGGACGTTCAGGGCCTTCATGTCCTCCAGAAAGGCGTGCATGGGGGGGAAGAGCCCCAGGTTATAAGTCACCGAAGCCAGGGCCAGGTGGCTGTACTTGAAGACGTCGGAGATGAGCTCACTGACATGGGTGGTGGAGACGTCCCGCAGGTGGGTGTTGGTCACGCCCCGCTGGGCCAGCTTGGCACAGAGGAGCTCGGCGGCGGCTTCGGTGCCGCCGTACATGGAGGAGTAGGCCACCAGAAGACCGGTCTCCTCCGGCTCATAGGCGCTCCAATGGGCATACTTGTCTATAAACCAGCCGATATCCCTGCGCCACACAGGGCCGTGGAGGGGGCAGATATATTTGATGTCCAGGCCGGATGCTTTTTTCAGCAGGGCCTGTACCTGGGGGCCGAACTTGCCCACGATGTTGGCGTAGTAGCGGCGGGCCTCGTCCAGGAAGTCCCGCTCGAAGTCGAATTCGTCGGCGAAGAGCTTGCCGTCCAGAGAGCGGAAGGTGCCGAAGGCATCGGCGGAGAAGAGAACGCCCTCGGTCTTGTCGAAGGTGACCATCACCTCGGGCCAGTGCACCATGGGGGCGGAGACGAAGGTGACAGTGTGTTTGCCGAAGGAGCGCTCGTCCCCCTCCTTTACCGCGTCCACCTGGTCAGGGGAGATATGGAAGCCAAACTGGCCCAGGAACTGCACGGCCTTGGCAGTGGTGATGAGCTTTACCTGGGGCCAGCGCAGGAGCACCTCCTCCAGAGAGGCGGCGTGGTCGGGCTCCACATGGTTCAAGACCAGATAGTCCAGATCCCGGCCGTTCAGGAGGGCGGTGACATTCTCAATGAACTGCCGGCCCACCGCCCAGTCGGCGGTATCAAAGAGGACGGTCTTTTCATCCAGGAGCAAATAGGAGTTATAGGAGACTCCGTGGTGGAGTGGGTGAACGTTTTCAAAAAGGGCCAGACGGCGGTCGTTGCCGCCGACCCAAAAGATGTCGTCGGTGACATTGCGGTATTGATACATGGTGATAGCTCCTTCCCAATATTTCCTACGGTATAGTGTATCAGATGGAGCGAAAAAGTCAATGCCCGACAGGGGGAAAACAGTTGCCTTTACGCATATTTTGACTTATAATACCCTAGAAAATACCAAAACAGGGAAAGGAGGGGGCGGCATGGATTTCCGAAGGGACAGCAACGGCATCGCTCTGCTGAAAAAGGGACAAAAGGGCCTTGTCCGGGCTGTGTTCAGCCGTCTGGGACTCTTTGTCCTTCTGCTGGTGGTGCAGGTGGTCTTCCTTTTCTCGATCTTCTTCCGTTTTGCGGAGTTTTTGCCCCATATCCTGGGCGGCACCATCATCTTTTCCGCGGTGATGGTGCTCTATCTTCTCAACCGGCCCATAGACCCCACGGCCAAGATCACCTGGCTCATCGTCATCATGCTCCTGCCTGTGTTCGGCGCCCTGCTGTTCCTCTTTGTGCAGAGCGAGGTGGGGCACCGGGCGGTGAAGGGCCGTCTGGCCCAGCTCACCGAGCAGACCAGGGACAGCATCCCCCAGTCGCCCCAGGCCATGGAGAGTCTGGAACGGGAAGACCCCGGTGCCGCCGCCCTGGCCCGGTATATCCGCCGCAGCGGCTGTTTCCCGGTCTTCGACGATACCAAGGTCACCTATTTCCCCATGGGGGAGGATAAGTGGGAGCGGCTGCTCCGGGAGCTGGAGGAGGCCAGGGAGTTCATTTTCCTGGAGTATTTCATCATCGACGAGGGGCTTATGTGGGGCAAGGTGCTGGAGATATTGGCCCAGAAGGCGGCCCAGGGGGTGGATGTGCGGGTGATCTACGACGGCACCTGCGAGTTTTCCACGTTGCCCCACGACTACCCCAAGCGGCTGAAAAAGCTGGGCATCCAGTGTAAGATATTTGCTCCCATTTCCCCCTTTATCTCCACCCACTACAATTACCGGGATCATCGGAAGATACTGGTCATCGACGGCCACACCGCCTTCACTGGCGGGGTAAATATGGCCGACGAGTATATCAACCATATTGTAAAGTATGGCCACTGGAAGGATGTGGCCATTATGCTCAAGGGGGAGGCGGTGCGCAGCTTTACCCTCATGTTCCTCCAGATGTGGGCGGTGGATCAGAGGGGGCTGGAGCTGGGGAACTTCCTCACTGCGCCCCTTTTGCCCATAGAAGGAGCCGGGGGGTGGGTGCTGCCCTATGGGGACTGCCCCCTGGACGACGACAAGGTGGGCGAGCGGGTGTACATGGATATCCTCAACCGCTCCCAGCGGTACGTCCACATCATGTCTCCCTATCTCATTCTGGATGGAGAGATGGAGACCGCCCTGAAGTTTGCCGCCGAGCGGGGGGTGGATGTGGAGCTCATCCTTCCCGGCGTGCCGGACAAGTCTGCCCCCTACGCCCTGGCCAAGACCCACTATGCATCTCTGCTGGCTTCCGGGGTGAAAATTTATGAGTACACCCCAGGGTTTGTCCACGCCAAGCTCTTTGTCAGCGACGACAAGGAGGGGGTGGTGGGCACCATCAACCTGGACTACCGCAGTCTCTATCACCACTTTGAGTGTGCCGCCTGGCTCTACCGGGTGGAGTGCCTGGGGGAGATGGAGGCGGACTTCCAGAAAACCAAGGAGAAATGCCGTTTAGTGACGGTGGGGGCTGTGAAGCGGGAGAAACTGTGGCTGCGGGCCCTGGGCTTTGTCCTCAAGGCGGTGGCCCCGCTGATGTAAGGGGGCTTCTTGCGCTGTGGGGCATTGTGTGCTATGATAAAGGCACCAAACAATGGAAGGGGAACGGCCATGTATACACCGGAGACTCTGGAGGCCCTGAAACGGGCGGAGAAAGAATTCGTTTTTGACAAGTTTGATATGGAGGACGCCCACACTCTGGGGGAGCAGCTGCGCAAGGATGCTGCCGAGGAGCCTAAACCCATCGCTATCCGCATCGTGCTGGACGACCTCATCGTCTACCAGTGCTTTCTTCCCGGTACAGATGAGAGCAACAACGACTGGCTCAACCGTAAGTGTGCTACGCTGAACCGCACCCACCACTGTTCCCTGATGGCCGGTGTGGAGAAGGAGCTTTTTGGCGACAAGGAGGTCTGGCAGTCTGACGAGGCCCATTACGCCTTCAAAGGCGGTGCTTTCCCCATCGTGGTGAAGGGGGAGTACCGGGGCATCGCCGCCATTTCCGGCCTGCCCCACCTTCAGGATCACCGCCGGCTGACCCAGACCATCGCCGCTATGCTGGGCAAGGAGCCTATCCTCATCCCGGTGGAGGAGTAAAAGAGAAAAAGACCCGCCCCTCGAAAGAGGGGCGGGTCTTTTTATACCACCTGGAAGAGGTAGAATTTCAGATAGTCGGTCTCCGGCACGCCCCAGAGGACGGGGTGGTCGGGGGCCTGCTGGCGGTGCTCCAGCTGCTTGAGCTGTACCCCTGCGTCCCGGGCCGCCGCGGCCACCACGCCTTCAAAGCGGTGGGCGTCCATGAAGTGGGAGCAGGAGCAGGTGGCCAGGTAGCCGCCCCGGGGCAGCAGGCGCATGGCCCGGTAGTTGATCTCTTTGTAGCCACGGGCCGCCTGGTCGGCGGTGCGGCGGGATTTTGTGAAGGCGGGCGGGTCTAAGATGATGAAATCCCAGTCCCGCCGCTTCTCCTCCACCAGCCGTGGGAGCAGGTCGAAGACATCAGCACAGAGGAAGCCCATTTTACCATCCAGACCGTTGAGGACGGCATTTTTCTGGGCCATATCCAACGCCGCCTGGGACACATCCACAGCGGTGACGTGCTCTGCCCCGCCCAGGGCGGCGTTGAGGGCAAAGGAGCCGGTGTGGGTGAAGCAGTCCAGAACCCGTTTGCCGGCGGCAAGGCGGGAGACCGCCTTGCGGTTATATTTTTGATCCAGGAAAAAGCCGGTCTTTTGGCCGTTTTCGAAGTCCACGGTGTATTTGACCCCGTTTTCTACGATCTGAGTGACTGTCTCCGTGGGGACAGCCTCGCCGGGGAGGGGGAAGAAGCCCTTGCCCTGGGGAAGGCCCTCCTTGTCCCGCAGAGCCTCGTCGTTACGTTCGTAGATACCCCGGATATCCTGACCATCCTCCCGAAGGGCCTGTACCAGCAGGGGGAAGAGGAGGGCTTTGCGCTGTTCCATGCCGTAGGAAAGGGTCTGGGCCACCAGGATGTCACCGAAGCGGTCTGCGGTGAGGCCGGGCAGACCGTCGCTTTCCCCAAAGACCACCCGGCAGGCGGACAGGTCTTGGGGCTCCAGCACTGTTTTGCGCATGGCCCAGGCGTAGCGGAACCGGCGCAGCCAGAAGCCCTCGTCAAAGCTGTCGTTGGCGTTCCGGGACAGGAGCCGTACCCGGATGAGGGAGGAAAGGCTCAAAAGCCCCGCACCCAGCCAGGTGCCCTTTTCGCTCATAACGTCCACAATGGCGCCGTTTTCTGCCTGGGGCGGGCAGGAGAGCACTTCTCCGGCGTAGACCCAGGGGTGGCCGGCCTCAATGGCGCGCTGGCCCTTTTTTGTGATGGTGACAATGGGGTAGGGACGCTGTTGTTTCATGGCAAAGGCTCCTGTTCATCGGGTGATTTTTTTCAATGGAGATTATAGCGGAAGAGGGAGATTTTGTAAAGATGAGCCTGCATAGGGAGGGGCGGAAAAGGAAAAGATTTGTTTGAGAGAAAAGGAGGCGGGAGCCATGCGGGATGATAAGGGTCAGTATGTATTTCTGCCGGCGGATCCCAGGGCGGAGGCCTATTTCAAGGGCCTGCCCCAGGAGATACAGGACGGTATCCGGGCTATGGATCACTACCCGGACAACTTCCAGGAGCTGATGGACGCGGCAGACCGGGTGCGGGCGTCGCTGTGACAAAGAATGGGCTGGCCTCAAAAGGCCAGCCCATTCTTTAGTGTTTATTCCGTGGTGTAGTTGTCGAAGTAGCCCTGGATGAGGACGATGGGGGTGCCCTTGTCGCCGGAGCCGGAGGTCAGGTCGCACAGGGAGCCGATGAGGTCGGTGAGCCGGCGGGGGGTGGTGCCCTCGGAGGCCATACTGCCCTTCAGATCGGCGTCCTTCTTCTTGATGGCTCCGTCGATGGCGGCCTTCAGCTCCGCCCCGGACAGGTGGCCGAAGTCATTGTCTGCCAGGTATTTCAGCTTCAGCTCGTTGGGGGTGCCCTCCAGACCGGCGGTGTGGAAGGGGGAGACCACCGGGTCGGCCAGCTCCCAGATCTTGCCGATGGGATCCTTGAAGGCGCCGTCGCCGTAGACCATGACCTCCACGTGCTTGCCGGTGGCGTTCAGCATCCGTTTCTGAATATCCTCCACCAGGCCCTGGGCGTCCCGGGGGAAGAGCTTGACCTTGTCCTCGGTGGCCTTGTTGGAGCCCAACAGGCCGTAGTTTTCGTTGTAGCCGCTGCCGTTTACCGGGGCGGTGAGGATGTCGTCCAGGCCCAGGACGCGCTCTCCGCCGGCGGCCTTCAAAAGCCGCTTGGAGCGGGCGCGGGTATGGATATCACAGGTGATGACGTCCTTGGTGTAGGAGAGCACGGCCCGGGGGTCATTGGCGAAGATGATCTCCACCTCGGCGCCGCAGTCCTTGATGAGACTCTCATAGTACTCCACATAGTCCACGCCGGTGAAGGGGTGCTTTTCGTAGCCAAAGAGCTCCCGGTATTTGGCCAGCGTGAGAACGTCCTTGTAGGGGTCGACGCCCTTTTCATCCATGGCTTCCACGGAGATGAGGTGGTTGCCCACCTCGTCGGAGGGATAGGAGAGGAGCAGAACGACTTTTTTGCAGCCCTTGGCGATGCCCCGCAGGCAGATGGCGAAGCGGTTGCGGCTGAGGATGGGGAACACGACGCCCACAGTGCCGCCGCCCAGCTTGGCCCGGACGTCGGCGGCGATGTGCTCCACAGTGGCGTAGTTGCCCTGGGCCCGGGCCACGATGGCCTCGGTCATGGCAATCACGTCCCGGTCATGGAAGGAAAAGCCCTCGTCCTTGGCGGCGTCCAGTACGGACTGGGTGACGATAGCGGCCAGGTCGTCCCCCTCTCGGATGATGGGCGCGCGTACGCCCCGGGAAACAGTACCGACCATACGGCTCATAATAAAACACTCCTGACTTGAAAGATTAAAGGTTCAAAATCACATACACACTAATTATATCCAAAACCAGAGAAAAAGTAAAGAAAAAAGGGAAGATATCCCCGCTGAATTTTTGATCAAAGGCCGGGACGAACCAAAGTTGTCATCCTATGGCCTTTCGCAGATAGACCATATCTGTAAGCAGGACACCGTCCTCAATAATAGGGTGGTCGTAGTGGTCTAAGAAGAAGTTTTTTACCCGGTGGCTCTCTGAGAAGCCGCACTTTTGGTAAAAGGGAATGGTAAGGGGGCTGTCCCCTGTACCTGCCTGAAGGGTGTGAAAGCGCCCCCTGTAATGGTCTTCAACGAACTGAAGGAGTGCCCTGCCGTACCCTTTGCCCTGGGCTTCCGGTCTTACGGCAATGTTTTTGATCTCCAATATGCCGCCGCCTTCGTCTGTCACAATACACTCGGCTTTGGGCGCGCCATCTTCCAGGAGGAACATAGTGCCCTTGTCCAGGTATTTCTCCACCATATCCTCCTGCTCATCCGCGAGGAGCAGGAGCCACATATAGTCCCGTTTGTTGTCCTTGAGCTCCCGTATTTCCATTTGTCCTCCACTGATTTTTCGCAGCAATAGCGTACCAATTTCTTGTTTTTCAGGGAAAATGAACGATCAAGAAGAAAAATAAAATCCGCAAAGCCTTGTATATCAAGACTTTGCGGACTGGAGCAGGTGAGGGGAATCGAACCCCCGTGTTCAGCTTGGGAAGCTGACATTCTACCATTGAACTACACCTGCACGGCCTGCTGTTTAGGTGAAACAGCTTATATATATTAGCATATTTATCCGTAAAAGGCAAGGGCTTTTTTTGACCTTTTCTGTCTTCTGAAAGGTGGGATGAAAAAACTCTTGCATTGGGAATTCGATGGGACTATAATGGCTCCGTTGTTCGTTATGGGCCCCCGAAAAGGCAAACCCAAGGGTTGCGAATCCCCGGGCCGGAGGTAACGAATATGGTCAAAGCGATCGTAGGCGCCAACTGGGGCGACGAGGGAAAGGGGAAGATCACCGACCTGATGGCAGAGAAGTCCGACGTAGTCATCCGTTTTCAGGGCGGGGCCAACGCGGGGCACACCATTATCTGCGATTATGGCCGCTATGCCCTCCATCAGCTCCCATCGGGGGTGTTTTACCCCCACACCACCAACGTGATCGGCCCCGGAGTGGCGCTGGATGTGGCGAAGTTCCTGGCCGAACTGCGGGAATTGGAGGTTGGAGGCGTTCCAGCTCCTCGTGTGCTGGTGGATCAGCGCACCCAGCTGCTCATGCCATACCACACGCTCCAGGACACCTATGAGGAGGCCCGGCTGGCGGGCCACGCCTTCGGCTCCACCAAGTCCGGCATCGCTCCCTTTTACGCCGACAAATACGCCAAAGTGGGCATCCAAATTGCCGACCTGTTTGACGAAAAGCGGCTCATGGAGCGGCTGGAACAGGTCTGTGAGCTGAAAAACGTGCTGTGGGTACACCTTTACAAGCAGAAGCCGCTGGAGCCCAAGGCCCTCTTTGACGGCCTTATGGAGAGCCGGGAGGCCATCCTGCCCTATGTGGGGGACAGTGTGGCATTTGTCCACCAGGCTCTGGCCCAGGATAAGACCATTCTTTTGGAGGGACAGCTGGGGTCTATGAAGGATCCCATTTACGGCATCTATCCCTACACCACCTCCTCCCACACCTTGGCGGGCTTTGGTTCCGTGGGCGGCGGTGTGCCTGTTACCGCGATCAAGGACGTGGTTTGTGTCAGCAAGGCATACTCCTCCAGTGTGGGCGCCGATGTGGAGCCCTTTGTCAGTGAGCTGAAGGGGGCCGAAGGGGAGGAACTGCGCCGCCGGGGCGGCGACAAGGGGGAGTTCGGCGCCACCACGGGACGGCCCCGCCGGGTGGGCTGGTACGATGCGGTGGCCAGCCGGTACGGCTGCATGGTGCAGGGGGCCACGGAGGTGGCCCTCACCGCCATCGACTGCCTGGGATATCTGGATGAGATCAAGGTCTGCGTGGGCTATGACATTGATGGAAAAGTGACCCGGCAGTTCCCAGTGTCCGCCCAGCTGGAGCGGGCCAAGCCGGTCTATGAGACCTTGCCGGGCTGGAAATGCGATATCCGGGGCATCACCGATTTTGACAAATTGCCCCGGGAGGCCCAGGGGTACGTGCGGTTTATCGAGAAGGAGATCGGCGCGCCCATCAGGATCGTCTCCACCGGGCCAAAACGCCACGAGATCATCGACCTGCACTGAAAGGATAAAAACAGCGCCCTCTTCCCCAAGGAAGAGGGCGCTGTTTTTATATGCTTGAAGGGATTACAGATAGGCGGCAATTTGGATGTCAGGAACAGGATTTTTTACTTGGTCTTTCTGCCGTAGCCGGTGATCACGGAGACCACCAGGATGACCGCCATGGCCAGAGAGTAGAAGTTGACAAAGGGGATGGAGGCGGGGGCCACGGCGAAGGCCTCGCCGAACTCGGCGGCCTTCATGGCGGGGATGACGCAGTGGACAGTCCAGGGGGCCAGGAAGCAGAACACGCAGCCAGTGCAGTCCATCAGGTTGGCCCGGCGGTAGGGATCCAGGCCATTCTTCTCGCCCAGTTCCTTGACCAGGTCGCCCATGGCCACGATGGCCACAGAGATGACGCCGGTGATCATGCTCAGAAGGCCCACGCAGCCGATGATGGTGACCTCGGTGCTGGCGGGGCCTTTGGCGAAGCCGGCCAGAGCCTTGCCGATGTCCTCAAACAGGCCGCTCTTCTCCAGGATGCCCAGCATGGCAAAGACGGCGATGAGCATGGCCACGGTGCCCATGCAGCCGGTGATGGCCTCGGTGAGCAGGCCGGCCACGGCGAAGCCGCCGGGGAAGCTGAGCAGGGAGGAGAAGGTGTAGATGCCGCTGACCAGGCCGGCGATGATACCGGCGATGACGCCCCAGGCCAGAGCGGTGATGAGGTGCTTCTGCATCAGGCACAGGGCGATGATGACGATGGGCACAGCCAGCATCACCAGAGACAGGGGCTTGGGGGAGACCTGGGCGGCCTCCAGAGCGGCGGCGCTGACCTCGGTCTTGGTGAACAGCAGGAAGCACACCAGGGCGGCGATGGCCGCGGGGATGGAGTACTTGATGCGGGTGCGCACCACCTTGCCCAGCTCCGCCTCCTGGGTGGTGGCGGAGGCGATGGTGGTGTCGGAGATGGGGGCCAGGTTGTCACCGAAGGCCGCGCCGGAGACAATGGCGCCGATCATGTAGATGGGAGCCACGCCGGTCATAACGCCCACGGGGAACAGGATGGGGATGACCACCATGTAGGTGCCCACCGAGGTGCCGGTGGAGAAGGCCAGCAGGCAGGTGATGAGGAAGGTGGCGGCGGCAAAGAGCTTGCCGGTGAAGCCGGCCTGGACGGCGTAGGCCGCGATGGTCTGCACCATGCCGCTGCCGGAGATCAGCTTGCCGGAGATGGCGGCCAGGATGACCGCCAGGGCTATGACGGGGAACATGGGCTTGGTCAGGCCGGAGATAATGGCCTGGCCGTAAGCCTTTTCGTCCTTGGCCACAACGATGCCCAGAATGACGGCCATGAAGAAGGCCACCACATAGCCGTTGACGTTGGAGCCGTTGACAGCGGCATAGATGATAAAGGCAATGGCGACGAGGAGGGGGATCAGTTTACCGAAGAAACCGAAGCGAAACTCGAGCCGTGTGTTTTCGTTCATGAGGAACCTCCCTTTCTTTATACACATATACGGGTTGGAAGTGCCGCCTTCTAATCCGCGTGGAACGCTTGGTTCAGTCCTTCAGGAGCTGTTTGGACAGGGCACGAAGGGACTTTTCGCTCTGCACCTGGTGGTACTGGCTTTCGGGGACGCAGGTGAGGGCACCGCTGGGGCAGACCCGGACACAGGCGGGGATGAGCCCGTGGCGGAGCCGCTCGATACAGCCGTCGCACTTGACCATCTTGCCCTCTTCGTTAAAGGAGGGGGCGCCGAAGGGACAGGCCATGGCACAGGAGTGACAGCCGATACAGTTGGTGTTGTCAAAGAGGGTCAGGCCGCTCTCCGGGTCTTTGTAGAGACAGGCGGAGGGACAGCCCATAACACAAGGGGCGTCGTCACAGTGCATACAGGCCACCGACAGAAAGCTGAACCGGGGCTTGCCCTTCTCTTGGGACTCCAACTCCGCGGCGTTGCGGAAGGGATGCTGGCCGTGGAGGGCGTCAATGTCGTTCTGGTCGAAACAGGCCATGACGCAGGCCTGACAGGCGGTGCACTTGGAGGAGTCAAAGTCAAAGATCATCTTTTCCATGGCGTTACACCTTCTTTACGCTCACTCGGGTTTCCCGATAGGTGGGGAAGCCGGAGTAGGGATCCAGGATCTCATTGTCGGTGAGGGAGTTGACGTCGGCCTCGGCGTAGCCGTGGTAGAGGCAGACCACCCCGGGCTCGGCCTTGTGGGTCAGGTTGACCTTGACCCGGATGGAGCCCTGGTGGGAGGAGATCTCGATGGTATCGCCCTGGACTACCCCCAGCCTGGCGGCGTCCTCGTAGCTCATGTCCGCCGTGGGTTCCGGCCGCAGGGAGCGGTTCCAGGGCACCTTGTGGAGCCGGGAGTGGAGCACGTTGGGGATCCGAGGAGAGGAGGAGAGCACCATGGGCAGGTCGCTGTCCGGCCGATCCTCGTAGGGAGGACGGTAGGTGGGCAGGGGATCGAAGCCGGGGTGCTTCTCAATGGCCAGAGAATAGAGCTCGAATTTGCCGCTGGCGGTGTTCAGCCCCTTCTCCAGCATTGTGCCGGGGACATAGGGCTCCACGCCGGGCACCTTCACCGGCTTGTCGCTGGCCTTCAGCTCCTCCAGGGTGATGGGCAGGTCTTGGAGGATATACTCCAGACACGCCTCGGGGCCC
Organism: uncultured Pseudoflavonifractor sp.; assembly: GCA_947425785.1. Lineage (GTDB taxonomy): Bacteria > Bacillota > Clostridia > Oscillospirales > Oscillospiraceae > Vermiculatibacterium. The sequence continues at coordinate 67,009 of CANEAY010000008.1, read as the reverse complement.
TTGGCGAGCAGTTCGTCATCCATGTCCAGGGCCTTGGCCAGGCCGCAGAGGATCTCCACGTCGCTGCGGGAGTCGTAGAGCCGGTCGATGACGGGCTTGGTGTAGTAGAGATAGCCGCCGCCGTAGCTCTTGAGTTCACTGCGCTCAAAGGAGGTACAGGCGGGCAGGACGATGTCGCAGAATTTGCAGGTGTCGGTGAGGAACAGCTCGGTGTTCACCAGGAAGTCCAGCTTCATCAGGTTCTTTTTCAGCCGCTCGTCATCGGGGGAGATGCGGTAGTTCATGCCCACGCCGAACATGGCCCGGATGGGGTAGGGCTTGCCGGTCTCGATCTGGCGGGACAGGTCGTTGGCCTGGGCCTCGTGGATGAAGTCGTTCCAGATGGGGAACCGCTCCGCCCCTACGGCGGGAACCTTCACCCGGTCGTGGTGAGCCATGATGAACTCGTCCTCCCTGGTGGGGAAGCCGCCGGGGAGATAGTTGTAGCTGAACTGGATGGGGATCTGACCGCCCTTGCGGTCAAAGCAGCCCAGGATGGCGGAGAGGGCCATGATGGCCCGGTAGTTCTGGAAGCCGTTGCGGTGGTGGGCCAGGGGGGCAGCACTCTCGTTGATGGATAGGGGCAGGTTATCGGCGATGAGGGCGGCGGCCTCCTCCAGTTGCCCAGCGGGAACGCCGGTGAGCTCCTCCACCTTTTCGGGGGTGAAGTCCTTCACATAGGCGGCGAACTCGGGATAGCCGTGGACGTATCTGTCGATGTAGTCCTGGTCGGTCTTGCCGTCCCGGATGAGGATGTGGGCCAGGCCCAGGGCCACGGCGCCGTCGGTGCCCGTCCGGGGACGCAGGTGGATGTCTGCCAGATGGAGGGCGGCGGGGGTGATGCGGGGATCGACAATGATGACCTTCATGCCCTCGGCCTTCCGCTTTTCCACGTTGAGGGCGGCAATGTGCCGGGAATAGTAGGGGTTAAAGGCCCAGCCCAGAAACACCCCGGAGTTTAATACGTCGCTGGAGCACATGGGGTTGCCGGTGGTGACCCACCAGTTGAGGAAGGTGGAGGTCATACAGCTGCTGGACTCGGTGAGGAAGTTGGGGGAGCCGAAGGAATATGTAAAGCGGTGGAGGAAAGGCCGGTACCACTTGGAGTAGCCGGAGTAGAAGAGCACGCTCTCCGGGCCGCTCTCGGCCTTGATGGCGTTCAGCTTCTGGGCGATCTCGGCGTAGGCCTCCTCCCAGGTGATGGGCTCAAATTTTCCCTCACCCCGTTCGCCCACCCGGCGCAGGGGAGTGCGGATGCGGTCGTCCCGGTAGATGTACTGCCGGTTGGACAGGCCCTTGGGGCAGAGCAGGCCGTGGTTCACCGGGTGGTCGGCGGTGCCCTCGATCTTGATGACTTTGCCGTCCTTCACGTAGGCGTCGATGCCGCAGTGGAAGGAGGGACAGCAGATGTCGCAGATGGTGTGCTTTACCTCGATGCCCGTCTCAGGGCCGGGGATCTTGGCCTTGAGCAGGCGTTCCTTTTCATCCATGGATAAGTCCTCCTTCCAGTTCCGTGCTTTCCAATAGGCGGATGATGTCTTCGTTGAGGCCGTTGCGCAGCAGGATGACCCGCTGCATGGGGCTGATGGGCTCACAGCTGCCCAGGAACTTGCGGGACATGAAGCTCTTGATGACCCCGCTGATGATGTGGTTATCCACGATGTTCACCAGGGCCAGCTTGCCCTCCCGGCGGATGGCGTAGAGGAAAAAGCCCTCGTTGCGGTAGCGGATGATCTCTCCCTGGGCCTTCACATCGCCGAAGCCGATGAAGTCCATGTCCATGAAGTGGGTGATGTTGTGCAGGAGGGTGCCGGGATAGCTGACGCTCTGGCCCAGCATGGCCCCGGCGGCGGTTACTCCCTGGTAGCCCGCGTTGGCCCAAAGGCCGATGATCTGGTGGCGGCCGCTCTGGATGTCGTAGCCGCTGGAGCAGTCTCCGGCGGCGAAGACCCCGGGGATGGAGGTCTCCATCCGCTTATTGACCAGTACGCCCCGGTCGACGGCGGGGCCGTTTTCGTCCAAAAAGTCCAGGTTGGGGCGGGTGCCGATGGCCAGCACCACAGCATCGGCAGGGAGCTTCTCCTCGCCGAAGGAGACCTCCAGGCCGTCCCCGGTCTCCCGGATGCCGGACAGGCCCACGCCGAACTTCAGCTCCACGCCCTTGGCCTCCACACGGCGGCCCAGCTCTTCGCCTACTTCAGGCACGGCGGCCAGAGGGAAGAGAGAGGGGGCGAGATCGGCCAGGACGCAGGCACAGCCCGCCCGCTGGAAGAGCTCCGCTACTTTGATACCCACCATGGAGGCACCCACTACCACCGCCCGCTTCACGTCGCCCCTGTCCAGACGGTCACGGAGGGCCTGGGCGTCGTTGGGGGTGCGCATAACGTAGACGTTGTTCTTGGGCAAGCCGGGGATGGGGGGGACAAAGACCCGGGCGCCGGTGGAGATGAGGGCGGTGTCGAAGGGGAAGGCTTCTCCGTTGGCCAGCCGAACCATCCGTTCTTTGCAGTCCAGCCGTTCCACCGCCGAATTGGTATGTAAAGTCAGGCGCAGGGAACTGGCAATGCCCTTGAGAGTGCCGAAGGGGAAGAGACCCTTCCAGGGCAGCCGGTGGCCTGCGTAGTAGGTGGTGAGCATGGGGTTGTAAGGAGGCAGCTCCGTGTCGGAGAACACGTGGATGTCCCCTTTATATCCCTCCCCACGGAGGGTCATGGCGCAGTGGTAACCGGCACAGCCGAAGCCTAATATGGCGACATTTTTCATGGGAACCTCCTTTTAGGATGACGTGACGATACGCCGAATGGAGTCCAGATCGTAGATGATCCAGCGGTTGCCCTTCTTGGCAAGCCAGCCGTTGGCCTCAAACTCCCCCAGAACTTGATTGACGGTGAGCCGGGAGGTGCGCACCAGGTTGCCGATGCCCTGCTGGATGACCGGCAGCTCAATGCGCAGTCCTGCGGGGGTGGGGACGCCGAAGTTGTGAGCCAGATCCACGAAGACTGCGGCCACCCGCTGTTGGGCGGTCATAAAGCACAGCCGCCGGACGTGTTCCATGTGCACGTGGATCTTGTGGGCCATGGAGGATAGCACCTGGGTGTTGAGGGCGATGTCCATAGAGAGGTAGCCCAGGAACTCGTCTTTGGGGATGCGGAAAAGCTCACAGTCTACAATGGTGGCGGCGTGGAGGAATTGGGCCTCCGGCTCAAAGCAGGTCTCCTCGCCGAACATACACCCGGTCAGGGCGAAAATATAGATCTTTTCGGCGCCGTCGCTGGTGAAGTAGGACAGCCGCACCCGGCCGCTCTTGACGATATAGATGTTGGAGATGTCCTCTTCCTGATTGTAGAGGACAGTCTTGCCTTTGAGCCGGATGAGGTATTTGGGGTCGGTGAGTGGGCCCCATTCCTTCAGGTCATACCGGATCCAAGGGGAATAGTTTTCGAAAATGGTCATATCTCGACCCCCTTTGTCACTTTTATATCATAGCAAAGGAATTAAAACTATAAACTGCTTTACAATCTGCACAAAAAAGTGACGGAAAGGGGGTGTATTCAGCCTGCGGGGAGGGCGGCGGCAGAGGGGAGAAGTGCGATGCGGCCATCCTCCTCCGCCACCGTGAGCAGAGAGCCGGGGGGGAGGGCCCCGGTAAGGAGCAGCTCGGCGGCGGGGTCTTCAATCTGGGTTCGGATCGTCCGCCGCAGGGGCCGGGCGCCGTAATTGGCATCGAAGCCCATGCGGGTGAGAAGAGCCTGGGCCTCTTGGGTGACGGACAGCTCCACCCCCAGGGCAGCAAGCCGCTGGGAGAGACGGCGGAGAAGTCCCTGGGCGATGCCGGTGAGTTCGGCGGGAGAGAGCTGGCGGAAGACGATGATATCGTCCAGCCGGTTGAGGAGCTCGGGGCGGAAGGTGCGGCGGACTTCCTCCATTACCGCGCCCTTCAATTCCTCCGGGCTGCGCAGGCCGTCGGGAGAGGCATCGGCGGAGAAGCCCAGGCTCCCGCGGGCGGTGATGCGCCGGGCTCCCACGTTGGAGGTGAGGATGAGCACGCAGTTGCGCAGGTCGGCCTTGCGGCCCTGGGCGTCGGTGACGAAGCCGTCCTCCAGGGCCTGAAGCAGGACGCTCCACACGTCCTCATGGGCCTTTTCAATCTCGTCAAAGAGCACCACAGACCAGGGCTTGCGCCGCACCGCCTCAGTGAGCTGGCCGCCCTCCTCGTGGCCCACATATCCCGGCGGAGAGCCAAGGAGCCGGGAGACGGTGTGCTGTTCCATATACTCCGACATATCAAAGCGGATAAGGGCCTCCTCGGTGCCGAAAAGGGTTTGGGCAAGGGCTTTGCACAGCTCTGTTTTTCCAACACCTGTGGGGCCCAGGAAGAGGAAGGAACCCACGGGGCGGTCGGGCTCCTTCAGTCCCACACGCCCCCGGCGCACGGCCTTGGCCACGGCGGTGACAGCCTCCTCCTGACCCACCACCCGGCGGTGGAGGGACTCCTCCAGCTCCAGGAGCCGTTGGCTCTCCGGGCGGGTGAGTGCGGTGACGGGGATACCGGTCCATCCGGCCACCACCGCCGCCACCTCCTGGCCGGTGACGGTGAGAGGCGGCTTCCCCGCCAGCCGGGTGCGGCTGGCGGCCTCGTCCATCAGATCTACCGCCTTGTCAGGAAGGCGGCGGTCGGGGAGATAGCGCTGGGAGAGGGTGACGGCGGCCTCCAGGGCCTGGTCGGTGATGGTGAGCCGGTGGTGCCGCTCATAGTGGGGCCGCAGGCCCCGAAGGATGGAGAGGGTGTTCTCCGCCGAGGGCTCGTCCACAGTGACGGGCTGAAAGCGCCGCTCCAGGGCGGCGTCCTTCTCGATATATTTTCGGTACTCGTCGGTGGTGGTGGCGCCCACCACCTGGATATCCCCCCGGCCCAGGGCGGGCTTGAGGATGTTGGCGGCGTCGATGGCCCCTTCGGCACTGCCTACGCCCACGATGGTGTGAAGCTCATCCAGAAAGAGGATCACATCCCCGGCCCGGCGTACCTCGGTCAGGATGTTCTTTACCCGCTCCTCAAATTCACCCCGGTATTTGGTGCCTGCCACCATGGAGGGCAGATCCAGGGATACCAGGCGCTTGGCGGCCAGCTCCCGGGGCACCTGCCCCTGGGTGATGGCGATGGCCAGGGCTTCGGCCACGGCGGTCTTGCCCACCCCCGGTTCCCCGATGAGGGCGGGGTTGTTTTTTCTGCGGCGGGAGAGGATCTCCACCACCCGGCGCACCTCCCGCTCCCGGCCCACCACGGGATCCAGCTCTCCGGCGGCGGCCAGGGCGGTGAGGTCGCGGGAGAACTGATCCAGGAGCTTGGTGCTGGAGGAGGGACGTTCCTCCCGCTCCAGGCGGCGGCGTTCCCCGCCCCGGGGCTCGTAGGCGCCGAAGGCACTGGTCACGTCCCCCAACAGGCGTCGGGGGTCTTTCCCGGCGGCCAGGATGACCCGGCTGGCGGCACTGTCACTTTGACGGAGAAGGCCGGTGAGCAGGTGGCCGGTGTCCGCCCGCCGGGCCTGGACGCGCCGGGCCTCGCTGAGGGCAAGCTCCAGACACTCCAGGCACCGGGGGGTAAGACCGTGGGCGGGGAGGCCCCCGGAGGTGCCCAAACCCATCAACTCCACCAGGATACTGCGCAGGTTCTGGGCCGTCAGCCCCGCTGCCAGAAGGGCCCGGGCGCCGGGGCCACGCCCCTCCCGGGCTACGCCCAGCAGCAGATGTTCGGTACCCACGTAGCTGTGGCCCAGCTCGGCGGCGCTCTCCTGAGCCAGCCGCAGGGCAGTCTCCGCCCCTATGGTGAATTCGATCCCACTCATGGTATCCACTCCTATCTTTTGCATTGAACGCTGAGGAAGAAAACGGTTAACAAATGCTAACCGCATGAAAACTGTGACCCTTAGAGCCGCACCGTCTAAGGCATCTAAGAATATACCCGCTTTTTCATAAAAATTACGTTGCAATTTCAAAATCATGTGTTATAATAATGCCAGCTTGAAGTGACTTGGAGGTGTAACCAATGGCTTACGTGATCAGCGACGCTTGTGTTAGCTGCGGCGCTTGCGCCGATTCCTGCCCCGTGTCCGCTATTTCTCAGGGGGACAGCCAGTACGTGATCGACGCCGGCGCCTGCATCGACTGCGGCACCTGCGCTGGTACCTGCCCCACCGGCGCCATCTCTCAGGGCTGAGAGAGGGTACATGCGTAACGCGTAAAATAACAGCGTTGTCCTACAGGACAACGCTGTTATTTTTTTCGATAGGAAATAATAGCTTGCGGGAAAGCGCTGAATCTGTTATACTAATGCGGAAAAGAAAGAGGAGGCGAGGATATGAAGCGACTGCAGGGCAAAGACCTGATACTGGTGGGCTTGACCCTTTTCTCTATGTTTTTTGGGGCGGGGAATCTGATCTTTCCGCCCTTTGTGGGCGCCCAGGCGGGAAGCAATACCTGGCTGGCTATGCTGGGTATGGCGGTGAGCGCTGTGGGTCTTCCTGTGCTGGGCGTGGTGGCGGTGGCCAAGGCCGGGGGACTGGACACCTTGGGCGACCGGGTGCACCCTGTCTTTTCCAGGATATTTACCGTGGCCTGCTATCTGGCTATCGGCCCCTGCCTGGCCATCCCCCGTACGGCCAGTACCTCCTTTGAGATGGCGGTGACCCCCTTTGCCGGGCCGGAGGCTCCGCTGGCGCTGTTCCAGCTGGCTTATACCGTGGTCTTTTTTGCGTTGGCCCTTTGGGTGGCGCTGAAGCCGGAGAAGCTCACCGACCGGCTGGGGAAGCTGCTGTGCCCGGTGCTTATCGTTCTTATTTTAATTACCTTTGCGGGAAGTTTGACCCACGCCTGGAGCGGTTATGGCCCCGCAGTGACCGAGGGCTATGGAGCTCACCCGGTGATCACCGGCTTCCTGGACGGCTATCAGACCATGGATGCCATTGCCGCGCTGGTATTTGGCATTGTTATTGCCATCAGTATCCGGGCCAGGGGAGTCACCGAGGAGCGGGAGATCGTGACGGGGACGGTGAAGGCAGGGTTCCTTGCCGGTGGATTGCTCCTGGTCATCTACGCAATGCTGGCCCATATGGGCGCTCTTTCCGGCGGCCGGTTCCCCGGCGCCTCCAACGGGGCGGGGGTGTTGACCAATCTGGTCTTTGAGCTCTTTGGCCCCCTGGGGATGATGCTTTTGGCTGCCATCTTCGTCATCGCCTGCTTCAATGTGTGTGTGGGCCTCATCACCTCCTGCGGTGAATACTTCCACAAGCTGTGGCCCAAGCTTTCTTACCGGGGCTGGGCAGCTATTTTCGCCGGGGTGAGCCTGGTCATCGCCAACGCGGGACTGAACCAGATCCTGAAGTTCTCCGTTCCTGTACTGGGCGTGCTCTATCCGGTGGCCATCGTGCTGATGCTGCTGGCGGTGTGCCACAAGTGGGTGAAGGGCCGTCCCGGCGTCTATCCGGCGGCGGTGCTGTGCACCACGGCGGCCAGCCTGCTCTTTGCTGCGGCGGACTATTTGCCGGGGCTGAAGGAGGTTCTGGCTGTCCTGCCGCTGGCGAATGTGGGTCTGGGATGGGTGCTTCCGGCGGTGATAGGCCTATTATTGGGACTGTGTTTTCCTCAAAAAACGGTGAAAAAGGGCTAAAAACGCCGATTTTTTATAAAAAACGGACGGGAATGATATCCCGTCCGTTTTTCTGTTTTCTGTTTTTGGCTGGCGCCCTCATTCCGCCTCCTGGCGCACCTTTGCCAGATAGCGGTAGATGCTGGCAGGGGAGGCGTGGAGCTCCTTGGAAACGTGGGTCACAGCCCCCTTGAGGCGGAAGATGCCCCGCCGCTCCAGCTGAGCGACGATGCGTATTTTTTCCGATTGGCTGAGCCGCTCCACAGGGATGTCGCCTTCAGAGAGGACTTCCTCGATGACCGAGTCCGCCGCCGAGATCATGGAGTCGCCAAAACGTTCGGTGTCTTCCTCGTCCAGGGACTCCAACACGTCGCTGCGGATGACGATGTTATCCTCCATATAGACATCGGGATGGATGAGCTGGAACAGCTGGCTGGACAGCTCCTGGAACTTGCTGTCGTCAAAGTTGACGCACAGCATCCCCACAAGGTCGTCGTTTTTGTCCTTAATGTAAAAGGTGGAGGAGCGCAGAGTGCGGTTGCCGCTGGTGAGGCCGTTATAGTTGGTGCGGTAGTCCATGTCCTTGGCGTTATCCGCCACCGCCCGCAGAGCCATGGCGGTGGGGGGGGAGTCCAGGTCGCGGCCGCTGACAGCACCGTTGACGATGGCGACGATGGTGCTGTTTTTGCCGTGGACATCGTGGAGGGTGATCTCGTAGGTAGGGCCCAGCACCAGTCCGAGAAACTCCACCAATTTGGTGTACTGCTTGAGCATGGCGCGGTTCATAAGCTCACCTCAATTTTCTGAAAAAAGCGCCGGAAACAGCTGATTTCATAAATCATGTCAGAGGCATCATATCATGGAACGGACAGGGAATCAAGAGAGAAAAAATGTAATTGTGAGAAAAAATAAATCAAAAAATAGAAGCACAGACAAAATGCACAGGAAGCGAAGTGGATTTTTGGGCAGTTTTTCACAAGTTATTCTTGACGAGATGAGAAGAAACTGATAAAATATCTCTCGTAAAAGGTGCTGACCGCCAGTCACGCCGCCCGCAGACGGGGCGTTGCTTGACGACCGGGGTATCCTCACATTCAAGACGCTTCGCGTCAAAAAAATGGAGGTAAATAAAATGGACAAGAAAGCAAAGCATTATCCCTTGGCCCAAGAGGTCGCGATGCCCCAGCACTGCGCATTCGCCGTGCGCGACCTGCCCCAGGCCACCGTTGAGCAGCGCGAGCGCGCCCTGAACGCCACCCACTGGAACGAGTTCGCTTTCCCCTCCGGACTGCTGACCGTGGATATGCTGTCTGACTCCGGCACCACCGCTATGACCAACCAGCAGCTGGCCACCCTGTTCCTGGGCGACGAGGCTTACGGCCGCAACACCGGCTACTATGTCCTGCTGGACACCTTCCGCGACATCTTTGAGCGCGGCGGCGAGAAGAATTGGAAGAAGTCCATCGACCTGGTGCGCACCGACTGCCGGGATCTGGAGAAGATGATGGACGAGCTGTTCCTCTGCGAGTATGAGGGCGGCCTCTTTAACGGCGGCGCCGCTCAGATGGAGCGTCCCAACGCCTTCATCATCCAGCAGGGCCGTGCCGCTGAGTCCGTGCTGATGGAGATCGTGAAGAAGATCCTGGCCACCCGTCATCCCGGCAAGGTCTTCACCATCCCCTCCAACGGCCACTTCGACACCACCGAGGGCAACATCAAGCAGATGGGCTCCGTCCCCCGCAACCTGTACAACAAGGAGCTGCTGTACGAAGTACCCGAGGGAGGCAAGTATCCCAAGAACCCGTTCAAGGGCAACATGGACATCGAGAAGCTGGAGCAGCTGATCACCGCCGTGGGCCCCGAGAACGTGCCCCTGGTCTTCACCTGTATCACCAACAACCCCATCTGCGGCCAGCCTGTCTCCATGGCTAACATCCGCGAGATCAACCGTGTCGCCCACAAGTACAACATCCCCCTGGTCTTCGACGTGGCCCGCTGGGCTGAGAACTGCTACTTCATCAAGATGAACGAGGACGGCTACGCCGACAAGTCCATCGCCGAGATCGCCAGCGAGATGTTCTCTTACTGCGACGCCTTCACCATGTCCGCCAAGAAGGACGGCCACGCCAACATGGGCGGCATGCTGGCCTTCCGCGACAAGGGCCTGTTCTGGAAGAACTTCTCCGACTTCAATGAGGACGGCACCGTGAAGACCGACGTGGGCGTGCTCCTCAAGGTCAAGCAGATCTCCTGCTACGGCAACGACTCCTACGGCGGCATGTCCGGCCGTGACATCATGGCTCTGGCCGCCGGCCTCTACGAGAGCTGCGACTTCAACTACATGGACAACCGCGTGCGTCAGTGCGAGTACCTGGCCCAGGGCTTCTACAATGCCGGCGTCAAGGGCGTCGTGCTTCCCGCCGGCGGCCACGCCGTGTATATCAACATGGACGAGTTCTTTGACGGCAAGCGTGACCACACCACCTTCGCCGGCACCGGCTTCTCCCTGGAGCTGATCCGCCGTTACGGCATCCGCGTGTCCGAGCTGGGCGACTTCTCCATGGAGTACGACCTGAAGACTCCCGAGCAGCAGGCCGAGCTGGCCAACGTGGTGCGCTTCGCCATTGACCGCGACCGTCTGACCAAGGAGCATCTGGACTACGTCATCGCCGCTGTGGCGCAGCTGTACAAGGATCGCGCCACCATTCCCAACATGCGCATCCTCTGGGGCCACAAGCTGCCCATGCGTCACTTCCACGCTTTCCTGGAGCCCTACGCTCCCACTGCGGATCAGATCTAAGAGACTGGAAAGCCTTCGTTCCTTCCACCCAGTGCCTTGCGTAAGCAAAGGCGGAACAGGATAGTTTAGCGTGTTCGCGCCACGTGGAATTGCGCGAGAGGAAGAGCGTCCACCGTTCGAGGTTCATATATATTTTGACCCCTGCCGTGGACGCTCTTTTTCTATTCTTTTTCGTTTTTCCCGCCTTTTGGAGAGAGGGCGAGAAAATAGATGTGTTCTGAATCTGTAAAGAGAGGTGTAATTATGGCAGAGAGTACTCAGATCCAACAGCGTGACGGCTTCCAAAGCAAGTGGGGCTTTATCCTTGCTTGTATCGGCTCCGCCGTTGGCATGGGAAACATCTGGCGTTTCCCCATCATGGTCACCCGCTTTGGCGGCATGACCTTCCTGATCCCCTACTTCATTTTCGTGATCTTCGTGGGCGCCACCGGCGTCATTGAGGAGTTCGCCCTGGGCCGCAGCTCCCAGGCCGGCCCCATCGGCGCCTTCGGTCACTGCACCGAGCTCAAGACCGGCAACAAGAAGACCGGTGAGATCATCGGCATCATCCCCATCATCGGCGCTCTGATGCTGGCCATCGGCTACACCGTGGTCATGGGCTGGATCTTCAAGTATACCTTCATGTCCATCTCCGGCGGCCTGTTCGCTTTGGGCACCGACATGGGCGCCATCGGCGGCACCTTCGGCGCTACCGCTCCCGAGGCGGCTACCCTGGGTGAGGCCGTGGGCATGATGTTCGAGGGCGGCCTGTTCGGCATCGGCAACACTGTGTGGCAGATCGTGGGCCTCATCGTGGCTTTGGCCATCATGGCCATCGGCGTGTCCGGCGGCATTGAGAAGGCCAACAAGATCATGATGCCCGTTCTGTTCGTGCTGTTCGTGGTGCTGGCCATCTATATCGCCACCCTGCCCGGCGCTTCCGACGGATACAAGTTCCTGTTCAGCATCGATCCCAAGGGCTTTGCCAATCCCCAGGTCTGGGTCTATGCCTTCGGTCAGGCATTCTTCTCCCTGTCCGTGGCGGGCAACGGCTCGGTCATTTACGGCTCTTACCTTCCCATGGACGAGGATATCCCCTCCTCCGCCCGGAACGTGGCCTTCTTTGACACCCTGGCCGCCCTGCTGGCCGCCTTCGTCATCGTTCCCGCCATCGCCGCTTCCGGCATGGCCATGAGCGATGTGGGCGCCGGCCCCGGCCTCATGTTCGTCTACCTGGTCAACATCATGAACGGTATGCCCGGCGGCCGGATCGTGGGTATGGTCTTCTACATCGCCGTCCTCTTCGCCGGCCTGAGCTCCATCATCAACCTGTATGAGGCTCCCGTGGCCACTATGCAGGAGCAGTTCAAGATGAAGAGACTGCCCGCCGTGGCCGTCATCGGCGTCATTGGCCTGGTGGTCTCCACCATCATCCAGCCCTGGACTTCCCAGTGGATGGACGTGGTCTCCATTTACATCTGCCCCCTGGGCGCCTTCCTGGCTGCCGCTCTGTTCTTCTTCGTGGCCGGCAGGGACGAGGCCCTCAAGGCGGTCAACCACAGCGCCAAGAAGCCCATCGGCGCCTGGTTCTACCCCCTGGGCTGCGTGTTCTGCGTGGCCTGCCTGGTGGCTCTGGTGCTGGGCGCTATGTACGGCGGCATCGGCTAAAAGAGTCTATCTACATTCCTATTTCTCTCCAACCGGGACGGGCGGGGCCTTTTGGCTCCGCCCGTCTCGGATCCATGAATGGAAAAGCCCCGACCCATCCGGGTCGGGGCTTTTTCTATGGGAAGAGGTCACGGTTCCTTTTGACCCTTGAGCCGGGCGGTGGAGATGGCCTCCTTGCCGTATCTGTCCCGGATGCCGTCCATGGCCCGCTCCAGCTTTTCCACCTTTTCCCGCCGGGGGGCGGCGTCGGGGGAGAGGAGATCCAGCTGCTCGGCGGCCATATGGGCGGGCAGGAGGCTCTGGGCGGTGACGGTGAGGGCCCGCACCGGGGCCTTGGGGCTCCAGGACAGCTTCAGCAGCTCCATGGCGGCCTGGGTGATCTCCCGGGCCAGCCAGGTGGGGGCGGAGAGGCCCTTCTGCCGGGAGATGTCCTTGAAGTTGGGATCGCGCACGGCGATGTTCACCGTGGCGCACTTCATGTCCAGCCGCCGCAGGCGGGCGGCTACCTCGTCGGAGAGGAGGGCCACCCCGGCCCGCAGCTCCTCCCAGCCCACCAGGTTCCGGGGGAAGGTGAGGCCGTTGCCCACCGATTTGGGGGGCGGAAGCTCCGAGGCGGGGATGACGGGGGCGTGCTCCGCGCCGGTGGCGTAGTCGTGGAGGGTGAGGCCCTGCTTTCCCAGCAGGGCGGAGAGGGTGGCGCGGTCGGCGGCGGCCAGGTCGCCGATGGTGCGGATGCCATAGTCGCCTAAGGTCTTGGCCGCTGCCCGGCCCACGAAGATGAGGTCGGTGACGGGGAGGGGCCAGAGGAGGGAACGGTAGTTCTCCCGGGTGATGACGGTGGTGGCGTCGGGCTTTTTGTAGTCGCTGCCCATTTTGGCGAAAACTTTGTTGAAGGAGACCCCTACGGAGATGGTGAGGCCCAGCTCCTGACGCACCTGCTGCCGGAGCATATCTGCCAGACCTTTGCCGTCGGTGTGGAAGAGGGGGAGGGAGCCGGTGACGTCCAGCCAGCTTTCGTCGATGGAGAAGGGCTCCACCAGGTCGGTACAGCGGTCATAGATGGCGTTGACCTTTTGGGAGTATTCGTGGTATTTGTCGTGGTGGGCCTTTAAAAGCACCAGGCCGGGGCACTTTTTTCGGGCCTGCCACACTGTTTCGGCGGTCTTGACCCCCATGGCCTTGGCGGGCTCGTTCTTGGCCAGGATGACTCCGTGGCGGCTGTCGGGATCGCCGCACACTGCCGCAGGCTTTCCCGCCAGCTCCGGGTGATCCAAAAGCTCCACCGAGGCGTAGAAGCTGTTCAGGTCGCAGTGCAAAATGGTGCGCTCCATGGGCGATCCCTCCTTTCTGTCTACAATATAGCACATTCGTTCGATAAAAACAACCCCCACGGTTTTCCGTGGGGGTTGAAATTTTTGGTGAGGGTTTAACGGATGACTCCGGCGAGCACCAGGCCGAGGAAGACGGCAGTGGCGGCCAGGAAGAGGGCGACCACACTGATGGTGATGCTGCGGCTTTTACTGCTCTGCTCGTGGCCGGAGGACTCGGGGATGAGGCGGGCCTTCCGCAGGGCCACCACCACGGGCTTATAGAGGAACATGGTGAGGGCGCCGTTCATCAGGCCCTTGGTCAGGTTGAAGGGGAGGAACACAGGCAGAAGCATATCGGCGATGGCGGCCCGGGGCATACCCTGGTAGATGGGGGTCACCAGGTAATTCCACAGCATCATGCTGGCGGTCATAAACAGCACACCGAAGGTAAGGCCCAGAATGGCCCATTTGAAGGTGCGATTGCGCTTGTAGAGGTAGGCGGCGGGGCACAGGAAGGTACAGGTGGAAATGACGTTCATCAAAAGGCCCCAGGGCCCGGTGGTGGAGACGGTGATCATCTCGATGAGGGAGACCACCAGGGAGACGCACAGCACGTTCAGGGGGCCAAAGAGGAAGCCGCCGATGGCGATGACCACGTCCTTTAGGTCGAACTTCAGAAAACCGGCCACGGACATGAAGGAGAAGATGCTTTTGGAAAGGTACATGACCACATAGGCCACGGCGCAGAGCATGGCGGTGCAGACGATGGTGCGGGTATCTGTTTTGGACTTGACGGCGGGGGACAGCTCGGACATAATAAAACACTCCTTTTTTGTTGGTAACACCCGAAAGACGATGCCTTCCGGGTGCAAAACAAAAAGGAGCGCGCGCTTGCTTCGCACATCTTCTTCCATCCAGACTTCGCACCAAAGGTACGTCACTGTCGGTCCCGGAGTTTCACCGGGTCAGCTCTCCTGCGAGAGGTCGCGGACTTTACCGCCGATCGGGATTTTCACCCTGCCCTGAAGACATATTCATTCAGTTGTTCCAAATACTATTATAGTCATCCCGGGGAAAAATGCAAGAGGGAATTTACCAGGGGATTCGAACAAATATTCGAAAATCCCCTTGACGAAACCACGGCCATAGACTAAAATGGGGGAAAAGAAGGGAGGCGGGGGCGTGAAACGGGAAGAGACCTGCTGTTTTACCGGGCACCGCCCCGGCAAGCTGCCTTGGGGAGAAAACGAGAGCGATCTGCGCTGTCTGGCCCTGAAGGAGCAGATACGGCTGGCGGTGGAGGGGGCCTATGACAAGGGCTTCCGCCACTTCATCTGCGGCATGGCCCAGGGGACAGACCTCTATTTCTGCGAGGCGGCCCAGGCCCTTCGGGACGACCGGCCCGGTGTCACCGTGGAGGCGGCCATCCCCTGTGAGGAGCAGGCGGCCAAGTGGCCGGAGCAGGACCGGGAGCGGTATTTCCGACTGGTAGAGCTGTGTGATTTCGAGACCGTCGTCCAGCGCCACTACGACCGGGGCTGTATGCTCCGGCGGAACCGGTATATGGTAGACCATTCCGCCCTCCTTATCGCCGCATACAACGGCAATCTGGGGGGGACGATGTACACCCTCACCTACGCCATGAAGCAGGGGGTAGAGGTGGAGATCATCGACATAGAGACCTGAAGGGCGGCGTGGCCGCCCTTTTTTTGTTGGGCTTTTTCTGCTTTTGCAGAAAAAGCCCTTGACATTTTACTTCTGCAAATGTAGAATAACCGTAGAAAGAACTTCTGCAAATGCAAAAGGAGAGATGGACATGAGAGAGCGCAGGAGCCTGCCCGACTCGGAGCTGGACATCATGCTGGCGGTGTGGCACAGCCGGGGGGCGGCCACCGCCCCCGCTATTTTGGAGGCTTTGGAGAAGCCCCTCACCGCCAGCGCCCTCCACAGTTATCTGAAACGGTTGGAGGAAAAGGGCTTTCTCCGCTGTGAGAAGGCCGGGCGGGTGAACCGCTATACTGCCCTCATGTCCGAGGAGGACTACCGCCGCCAGGCGGGGGGCATGGTGCTGGAGAAGCTCTATGAGGGCTCCCTCAAGACCTTTGCCGCCGCCCTTTGGGATGGGGGACGGCTCACCAGGGCGGAGGTGGCCGAGCTGCGGGACTATCTGGATGAGCTGGAGGGAGGGGGAGAATAATGGAGAGCCTGTTTTTGCGGGTGTTTGTGGTCTCCGGGACAGTGTCCGTCCTGCTTTTGCCCCTGCTGCTGTGCCGGGGGCGGCTGGAGAAGAAATACGCCCCCCAGACCCGCTGGTGGCTGTGGCTGGTGGTGGCCCTGGTGCTCCTCACCGCCCCCTGGCTTCCCAAGCCCCAGGCGCCGGTGGTGGTGGAGGCCCCGGCCTATACGGTGACACTGCCGGTGGGCCCGGTGGTACGGCCCCAGGCGGTAAAGCCCTCTGTCCCAAATGGCGCGGCCGGCCAGCAGGAGCTTTCGGGCCAGCCTCCGGCGGGGGTAGGTCAGGCACAAGTTCCCGCCCAGTCCGGGGCACAGTCTCGTCCCGCAGACCCGGAAGAGGCGCAGACCACCCCTTCCCGGCGGCCTGTGGTCTCTGTCACGGCTTTGGCAGCGGCAGTGTGGCTGGCGGGCATGGCCCTGCTCCTGCTGTGGCAGGGGGGACGTTACCTTCTGCTCCGCCTCCGGCTGCTCTCCGCCGCCAGGCCGGTCTCCGGGCTGGAGGGCTGCGCCGGGGAGCTGGGGCTGGAGGGAAGGGTGGCCTTCTATTGCAGCGGGGCCGTGTCCGGCCCCATGACCCTGGGCCTGTTCCGCCCCCTGGTACTTTTGCCTTTGGAGGGGGCGGCTCCGGCGGCCCTTCGTCACGAGCTGTACCATGTAAAGCGCCGGGACGTGGCCTACAAGCTCCTGGTGCTGTGTGCCTGTGTCTTCCATTGGTTCAACCCTCTGGTGTGGGGTATGCTCCGTGCCGCCGCCCGGGATGTGGAGGCCTGCTGTGACGCCGCTGTGGTGGAGGGCCGGGACAATAGCTATAAGCGCTCCTATGGTGAGTTGCTCCTCGCTTCCGCCGGGGAGGGCGCCGGAACGCCCTTTACCACTAGCTTCAGCGGCGGGGCGGAGCAGATGAAGGCCCGGCTCACCCAGCTCTTCCGCCCCGGAAAGCAAAGCCGGGCATTGGTGTGCGGTGTTTTGGTCTTGGCGCTGGCCTTAGGTTCCTTGGTGGCCTGCCGGCAGGAGGTACCTAAGCTATTAGCCGACGGCGTCTATTGCTCTCCCCTTGTCAATATCACATGGCCCATCGGGGAGGAGGACGCCGAGGGGGAGGACTACGGCTCCATTGGCCTGTCCCTGCTGGAGTACAGCGACACCGAAGGCCCCCACGGAAAACCTCTGGGAGACTTCACCCTGCCCCTGTCCGACGACCTGATGCTCCGCCAGCTCTGGTGGGGAGAGGATCAGAGCGCCGGGGAGAAGGGAACGGAGGAATGGCGGAGGGCGGTAGGAAGTCTGCTGAACTGGCCCGTTTTCCGGGATTCTATGCCCTCGGGTACCGACTACCTGGTGGTCACCGTGAAAAGCGGGGAGATCACCCGACTGTCCTGGGCTATGACGTCTGGGAATGATACCCTCTACACAGAGATGCCTGTCTACTCCCAGCCCCTGACAGAAAACACCATGCCCACCCTGGACTACTACGACCCGGAGCGGGAGTTCCTTCTCTACCACACCCTGGATACCGCCTATTTTTACTATGGGGACGCCCTGGTGGAGGAATACCACGCCGACCAGAGCGAAGGGAAACGGGTCATCTGGCGGTGCGACGTGAGCGGGGACGAACAGACGGTGTACCTGTCTGATGTATTTGACGATAGAGAGGGCCGGGAGGAGCGGTTTTACGCCTGGGACATTGAAAAGCGGGAATTGAGGGCGGTGGATTCCATTCCCGGCGGGGTGGATCACATGACCCATGTGGGTTCGGAGGAGCTGTTCTACTCCGGCTTTATGAACGGCACCACTCTCAAGAGCAATGTCCTCAAGGCAAAGGACGGCACCCTGGTGGGGCTTTACATCAATGAACAGTTGGGGAATACCATAGAGTATCTGCAGCTCAGCCGCATGGACTCCAACGGGGCCTGGGCAGGGGGTGAGCCCTTCCTGACCCCGGATCGGATCCCCTCGCCCCGGGTCTACACCGACCCGGACTGGGGCTTTTCTCTCACCCTGCCCGAGAGCCTGGAGGGGAACTATGTGGTGCTGCGGGCGGCCAACAACTGGAATTTTTACGACAAAGCCCTGTTCTCGGGGAACGGCTATCTCTTCTCTCTGTGGGCGGAGGATTCCGCCCAGCAGCAGGAGACCATCGACAGCTACCCCGGGGAGTGGGACGGAAAGATTTTGGGGGAGAAGGACGGCATCACCTACACCGCCACCTTCTGGGACAAGGACATGACCACCCCCGCCGAGCAGGAGAACGGGGGGTACATGGCCCGGATGGAGGAGGTGAAGGCCATCACCGCCGATGACTTAGACCTCACCGCCGTCACCCGCTCCAGCGGCGACTTGTGGCCGTTGCCCTACATAGAGTATGGCAGCGATGTGGTTTTGGAGGTGTTTGAGCACCGGCTGCGGATCCTCTCTCCCGAGGGGGTAACGGTACAGAGCATGGCGGCGGGGACGGTGGAGTTTGTGAAGGGCGACCCCGGTTTGGAGCAGAGGGTGGTCATCCGCCACCCTGATGGGCGGTACAGCCAATACGATCATTTGGAGTACGTCCAGGTACACGAGGGCGATGAGGTGAAGCGGGGGGATATCCTCGGCTTTGCGAAGGAGGGGAAGGGGAAGCGCTGGATCCTCTTCAGCATTTACGAGGGGGATTCCTGGGAGACGTCGAAGCCCATAGACCCTCTGGAGGGGAGGGAATACCGAACTTACGACTTCCGGCCGGTCACCCGGGAGGCTCTGACCATTGCCGGTGACCCCGCCATTACGGCGGCTCTGCGCTCCACCCTTCGGGGGGACACCGCCTTCTACAACGTGGAGGCCGGGGAGTACCAGTATGTGGACACCCTGCCCGACAGCGACGGCGCGGCTGTGAAGGTATACCGCTTTGCAGAACAGGACATGGATGGCGACACCATCCCCGAGGTGGTGCTGTGGCTGGAGCGGGGCGGCGATGAGTATGTGCTGGGCAGTATCATCCTTTCTTACCGGGGCGGCCAGGTGTACGGGCATCCCGTGGGTTACCGCACGCTGAACTTGGAGGAATGGAAGGCGGCCGATGAATGGTTGGAGTATACCGAAGAAAATATCGGTCTTGCGCGCGTTCACCCGGTGGATGAGGGCTGACAGATAAAAATATCCCGGAGCCATTTGGCTCCGGGATGTTTTTATGCTTTTTGAAGCTTATTCCGCATCCACCGTTAGGCTCTCGCCATTGGAGGCCACAGTGAGCTTGGAGATGGGGTTCATGTAGCTGTCGATGATCTTGGTGGCGATGGGATCCTCCAAGTCCTTCTGGATCTGGCGGCGGAGGTTCCGGGCGCCGTAGGTCTGGGAGTAGGATTTCTTCACCAGGTAGTCCAGCAGGCCGTCGTTGTAGGTGAGGGTGATGCCCTTGTCCTGGAGGTTCTGGGACAGCTCCTTGAGCATGATCTGGGCGATGTCCTTGAAGTTGTCCTCGGAGAGCTTATTGAAGTAGACGATCTCGTCCACCCGGTTGATGAACTCGGGCCGGAGGAAGCCCTCCAGGGCCTTCATGGCCTTGGCCTTGCCCTGCTCGGTCTCGCTGCGGCCGAAGCCCACCGAGCCGGTGGAGCCGGTGGTGGAGCCGGCGTTGGAGGTCATGACGATGACGGTGTTCTCGAAATTCACGTTGCGGCCCTGGGCGTCGGTGATGTGGCCGTCGTCCAGGATCTGGAGGAGGATGTTCAGCACGTCGGGGTGGGCCTTCTCGATCTCGTCGAAGAGGATGACGCAGTAGGGCTTGCGCCGCACCTTCTCGGTGAGCTGGCCCGCCTCGTCATAGCCCACATAGCCCGGGGGGGAGCCGATGATCCGGGAGACGGAGAACTTCTCCATGAACTCCGACATATCCAGCCGGATGAGGGACTCGGGGGAGTTGAACATATCCTGGGCCAGCCGCTTCACCAGCTCGGTCTTGCCCACGCCGGTGGAGCCGACAAAGATAAAGGAGACGGGTTTACGCTTGGAGGCGATGCCCACACGGCCCCGGCGGACGGCGGCGGAGACCTCGTTGACGGCCTGATCCTGGCCGATGATATGCTCCTTGAGCCGATCCTGGAGGTGGGCCAGCCGCTCGTACTCCTGCTCCTGGATCTGGGAGGCGGGGATCTTCGTCCACAGCTCGATGACCCGGGCCAGATGCTCCACCGTCAGGGGTGGGGCGGACATGGCCTCCAGCTTGGAAAGCTCTGCCTGGAGCTGCATTTCCCGGCTCTTGATCTGGGCCAGCTGCTCGAAATCCTGCTCGGGCTGTTCCTGGGAGATCAGCCTGGTGCGCTCCTCGGTGAGGCGCTCCAGCTCGGCGTTGAGGCCGGCCTGCTCCCGCTCGTTGTCCTTCAGGCCGGGGGCCTGGGCGGGGTCGATGGCCAGGGCGGCGTGCTCTCCGGCCAGGG
Organism: uncultured Pseudoflavonifractor sp.; assembly: GCA_947425785.1. Classification (GTDB taxonomy): domain Bacteria; phylum Bacillota; class Clostridia; order Oscillospirales; family Oscillospiraceae; genus Vermiculatibacterium. The sequence continues at coordinate 46,924 of CANEAY010000008.1, read as the reverse complement.
AGGACAGTTTCCGGCGTATCTCCGCCTGGCGGGCCTCGTTGGCCTTCAGGTCGTTCTGCTTTTTCAGGTCGCGGTTGTTGTTGGCGTTCATCAGGCTCTCCCGCTGGGCGGCCAGCCCCTCCAGCTCCTTTTTCAGCTGGGCCTCCCGGGCCAGGGCCTTGTTGTGGAGGTTCACATCGGAGCAGGCCTCGTCAATGAGGTTGATGGCCTTGTCGGGGAGGTAGCGGTCGGTGATGTAGCGCTCCGACATGGTGACGGCGGAGCGGCAGATGGCGGGGGAGATGGAGACGAAGTGGTACTTCTCGTAGTAGGGGGCGATGCCCTGGAGGATCTTCACCGCGTCCTCGATGGAGGGCTCATCCACCATGACGGGCTGGAAGCGCCGCTCCAGGGCGGAGTCCTTCTCGATGTACTTGCGGTACTCGGTGAGGGTGGTGGCGCCGATGACCTGGATCTCGCCCCGGGAGAGGGCGGGCTTGAGGATATTGGCGGCGTTCATGCTGCCCTCGGCGTCGCCGGCGCCTACGATGTTATGTACCTCGTCGATGACCAGGATGATGTTGCCCAGCTTCTTTACCTCGTCGATGAGGCCCTTCATCCGGGACTCGAACTGGCCCCGGAACTGGGTGCCCGCCACCAGGGCGGTCAAGTCCAGAAGGTAGACCTCCTTGCCCTGGAGCTTATAGGGCACATCCCCGTTGTGGATGCGCAGGGCCAGGCCCTCGGCGATGGCGGTCTTGCCCACGCCGGGCTCACCGATGAGGCAGGGGTTGTTCTTCTGGCGGCGGTTCAAAATTTGAATGGTGCGGGCGATCTCCTCGTCCCGGCCGATGATGTTGTCCAGCTTGCCATCGGCGGCCTTGTTGGTCAGGGAGATGCAGTAGTTCTCCAGGAACTTCCGCTTGGCGTCCTTGCCCTTGGTGGATTTTTCCTCCTTGCCGCCCTTGGACGTATCGCTCTCCTTTTCGGGGGAGGAGGGATCGGGAGGCGTGGCGGCAGAGCCAGAGGCGCCGCCGAAGAGCTTGTTGAGGAAGGGGAATGTGGCGGTCTTGCCCTCGTCCTCCTCGCTGTCGCTGTCCTCGCCCTCGGAAGAGAGAACCCCATCCCCGCCCATGGCGGACATCATCTCTTCGGTGAGGTTCTGCACATCATCCTCACTGAGGCCCATCTGCTTCAGAAGGTTGGGATCCATGGCGTTGATGCCCATTTCCTTGGCGCAGCTGAGGCAAAGGCCCTCGGTCTTGTTCTCGCCATTCTCGATGCGCTGGACGAAGACGACGGCCACATTCTTATGACATTTTGCACAAAGTGTAGGCTGCATGATTTGGTCAACTCCTTTTGAGCCGGAGGTTTTTCTTCCGGTGGGACAAGGGGACAGTCCCCTTGAGCAAGCTATTCTACTTCGAAATTATGAACTGCGTATGAAGACGGCAGGATTTTTCTATGGTAATCAAGGGGTTTCTTTCACCAAATGGAAGCATTGGGCGGCATAGCGCAGCAGGGCGGCCACCGCCAAAGCCAGAGCCAAAGTGATGAGCGCCGTGGCCCAGGGCCGGGGAACAGGGAAGAGCACCAGGATGGCCAGCACCACGAAAAAGACGCCGGTGGACGCCTTGCCCAGCCAGTTGGAGGGGGGCATATCTTTGATCTGCCGGTAGAGGTAAAGGCCCCCAAGGCCCATGGTGGCCTCCTTGCAGAAAAAGACCACAACGGCCCACATGGGGACGATGCCGTCCACCGTGACGCAGGTGATGGCCGCCAGGGTCATCAGCTTGTCGGCCAGGGGATCCAGGATACGGCCCAGCTTGGTCACCAGGTCAAAGCGGCGGGCGATATAGCCGTCGGCAATGTCGGTGACGAAGGCGGCGGCATAGATGATGGCCGCCAGCAGGTGGGCGTTTGGCTGGGGCAGGAAATAGGCCCAGACGAACACCGGCACCAGGCACAGCCGGATCAGAGACAGGGTATTGGGGAGATTCATTGGTCATACCACCTTTGACGGTTGAAGGCGTTCTTTTTTCAGGCGGTGAGAGAGGCGCCCAGCTTCAGCAGCTCCATGGGGCCATGCTGGGCAAGGAAGAGGAGCAGATGGGTCTGGGCTACGGTCTCGGTGGAGAGAACGCCGGTGAGGGGCCCCAGCACCCAGGCGAGCAGCCACAGGATGAGAAGGCCCTTTATGAAGCCCAGCACGCCGCCCAGGGTCTGGTTCAGGGCGCTGAGACCGGGGAGCTTTGCCACCAGATCCAGGGCGTGGCTGACAAAGAACCACACCACCAGGAGCAGGAGGAAGGCGATGGAGAAGAGGACGCCCCGGGCCACCTGCTCCGCCACTGCCGCGGCAGCTGCCGCGGCCTGATGGGCAATGGACTCCGAGATATCGGGAGAGGACTTCAGCGCATCCTCCAGGCTTTCGGCGGCCCACTCATAAAGCCCGCCCTTTTCCCGCAGGGCGGCCAGGGCTTCGGTCACACCCAGGCCGTCGGTGGCGCTGACCTCCAGGGCCTTTTGCTCCAGGCTCTCCTGAATGGACTGCTCCAGCCGGGGCTGGATAATGTCGGCCACCTTGGGGGCCAGGGCGTCGGCCACCAGATTGGCCCCCACCAGGGCCACGATAACGGCCACCAGGGAGCAAAGAGTGAGGATGAAGCCCCGGTGGGCCCCCAGGACGATGAAGAGCACAAGCACCGCTATGACAAGAATGTCCAAAATGATCGGCATAATGCAAAACCTTCCTTTTTAATCGGGGAGATAGAGGCGGGCGGTCTCGGCGGAGATGAGGAACACCGAGCCGTCCTCCCGCTGGAGGAGCTTACGCACGCCCTGGGTGGCGGCCATGTCGTGATAGGGCTCCAGCTCCTGTGTGTAGATGGAAAGTCCGTCGGGGGTCAGCAGGGAGGTGTACCGCCCGGAGGAGGAGAGGGAGAGGACTTGCTGATCCAGAGGGACAGAGGCCAGTTCAGTTCCCTGGTCGTCCACGGTGACCAGCTGGGCATCGGTGCCCGCCCGGTAGCGGCCCAGCAGAAGGGAGCTGAAGCCGCTGCCCGAGAGGGAAAAACCCTTCAAATACCGGCCGCCATAGGGGTAGGAGGCGATAAGCTCCCCTCCCTTGGAGACCAGGTCTAAAGAGTCCTCTCCCAGCACCCGGAGGGTGTGGTCGTGCCAGTCCAGGGCCAGGATGGTGTTGTTGCCCAGGGAGCACACGGCGTCGGGGGTCTGCCCCTCGGCAGAGGCGCGGTCGGAGGAGTAGAAGGAGATCTGACTGTCATAGATGCCCCCGGTCTGCCCAGCGGTGGCCAGGGCCAGGGTGGAGCCGTCGGGGGAGAGAATGGCATCGGTGATAAAACGGGAGGAGAGGTTCACGCTCCACAGGGGCTGGAAGGAGGTACTGTACACCGTGGCTACGCCCTTGAGGCCGCTGGCCTGGGTCACCACGGTGAGCTGGCCCTGGGCGGAAAGGCTGGCGGAGAGGATGGCACGGTTGACCTCGGTGGTGAGGGAGAAGACCTGCTCTCTGTCCCGGTAAACGTAGAGGTCGGTGCCTCCGGCATCGTAGATGAGGGCGGTGGTGCCGGCGGTGTGGATCACCGGGCGGGCCAGGGCACAGGCATCTTCCAGGTAAGCGCCGCCGGTGGGAGCGTAGAGCCAGATGCCGCTGCCGGAACAGACCAACAGGTCGTCCCCCAGCTGGGCGAAGGCGCTGCTGGCGCCGCCGTTATAGGAGAAGGACTCCACCTGGCCGCTGGCGTTGCGCTCCAGGGCACGGTAAGTGAAATAGCGGCGGATGAAGTCAAAGTTCAGCTTCCGCCAGTTCATCAGCAGGAACACGGCGGTGAGCAGGAGGGCCGCCGTGACTAGGCAGGCCAGAAGGCGCAGGAGGGGATTTTTCTTCTTGTCCTGATTCTCGTCCATTCTATTCCAGCGCCCCCTCGTTCAGACCAGGCTCGTCATACCACAGCCGGGTCATGTACAGGCCCCCCGGCGGGGCGGTGGGGCCGGCGTCGGTGCGGCACTTTCCCTCCAGGATGTCGGCCACTGCCTCCGGGGGGAATTTGCCCTCGGCGGCGTAGACCACGGTGCCCACCATGGCCCTGACCATGTTGTAGAGAAAGCCGTTGGCACAGACCCGGCAGCTTAAGATGCGGCCCTGCCGCTGGATATCGAACCAGTAGACCGTGCGGACGGTGGACTTTACATCGGTGCCCACACTGCGCACGGCGGCAAAATCATGGGTGCCCACAAAGCAGTCGGCGGCGGCCTGCATGACGCGCTCGTCCAGCTCCTTGTAGGGGTAGAACCAGGCTCTGTCCACCTCGAAGGCGTTGGGGAGCCGGGCGTTGTAGATGCGGTAGGTGTACTCCTTCTTCACACAGCCGGAGATGGCGTTGAAGCCCTCGGAGACCTCTACCGCGCCGGTGACGGTGATGTCCCTGGGCAGGCGGGTGTTCACCGCCAGGGGCAGCCGGTCGCAGGGGATGGTGGAGGTGGTGCGGAAGTTGGCAAGGTAGGCCCTGGCGTGGACGCCGGCGTCGGTGCGGCCCGCGCCGGTACACTTCACGGGGTGGCCCACCACCTTCTCCAGCGCCTTTTCCAGCACTTCCTCGATGGTGATAGCGTTATTTTGAATTTGCCAGCCGTGGTAGGCGGTACCCACGTACATCAATTTTAACGCGATATTTCTCATAAATGGTGAATCCAATCAAAAGATTTTCTTAAAATTAAAAGACGCCCAGCAGGTTGGAGCACCACACGGCCACGCAGAGGGCAAGGCCCAGCAGGAGGGCAATGTAGTCCCGGCCCGCGTATTTGAGCTGGCGCATCCGGGTGCGGCCCTCGCCGCCGTGGTAGCAGCGGCACTCCATGGCCACCGCCAGCTCGTCGGCCCGGCGGAAGGCGGAGATAAAGAGGGGCACCAGCAACGGGATAAGGGCCTGGGCCCGGTGGAGGAGGTTCCCTGTCTCGAAGTCGGCCCCCCGGGCCTTCTGGGCGGACATGATCTTGTCGGTCTCCTCAATGAGAGTGGGGATAAACCGCAGGGCGATGGACATCATCATGGCCAGCTCGTGGACGGGGAGGCGGAGCTTTTTCAGGAGCCCCAGCAAGTCCTCCAGCGCGTCGGTGAGGAGGATGGGGGAGGTGGTGTAGGTCAAAAGGAAGGTGCAGGAGATGAGGAGCATGATGCGCAGCACCATGAAGAAGGCGGTGCGGATGCCCTCCCAGTAAATTTTGATGACCCAGAAGGCGATGAGGGGCTCCCCCTGGCCGGGGGTATAGAGAAGGTTCAGCACCGCGGTGAAAACGACGATGAAGAACACTGGCTTCATGCCCCGGAGCACCGCTTTGAAGCCTACCCTGGAGACGAGAACGGCGCCCACCAAAGTCAGGGCCAAAAGGCCGTAGCCCAGGGCGTTTTTCGCCATGAAAAGGGCCACGATATAGAAGACCAGCAGCAGTATCTTGGTGCGGGGATCCAGCCGGTGGAGGAGGGTCTTGCCGGGGAAATACTGGCCCAGGGTGATGTCTTTCAGTGCCATCAGACCGCCCCCCCTTCGTCAGAGGAAGTCCCCTTGGCTTTCAGAGCGGCCAGAATGGCCTCCTTGGCCTGGGCCACGGTGTAGACCGAGGGGTCTACGCCGGCACCCAGGGCCTTCAGGCGGTGGAACACCCGGGTCATCCGGGGCACGCCCAGGCCCATGGACTCCAGCTCCTCTCCGTGGGCAAAGACCTCCCGGGGGGCACCGTCGAAGGGGATGCGGCCGTCGTTGATGACCACCAGCCGGTGGGCGGTGCGGGCCATCTCCTCCATGGAGTGGGAGACCACGATGATGGTGGCGTTTTTGGCGGTGTGGTAGTCGTGGATGTTGGACAATATCTGCTCCACGCCCACGGGGTCAAGACCGGCGGTGGGCTCGTCCAGAATGAGGACGGCAGGCTCCATGGCGATGACTCCGGCGATGGCTACCCGCCGCTTCTGGCCCCCGGACAGCTCGAAGGGGGACTGCTCCAGCACGCTGTCGGGAAGGCCCACAAAGGCGGCGGATTCCCGCACCCGGCGGTCGATCTCCGCCTCGTCCAGGCCCATATTCTTGGGGCCGAAGGAGATGTCCTTATAGACTGTCTCCTCGAAAAGCTGGTACTCCGGGTACTGGAACACCAGGCCCACCCGGAACCGGGCCTGGCGGGTGGCCTCCTTGCTCGCCCAGATGTCCTTTCCCTCCACCAGTACCCTGCCGGAGGTGGGCTTCAAAAGGCCGTTGAGGTGCTGGATGAGGGTGGATTTGCCGGAGCCGGTGTGGCCGATGATCCCCAGATATTCCCCCGGATAGGCGCACAGATCCACGTCTACCAGGGCCCGGTGCTCAAAGGGGGTACCGGCGGAGTAGACGTGGCTCAGCTTTTCAGTTTGGAGGATGGGAGTCAAAATAGCGTCAGTCCTTCTTGAGAAGTTGATAGAGGGCCTGGGCGCAGTCCTCGTCGGAGAGGGCGTCCAGGGGGAGGTCAAAGCCCTCCCGGTTCAGCTCGTAGAGAAGCTCCACCGTTTCGGGAACGGTGAGGCCCACTGCCTTTAGGGCCTCCACCTGCTGGAAGACCTCTTTGGGAGGGCCGTCGGAGATGATCTTGCCTTTGGACATGACCACAAGACGGTGGGCCTGGGCGGCCTCGTCCATGTGGTGGGTGATGAGCACCACCGTGACGCCCTGGGTCTCATTGAGGGCCTTGATGGTCTCAAGGACTTCCCGGCGGCCAATGGGATCCAGCATGGCGGTGGGCTCGTCCAGCACCACGCACCGGGGCTTCATGGCCAGCACCCCGGCGATGGCGATGCGCTGCTTCTGGCCGCCGGAGAGGAGGTGGGGGGCGTGCTCCCGGTAGGAGTACATCCCCACGATCTTTAAGGAATCGTCCACCAGCTTGCGAATTTCATCGGGGGGCACGCCAAGATTCTCCGGGCCGAAGGCACAGTCCTCCTCCACCACGTTGGCCACGATCTGGTTGTCCGGGTTCTGAAAGACCATGCCCACTGTGCGACGAATGGCCAGGAGCCTGGCCTCATCGGCGGTGTCCATGCCGCTGACGTAGACCTTGCCCCCGGAGGGGAGGAGGATGGCGTTGAGATGCTTGGCCAGAGTGGATTTCCCGGAGCCGTTGTGGCCCAGGACGGCCACAAAGGAGCCGGCCTCAATGTCCAAGTCCACCCCGTCCAGTACCAGCCGGGCCTCCTTGCCCTCCTCGGCGGGGTAGGAGAAGGTGAGGGATTCAGTTTTCAGGATGGAAGTTTCCATAGAAAGGCTCCTTTTAGTCTGAAACCCAGCGGCCGGTGGCGCCGCAGGGGAGGGCCAGGCCGGAGTTGGTGACGGGCAGGCCCAGCTCCTGGCTTTCCGTATGTCCTCCATACTTTTGGGTGATAAGGGTCTCCAGAATGTAGGTCAGCACGCTGGGAGCCAGGCCGGTGGTGTAGGAGTTGATGAGGAAGAAGAGGGGCTTTTCCGACAAGAGCTGGGCCACCAGCTCCACAAAGGGCCACAGGTTTTCCTCCAGCTTCCAGATCTCCCCGGAGGGGCCCCGGCCATAGGAGGGGGGATCCATGATGATGCCGTCGTAGGTATGGCCCCGGCGGATCTCCCGCTGGGCAAACTTGGCGCAGTCGTCTACGATCCAGCGGATGGGCCTGTCCGCCACGCCGGAGGACTGGGCGTTCTCCTTGGCCCAGGCCACCATGCCCTTGGCGGCGTCCACGTGGCACACGCTGGCCCCCGCCGCGGCGCAGGCCACGGTGGCGGCCCCCGTATAGGCGAAGAGGTTCAGCACGCTGATGGGCCGCCCCGCCTTGCGGATGGCGTCCATGCAGAAGTCCCAGTTGGCGGCCTGCTCGGGGAAGAGGCCGGTGTGCTTGAAGTTCATGGGCTTGATGTTGAAGGTGAGCTCCCTGTAGTCCACTGTCCACCGCTCGGGCACCTCTTTTTTTGCCCACGCTCCGCCCCCGGTGGAGGAGCGGGCATACCGGCCGTGGGGTTTGTTCCAGCGGGGGTCGGTGCGGGGCGTCTGCCAGATGGCCTGGGGGTCGGGGCGCACCAGAAGGTACTTCCCCCAGAGTTCCAGTTTTTCCCCGCCGCCGCAGTCGATGAGCTCGTAGTCTTTCCAGCCGTCAGAGAGCCACACAGAGCGTCCCCTCCCATTCCATAAAAATTCATAATATTATACCACTTGAGGAAGAAAGCGTCAATGAAAACAGCCGGAGGCCGCCTACAAAGAGACGGCCTCCGCTCTGGTCAAATTTGGGAAAAGTTACTGGTTCATCAAACGTTTTCAGCGAAGAAGGCTTCAATTTCCTCCCGGCCGGCCTGAACAGAGCCCTGAATGAAGTCGGGCTTGCCGCCGCCCCGGCCGTGGAGGACCTCGTTCATGGCCTTGCCCAGTTCCCGCACCTGGCCGCCCCGGTGGGCAATGGCGTACTTATGCTCGCTCTCTCCGCCGGAGAAGCAGGCGCACAGGCCGCTGCGCTGCTGGGAGACGGCGTCGCACAGCCGCCGCAGGCCGTCGGGGGAGAGGCCCTCCTCAAAGAGGAGCAGGGGGCCGGCCCCGGCGTGCTCCCGGGCCAGCTGGGCAAAGCGGTGGTTTTCCATGTCCAGGAGCCGGGCCTTCAAGGCTTCATTTTCCCCCAGGAGCCGTTCCACCGCGGCGGCGGTCTCAAAGGGCTTGGCGGAGAGGAGATTTTGAATTTGACGGTTTTGGGCCAGGAGCCGTCCCATATATGTAAGGGCCCGGCCGCCGCAGATGAGCTCGATGCGCACCCCCTCCCGGAACTTCTGGACGGAGAGGAGCTTCACAAGTCCCACCTGCCCGGTGGAGGAGACGTGGGTGCCGCAGCAGGCGCAGGTGTCCGCGCCGGGGAAGGAGACGATGCGCACCCGGCCGGAGAGGGCCTTTTTGCTTCGGTAGTCCAGGGTCTCCAGCTCCGCCGGGGAGGGGTAGGCGATCTCCACGGGGTGATCGCGCCAGATGTATTGGTTGGCCGCCTCCTCCAGCTCCCAGAGCTGCCCCTCGTCCAATACCACATTGAGGTCGATGGTGATGACGTCGGCGCCCATGTGGAAGCCCACATTGTCACAGCCCCACTTGGCGTGGGCGATGCCGGAGACGATGTGCTCCCCGGAGTGGTGCTGCATCAGGTCAAAGCGGCGGGGCCAGTCGATGGCCCCGGAGACCTGGGCGCCCACGGGCAGAGGGCCGTCGCAGGTGTGGACTACCAGGCCCTCCCGCTCGTGCACCTCCAGAACCCTGACTTCGCCCAAGGTGCCGACGTCATAGGGCTGGCCGCCCCCCTCGGGGTAGAAGGCGGTCTGATCCAAAACCACATCCCAACCCTTTTTCCCCTGGGCGCAGGACTGCACCTGGGCGGAGAAGGCGGTCAGGTAGGCGTTTTCCTCATAGAGCTTTCTCATGTGCGCTCACCTCGAAATATTTGTTATCCCAGAAAAGTATAGCACATTTCTGGAAAAAGGGAAGCGGAAAACCGGGGGCTTTGGTTTGCATTTGGGGGAAAATGGTGGTATACTAACGAGTATAGTAAATGAAACACAGAAATGAGAGAAGGTCACCCCACGATGCCCAAGTTTGAAAGCCCCGAAGCGAAATTCCAATGGCTCACCACCGCGCCGATCCCGGGCCTTATTGCCCGGTTGGCAGTTCCTACCATCATTTCCATGCTCATCACTTCCGTTTACAATATGGCGGACACCTATTTTGTGGGCGCTCTGGGCACCAGCGCCCAGGGAGCGGTGGGCGTGGTCTTTTCCCTTATGGCCATCATACAGGCGGTGGGCTTCACCTTCGGAAACGGCTCCGGCAACTTCATATCCCGGCTGCTGGGCCAGCAGAGGCAGGAGGACGCGGAGGCCGTGGCGGCGGCCAGCTTCTTCCTGGGTATTCTGACGGGGCTTGTGATGACCGTTGGAGGACTGCTGTTCCTGGATCCGCTGGTGAGTCTGCTGGGGGCCACGGAGACTATCCTGCCCTACGCCAGGGACTACGCCCGGTACATCCTCATCGGCGCACCCTGGATGATCGGTTCTCTGGTGCTCAACAACCATCTGCGCTTTGAGGGCAGCGCCACCTATGCCATGGTGGGCATCACGGTGGGCGGCGTACTGAATATGGTATTGGATCCCTTTTTTATATTTACCTTGAACCAGGGCATTGCCGGCGCCGCCCAGGCCACTATCATCAGCCAGCTGGTGAGCTTCTTTATCCTGCTGTTCAACACCGGCCGTGGCGGCAACCTGCGCATCCGCTGGAAGCGGATGACCACCCGAATTGAGATCGTGGGGGAGATCCTGCGGGGAGGTATGCCCTCCTTCTACCGGCAGGGATTGGCCTCGGTGGCTTCCATCCTCCTCAACTGGGCGGCCAAGCCCTTTGGAGACGCCGCCATCGCCGCTATGGGTATCGTGGGCAAGGTGGGGATGTTCTCCGGCTCGGCAGTCATCGGCTTCGGTCAGGGCTTTCAGCCGGTGTGCGGCTTCAATTACGGCGCCAAGCTCTACGACCGGGTGCGCAAGGGGTACTGGTTCTGCATGAAGGTGGGCGTGGCGGTGCTGACTGTCATCGCGGTGACCATATTTGCCTTTGCGCCCCAGGTGGTGCTCCTCTTCCAGAAAAATGACCCCCAGGTGGTGGAGCTGGGCGCCAGGGCCCTGCGTTATCAGATCGCGGTGCTGCCGCTGGTATCTTACATCATGGTCAATAACATGACCCTCCAGACGGTGGGGGAGGCGGGACGGGCCTCGGTGCTGTCCATGTCCAGACAGGGGCTGTTTTTTATCCCCTTTATCCTCATTCTGCCCAAGTGCCTGGGCTTACAGGGGGTCATGCTGGCCCAGCCCCTTTCCGATGTCTGCACCTTCCTGTTGGCCATCCCGCTGGCGGTGAGCTTTCTGCGGAAGATGCGGCGGATGGAGCTGGCAGAACAGAGCGGGAGCGATGAATGAATTTTTTGTGTGCTCATGGCAGGTGAGGGGGGACAGGGATGGAAAATATGGAGCGTGCCGACCTGCTGGAGCAGTGGCGGGAGCTGCTGGCGGTCAAGGATCTTCGGGCGCTGAAGGCCGCCCTCACCGAGGCCAATGAGGTGGATGCGGCGGAATTTATGGCGGAACTGGATCTGGAACGGACGGTACTGCTGTTCCGTATGCTGCCCAAGGAAGTGGCCTCCGACGTCTTTACCAACCTGGAGCCGGAAAAGCAGGAGACCATCATCTCCTCCATCACCGACCGGGAGATCACCGAGCTGGTGGAGGAGCTGTACGTGGACGACGCGGTGGATATGCTGGAGGAGCTGCCCGCCAGCGTGGTGACAAGAGTGCTGAAAAACGCCAGCTCCGGCACCCGGAAGGTCATCAACCAATTCCTGAACTACCCGGATAACTCGGTGGGCAGCATCATGACCGCCGAGGTCACGGACCTAAAAAAGTCCATGACGGTGGCCCAGGCCATCGCCCGTGTCCGGGAAAGGGGAGAGGACAGCGAGTCCATCTATATCTGCTATGTCACCGACAACCGCCGGATGCTGGAGGGGGTCATCACCCTTCGGGAGCTTCTGGTGGCGAAGGATGACCAGCTGGTGGAGGAGGTCATGTCCAATGACGTGATCGTGGCCTACACCACCGAAGACCAGGAGGAAGCCGTCCAGCGCATCATGAAGTACGACTTCCTGGCCCTTCCTGTAGTTGACCAGGAGGGCCGCCTGGTGGGCATCGTCACTGTTGACGACGTGATGGACGTTATGGAGGAGGAGGCCACCGAGGACATTGAGAAGATGGCGGCCATCACCCCTACAGACAAGCCCTATCTGAAAATGACCCCCTTCGAGATCTGGAAAGCCCGCATCCCCTGGCTGATGCTGCTGATGATCTCCGCCACCTTTACCGGCCTTATCATCGCCTCCTTTGAGTCGGCTCTGGCCCGGTGGGTGGCCCTTACCGCCTTTATCCCCATGCTTATGGACACCGGCGGCAATACCGGCTCCCAGGCTTCGGTAACGGTGATCCGCGCCATCTCCATCGGCGACCTGGAGTTTTCCGACCTGCCCCGTGTGCTGTGGAAGGAGCTGCGGGTGGCCTTTCTGTGCGCGGTGACCCTGGGCGTGGTCAACTTCCTGAAAATACAGCTCATCGACATCGCCCTGCTGGGGAACACCAACGTGACCACCGCCGTGGCGGCGGTGGTGTGTTTGACCCTGGCCTTCACCGTCATCTGCGCCAAGCTGGTGGGGTGCTGTCTTCCCATGCTGGCAAAAAAGCTGGGCTTTGACCCGGCGGTGATGGCAAGTCCCTTTATCACCACCATCGTGGACGCGCTTTCCCTTGTGATCTACTTCCAGATCGCCAACCATCTTTTGGGAATTTAAGGTTGCAACAGGGAAAAATTTGTGATACTATGCTACTTGTGAAGAAATTGACGATTTGAGGGGCGATAGATATGGGAAAACGTCAGGCATTGGCGGAATATCATCGGGGCTCCATCCTGGCCGCGGCGGAGCGGCTGTTCTCTGAAAAGGGGACAGAGGGCACCACAATGGACGATATCGCCAGGGAGGCGGAGTACAGCAAGGCCACCCTGTATGTCTATTTCCAGAGCAAGGAGGAGATCGTCAGCGCCATCCTCCTCAACGGCCTTGCCATGCTGAAAAAGCGGATCCATCAGGCCATCGGGAGCCATGAGGATTGGTTCGAGGCTTACGACGCGGTGTGCCAGGCCATTCTGGACTTTTACGCTGAAAACCCCACTGCCTACGAGGCGGTGATGGCCGGCGGCGGAACGGCAGAGGGCAAGAGCGACCAGGACGTGCGCCGGGCGATCCAGGAATTTTGCAGGGAGCTTGCGGAGTTTTTGGAGAAGGGAAAAGCCGCTGGGGCAGTGACCGGGGAGCAGAACTATACAGAGGTAGTGATGCTCTTCTGGGCCAGTGTGTCGGGGATGATACATATGGCCGACAGCAGCGAAGCTCTTTTGGCGCGGATGGGGAAGACCCGGGAGGAGTTCCTGAAGGACGGGTTTCGGCTCATCCTCCGGGCCATCACAGGAAAATAAGCAAAAAAGCGGGACGGCCCTCTGGGCCGTCCCTTTTTATGTTATTGGGCGTTTACGCCTTTGCTCACCTGGACAACAAAGTCCTGGACGTTGGTGACGATGGTCTTTACTGCCAGGCTGCCCCGATCCCGGAGCTTGTTGACGGCGAACTCGGACACATCCACCGAGTAGAAGTACAAGGGCCGCACCGCTCCATCCACCACGCGATAGGAGGGGGTCATGTTCCCGGTGGCGATGGTGTGAAGGGTGGAGGCCATGCAGATGACGGTGGTGGCCTTCCGTACCTGCTCCCGCATGGCATCCTGGGCGGCGTAGACGTCGGCATAGACCTCGGGAAGGGGCCCGTCGTCCCGGATGGAGCCCGCCAACACGAAGGGGACGCCCTTCTTCACGCATTCGTAGATGATGCCGTCCTTCACCGCGCCGCTGTCAATGAAGGCGGGGATGGAGCCGGCAGAACGGACGGCGTTGATGGTGTCGATGTGGTGGTAATGGCCGTTGGGGCGGCTCTCCTGGGTGTAGATGTCCTGGCCCAGGGCGGTGTGGAGGTAACCCGCCTCCAGGTCGTGGGTGGCCAGGGCGTTGCCCGCCAGAAGGCCGTGGACGTACCCGCCCCGGACAAGGGCGGCGAAGGCGGCGCGGGAGTCCGCGTCAAAGGCACAGGCGGGGCCCATGACCCAAAGGATATGGCCGTGTTCCTTTTCATGCCGGAGCAGCTCATAGATGCGGTCGTAGTCCACCGAATAGGCGGTCTCACGGCTTCTCCCCTGACGGAAGGAGAAGGTCTCGGCCAGGCCGTCGGTGCGGAGGAAGCCGTCGGGGTGGACGTAGATGCCCTCGGAGCCGTCCTCGGTGCGGCCCGCAGCCACCAGGTCGCCCGCCTTCAGGCTGCGGAACTCCACCGCCTCAATGCGGCCGTCCTTCAGCACGGCCACACAGTCCATGCGGCTCTCCTGGGCCAGGAGCCACTGGCCCCTCACATGGAAATACTCGGGGAAGATGGTGGTGGCGTGGTAGTTTTCAGGGGCCACGCCGTCCATGGGGGCGGGGAGGAAGATGGCCTCCGGGACGCTCTGGAACTGGGGCAGGGAGAAGTCAGGAGCATGGTATTGGGGCAGCTGAAAGGCCATAAGGGCGCCTCCTTCAAGGTTTTTACCCAGTATAGCACGCCGGGCCGGGAAAAGCAAACCAGAGGAAAGGACAGCAAAAAAACGGCTGGTGAATTTTCACCAGCCGTTTTTTATGAATTGGGTCGAAAGACTGAATTACTTCAGCTCCACCTTGGCGCCGGCCTCCTCGAGCTGCTTCTTCAGCTCCTCGGCCTCGTCCTTGCTCACGCCCTCCTTGACAGCCTTGGGGGCAGCCTCGACAACAGCCTTGGCCTCGCCCAGGCCCAGGCCGGTGATCTCGCGGACGACCTTGATGACCTTGATCTTGGCGGCGGCGTCGAAGCTGGCCAGAACCACGTCGAACTCGGTCTTCTCCTCGGCAGCAGCGCCACCAGCGGCACCGCCGGCGGCGGGAGCGGCCATAGCGGCGGCGGAAACGCCGAACTCCTCCTCCAGGGCCTTGACGAGCTCGTTGAGCTCCAGAACAGTGAGGGCCTTGACTTCCTCGATCATAGCGGTGATCTTCTCGCTAGCCATAATTGTATACCTCCTAAATTTAATATGTTGTTTTTATTTTCTTATTCCGCGGCGGGGGCTTCCTCGGCGGGAGCCTCTTCAGCGGCGGGAGCGGCCTCCTCGGCGGGGGCCTCTTCAGCAGGGGCAGCGGCCTCGGCGGCAGGAGCCTCCTCGGCAGCGGCGGGGGCCTCTTCGGCCTTGGGCGCCACCTCGCCACCCTTCTCGGCGATGGCCTTGATGACGATGGCCAGGCTGGTGATGGGGGAGAGCATCATGCCCAGCACCTGACCCAGCAGGACTTCCTTAGAGGGCAGCTCGGCCAGAGCGGCGATGTCCTCCAGGGGCAGCACCTTGCCGTCCATGAAGCCGGCCTTGATGACGAACCGGTCACCCTCCAGGCTCTTGGCGAACTTGTTGATGACGCGCATGGGGGCGATGGGATCGTCCTTACACACGGCCAGGGAAGTGGTGCCGTGAAGCACCCCGTCCAGCTCGCTGAGACCAGTGTCATCCAGAGCCCGGCGAACCATGGTATTCTTCACCACGGCGTACTCCACGCCGGCTTTGCGCAGCTCGTTACGAAGGGCGGTGTCTTCAGCGACAGTGATGCCCTCGTAATTCACCAGCACGCCGCTGGCAGAGGCCTTCAGGGTCTCAATGAGCCCGGCGACGACCGCCTGCTTCTCACTCAGGACTTTTGCGTTCGGCATATTGGGAATTCACCTCCAGGTAATAGATACGGCATAAAAAATGCCGCTTTCGTGTCCGACACGAAAACAGCACAATAACACATGATTGTTGGCTGTATTCTCGGCGGGGGACTGACGTCGTTAGAGCCATAAGGCTCCCCGCTGTCTCTGAACACGATCAATAATATATCACCCCTGGGGGATCTTGTCAAGCATGATCCCCCAGGGAGGTATATTTTTTGGGAAAGTTCCGCTTCTTACACGAACTTGGCGGCGTTCAGCTTCACGCCGGGGCCCATGGTAGAGGCGGCCACGCAGCTGCGGACATAAGTGCCCTTGGCGGCGGAGGGCTTGGCCTTGATGATGGCGCCCATGAGAGCGTTCAGGTTCTCGGTGAGCTTGTCGGCGCCGAAGGAGACCTTGCCGATGGGGCAGTGGATGATGTTGGTCTTGTCCAGACGGTACTCCACCTTACCGGCCTTGACCTCCTGAACAGCCTTGGCCACGTCGGGAGTGACGGTGCCGGCCTTGGGGGAGGGCATCAGGCCCTTGGGGCCCAAGACCTTACCCAGACGGCCCACCAGGCCCATCATGTCAGGGCTGGCGACCACCACGTCGAAGTCGAACCAGTTTTCCTTCTGGATCTTCTCCACCAGATCCATCTCGCCCACGTAGTCGGCGCCGGCCTCTTTGGCGGCGTCGGCCTTGTCGCCCTTGGCGAAGACCAGCACCCGCTGGGTCTTGCCGGTGCCGTGGGGGAGAACGATGGCGCCGCGCACCTGCTGGTCGGCGTGACGGGAGTCAACACCCAGCTTCACGTGGAGCTCAACGGTCTCGTCGAACTTGGCGGGAGCGGCCTTGACCACCAGATCCATGGCCTCCTGCACGTCGTAAGCGGCGGCCTTGTCGATGAGCTTGGCGCCGTTCTGATACTTCTTACCTCTAAACATATCTCTGTACCTCCTCGCCTTAGTCGCCCACCAGGACGCCCATGGAACGGGCGGTACCGGCGATCATGCTCATGGCAGCCTCGATGCTGGCGGCGTTGAGGTCGGGCATCTTCTGCTCAGCGATCTTACGGATGTCTTCCTTGCTGATGGTGGCCACCTTCTCCTTGTTGGGCACACCGCTGGCCTTGTCCAGACCGCAGGCCTTCTTGATGAGGACGGCGGCAGGGGGGGTCTTGGTGATGAAGGAGAAGGAGCGGTCGGCGTAGACGGTGATGACCACGGGGATCAGAAGGCCGCCGTCGTTCTTGGTGCGCTCGTTGAACTCTTTGGTAAAGGCGGCAATGTTAATGCCGTGCTGGCCGAGGGCGGGGCCCACAGGGGGGGCCGGAGTCGCCTTGCCGGCGGGGATCTGCAGTTTCACGTAACCGGTGATTTTCTGTGCCATTTGAAACAGCACCTCCTACTGAAAATGTGGTATGGACGGAACCCTTTGAGGATTCCTCCCACTTGCGGGACTTGGGCCGTTCAAACGGCCTTAGTTGTTGATGGGTTCCACCTGGTCGAGCTCCAGCTCCACCGGGGTCTCCCGGCCGAACATGGACACCACCACGCGGACTTTGCTGTGATCCATGTCGATCTCCTCCACCGTGCCGATGAAGGATTCCAGGGCGCCGTCGGTGATCTTCACGCTGTCGCCCACCTCGTAACTGACCACTACCTCATGCTTCTCCACGCCAAGGGCGGCGATCTCGGAGTCGGTGAGGGGGATGGCCTTGTTGCCCGAGCCGACGAAGCCGGTGGCGCCGCGGATGTTGCGAACCAGATGCCAGGTGTCGTCGGTGAGCACCATCTTCACCAGCACATAGCCGGGGAAGACCTTGCGCTCTACGGTCTTGGGGCCGTTATCGGTGATCTCGGTCACGGTCTCCATGGGGATGTTGACCTCCTGGATGAGGTCGTGCATACCCCGGTTCTCCACAGCCTTCTCAATGCTGGCACACACAGTGTTCTCATAGCCGGAGTAAGTGTGGACAACGTACCATTTTGCCTCTTCCATGGCGCTCGCCCCTTAGTGGAAGAGGTTGATGAGAGCGGTAAAGACGCCCTCGGCCAGCTTGTCGAAGAGGAAGATGCACAGACCGACCACGATACAGAAGGCGATGACGATGAGGGTGTTGTTCAGCGTCTGCTTCCATGTGGGCCACTGTACCTTCTTCAGCTCGGCCTTGGTCTCCCGGCACCACTGGGCGATGCGGGCAAAGAAGCCGGGCTTGGACTTCTTGGCGGGCTTTTTATCAGCCTTCTTATCGGCCTTGTCCTTCTTCGCGGGGGTCTCGGCAGCGGTGGTCTCCAGCTCCTGGGCGGAGGTCTCCACCTGTTCCAGCTTGTCGTTTTCAGCCATTCAGTATTACCCTTCTTTCTTGTGAGCTGTCATTGGTGATAAAGCTCATTACTTGGTCTCGGTGTGAACCGTGTGCTTCTTGCAGAAGGGGCAGTACTTGTTCAGTTCCAAACGGTCAGGGGTGTTCTTCTTGTTTTTCTTGGTGTTGTAGTTGCGCTGCTTGCACTCGTTGCACCGCAGGGTGATCTTCACCCGGTTGCCAGCTTTTGCCATATGTTTCGGCACCTCCTTATTACTTGCCGGGCCAACAAAAAAGAGCCGGTTCCGGCGGATTGGCCGGCCCAGCCCGAAAAAGCCCCCGGAAGGGGACTGACACGAGGCGGTGTTAGGCCGGCATGATTGCCTCCCTATGACCTCAGAGAGGGAAAGGGTTTTATGCTGCGCCACACCGTAAAAACGAGCATAAAAAAATAAGGCCCTTTTCATAGGTGACAGTATTCTATCACCCCAAAGGCCCCAAGTCAAGCATAATTTTCAAGAAAACCCGGCTTTTCCGGGCTGTGGGGCCAATGTCGGACAAACACCATTTTTGTCCCGGCATCCTTTAGACCTTTTTTGAAGGGCAAGCCCTTTATAATGGACAGCGAGACAGAGAGGAGGCGGGGCATGGAAGTGGTGTATATCGACGAGGTATTTGCCCTCAACGCACTGATGGACTACCTATTATTACTGTGCGCGGCCAAGCTGGCGGGGGAGCCCTTCCGGCGGCTCCGCTTTGCGCTGGCGGCATTGCTGGGCGGGCTCTATGCCGCCGGGGCGGTGCTGCCGGGGTGGGGCTTTTTGACCCACCCCCTGTGCAAGCTGGCGTCGGCAGTGGGGATGGCCTTGGCGGCCTACGGTTCCTCCCGGCGGCTTTTGCGGCTGACCCTGGTGTTCTTTGGGGTGGCCGCCGCCTTTGGGGGCGGTGTGCTGGCTCTGCAGCTGCTGTGGGGCAGTCCCCGGGTGCTGGACCTCCCTACGGTGCTGCTGTGCTCCGCTTTCTGCTATGTGTTTTTGAGCTTTATCTTCCGCCGGACCCTTCGCCACGGCGGGGGAGAGCTGGCGGGGGCGGAACTGGAGCTGGGGGGCCGGCGGTGCCGCCTGACCGCTCTGGTGGACACGGGCAACACCCTCACCGACCCGGTCACAGGCCGGCCGGTGATGGTGGCGGAAGGGGAGCGGCTGGGGGCGTTGTTCCCGCCGGGGGAGGGCCCGGAGCCGGGAGAACTCAGCGACCCGGTGTCCGCCCTGGCGCGGCGGCGGAATGGACGCTGGCGGCTGCTGCCCTACCGGGCGGTGGGGGTGGAGCACGCCCTGCTGTTGGCGGTGCGGGTGGACAATGCCAGGGTGGCGGGGGAGGACTACGGCCCCATCCTGGTGGCACTGTCGCCCACGCCGGTGTCCGACGGAGGAGGGTACAGCGCCCTCATCGGCGCGTAAATGAAAAAGTGAGGAGGAAAAAGACATGATACAGCGCTTGCGGCGGAGTTGGTGGCGGCTCCGGGCGCTTTTGGCCCGGTGGGGGGTGATCCTGCCGGGAAAGGTGATGTACATTGGGGGCAGCGATACCCTGCCGCCCCCTCTGAAGCGGGAAGAGGAGGCGGCCCTCATCCTCCGGCTGGGGGAGGGGGACGAGGAGGCCAAGGCCACCCTTATCGAGCGGAATTTGCGGCTGGTGGTCTACATCGCCAAGCGGTTTGAGAATACGGGCATCAACATTGAAGACCTGATCTCCATCGGCACCATCGGCCTTATCAAGGCAGTGAGTACCTACAAGGCGGAAAAGAACATCAAGCTGGCCACCTACGCCTCCCGGTGCATTGAAAACGAGATATTGATGCACCTGCGCAAGACCTCCAACCAGCGGGGGGAGGTCTCTTTTGATGAGCCGCTGAACACCGACTGGGACGGCAACGAGCTTTTGCTCTCCGACATTCTGGGGACCGACGCCGACGTGGTGATGCAGCCCCTGGAGGCCGACGTAGACCGCCAGCTCCTCACCCAGGCACTGGAGCGGCTGGAGGAGCGGGAGCGGGTCATCATCACCCTGCGCTTCGGCCTGGATGGGCAGCCGGAACGGACGCAGAAGGAGGTGGCCGACATGCTGGGCATCTCTCAGTCCTATATCTCCCGGCTGGAAAAGCGCATCATTGAGCGGCTGAAGCGGGAGATCCTGAAAATGATGTAGCCGGTTTGCCCATATCCCCGCCAAAAAGTTTTTCTTACATAAAAAGACCAAAAAGTGGTATAATTAGGTATATAAAGGATGTGATTTTATGTACCAGCCGGGAGAATTGGTCATTTATGGGCGCACAGGGGTGTGCCGGGTGGAGCGGGTGGACAGGCGGGACGGCCAGGACTTCTACGCTCTGACCCCTCTTTATCAGAATTGCGACATCTACGCGCCGGTAAACGGAAAGGTCTTTATGCGGCCTATTGTCTCCAGACAGGAGGCGGACGAGCTCATTGACAACATTCCCGCCTACACCTCGGCGGCCTGTGAGGGCCTGCCCCTGCGGGAGCTTACCGAGCACTACCAGGCCGCCATCGCTACCCACGACTGCAAAGACCTCTTTGAGCTGACCATGTCTATCTACACCAAGAAAAAGACCGCCGAGCGGGAAAAGAGGAAATTCGGCGCGGTGGATGAGCGTTTTATGAAGGAGGGAGAGGCCCTGCTGTTTGGGGAGCTGGCGGCGGCTCTGGACATCCCGGTGGAGGAGGTCAAAGAGTATATCTCCCAGCGACTGACCAAGGCGGCGGGGGCAGTCCGGCCCGCGGTAGAAGTCTGAT
Organism: uncultured Pseudoflavonifractor sp.; assembly: GCA_947425785.1. Taxonomy (GTDB): domain Bacteria; phylum Bacillota; class Clostridia; order Oscillospirales; family Oscillospiraceae; genus Vermiculatibacterium. The sequence continues at coordinate 26,400 of CANEAY010000008.1, read as the reverse complement.
GGAAAAAGGGCCAAAACCCCTTGCAAAAGCGGGATATATCGTGTAAAATACAGCCTTGTGGGAGGTCTACTCCAACTGTGGAGAGGCCATCCTGCAAGGCTTTTATTTTTGCCGGTCTCTATCGGCTCGGGATCGGCCCGGACAGTGAAACAGAGCCGAAAAAATCCCCGTGGGCGGAGGGTGATCCGTCCGGCATTGACTTCCCGTGGGGGAAGCAGTGATGAAAGGAAGATCGGTATGAACAAACGCAAGATCGCGGGGCTCATCACCACAGGACTATTGGCGGCTATGCTCTCCGGCTGCGGCGGCGACGCCGCCCAGACCCCGGCGCCCCAGGAGAGCTTTCAGCACCAGGCCATACCCAATGAGCTGACGGTGGCCATCGCCCAAGACCTGGACGACAGCCTTGACCCCCACATGACGGTGGCGGCAGGGACGAAGGAGATCATGTTCAACGTGTTCGAGGGGCTGGTGAAGCCCACCCCCGACGGTGACCTTGTCCCGGCGGTGGCCTCGGACTATACCATTTCCGATGATAGAACGACCTACACTTTCACCCTGCGGGACGGGGTGAAGTTCCATAACGGCCAGACTGTGACGGCGGACGATGTGGTCTGGTCCATCCGGCGCTGTGCCGATGCGGAGGGTGGTTCCTCCCTGGTGGAGTCCTTCTCCGCCGTCACCGATGTGGCCGCCCTGGACGACAAGACGGTGGCCATCACCATTGCCGAGCCGGACAACGAGTTTTTCTCCTACCTGACCGCCGCCATCCTGCCCAAGGACTACGACAAGCAGGACACGGCCCCTGTGGGCACCGGCCCCTTCCGGTATGTCTCCCGCTCCGCCCAGGACAATGTGGTGCTGGAGCGGTTTGAGGACTATTGGGGCACTCCGGCCAAGATGGACAGGGTGACCCTGAAGGTCATGGAGAACCCGGACAGTCTTCTGATGAGCCTCCAGAGCGGGGCGGTGGATCTGTGCGCCCACATGACCAGCAGCCGGGTGGCCCAGCTGGAGGAGGACTTCTATATTGCCGAAGGCACTATGAATCTGGTGCAGGCCCTCTACCTCAACAACGCCGAGAAGCCCTTTGACGACGTGCGGGTGCGGCAGGCCCTGTGCTATGCCGTAGACCGCCAGCAGATTTTGGACTTGGCCTTCGACGGGTACGGAAGCCTCATCGGCTCCAGTATGTACCCCGCCTTCGGCAAGTATTTTGACGATAGCCTTACCAACTACTACACCCATGATGTGGAGAAGGCCAAGGCGCTCCTGGCCGACGCGGGCTATCCCGACGGCTTCGATATGACCATCACCGTGCCCTCCAACTATACCCCCCATATCGACACCGCCCAGGTCATTGCCGAGCAGCTCAAGGCGGTGGGCATCAACGCCAAGCTGGAGCTGGTGGAGTGGGGCACCTGGCTGTCCGATGTGTACTCCGGCCGGCAGTTCCAGTCCACTGTGGTGGGCCTGGACGCCTCCACCATGACTGCCCGGGCCCTGCTGGCCCGGTTTGAGTCCTCTGCCAAGCGGAACTTTATCAACTATCAGAGCGAGGAATACGACGCCCTCTACGCCAAGGCCCAGACCACCTTTGACGACGCCCAGCAGACCCAGCTGTACAAGGACTTGGAGCGGAACCTGGCGGAGAACGCCGCCAATGTCTACATCCAGGACTTGGCCGATCTGGTGGCGGTGCGCAAGGGGCTGGAGGGCCTTCGGTTCTATCCCATCTATGTCCTTGACCTGTCCACCCTGGAGTGGGCGGGATAACAATGAAATACGCGGCGAAGCGGCTGGCCACTCTGTTGGTCACCATGCTTTTGGTCTCCCTGCTGGCCTTTCTGGCCTTTGAGCTTATTTCGGGAGACCCGGCGGAGATCATGCTGGGCACTCAGGCCACCCCTGAGTGCCTGGCCGCTCTGCGCGCCGAAATGGGTCTCGATCAGCCACTGATGGTTCGCTGCCTTCAGTGGCTGATGGGCTTTTTTTCTGGGGATCTGGGTACCTCTTACCACTATAAGCAGCCGGTGTGGGAGCTCATTGCCCCCAAGATGGCGGTGACCCTGTGCCTGAGCGCTATCAGCTTCCTGCTCATCATCGTGGTGTCCATCCCACTGGGGCTCCTCTCGGCGGGACGTTCCGGCGGCAGGGGAGAGGGCCTTCGCACGGCGGTGAACCAGCTGTGCATGGCAGTGCCCGCCTTTTTTACCGGGATGCTCCTTTCCTGGGTCTTCGGCGTGGCCCTGAAGTGGTTCACCGCCGGGCGCTTTCCTGATCTGCGGGAAGACTTCTGGGGGGCGGTACAGTACCTCTTCTTTGCCGCTGTGGCCATTGCCATCCCCCGCATCGCCATGACGGTGCGGATGCTCCGCAGTACAGTGAACAGCGAGATGGGAAAGGACTATGTCCGTACCGCCATCTCCCGGGGCAACGACCGGGGGGCGGTGCTCCGGCGGCATGTGCTGAAAAACGCCGTCGTCCCGGTGGTGGCCTTCCTGGCCCAGACCCTGGCGGAGATCCTGGCTGCCGGAGTAGTGGTGGAGCAGGTCTTTGCCATTCCCGGCCTGGGGCGGCTGCTGGTGGCCTCCATCTCCAACCGGGACTACCCGGTGGTGCAGGTCATCGTGGTGCTTTTGGCTTTTTGGGTGGTGCTGGCGGGCACCTTGGCAGACCTCATTCAGCAGCGCATCGACCCCCGGCTGCGGTTGGGAGGCAGCCTATGAAGAAAAAGAGAAACGGCTGTCTCACGGCCGGGCTGATCCTTACGGGCTTCATGGTGGCCCTCATCCTTGTGGGCTTTTTCTGGACGCCCTACGACCCCACCGCCATGGCCACCGGGCCTAAGCTGGACGGGCCCAGTCTGGCCCATCTGCTGGGTACCGACGGTTTCGGCCGGGATATTTTCAGCCGGGTGCTTCAGGGGGCGGGAAATACCCTGACCATCGCCCTGGCCACCGTGACCATGGGGGCGGTGTGCGGTGTGGCGGTGGGCGCCCTGACGGGCTACTTCGGCGGCATAGTGGACGAGGCGCTGATGCGTCTCAACGACGCCCTTACTGCATTTCCCAGCATCCTGATGGCCCTGGTCATCATCAGCCTGTTGGGGCCGGGGAAAAAATATAATGTGGTGCTGGCCCTGGGCATCGCCTTTATCCCCAGCTACGCCCGCATTGCCCGCACCGCCTTTGCCTCCCTGCGGGAGGTCAATTACGTGAAAAGCGCCCAGCTCATGGGGGTGAGCCCCTGGCGTATTTTGTGGGTACACATCCTGCCCAACACCATGCCGGTGCTGCTGCCCGCCCTCACCATCGGCTTTAATAACGCCGTGCTGGCGGAGGCCTCCATGAGCTATTTGAGCATCGGCGTCACCCCGCCGGACGCCTCTCTGGGCTATATGCTCTCCGAGGCCCAAGGGATGCTCTCCGCCGCCCCCTGGTACGCCGCTGGGGCGGGAGGCGCCATTATCCTGTTGGTGTTCGGTGTGGGCCTCATCGGCGAGGGCTTACAGCGCCGGGATCGGGGGGTGGTCTGATGCTGGAGATTCGTGACCTGCGGGTCAAGTTCCACACCCGTGACCGCTTTGCGGTGGACGGCATCTCCCTCACCATTCAGGACGGGGAGATCGTGGGCCTGGTGGGGGAGTCCGGCTCCGGCAAGTCGGTGACCGCCATGTCGGTGGCGGGGCTTCTGCCCCGGAAGCAGTGCGACTACGCCGGTGAGATATCCCTGAACGGCACAGAACTGCTCCACGCAGACCGGGCCACCCTTCGGAGCGTCCAGGGCCGGAACATCGGCGTGGTGTTCCAGGAGCCCATGTCCGCCATGGATCCCCTGATGCGGGTGGGCGCCCAGGTGGAGGAGACCCTTCTCATCCACACCAGGCTTTCCAGGGAGGAGCGCCGGGAGCGGGCCTTGGAGGCCCTCCGGCAGGTGGAACTTCCTGACCCGGAGGGGGTCTACGATAAGTACCCCCATGAGCTCTCTGGCGGGATGCTCCAGCGGGCCATGATCGCGGCGGCCATGGTCTCCCGGCCGGGACTTTTGCTCCTGGACGAGCCCACCACCGCCCTGGACGTGACCATCCAGGCCCAGATCCTGACCCTTTTGAAGAAGCTCAACGGGGAGCTGGGCATGTCCATGCTTTTCATCTCCCACGATCTGAACGTGGTGCGAAAGCTCTGCGCCCGGGTGGCGGTGATGCAGTCGGGCCGTATCGTAGAGAGCGGCGAGACCGGGCAGATCTTCTACCATCCCGCCCAGGACTACACCAAGCGGCTCATTGCCGCCATCCCTGTCCGCAGAAAGGAGGGGCGGCCATGAGCGAGGAACTGGTGCTCTCGGTCAGTCATGTGAGCAGCGGCTACCGCAGCCGCACCCTCATCGGCCGGGGAGAGTATAAGAAAGTGCTCCACGATGTGACCTTCCACGTCCGCCACGGGGAGATCGTGGGCCTGGTGGGGGAGTCGGGCACGGGGAAGTCCACCCTGGCCAAGACCATCCTGGGGATGGTGAAGCCAGAGCGGGGCGAGGTTGTCCACTACACCAAGCGGCCCCAGATGATCTTCCAGGATCCCTACAGCTCCCTGAACCCCGCCTACACAGTGGAGTGGATCCTGGAGGAGCCTCTGCGCGTCTACGGCAGGTATGACCCGGCGGAGCGCCGGCGGCGGGTGGAGGATATGCTCGCCCTGGTAGAGCTGCCCCGGGAGTGCCTGAAGGCCAGACCCGCCCAGCTCTCCGGCGGCCAGCGCCAGCGGGTGAGCATCGCCGTGGCCCTGCTCCAGCGGCCGCGGTTCATCCTGGCCGACGAGCCGGTGTCCGCCCTGGATGTGACCATCCAGGCCCAGATCCTGCGGCTTTTGAAGGACTTGCGCGACCAGCTGGATCTGAGCTATCTCTTCATCTCCCACGACCTGAACGTGGTCTACCAGCTGTGTGACCGGGTGCTTGTGATGAAGGCGGGCCGTGTCATAGAGCAGGGGACGGTGGAGGAGGTCTTTGACCATCCCCGGGAGGAGTACACCAGGCAGCTTTTGGCCGCGGCGGAGTAGAGGATTGACAAGACGGAGAAAAACTGTATACTATTAGGTAGGATCAACTGGATAAAGGAGAAATTGAGATGAGACGGTTTTTGATCGCCATGCTCTGCGCCGCACCGCTGGTGGGTGCGCCCGCCGCCTATGAAGGCGTTCAGCCGGCGGCCCCCGCGGCGGAGAGCGCCGCCCCGGTGGAAGTGGCAGAGGCGGTATATATGGGTTGTGACTTAGCGGGCTGTACCGATCCCACCCATCCCCACAGCAACCAATGCTGGGAATCGACCCCCCCGGCGGAGCCCATGTTCTGCCCCAGCATGGGCTGTGCGCGCCAGGACTGTACCGATCCCGCCCATTACCATGCCTGCCCCGCCGATTGCATAGAGACCGGGCACTACCACAGCTGCCCTGTGGGCTGCACCGACCCCGCCCACTACCATGACTGCCCTGTGGGCTGTACGCCCGCCGCCTATGGTCACGGCGGCTACCACCACAGCGAGGGCCGGGGCCACCACAGAGGCCGCCACAGCTGAAGGCTTTGTTTTAATCCATCGAAAACCGTCCCACAATAAAAAATAAACCCCCTTTGCAGACGGTATGAAACCCCCTGCCCCGGAGATACTGAACTCAGTATTTTCGAGGCGGGGGGTTTCTTGATGCAAGGGAAAGTGGAGATATGCGGGGTCAATACCTCCAAGCTGAAGGTTCTGAAAAACGAGGAGACCATGGACTTGCTCCGCCGCACCAAGGAGGGGGACATGGCGGCCCGGGAAAAGCTCATCGCCGGGAACCTGCGGTTGGTGCTCTCGGTGATCCAGAAGTTTGACCGCCGGGGAGAGAACGTGGACGACCTGTTCCAGGTGGGATGTATCGGCCTTATTAAAGCCATCGATAATTTCAATATCGACCTGGACGTGCGCTTTTCCACCTACGGTGTGCCCATGATCGTGGGGGAGATCCGCCGCTACCTCCGGGACAACAGCGCCATGCGGGTCTCCCGCTCCATGCGGGACACGGCCTATAAGGTCTTGCAGGCCAAGGAGAAGTTCATGTCTCAGCACCAGAAGGAGCCCTCCATTGAGGAGATCGCCAAAATGCTGGACGAGCGGCGGGAGGACGTGGTTTTTGCCCTGGAGGCCATCACCGATCCGGTGAGCCTTTACGAGCCGGTCTACTCCGACAGCGGGGACGCGGTGACCGTGATGGATCAGGTGCGGGACATCAAAAATACGGACGAGAAGTGGCTGGATCACATCGCCCTCCAGGACGCGGTGGACAAGCTCCCCGAGCGGGAGAAGCGGATATTGGCCCTGCGGTTCTTCCAGGGCAAGACCCAGATGGAGGTCTCTGCCGAGGTGGGCATCTCCCAGGCCCAGGTGTCAAGACTGGAAAAAAGCGCCCTGGAGCAGATCAGAAAGAGCCTGTGAGCATCGCTCACAGGCTCTTTTTGATCTCATCCGCCAGCCGGGCGAACTCCGGGATGCCAAGCCGCTCTCCCCGAATGTCGGCGGGAAGGCCCGCCTGGGCGATGCACTGGGCCAGGGCCTCCTTGGAGAGGGGGAAGGCGGCGGAAAGGGCGTTGAGGAGGGTCTTGCGCCGGAGGGCGAAGGCGGCGCGGACTACCTGGAAAAAGAGGGCGGGGTCATGGACACATTCCGGCGGGGGACAGGGGGTGAGCCGCACGACCGCGGAGGTCACTTTGGGGGCGGGCAGGAAGCACTCTCTGGGCACTTCGAAGAGGAGAGCTGTTTTGGCATAGTATTGGCACAGAAGGGAGAAGGCGCCGTAGTCCTTGGAGCCGGGAGCGGCGCAGACCCGCTGGGCCACTTCCTTTTGTATCATCACTGTGATGGCGGAGAAAAGGCCGCTTTCCAGCAGAAGGGTGAGCACTGGGGTGGTGATGTTGTAGGGCAGGTTGGCGCAGACCATGGCGGTAAGCCCCGGAAACTGCGCCTCCACAAGGGCGGGAAGATCCAGCTTCATCACGTCTCCGGGGATGACGGTCACATTGCCGAAGCCGGAGAGGGTCTCGGTCAAAATGGGAAGCAGCGCCGTGTCCAGCTCCACCGCCGCCACCCTGTCCGCCCTTTGCGCCAGCTGTGCGGTGAGCGGCCCGATCCCGGGGCCGATCTCCAGTACGCCCGCGCCGGGGCCTGCCCCGGAGGCGTCGGCGATGTCCCGGGGCACCCATTCTTCAATGAGAAAATTCTGCCCCAGCGACTTGGAAAAATGGAACCCATGCCGGGACAAAAGCGCTTTGATCTCGTTGATATTGCAGAGATTCACGGTGACCACATCCTTCAGGAGCTTTCAACCAGTATATCATGCCCCCGGCCCCGGGGCAAGAGCTCATTTGATCTCCAGGGTCACCTCCGGGTCAAGCTCTGCGGTGCGGGTGCGGGAGAGCTTCAGCTCCACGGTATCGAAGGAATAGTCGGGCAGAATGATATATTGCTCTTCATACTCCTGCCCATCATCGTCGGTAAGGCGGGAGTGGCCCCCGGAGGTGATGGTCAGGTCGCGGCCCTCCGGATCCCGGTAGTCCCAGGAGAACAGCTGTCCGTTTCCGTGGCCGGGGGAAGAGAAGGAGAGGGCTACGTCCCCGTTCGGCTCCCGCCGGGCAGAGACCAGCTCCACCCCGTCGGGAAGCCCCTGCGTGGCGCCTTTGTCCAGGTCGACGCGCACCCAGGCCCTGTCCTTGTCCAGCCAGTCGGCCCCGGTGATGTGGAGGGTGTAGGGAGGCTTTCCGGTAAAGTGGGGGCTTTCCAGATAGTAGACCACCACACCCTCCTCGCCGGTGCCGGAGGAGATGAGGTTGCTGCCGGAGCTGGCCCGGCTGCCAGGCCCGTAACGGTTGCCGCCGGCGTCGGAGAGATAAAAGTCCAGGCCTTTGCACCAGGCGGTGTTGGCCTCGTCGGAGACCACGGTCAGCCGGGCGTGGGTGGGGTTGATCTCCAGAGAACGGATCAAAAGTCGTTGGCCGTCCACCGTCACCCACTGCTCAATGGGGAGGGTCCTGCCGGGAGCGGTGAACCGCGGATCCAGAATCAGGTCAAAGGTGAATCGGGCGATGACCTCCGGCTCCCTATGGGTCTCGGGGTCGTGAGCGGAGGAGTCCGCCGGAGCCACGCCGGTGCGCTCCCTGTGGCCTGTCACCCTGCAGGTCAGCTTCAGGGCCTCAGGGGCCCGGAAGCCCTCGTTGAAGGTGACGCCGAAGTCGGAGAGCTCACCGGGCAGGGACATGGCGCTGGTGATGCCATAGCCCTCCAGTTCCTCCCCGTCGGGGCCGGAGATGCTGGGGTAGACATGGAAGCTGTCATAGTCGCCTCCGTCCACGGTGAAGAAGAAGTGGAGCTGAGTGGGGTCAAAGATAAGATATTCCATCTTCAGGGTGATACCGTCTGCCGTCTGGATCTGGCCGATGAGCTGGACGTAATCGTTCTCCACCGCCGTCTTCAGGCTGGGGGAGAAGGCTACGGCGGCGGTGAGCTCCCGGAGGCCGGGGATCCTGGCGCAGGCCATGGCAAAGGGGACGGAGGTATTTACCAGCAGCACAAAGGCGGCGGCCACGCCCCCCAGGGAGGCCAGGGAGGTTCCCCAGCCCCGGTGGCGCCGGGAGCGCTTTTGGGCCTTTGCGACGCAGTCCTCCAGGGCGGCGGGAGTCGCCTCCAGTTGGGCGAGAAGGGCCTGATATTCCTCGTTTCGATTCATGTGTCATCCTCCTCCAAGGTAAGACGCAGAAGGGACAGCCCCTTCCGCTGGCGGGTGGATACAGTGCCGGGAGGCACATCTAAGGCGCGGGCGGTCTCAGCCAGGGTGAGGCCGGTGAAGTAGCGCAGCACGATCACCGCCCGGATATCCTGGGGCAGACGCTCCACCGCCTCCTTGAGAGGCAGGGCGTCAAATTCCTCCGCCGCCGTTTCCGGAAGTTCTTCCACCGCCGTCTCCCGTTTCCGCCGCCGCAGTTCCTGGTTGCATACATTGATGAGGATCCGGGTGAGCCAGGTGGCGAAAAACTGAGGTTCCCTCAGCTTCTTTCGTGCCAGAAAGCCTTTATAGACCGCCTCGTCCACCGCGTCTACGGCGGCGGAGTCGCTTCCCAGATAGAGCAGGGCGGTGCGGTAGAGCCGGGCCTTCAAGGCCTCAGCCTGCCGCACAAATTCCTGTTCGTTCAAAGGCCTTCGCCTCCTTTCTTCACCCATTAGATGTTTTTGGGGGAGATTTTCATTTCTCTGTTTGACAAAATTCTCATGTAAAGATTATACCACATGGGCAAAAAGAAAGCGCGGCCTATAAAGGCCGCACCTTCTCATATTGAGATATACAAATAGCAGTGACACTTTCCATCCTTGGTATACTCCGCTGGGACGGTGCTCTCATAGTCCTCCCCGAAGGCCCGCTTCAGGGAGGCATCCCCCCAAACCTGCCCCCAGGCCGCCTGGGCGCAGGAAGTCAGATCGTCCCCAGCTGCCTCATACTTGCGGTAAAGCCCCGCCGCCGCCTTCTCCTCCATCCCGGCGAAAAAGTCGGCGGTGACGGTGAGAATGGTCAGGTCGTAGGCCCCGGTCTGGTCGCTTTCATAATTGCTGTACCGGGAAACGGGAGAGAGCCCCGGCTGAAAAACCCCCTCGCTGTCAAAAAGCAGGGGGAGCTTGCCGCTCTGCACGTCGGCCCAGAGCTGCCCGATGGCCGCCATTCCCTGGGGGCTGTTGTCTCCTCGGACGGTCACGGCGGAAAGCCGGTAGCTCATGCCTTTTCTCCCTTCCAACGAAGGAGAAGGGGGAAGAACTTCCGCATCTGCTCCTTGGCGTCCTCCTCCGTCATGCCGGGATTGGATCGGGCCATCATGGGGGCGCAGAAGTCGATCATCTGCTCCATGGTCATCTCCCCGGCGAACTTGCCCTTGTCGTAGCAGTATTTGCAGTAGTGGGGGCTGGGAGAGCCGTCGGCCTCGGCGCCCCGAAGGGCGGGGTCGGTGAGGGGCATTCCGCAGGACTGGCAAAAAGGTGTGTTTTCTTTCATCATGGTGGCATCCTCCTTTGTGGGTGATGACCCCATGATAGCACCCAAACCCTGACACCCTATGTCAGGGTTTTCGCAGCGGGATAAAATTTGTCTGGCCAGCTCCGCCACCTGCCGTCTGGCCCGCTCCGGCTCCAAGATCTCTATCATGGGCCCAAAGGAGAGGAGATATCCATAGACCCAGTTGTCCTCCGGGAACTCTGCCTCCACCTGAAAGGAGCCGTCGGGGAGGGCCTTGACCTGCTCCGGTTCAAACTCGTCATAGGCCCGGAAGGCCAGGGCGGGGGAGAGCCGCAGTTTTAAGCGGATGGAGGGCCAGGCTCCCCGGGGACTGTCGTCGATGGGGGGAGGGGCCAGAGGGGTGATGAAGGTTCGGCCGGTCACCTGGAGATCCCGGATGCGGGAGAGCTTGAAGGTGCGGTAATTCTGCCTGTCAAGGCAAAATCCTTGCAGGTACCAGCTCTGCCCCTTGAACACCAGCTTGGCGGGAAGCACTTGCCGGGCAGCGGCTTCGCTGTACGATCCGGCATAGGTAAAGGTGATGACCTTGCGCTCTAAGATGGCTTTTCGAAGGGCGGCAAAGGACTCCCGGCCCCCGCCGCCCCAGCGGGACAAGTCCACCTGGAGCCAGTCGGGCTGATCCTGCTGAAAGAGGGCGGAGAGCTTGGAAAGGGTCTCCTCCGACCCCAGCCCCGGCTCCCCGGATAAAGACTTAAGGGCGGTCAAAAGCTGAGCCTGTTCCTCCCCGGAGAGGGCGGCCTTGGTCAGCACATACTGCTCCATCAAAGCCACGCCCCCATTCCGTCCGGGTATGGCGTAGACTGGCACCCCGGCGGCGGAGAGGGCATCCACATCCCGGTAGATGGTTCGTACCGACACCTCGAACCGCTCCGCCAGCTGGTCGGCGGACAGCTTTCCCTTCTCCAAAAGCAGATAGACCATTTCGAAAAGCCGTGCCTGGGACATGGGGTCGCCCTCCTTTTCGCTGTGCTCGTCATTCCGAGCCAGTGCGCACACTGGCGTGGGAATCCGCGTCCCAGAATATGGAGGAAACGGATTGCCACGGGGGCTGGCGCCCCCTCGCAATGACGGGGGAGCGGATTAGCGTTACATTTCCCGCCGGCCTTCCAGGGCCCGGGTCAGGGTGGCGTCGTCGGCGAACTCCAACTGCCCGCCCACCGGGACTCCGTAGGCCAGCCGGGTCACCTTTACCCCGAAGGGCTTCAGGAGCCGGGACAGGTACATGGCGGTGGCCTCCCCCTCGGTGGTGGGGTTGGTGGCCATGATGACCTCCTGGACTCCGCCGGCGGACACCCGCTCCACCAGCTCCTTGATGTGGAGGTCGTCGGGCCCCACATGGTTCATGGGGGAGATGACACCGTGGAGCACGTGGTAGCGGCCGTTATACTCCCGGGAACGCTCCAGAGCCGCCACATCCTTGGGGTCAGCCACCACGCAGACGGTGGCCTCGTCCCGCTTTCCGCTGGCGCAGATAGGACACAGACCCTCGCCTTCAGTGAAGCTCCGGCACACCGGGCACAGGGAGATCGTCCTCTTTGCGGTGACGATGGCCTCGGCGAAGGCCCGGGCCTCCTCGTCGGGAAGGCCCAGCACGAAGAAGGCCAGCCGCTGGGCGGACTTCTTGCCCACGCCGGGCAGACGGGCAAACTGCTCTGTCAGAGCTTCCAGAGCCGGGGGAAAGTATTCCATAGGGGTCGCACCTCCGTGAAAAAATCAAAATTATCCATCGTAATGCTTGTGGGAGGTATAATACCACTTCCCATCCTGGGGGAGGGAGGAGATGTCCATACCGTCAAGGGGAGTCCACCAGTCCTCAAGAGGCCAGCGGGAATTGTTTGCGTACTCTCCGTCCTGCCAGACGAGACAGTAAGCGATACGGTAATTCCCTTCCTCATAGGGTTTCCATTTACCTTTGGCAGAGAAAGTGACCTCCAGGCCTCCTTTTTCCTCAAAAGAACAGGATACACTGTTGAAATATCCATAGGAGCGGATCCGTTGCCAAGCGGCACACAATTCTGGGGAGACGGAGACAGGATCCCACTGAAATAGATCCTGTTCACGACCCTCCAAAGAGTTTCCGCTGTCATAGATGGAGCGCAGCCCGTGGTCTTGATTTTCTGCGTAGGTCAACGAAATAAATTCAGACAGAAGATCCTGATGCCGAAGGGCAAAGGCGGCGGTACGCTTCGTGGAAGGGCGGGTGGCGAACCAGGCGGCCGCCAGAGTCAGGCAGACCAGACATACGAGGAGCTTGGAATGCTTTTTTATCATATTTATCATAGAGGCACCTCCCGGAGAGACGGGACGGGAAAAATCAGCGGCGGGGCTTCCGCTTGGGGGCCACTGCGTCATAGCACAGCACAAGAAGATCCATCAGTTCCCCATCGGAAAGGGGGCCGGAGAGAAGGGTGGAGACCCAATTTGTCTTGTTCATGTGATAGGCGGGGTAAAAGCCGTCCTGGGACAGCAGAGAGCCTGCAAGGGCAGGGCCGCACCGCAAATTCAGCACGTCCACCAATCCCTCTCCGGGAAGTCCCAGCTTGGCGGGGGACAGATCCAGGATAGCGGCGAACCACTTTTTGCTTCCGGGATGACGCAATACGGCATAATTGGGATTGGCTGCCCAGAGATACTCCGGCTCTACGCCGAGACTGGTCTGGATCAGTTGGAAAAAATGGTCGCGAGTCATAAAGGCTCCTTTCGAAAATGACGCCGGACAGATGTCACGCTTACCCCCGCAGGGCGGCAATGGCGGCGGGGATATCCGCCGCGCCGTAGACGGCGCTGCCCGCCACCAGCACGTCGGCCCCCGCCTGGCGGCAGAGCCTGGCGGTCTCCACGTTCACGCCGCCGTCCACCTCCAAAAGGCAGCCGGGGCAATATTGGTCAATGAGGGCGCGCAGGGCGGAAATTTTGGGGAGCTGGTCGGCCATGAAGGACTGGCCGCCGAAGCCCGGCTCCACCGTCATCACCAGTACCAGATCGACCCCTCTCTGCAGGTAGGGGATGACCGCCTCCGGGGCGGTGATGGGCCGCAGGACGATACCCTTTTTCACCCCCAGGGCCTCCATCTCATCCAGGGCGGCGTGGAGGGCGGGGGGCATATCCGCCTCCAAATGGATGGACAGCAGGTCGGCACCGGCCTGGGAGAAGGCTTTGACGTACCGCCCCGGCTTTTCCACCATCAGATGGACATCCAGGAACATATCGGTGTGGGCGCGGATGGACTTTACCACAGGTACGCCGATGGAGATGTTGGGGACGAACATCCCGTCCATCACGTCCACATGGAGCCAGTCGGCGGAGGAGACCTTTTGAATGTCCTCCCCCAGGCGGCAGAAGTCGGCGGAGAGGATGGAGGGGGCGATCTTGGTCATAGGGCATTGTCCTTTCTTGATGGGAGTGGAGAAGAAAAACAGGCGAACCGGGGACTTGTACCCGTCATAGGATGAACCAAGCGGATGCCCGACACGCCATCGCCGGCCTCCCCAAGCTGAGAGCGACCCACGGCGCCGGCATCGGCGTTTTGGCGCGCCGGCGCCGCATCATATAGCCCCCGGCCGGAGTACCGGCCGGGGGTATTGGTTTCCCTCAATAGACCTCGCCGGTGGATACCTCCACGGCGTTATAGCCCTCCTTCTGGAGGGCGGCGAGGATCTGCTGCTTGTGCTCGTGGCCGAAGGCCTCCAGCGTGACCTTCAACTCCACGCCTGCCTGGCGGTTCAGGTTGACGAACTGGTTGTGCTCGAGCTTGATGGTGTTGCCGTTCTCACGGGCCAGGATCTCCGCCACGTGGAGCAGCTCACCGGGCCGGTCGGGGAGGATGACGGAGAAGGTGAAGATGCGGCCCCGGCCCATGAGCCCGTGCTGAACCAGGGAGGAGACGGTGATGACGTCCATGTTGCCGCCGGAGAGGACGCTGACCACGTTCTTGCCCTCGGCCTTCAGGTGCTTGAGGGCGGCCACGGTGAGCAGTCCCGCGTTCTCCACGATCATCTTATGCTTTTCCATCATGTCCAGGAAGGCGTCCACCAGCTCCACATCGTCGATGGTGAGGATGTGGTCGATATTTTCCTGGATGTAGGGGAATACCAGGTCGCCGGGGGTCTTTACCGCCACGCCGTCGGCGATAGTGTCCACCTTGGGCAGGGTGACCACATGGCCCGCATCCAGGCTGGCCTTCATAGAGGCCGCCCCGGTGGGCTCAACGCCGATGACGGTGACCTTGGGATTGAGCAGCCTGGCCAGCGTGGACACACCTGCCGCCAGCCCGCCGCCGCCGATGGGCACCAGGATGATGTCCACGTCGGGCAGGTCGGAGAAAATTTCATAGGAGATGGTGCCCTGGCCAGTGGCCACGGTGAGATCGTTGAAGGGGGGGATGTAGGTGTAGCCCTTCTCTTCCACCAGCCGCTGGGCCTCCGCCGCGGCGTCGTCGAAGGTCTCGCCGAAGAGGATGACGTTGGCACCGTAGTCCTTGGTATTGTTCACCTTCACCAGGGGGGTAGTGGTGGGCATGACGATGTGGGCCTCCACTCCGGCGGCCTGGGCGGCGAAGGCCACGCCCTGGGCGTGGTTGCCCGCCGAGGCGGTAATGAGGCCCTTGGCCTTCTGCTCCTCGGTGAGGGAGCTGATCTTAAAATAGGCGCCACGGAGCTTGTAGGCCCCGGTGATCTGCATATTTTCCGGCTTCAGGTAGACATGGTTGCCTGTGGCCCTGGAGAGGGCGGGGGAGGGGATGAGGTGGGTGTCGGCAATGACACCGTCCAACACCTTCCGTGCGGCCTTGAAATCCTCTAATGTCATCATTGAAACCATCTTCTTTCTGGAGGATGTTGTGGGTAGAAAATCATGATACCGTTTTTTGGGGGAGAAGTCAACCATTCCTTGACAGGAAAGGCCTAAACGAGTAGAATACCTATAATTAGAAGTGCTCCGAAAAGGAGGAGACGCTGTGGCGAAACAAGTAAAACGTTCCCCGGCTCCGCTCTACTGTGCGGCGGCGGTGTGGCTGGGATGGGGGCTGCTCCTGCCCCTCTACCGGCTGCCCCATATCCTGGCGGCGGCCACCCTGTCCGCTGTGGCGGGGCTCATCGGGAAGAGCCTTTTCCCCGACAAGACCTACGACCTGCCGGGAGAGAAGGAGGAGAAGGCCAAGGAGCCGGAGACCACCGGGAACCCGGAGCTGGACGCTCTGGTGGCCGAGCGGGACAAAGCGGTGAGCGAGATGCGCCGTCTCAATGCCGCCATCCCCGGCGAGAAGATCTCTGCCCAGATCGACCGCCTGGAGGAGGACACCCGGAAGATCGTGAACTATGTGGTGGAGCACCCGGAAAAGCTCCCCCAGATCAAGCGGTTCATGAGCTACTACCTGCCCACCACCCTCAAGCTCCTCAACGCCTATGACCGTATGGGGGCGGCGGGGGTGTCCGGGGAGAATATCGACGCTACCCGGGGCAGGATCGACGCCATGATGGACACTATCGTCGCCGCCTTCGACAAGCAGCTGGACGCCCTCTTTGCCGACGAGGCTCTGGACATCTCCACCGACATCACTGTGATGGAAAACCTCCTCAAGCAGGAGGGACTGAATGAGGAAAAGCCCTTTACCGCCAATGGCTGACGGTATCATTAAACAACAGGAGGAACAAGACAATGAGTGACGAGCTGAATATGACCCCGGAGCTGACCCTGACCCCCAATACCGATACTGCCGTGGCGGCGGTTCCCGCCCCGGAACTGACCCTGGATCCCATGGCCGCCGAGAAGGAGGTCGTTCAGGCCGACCAGGCTGCCCGGGACGCCAAGGCGGTGAAGCTGGACGAGTCCATGCTCTCCGAGGCGGAGCAGAAGATGGTGGCCGATTTCTCCGAGAAGATCGACATCAAGGACTCCAACCTGGTGCTCCAGTACGGCGCCGCCGCCCAGAAGAACATTGCCGGGTTCTCCGAGAGCGCCCTTTCCAAGGTGCGCACCAAGGATCTGGGCGAGGTGGGGGACGCCCTGGCGGGCCTTGTGGGTGAGCTCCAGAACTTCGGCCAGGAGGAGAAGAAGGGGGTCTTCGGCTTCTTCCAGAAGAAGAAAAACGACATCGCCGCCATGAAGGCCCAATACTCCAAGGCAGAGACCAACGTGAACAAGATCGTGGAGGTGCTGGAGGGCCACCAGCTCACCCTGATGAAGGATGTGGCCATGCTGGATCAGATGTATGAGCTCAACACCAAGTACTATAAGGAGCTCACCATGTATATCCTGGCGGGGAAGAAGAAGCTGGAGGCCGTCCGTACCGGGGAGCTGGAGGAGCTTCGCCAGAAGGCCCAGCAGAGCGGCAGTCAGGAGGACGCACAGGCTTACAACGACCTGGCCAATATGTGCTCCCGCTTTGAAAAGAAGCTCCACGACCTGGAGCTTACCCGGATGGTCTCCATCCAGATGGGACCCCAGGTGCGGCTCATCCAGAATAACGATGCCCTGATGCTGGAGAAGATCCAGTCCTCTCTGGTGAACACCATCCCCCTGTGGAAGAGCCAGATGGTGCTGGCTCTGGGGCTTGAGAACTCCCGCCAGGCCACCGCGGCCCAGTCCGCGGTCACCAAGATGACCAACGACCTGCTGCAGAAGAACGCCGACGCCCTTAAGATGGGCACCATCGAGACCGCCAAGGAGGCGGAGAAGAGCGTGGTGAGCATCGAGACCCTCCAGCACACCAACCAGCAGCTCATTGCCACACTGGACGAGATGGTGAAGATCCAGACCGAGGGAGCCCAGAAGCGGAAAGAGGCCGAGGCCGAGCTGGGGAGGATCGAGGGCGAACTGAAGGAGAAGCTGTTGGAGCTCCGGGGCTAAGAGGCCCGAAAGGAATTTCTGATGAAGAAAAGCAACAAGTCATATGTGATAGGCTGGGTGGTGCTGGTGCTTGCCATCGCCGCCGCCCTGGTCATGGGTCAGCTGCGCAGGCCCACCGGGCAAACCAGTGGACTGGAAAACTTGCCTACCGGGCAATACACCAATTATATTTGGGACGAAGCCGAGGTGCTGTCCGCCCAAAATGAGGAGGGCATTTGCCTTTACAATGCCAACTGGGATCAGCGTTACAGTAGTATTATTGCCGTAGCGGCGTTGTCCTCTGTGGATGGCGCTATTGACAGCTATGCAGCCGACCTGTTCGAGGAAATAGAAATGGGAACGGCAGATGGCCTCTTGGTTATCGACATTTCTGCTAAGGATGCCTTTCTGGCGGTAGGGTTGGATTACCCAATGACCGACAGTGAGATCACAAGTATGATGAATAGCGGCCTGCGTTCCTATGTGCAGGAGGGAAAGACTGGCGAGGGAATTATCAATTTGTTCAACAAAATCAACAGCTACTATGTAAATAACTTCGGCCTGGGCAACGAGGGCACTGTGGATGTCCCGGTCTACCGGGAGTCCGGGGCCTGGGTCATCCAGCTTGTGATGCTCCTGGTGGTGCTTTTTATCGTCCTGTCCATCATCGACCGCTCCCGCTACAACGCCTACCGGGCCCGGTACTATGGGGTGGCCAACCCCGCCGTGGTCTTCCGTCCCATTTTCTTCTGGCACGGCCCCCGGTACGGCTGGTACACCCGCCACTGGCACGCGCCCCCGCCCCCTCCTCCGCCCAGAGGCCCCCGGCCTCCCCACGGCGGCAGCTTTGGCGGTGGAGGACGGCCCTCTGGCGGCTTTGGGGGCGCGGGGGCCCGCCCCTCCCGGGGCAGCGGTTTCAGCGGCGGAGGTTCCTTCGGCGGCAGCCGTGGGGGCGGCTTTTCCCGGGGCGGCGGTTTTGGCGGCTCCAGAGGGGGCGGCTTCGGCGGCGGTTCCCGGGGCGGTGGCTTTGGCGGCCGCCGGTGAGACCTTTGGTATAGAAAAGGGGAGAGAGAATGTATTTCAATCGTTACGAGGCAAAGCTGGCCGCCAAGGCCAGCATGAGCCAGGCCCAGCCCTCCTACATGGTGGTCATGGTGGCCTATCTGCTGCTCACCACCGGGCTGACCAGGTTTGTGATGGCCCTCATTGGGACGCCCTGGGACAATATACTCATCTACCTCCAGCAGGGATATACCGCCGAGGCGGTCTTTGACTACCTCATCCTCCAGCAGCTGGATCGGGTGGCCATTGCCGGCGTGGCACAGTTCATTCTCGGTCTCTTCTGTACTGTGGTGGAGTTCGGCCTGATCTCCTACACTCTGCGCCTGGCCCGGAATGAAGGCCCCGGTATCGCCAACCTCTTTGACGGCTTTGCCAAGGCGGGACGGGTGATCTGGATGGGTATTCTTATCAGCCTGTTTGTTACTCTGTGGGCGGCCATTCTTTTCGTGCCCGCCATTGGGGTGATGGCGGCGGCAGTTGTGACAGAGGAAGAGATGTATTTACTGCTCTATTTCATCCTTTTTATGGGTGGGTTCGCTCTGGCCATGGTGGTGAGCTACCGTTACTACCTGTCGGCCTATTTCCTGCTGGATGATCCCGGCTGCACCGCCCGTCAGGCCATTCGCCGCAGCAAGGGCTCTATGAAAGGCCATAAGAAGGAAGCCTTTATACTGGATTTCTCCTTCTTCGGCTGGCTGCTGCTGGTGGCGGCGATCCAGAACGTTTTCATGGCTCTGGGGCTTGGATTGGCCGGCGTTATTGCGGGCACCCTTGCGGCAGGGGTGCTCCAGCTGTGGCTCAGCCCCTATATCCTCACCACCCGGGCCAACTTCTATAACTATGTAGTGGGTCTGCAGGGCGGCCCTGTCCGCCCCGCCGGCGGCTTTGCAGGCCCGGAGTACGACTACCACAGTAACGACGGCCCCGAACCCTTCTGAATCCATAAAAATCCCTCCGGCCTATGCCGGAGGGATTTTTTTCGTTATTCCAAACCTTCCATCCAGTCCAGGAGGGGGGCGAGAAGCTCTTCGTCGGTCATCCCCTCGGGCACATAGAAGTAGGTGGCCGCCACCTGGGTGGTGCCCCGGCGGAGGTAGAAACACCGATTGGGGCATTTGGCCAGCTCGAGTTTTCTGGCGTGGTCGGAAATACCCATAAGGGACACGCCGGTGAACTCGGGGTCAGTATCCCATTCAAAGCTCCGCCAGACTCCCTCCAGCTCCTCCAGAGGATATAGGGTTTCAGGGATATCCCCCACAGCCCACTGGGCCGCAGCAGGGGAGACCCACTCCTGGACGGTGTAGTGGAAGCTGATGGACTGTCCTTCGATCCCTGTTTCCACCCGCTCATGTCCACGGGCATAGCTGCCCAGAAATGCGTCACAGTGCATTTCCAAGTCCACATGGTCGGACTGGCTGTGGATGGGGCCAAAGGGGATGCGGCCGGGGAAGCGCTCCCGGACAGGGTTGTGGAGAAGGCCGCAGGCAACGAGGATGAGGAAGATAACACTGAGCCGGAGGCTATGCCGCCGTCGGGTAATGTTTTCGTTGCAGCGTTGAAATTGGAGGTAACAGCCGATGAAGCCTCCCACGCAAACGCCCCAGTTAAAGGCGTCGTTGAGCAGATAGTCGGGGATCAGGAGAAGGGCCGCGAAGCTCGTGGAGAGGATCCCCGCCGCCCGGAGAAGCCCTC
Source organism: uncultured Pseudoflavonifractor sp. (assembly GCA_947425785.1). Classification (GTDB taxonomy): domain Bacteria; phylum Bacillota; class Clostridia; order Oscillospirales; family Oscillospiraceae; genus Vermiculatibacterium. The sequence goes on along the minus strand of CANEAY010000008.1, from coordinate 6,739 downwards.
CGGCCCGTAATGCCCACCTCTTAGGCGGGGGCGGCGCTTCCCCGGCCCGGACGGCGTTGCCCCACAGCCGCAGCCGGTAGAAGAAATAGGGGAAGTAGACAGCACAGCCCAGGCCCCAGAAGGGCAGGAACAAAAGGACAGCGGACAGGGTCAGGCTGTGGGTCAGGGAGGAGACGAGGAAGCTGCTGTTGTACACCATGGAGGAGCTTAGAAGGCTGTGGGTGGTGTCGATATCGCTGAAGGTGAAAAGGCAGAAAAGCACCACGGCCAAGACCGCTCCGACGGAGATGAGCATGTGCCGCAGAGCCTTCGTGCGGAAGCGCTTGAATTCCAGCTCGGGGTCGGTCTGGATGGGGCGGGGATGCGACCCCGGCTTAGAGGCGTAGATGTTGAGATAGCCCATCCGCTCCACCCGCTCCCAGCCCGCGTCGGAGACCAGCTGGGCGTAGTCGCGAAGCTCTTCAGAGCCGGACGTCCAGTCCAGAAAATAGGTGAGGTCAGTCCGCTCCGTCCACCGAAGCCGGGCGAAGGGGCCTATGACCTCCACCAGCTCCCAGCCCTCCGCCGCCCACTGGTTCAGCCTGTCCTGGGCGTGCTTGTAGTCGATGTTCAAAAAGGAAAAGTACTTCCAGCAGGTGGTTTTCACAGCGGTTCCTCCTTTTCCAAAAGCGCCGCCCCGTCCGCCATCTGGCGGCGGAGCCGTTGGTATTCCTCCCGGAGCCTCTGCCGGCCCTCGCCGGTGAGTGCGTAATACTTTCGCCCCTCCTGGGTGTCGGTGAGCTGGATGAGGCCCTCTTCCTCGAACCGGGCGAGCAGGGCGTAGAGGGTGCCCGCCCCAATGACCAGGCGGCCCCGGGTCAGCTCCTCCACATACTGCATGATGCCGTAGCCATGGCGGGGCTCCTCCCATAGGGAGAGCAGGGCATAGTACATCTGCTCGGTCAAGGTCTCCAGTTTTTTTCGTGCCACGCCCTCACCTCCGATTATATCGAATATCGCTATGATCATTATATACCGATAATCGATATATGTCAATAAAAAATACCCGCTGTCGGCATTTTTGTCGGCAGCGGGTATTTTACAGTGTTTTTACCTTGTGTTTGACAAAGGTGTCCGCTTGGCGCACGGCAGGTCGTCAGATGGCTGGATTCTGTGCCAATTTCTCCCGCAATATCCGCTTTACCCTTTCCAAGTCGGCGTCGCAGAGGGAGGGGAGGAAGTCCACCAATGCCTCCGGCGCCAGATCCCACCATCGAAAGCGCAGGAGCAGGTCAATAAGCTCATCATCAAAGCGCTTCTTGATGAACTGTGCCGGGTCGCCGCCATAGACCGTATAGGGGGGAATGTCCTTCGCTACCACGGAATAGGCGGCAATGATGGCGCCGTCACCGATCTTCACACCGGGCATGATGACGCTTTCCCGGCCGATCCACACATCGTTGCCAATGACGGTATCTCCCTTGTGGGGAAGCTGTTCCATATGCGGAGGCGTATTTTCCTCCCACGCACCGCCGAACACATTGAAGGGATAGGTCGTCACACTGCAAAGGCGGTGGTTGGCGGGCCCCATGATGAACTTTGTTCCAAAGGCGATCTGGCAGAACTTTCCGATGATGAGCCTGTCGCCAAATTCGGGATAGTTGAACAGCACATTGTTTTTTTCGAACCCGGTTGGGTCGACCCCGTCGTCATAGTAGGTGTAATCACCCACAATGATATTGGGGGCTTTAATGATATTTTTAATAAAACACGAAGTCTTATACTCGTTGGGGAAGACCGTGTTTGGGTCTGGGATCATATTCATAAGGCGTAAAAGTCCTTTCCTATTTTATCGCTGCATCACGTCCTTTCCAAGGAATATACTCGTGGCGACCGCCCGTATTTTTCGAAGTTCCTTCATTGTGTGATAGCCTCCTTATTCCAGCACCGCGCCTCTGGCGGCGGAGGTCACCAGCTTGGCGTACCGGGACAGGTAGCCCGACTTGACCCGGGGTTCTGGGCACACCCACTTGGCCTTCCGGGCGGCCAGGACAGTCTTGTCCACCTTCAGCTCGATGGTGTGGTTGGGAATGTCGATGGCGATGACGTCGCCCTCCTCCACGAAGGCGATGGGCCCGCCCAGGGCCGCCTCGGGGGAGACGTGGCCGATGGAGGCGCCCCGGGTGGCCCCGGAGAACCGGCCGTCGGTGATGAGGGCCACGCTGTCTCCCAAGCCCATGCCGCAGATGGCGGAGGTGGGGTTGAGCATCTCCCGCATACCGGGGCCGCCCTTGGGGCCCTCATAGCGGATGACCACCACATCGCCGGAGACGATCCGGCCCTCGTAGATGGCGCTGATGGCGTCCTCCTCGCAGTCAAAGACACGGGCGGGGCCGGTATGTACCATCATGGCGGGATCAACGGCGGCCTGCTTTACCACGCAGCCCTCGGGGGCCAGGGAGCCCTTGAGGACGGCGATACCGCCGTAAGGGGAATAGGGATCGTCGATGGGGCGGATGACGGAGGTGTCCAGATTCTCTACCCCTTCCAGATTTTCGGCAATGGTCTTGCCGGTGCAGGTGAGCAGGGAGGTGTCCAGCAGGCCCTTTTTGGTCAGCTCCTTCATCACGGCGTAAACGCCGCCTGCCCGCTCCAGATCCTCGATGTAGGAATCTCCGGCGGGGGCCAGGTGACAGAGGTTGGGGGTCTTGGAGGAGATGGCGTTTGCCATATCAAAGCTCAACTCAATACCGCACTCGTGGGCAATGGCGGGCAGGTGGAGCATGGAGTTGGTGGAACAGCCCAAGGCCATGTCCAGGGCCTCGGCGTTGTGGAAAGCGGCCTCGGTCATGATGTCCCGGGGGCGGATATCCTTTTTGACCAGTTCCATGATCTGCATACCGGTGTGCTTGGCAAGGCGCAGCCGGGCGGAGTAGACCGCCGGGATGGTGCCGTTGCCCCGCAGGGCCATGCCGATGCCCTCGGTGAGGCAGTTCATGGAGTTGGCGGTGTACATGCCGGAGCAGGAGCCGCAGGTGGGACAGGCGTTCTCCTCGTATTCCTCCAGCCCCTGGCTGTCCAGAGTGCCCGCCTTGTAAGCGCCTACCGCCTCAAACATATGGGACAGGCAGGTGCGGCGGCCATCGGTCATGGTGCCCGCCATCATGGGCCCGCCGGAGCAGAAGATGGTGGGGATGTTGAGCCGGGCGGCGGCCATGAGCAGGCCGGGCACATTCTTGTCGCAGTTGGGTATCATCACCAGGCCGTCAAATTGGTGTGCAATGGCCATGGCCTCGGTGGAGTCGGCGATGAGCTCCCGGGTGACCAGAGAGTACTTCATGCCCACATGGCCCATGGCAATGCCGTCGCACACGGCGATGGCGGGAAACTCGATGGGGGTGCCGCCGGCGGAGCGGATACCGGCCTTTACCGCCTCGGCGATCTTGTCCAGATTCATATGGCCGGGGACGATCTCATTTTGAGAGCAGACCACGCCGATGAGGGGCCGCTCCAGCTCCTCCTTGGTGTAGCCAAGGGCATAGAAAAGGGAGCGGTTGGGGGCGCGCTCGGCCCCCTTTGTCACATTGTCACTGCGCATGAGGATTCCTCCTTCAAGGGATTGTTGAAATTATTTTACGCCGTCAAGCCCCTTGCGTCAAGGGAAAAGCCCCATTCTACCAGCTGTGGATTGACGGAAAGCCGGGGAAATGTTATGCTGAAGGGGCGAAGGGAGGGGACGCTATGGAGCAGATCGACCGGGAGAGGTTTGGCAGCTTTTTGTGCGAGCTGCGCAAGGAAAAAGGCTTTACGCAGCAAGAGCTGGCAGAGCGGCTTTTTGTCTCCAACAAGGCGGTAAGCAAGTGGGAGCGGGGCCAAAGCCTCCCTGATATCAGTCTTTTGACGCCTTTGGCGGAATTGCTTGACGTGTCGGTCGCGGAGCTTTTGAAAGGGGCGCGGCTGTCAGAAGATGCCTTGGATAGCTGTGAAGCAAAAGAACTTGTCGAAAAAGCCGCTCACCTCTCCGCGCAGGAGCAGGAGAAGCGGGGGAGGGCACGCCGTTTTTGGAAGCGGGCCTGTGTGGTCTCCGCTGTCCTTGCCGCCCTGGAGACTACGGCCCTCATCACCCTGAACCAGCTTACCGCCGTGGAGCTGTGGGACTATCTGCTGTTGGTGGAGGGGCTGATGCTGGGCTTTGGGTTTTACTTCTGCTTTTTTGTGAAGGAAACTCTGCCCACCTATTACGATGAAAATAAAATTTCTGTATACTCTGACGGGCCCTTCCGCATGAGCTTGCCCGGCGTCCGCTTCAATAACAGCAACTGGCCCCATGTCGTAAGGGTGGGCCGGGTCTGGATGCTGGGAACGGCGGCGCTCTGGCCCCCGGTCTTCTGGCTGGCCCGGAGAGCGTTGCCTGATGGGGCTATGCTGGCAGTTACGCTGGTCTTTGCCCTGGGCTTTTTCCTTCCTATGATGATCGCGGCGAAAAAATATGAGTGAGGATATACGGAGGAGATAAAATGGCTGAATTGACTTCTATGATGAATTTGGGCAGGGAGATGGACAGAAAGCTGTGCTCGGTGGGGATCGGCTCTGCGGAAGAATTGATGGCTGTGGGGGCGGAGGAGGCGTATAGAAGGCTCAAGGCGCGCTATCCAAATGTGTGTCTGGTGCACCTCTATTGCTTGGAGGGTGCGGTAAGCCAGACGGAATATAATTGCCTTTCCAAGGAACGGCGGACACAGTTAAAAGCATTCAGCGACAGCTTGAAAGGGTAAAGAAAGGCCCCCAGGGATTGATCCTGGGGGCCTTTTGATGTGTTGATGATTAGTTGGAGGCGGTATCCAGGTCGGCGTCGCCGCCCCAGATCATGTTCTTGCGCAGCTCCTCGCCCACGATCTCCATCTGGTGCTTTTTGAGCTGGGAGCGCTTAGAGTTGAAGAAAGTGCGGCCGTTCTTGTTCTCGGCGATCCACTTTCCGGCGAAGGTGCCGTCCTGAATGTCGGAGAGGACTTTACGCATATTGGCCTTGACCTCCTCGTGGGGCAGGACACGGGGGCCGGAGACATACTCGCCGTATTCAGCGGTGTCGGAGATGGAGAAGTTCATGGCCGCCACGCCGCCCTTGTTGATGAGGTCGACGATGAGCTTCATCTCGTGGATGCACTCAAAATAGGCGTTCTCCGGCTCATAACCGGCCTCCACCAGTACCTCGAAGCCGCAGCGCATCAGATCCACCACGCCGCCGCACAGGACGGTCTGCTCGCCGAAGAGGTCGGTCTCGGTCTCGTCATGGAAGGTGGTCTCCATGACCCCCGCCCGGGCGCCGCCGATGCCGGCGATGTAGGCCAGGGCGATTTTATAGGCGTTGCCGGTGGCATTCTGCTCCACCGCCACCAGGCAGGGCACGCCCTTACCGCTGACGTAGGTGGAGCGGACGGTGTGGCCGGGGCCCTTGGGGGCCGCCATGAACACGTCCACCCCGGCGGGAGGGACGATCTGCTGGTAGCGGATGTTGAAGCCGTGGGCGAAGGCCAGGGTCTTGCCCTCGGTCATGTAGGGGGCGATGTCCTTCTTGTAGACATCGGCCTGCACCTCGTCATTGATGAGCATCATCACGATGTCGCCCCACTGGGCGGCCTCGGCCACTGTCTTGACCTTCAGCCCGGCCTTTTCCGCTTCGGCCCAGTTCTTGGAGCCCTCGCGCAGTCCTACGCAGACATCGCAGCCGGAATCCTTCAGATTCAGGGCGTGGGCGTGGCCCTGGGAACCGTAACCGATGACGGCGATCTTCTTGCCGTCCAGATAGGAAAGGTCGCAGTCCTTCTCGTAGTACATTTTAGCCATGATAAACACTCCTTATTTTGTAGTGGCGTCCTTTTGGTTTAGTATCGCACAGGGAAGAGGAAAAGAATGTAACGTGTGATACAATCTCACAGGATGCTCTTGCCCAGGTTGAACTCGGTGGTCTCTTTGTTGTCGTCGCTGATGGTGTAAGCGCCCCGCTCCAGGGCCACCATACCAGTGCGGACAAGTTCCAGGATGCCGAAGGTCTCCAGCAGGTTCTGCATGGCCTCCGCCTTGCTCTCGTCGCCGATGAGGGCGATGGTCAGGGACTTGATGGACACATCGATGATGGAGGCCCGGAAGATGTTGGCGATCTGAACGATCTCGTTGCGCACGTCGGAGGTCTCCGCTTTCACCTTGAACATCACAAGCTCCCGGCGGATGGAGCGCTGGGGGAGAAGCTCCTGAACAGAATAGACGGAGAACTGCTTGCGCAGCTGGTTCATCAGCTGTTCCATCATGGCGTCGTCGCCCATGACCTCGATGGTGATACGGGAGACGGTGGGGTCGTCGGTGGTGCCCACGGCCAGGGATTCAATATTGTATCCCTTCCGGGAGAAGAGGCGGGAGACCTGGGACAGAACGCCGGAGGCGTTCTCCACCAAGACGGAAAGGGTGTGGCGGGTATGGTGTTCGTTTTTCATCTTCTCCACCTCCTCAATCCAGCAAAAAGTCGGTGACGGGAGTCCCCGCCGACACCATGGGATGCACCATGGCGTCCTTGTCGATATCACATTGAATGAAGTAGGGGCCCTTGCTGTTCAGCGCGCGCTTCAGGGCCTGCTCCAGCTGCCTCTGGTCGGCGCAGCGCTCGCCGGGGATGCCGTAAGATTCGGAGAGTTTGACAAAGTCGGGGCCATAGTCCAGGTCGGTCTGGGAGTAGCGCTCTCCATAGATGAGGTGCTGCCACTGGCGC
>CANEAY010000007.1 GCA_947425785.1 uncultured Pseudoflavonifractor sp. | reverse complement strand
GGAGGGGATCGGGAGATCATGGGGACGAGGACGTGATCTGTGAGCCCGGAGAGGACCGGGAGATCACAGGGACGAGGACGTGATCTGTGAGCCCGGAGAGGACCGGGAGATCATGGGGACGAGGACGTGATCTGTGAGCCCGGAGGGGATCGGGAGATCATGGGGACGAGGACGTGATCTGTGAGCCCGGAGAGGATCGGGAGATCATGGGGACGAGGACGTGATCTGTGAGCCCGGAGGGGCGCCGAAAAAGGGCCCGGAGGGCCGGAAAAATTTGTCAGGAACCACGCGAGGAAGGCGTGATTTTTGAATATGACCCCAGCGCTTTGGAGAGCACCATCAACAATGAGGTGATATCATGAAAAAGGAATGTGTAGCCATGCTCCTGGCCGGAGGCCAGGGCAGCCGACTGAAGGCTCTCACCAGCAAGGTGGCCAAGCCGGCAGTCCCCTTCGGGGGAAAGTACCGCATCATCGACTTCCCCCTTTCCAACTGCGTCAACTCCGGCATTGACACCGTGGGCGTGCTGACCCAGTATAAACCCCTGGAGCTCAACGCCTACATCGGCTCCGGCCAGCCCTGGGATCTGGACGTGATGGACGGCGGCGTCCACATCCTGCCCCCCTACGTCCAGGAGGACGAGAAGGGCACCTGGTACAAGGGCACCGCCAACGCCATCTACCAGAACCTGAGCTTCCTGGAGCAGTACGACCCGGAGTATGTGCTCATCCTCTCCGGCGACCATATTTACAAGATGGACTACTCCAAGATGCTGGATCACCACAAGGCTGTGAACGCCGCCTGCACCATCTCCGTCATGGAGGTGCCCCTGGAGGAGGCCAGCCGCTTCGGCATCATGAACGTGGACGAGAACGACAAAATTTACGAGTTCGAGGAGAAGCCCAAGAAGCCCAAGAGCAACCTGGCCTCCATGGGCATTTACATCTTCACCTGGAGCAAGCTGCGGGAGTACCTCATTGCCGACGAGAAGGACGAGAAGAGCAGCAACGACTTCGGCAAGAACATCATCCCCGCCATGCTGAACGCCGGCGAGACCATGACCGCCTACCGCTTCAAGGGCTACTGGAAGGACGTGGGCACCATTGACTCCCTCTGGGACGCCAACATGGATCTGCTCTCCCCCGTCCAGTCCGGCTTCGACCTCTACGCCCCCGACTGGCCCATCTACGCCCGCACCTCTGTCCGGCCCCCCCAGTTCATCGGGGCCAAGGGCAGCCTGAAGCACTCCATCGCCACCAGCGGCTGTGAGATCTACGGCAAGGTGGAAAACTCGGTGCTCTTCCACTCGGTCACCGTGGAGGAGGGGGCCACCGTGCGTTACTCCATCCTCATGCCCGGGGCCGTGGTGAAGAAGGGAGCCGTGGTGGAGTACGCCATCGTGGCCGAGCGCTCCACCATCGGAGAGAAGGCCCATGTGGGCGGCAAGAAGACCAAGCGCGAGGACTGGGGCATCGCCGTGGTGGCCCAAGACCTCACCGTAGGCGACGGCGCCACTGTGGAGCCCGCCGCCATGGTCACCAGAAATATCAAGGGGGTGAAGGCATGAACGACCTTCATGGAATCATTTTTGCCTACCGGGAGAACCCGGAGCTGCGGGAGCTGGTACAGCTGAGGAACACCTGCTCCATCCCCTTCGGCGGACGGTACCGTCTGGTGGATTTCGCCCTGTCCAACATGGTCAACGCCGGCATTGACGACGTGGGACTCATCGTCTACACCTCCTACCAGTCCCTGCTGGATCACGTGGGCTCCGGCAAGGACTGGGATCTGGCCCGGAAGCGGGGCGGCCTGCGCATCCTGCCCCCCTTCAGCTTCTCCGGCAAGCACGGCGGCCGTTACCGGGGCCGCATGGACGCTCTGGCCGGCGTGTATTCCTACCTGAAGACCATCCGCCAGGACTACGTGGTGCTGGCCTCCGGCGACCTGGCGGCCAACCTGCCCATTGCCGAGGCCTTTGAGCAGCATATCAAGTCCGGGGCGGACATCACCGCCATCTGCTCCGGCACCACCTATACCGACCCCAAGCTGTGCAACTACTTCTCCGTGGACGGCCAGGGCAGGATCACCGATGTGGCCGCCTCCCCCACCCAGGTGAAGGGCGATGTGGCCTCTCTGGAGGTCTACATCATGTCCAAGTCCCTGCTCATGTCCCTGGTAGACCAGTGCGCCGCCCACGACGTGGCCTCCTTCAGCCAGGGCGTGCTCCAGGCCAACGTGGGCAAGCTGGATATGCGCTCCTTCCGCTTTGACGGCTACATCGCCCGGGTCACCAGCGTGGCGGGCTATTTCCAGCAGAATATGGCCCTCCTGGATCCCGGCATCCGCGCCGACCTCTTCCGGCCCGACCGGCCCATCAAGACCAAGGACCAGTCCAACCCCTCCACCTACTACGGCCCCGATTCGGAGAGCGTCAACTCCCTCATCTCCGACGGCTGCCGCATCGAGGGCACCGTCATCAACTCCATCCTGGCCCGCGGGGTGCAGGTGGAGAAGGGGGCCCGGGTGGAGAACTGCATCCTGATGCAGCGCACCACCATCCAGGAGGGGGCGGTGCTCCGCTACGCCATCGCCGACAAGAACGTCCGGGTCTGTCAGGGCCGGATGCTCATGGGACACGGCACCTATCCCCTGGTCATCGCCAAAAACGAAATCGTGTAACAGGAGGGCTTTATGAACATTCTTTTCGCCTCCTCCGAGGTGGCCCCCTTCATCAAGACCGGCGGACTGGCCGACGTGGCAGGCTCCCTGCCCCAGGCCCTGGCCAAGCTGGGCCACGATGTGCGGGTCATCCTCCCCCTCTATGAGAAAATTGGCCAGGAGTGGCGCGACCAGATGGACTACCGGATGAATTTCCACGTCCATCTGGCCTGGCGCACCCCTTACTGCGGCATCTTTGAGATGCACAGGGACGGGGTCATCTACTACTTCGTGGACAACGAGTATTATTTCAAGCGCTGGGACGTATACGGCCACTACGACGACGCCGAGCGGTACGCCTTCTTCTCCCGGGCGGTCATCGAGACCCCGGGCCACGTGGGCTTCTTCCCCGACGTCATCCACTGCAACGACTGGCAGACCGCATTGGTGCCCATCTACCTGCTGGACGAGCGGCAGCGGGTGCCCGAGCTGCGCAATGCCAAGAGCGTTTTCACCATCCACAACATCGAATACCAGGGCCGCTACGGCCGGGAGCTGCTGGAGGACCTCTTCGGCCTGCCCGGCTCCTACTTCCACGAGCGGATGCTCTCCTTCTACGGGGACATCAACCTGATGAAGGGGGCCATCTACGCCGCCGACTATGTGACCACCGTCTCCCCCACCTATGCCGAGGAGCTGCGCTATTCCTTCTACGCCCACAATCTGGACGGGGTCATCGCCGACAACCAGCACAAGATCCGGGGCATCCTCAACGGCATCGACGATGCGCGCTACGACCCCCAGAACGACGGGGGGCTGGCCAAGACCTTCAGCGCCAAACAGCCCGCCGGCAAAAAGGTCTGCAAGGCCAAGCTCCAGGAGATGGCGGGGCTGGAGCAGAATCCCGACGTGCCGGTCATCGCCTGTGTTTCCCGGCTGGTGAGCCACAAGGGCTTTGACCTGGTGGTGGACGCCATCCACGACATCATGGGCCTGGACGCCCAGATGGTGGTGCTGGGCACCGGCGAGTGGCGGTATGAGGAGGCCTTCCGCCACGCGGCCTGGCAGTATCCGGGCCGGTTCTCCGCCCAGATCATGTACTCCGACGCCTTCTCCACCGCCATCTACGGCGGCGCCGACCTGTTCCTCATGCCCTCGGTGTCCGAGCCCTGCGGCCTAAGCCAGATGATCGCCATGCGCTACGGCACCCTGCCGGTGGTGCGGGAGACCGGCGGGCTGCGGGACAGCGTACAGCCCTGGAACCAGTTCACCGGGGAGGGCACCGGCTTCACCTTCACCAACATCGACAAGGGGGACATGATGTGGGTGCTGCGGCAGGCGGTGGAGCTCTACCACGGCGACAGCAAAGCCTGGAAGAAGCTCCAGAAGAACGCCATGACCACCGATTTCTCCTGGGCGCGCTCCGCCAAGGATTACGAGGGGGTCTACGGCTGGGTCACCGGGACGTAAACACCTTATTTCCGTATACAAAAGCCCCGCGTCCATTGGACGCGGGGCTTTTTCGCGGGTTAAGGGAGGCGCTTTTCCGGGGGCAGGCTCCGAAAGTAGTTGACGACGAATTTGCGGAAGCGGCGCACCGGCTCGGGCTGGTAGGCGTCTGGCTTCCAGGAGAGCACCAGGTGGAGGGAGGGAAAGGGATCCAGGATGGTCAGCTCGCATAAGTTTTGCTTATCGATGTCCCGGAGGGTGTAGGCGGGGACGATGGCCACCCCCAGGCCCCCCTCCACCAGGTTGCGGATCATCAGGGCGTCGTCGCTGTAGATGGAGCGCCGGAGCCGGACGTGGAGGGCGTCCAGGGCCTGGTCAATAATGGCGCTGATGAAGCGGTTGGGGGGCACCCCCACCAGGCTGCCGCCGTCCAGCTCCCGGAGCGACACCGACTCCCGCCCCGCCAGGGGGTGGTCTTTGGGGACCAGCACCCGGAAGGGATCCTCCAGAAGAACCACGCTGGAGTATTTGGGGGGCTGGATGATGGTGCCGCCGATCATCAGGTCGTACTCCTGGTTGCGGATGATGGCGTTGTCGTTCTGGATGACGCTGACCACCACGTCGGGGGCCTCTGCCCGGAACTGCCGGAGCAGTTCCGGCAGAAGGCTGGCCGCCGCACGGGAGGCCAGGCGGACCGGCTGGTGGAGCTGCTGGACGCCCTGGATCTCGGCACGGATGTCGCCGGCGTATTTCAGCAGCTCGTGGGAACGGGAGAGGAGGATGCTGCCGCTCTCGGTGAGGGTGATGCTCCGGCCCCGGCGGGTGAAGAGCTTGGCGCCCAGCTCCTCCTCCAGCTTGCGGATGACCCGGCTCAGGGCGGGCTCCGACAGGTTCAGCTCGTGGGCGGCACGGGTCATGTGCTCCAGCTCGGCCACCTTTACAAAATAGCGCAGCTCGTAGAGTTCCATCTTGTCTCCTCCATTCCTGTCTAATAATTATAGCACATCTTTTGGAAAAATGATAATATTTTTTTATCATTTATGCTTAGTGGGAATTGGATTTTTTGAGGGCTTGTCCTTAAAATATATTTGTCATTTTTTTGGCAGAGAGAAAATTTTTAGGAGGAATGTTACAATGCTTGGATATCTGACTTACTTTTCCATCGTCCTGGCTCTGTTCGTCATCGGCGACTGGCTGGGCATCTGGACAAAGGCGAAGCTGTCGTCCATCTTCGTGGTGCTCATCAGCTTCCTGCTGCTGTTCCTGTTCAAGATCGTCCCCGCGGACATCATCGACAAGGCGGGCCTCACCGCCGCTGCCAGCTGGGCCACTCCCATGCTGGTGTTCCATATGGGCACCATGATCAACCTGCGCCAGCTCATTGACGAGTGGCGCACGGTGGTCACCTCCGTCATCGGCATGGCCGCCGCCATCATCGGCATCCTGCTGGTCATTCCCCTCATCGGCCGGGACGCGGCTCTGGTGAGCATCCCCGTTATCAACGGCGCCCTGGTGGCCACCAACATCATGACCGAGGCCGCCACCAACAAGGGCCTGGAGCTGGCCGCCATGCTGCCCGCCGTGGTCTTCGCCATCCAGAAGTTTGTGGGCACCCCCATCGTGTCCCGCTGCGGCCTGCTGGAGGCCCGGAACCTGCTGGCCGACTTCCGGGAGAAGAAGGCCCAGGGCATCACCCTCACCGCCTCCCCCGAGAGCACCACCGAGAACAAGAAGGTGAAGTTCTGGGAGAAGCACGACCGGTTCTACACCGCCAACACCTGCATCTTCATCACCGTGCTGGGCGGCCTGATCTCCGCCTGGCTGGGCACTGTGACCCCCATCAACTACAGCATTATCGCCCTGGTGCTCTCTGTGGTGCTGTGTGAGCTGGGCCTCATCCCCCCCAAGGTGCTGGACAAGGGCAAGACCTCCGGCTTCATCACCATGGTGGTCTTTGCCGCCATCATCCCCGCCCTGGCCAAGATCTCCATTGAGAATGTGGCCACTCTGGCCTTCTACGTGGTGGTCATCTTCGCCGCCACCATCATCGCCTCCCTGCTCATCGTCTGCGTGATCCCCAGCTGGAAGCTGATGGGCTCCCGGAGCCTGGCCTTCGGCATTGCCATGTGCCAGATGCTGGGCTTCCCCTCCACCTTCCTCATCTCCAATGAGGTGGCTCTGGCCCTCTCCGAGACCGAGGAGGAGAAGGAGTACGTGCTGGGCAAGATCATGCCCCGGTTCGTGGTGGCGGGCCTGGCCTCCGTTACCACCCTGTCCATCATCGTAGCGGGCATCTTTGCCAGCATCCTGTAAGGAGGAGCGCCCTCATGCAGTTTCAATTTGACCCCCTCTCCTACCCCTTCCCCTCCCGGCGCAGCGTGGTCTACGGCCGCCGGGGCATGGTGGCCACCGCCAACCCCCTGGCCGCCCAGGCGGGACTGGAGATCCTGAAAAAGGGCGGCAACGCCGTGGACGCCATGATCGCCACCGCCGCCACCCTGACGGTGGTGGAGCCCACCGCCAACGGCATCGGCTCCGACGCCTTCGCCCTGGTGTGGGTGAAGGACAAGCTCTACGGACTCAACGCCAGCGGCCCCGCCCCTGCCGCCATGACTCGGGAGGCTCTGGAGGAGCGGGGCTTTAAGGAGATGCCCACCTTCGGCATCCTGCCGGTGACCGTTCCCGGCACCCCCGGCGGCTGGGCCGCCCTGTCCGAGCGGTTTGGCAAGCTGCCCTTCGCCGAGCTGATGGAGCCTGCCGCCCGGTACGCCGAGGAGGGCTATGTCCTCCAGCCCGCCGTGGGCAGCGGCTGGCCCCGGAATTTCAAGCGGTTTAGCGGCGTCATCGAAAAGGATCCCTCTGTCCAGGGGTGGTTCGACACCTTCCTGCCCGGCGGGAAGATGCTCTCCACCGGCGACGTGCTGGTGCTCAAGGATCACGCCGCCACCCTGCGGGAAATTGGAGCTACCAAGGCGGAGAGCTTCTACCGGGGCGCTCTGGCCGACAAGATCGACGACTACTTCCGCAAGTTTGACAGCTTCCTGCGCAAGGAAGACCTGGCGGCCTACCGCCCCGAGTGGGTGGAGCCCATCAGCGTCAACTACAAGGGCTACGACGTTTATGAGATCCCCCCCAACGGCCACGGCATCTCCACCCTGATGGCGCTGAACATCCTGAAGGAGATGGATCTTGGGCCTCTGGACTCCTTCCAGAGCACCCACCTGCAGCTGGAGGCCATGAAGCTGGCCTTTGCCGACGCCCAGCGGTATGTGACCGACCCCAAGTATATGACCACCCCGGTGGAGCGGCTGCTCAGCGACGACTACGCCGCCCAGCGCCGGGCCCTCATCGGAGACACCGCACGGCTGCCCGAGCCCGGCGACCCCGTCAAGGGCGGCACGGTCTACATGTGCGCCGCTGACGGCGACGGCATGATGATCTCCTATATCCAGTCCAACTATATGGGCTTCGGCTCCGGCGTTGTGGTGCCGGGCACCGGCATCGCCATGCAGAACCGGGGGAACAACTTCTCCATGGATCCCACCTCCGACAACTGCGTGGCTCCCGGCAAGCGGCCCTACCACACCATCATCCCCGGCTTCCTGGCCAAGGACGGCAAGCCCATCGGCCCCTTCGGCGTTATGGGCGGCTTCATGCAGCCCCAGGGCCACCTGCAGGTGGTGCTCAACACCGTGGAATACGGCATGAACCCCCAGGCCGCCCTGGATCACCCCCGGTGGCAGTGGGTGGGCAAGAACACCATCGAGGTGGAGCAGTCCTTCCCCAACGACCTGGCCCAGGCCCTGCTCCGGGCAGGCCACGACATCGTGGTGAAGGCCGATCCCCTGGGCTTCGGCCGTGGAGAGATCATTTGGCGGGATGAGGACGGCGTTCTCTGCGGCGCCAGTGAGTCCCGCTCCGACGGCCAGGTGGCTGTCTGGTAAAGAGAGGTCAATAAATAAAGACCCCAGTCCGGCAAAAGCCGGACTGGGGTTTTCTTCTTTCACTCCCGCCGCGGAAAACCTTTTGGCTTTAGAGCCCACTTGACAAAAGTGTGGATGCTGGTATAATGGATATAGAAAGGGCGCCGTTCTTTAACGGTTAGCCCCCAGTACAGTTCAACTTATCGTTGACCGTCCGGCGGCATCCGGGCGGTCAACACGCTTTTGGGGATATGTAGAGCATCACCACAAGGGTGAGAACTAAACACACCACGCAGCGAAGGGCTCTCGCCCCACGCCCGTTTCCCATCGGCATCACCTCCTCCGCTTTTGCGACGTAGGAAGTGAGCTAACCGCCAGTGAACAGCGCCCGCCCCTTTCGGGGCAAGACCATCATATATTATGCGCCGAGGTTTGTCAAATCCTGCCGCCCTGGGAAGGGGCGGCTTTTTTATTGCTCCAGAGCGGCTTCCCGCCGGCGCGGGAACGCTTCAAAGCCCTGGGGACTGCTGCCCCTTGATGCGTTTCAGAAGGGCGGCGGTCATGGGGGCCAGGAGCCGGTGGAGGAGGACGCCCAGGCCCATGTCCAGCAGTGTGGTGACAGCGTAATAGAACAATCTGCCCCGGCCGATGTCCAGGAAGGAGCTAAAGAAGCCGTATTCCAGGACGAAGATGACGTTGAAGAGGTAAATTTCAAGACTGCTCTCCCCCAGGAGCCGGAGGAAGCGGCGCAGGGGGTTCCCCTCCCCCAGCAGGGACAGGGCCTTGGCGGCGGCCAGGCACAGGGCCATGCACACCAGAGTAAAGGTGAGCACCGGGGAGAAATAGATGCCCACCTGGGGGAAGAACCGGCCAGGCAGGGGCGAAAAAAGGGCCAGAAGGAGCCAGCCCAGCAGGGCCTTGCCTGTCAGCGCCCGGCCGCGGGCGATATAGAGCCCCGAGAGCAGGCCCAGGAAAAATACGGGCAGGCGGTAGACAAAGTCGTTGACGTAGCCATAGCCCCACAGGCCCAGGCAGGTGGACAGGGGCAGCACCAGGCAGTAGACCGCCGCCGTCAGCGCCTCCGGAAAGGGGCAGGCCTTCAGGGCCTTGAGGCAGGCCGGGGCCAGCAGGTAAAAGACCAGCAGGGCGGGAACGTACCAGTTGAAGGTGTTGGGGATATGGAACCAATAAAAGAGGGTGGACAGGTTCCACAGGACGGTGCGCAGGCTGGTGCGGCCCACACAGCGCAGGATGAGGCCGTACGTCCCCACCACCAGCCAATAGGTGGGCAGGATGCGCACGAAGCGGCGGGAGAGGTAGTCCCCCATGGTCTGCTCCCGGCGCTGGAGGGAGAGGGACAAGCCCAGGGCGGAGAGAAAGATGAATACGTCCACCCCGGCGAAGCCCACCGATTTGAGCCACTCTATGGGCCAAATGGGGATGGGGGCCAGGGCGTAGGTATGGAAGAGCATGATCCACAGCAGGGCCAGGCCCATCAGCTCCCCCCGGCATTGGCTGAGCAGACTGTAGCTCCAGCCTTTTTTCAGGGTATTGTCTTCCATCCCGCTCCCCTCCCCTCTTTTTTGCCTATTATAAAGGTTTTTTTCCTTTTTCGCAAGAGCGGCGAAGGGCGCATGAACAATTGACAAAAAGACCACAATATGGTATAGTTGAATCCGTTTCGAATGGAAACGATTCCACCCCCCGCAGCCAGTATAAATGAAGAAAAGGAGTGCTTTTCTTGCGTAAATACACGAAAAAAGACCTTATCGAACTGATCACCGGCAAATTGCGCCGCAACTTCGGCCGGGATGTGGACGAGTGTACCTCCCAGCAGATGTTCCTGGCCTGTGCCCTGGTCATCCGGGACATCATCTCCGTCCGGCAGCTGGAGTCCGCGGAGAAGCTGGAGCAGCGGCACGGCCGGCAGGTGCACTACCTGTCCATGGAGTTCCTCATGGGCCGCTCCCTGCGGAAGAACGCCTACAACCTGGGCCTGGAGAAGGCTCTGGCCGACGCCATCGAGGCCATGGGCTTCTCCGCCGCCGACCTCTTTGAGGAGGAGCCGGACGCGGGCCTGGGCAACGGCGGCCTGGGCCGGCTGGCGGCCTGCTATCTGGACGCCGCCACCACCGCCGAGATCCCCTTTACCGGCTACTCCATCTGCTACGAGCTGGGCATCTTCAAGCAGAAGATCATCGACGGCAAGCAGGAGGAGCTGCCCGACAACTGGCTGGACAAGGGCGGCGCCTGGCTCATCACCAAGGCCGACGAGGCCGAGGAGGTGCGCTTCGGCGGCACGGTGAAGGATGTGTGGTATCCCGACGGCACCCACGGCGTGGAGCAGGCCGACTACATCCCCGTGCTGGCCGTGCCCAGGGATATGCAGATCGCGGGCTACGGCACGAAGCACGCCAACGTCCTCCGGCTTTGGGAGGCCCAAAGCTCCGAGCCTGTAGACCTGACCGCCTTCAACCGGGGCGAGTATATGAAGGCTCTGGAGAAGAAGGCCAACGCCGAGATCATCTCCAAGCAGCTCTACCCCGCCGACAACCACCGGGAGGGCAAGTCCCTGCGGCTCAAGCAGCAGTACTTCCTCTCCTCCGCCACCATCCAGTCGGTGTGCCGCAAGCATAAGGCGGAGTACGGCACCCTGCGCAACTTCCACGAAAAGCACATCCTCCAGATCAACGACACCCACCCCACCCTGGCCATCGCGGAGCTCATGCGCATTCTGCTGGACGAGGAGGGGTACAGCTGGGACGACGCCTGGTTCATCGTCAGCCGCAGCTTCGCCTACACCAACCACACCATTCTGGCCGAGGCCCTGGAGCGCTGGCCCATCGACCTGGTGGAGGAGCTGCTGCCCCGGGTGTGGCAGATCATCCGGGAGATCTCCGGCCGGTACCAGGATCAGCTGGTGTCCTTCTTCCACGGGGACATGGCCAAGGTGGAGAAAATGGCCATCCTCTGGGGGGGCCAGGTGCGCATGGCCAACCTGTGCGTGTGCGCCTGCTCCGCCGTCAACGGCGTGTCCGCCCTCCACACCGACATTTTGAAGGCCGACGTGTTCCACGACGCCTACCAGATGTTCCCCGCCAAGTTCCAGAACGTGACCAACGGCGTGGATCACCGCCGGTGGCTCAGCGAGGTGAACCCCCAGCTGGACGCCCTCATCAAAGAGTGCTGCGGCGGGGAGAAGTACCTGCTCCAGCCCGAGGCCCTGAAGGGGCTGGAGAAGTACGCCGGCGACGGAGCGGTACTGGAGCGGCTGGCCGCCATCAAGAAACACAACAAGGAGCGGTTCGCCGCCTGGGTACAGCGGGAGCAGGGCATCAAGCTCAACACCGACGCCATGTTCGACGTGCAGGTCAAGCGGCTCCATGAGTATAAGCGGCAGCTTCTCAACGTGCTGCACATCATCTACCTGTGGCAGAGGCTCCATGCCGATCCCAACTTTGAGATGACCCCCAAGGTCTACCTCTTCGGGGCCAAGGCCGCCCCCAGCTATGTGGTGGCCAAGGATATCATCCACCTTATCAACTCGGTGTCCCACACCATCAACAACGACCCCGTGTGCAAGGATAAGCTCCAGGTCTTTTTCCTGGAGAACTACCGGGTGTCCATGGCGGAGATGCTCATGCCCGCCAGTGAGCTGTCCGAGCAGATCTCCACCGCCGGCAAGGAGGCCAGCGGCACCGGCAACATGAAGTTCATGATGAACGGCGCGGTGACCATCGGCACCCTGGACGGGGCCAACGTGGAGATGCACCAGGTGCTGGGAGACGAGAATATCTTCCTGTGCGGCCTCAACGCCCAGGAGGTGGAGGAGCTGATGCACCGGGGGTACAGCTCCTACGAGTACTACACCCGCAACCCCGCCCTCAAGGCGGTGCTGGATCAGCTCTCCGCCGGGTTCGACGACCATGTGAGCTACGCCGAGCTGGCCAAGGGCCTCCTCTTCGGCACCGGCGGCGTGGCCGACCAGTACCTGCTGCTGGCCGACTTTGAGAGCTACCGGGCCGCCCAGGCCCTGGCGGGCCAGACCTACCGGGATCCCAAGACCTGGAACCGGATGAGCCTGATGAATATTGCCCGCTCGGGCATTTTCGCCGCCGACCGCTCCATTCGGGACTACGCGGAGAATATTTGGAGAGTGCCCCACAAGTGAGCCGCGCACAATACAAACAAAAAGCCCGCCGGGATCTTCCGGCGGGCTTTTCTCTTTCTTTTACACTTCCATGATAACGGGGAGGATCATGGGGTCGCGGCGGGTCTTTTTGAAGAGGTAGGTGGACAAGTCGTCCCGGATGTCCCCCTTGATGGCGTTCCAGTCCCAGCGGTTGGCACGCCGGCTCTTCTCCAGGCTCTCCAGGGCCACGGTCTTGAGCTCCTCCATGAGGCCCTCGGACTCCTTGACGTAGACGAAGCCCCGGGTGATGATGTCGGGGCCGGAGAGGAGGCCGCCGTCCTCGCTGGAGACGGAGCAGACCACCACGATCATGCCGTCCTCGGCCAGGTGCTTCCGATCCCGGAGGACTACGGCCCCCACGTCGCCCACGCCGTAGCCGTCCACAAAGACGCGGCCGGCGGGGACGGTACCGTTGATACGCACGGAATTATGGCTGAGCTCGATGACCTTGCCGATATCGGAGATGACGATGTTGCGGGGCTCCATGCCCATCTCCTGGGCCAGCTTGGAGTGAATTTTCAGCATCCGCTGCTCCCCGTGGACGGGGATGAAGAATTTGGGCTTTACCAGGGCGTGGATGATCTTCAGCTCGTCGGCGCAGGCGTGGCCGGAGACGTGGAGGGCGCCGTGGCGCTCGTTGACCACCTCGGCCCCCTTGCGGTAGAGCTCGTTGACCACGTTGCCGATGGCGTTCTCGTTGCCGGGGATGGCGGAGGCGGAGAAGATGACCCGGTCACCGGCCTGGATCTCCACCTGGCGGTGGGTGTTGAAGGCCATGCGGGTCATGGCGGACATGGTCTCCCCCTGGCTGCCGGTGGTGACGATACAGACCTTGTTCTTGGGCAGGCCCTTGATCTGATTGATGTCCACCAGTGTTCCGGCGGGGATGGACATATAGCCCAGCTCGGAGGAGACTTTGATGGCGTTTTCCATGCTGCGGCCGGTGATGGCCACCTTCCGGCCGTATTTTGCCGCCACGCTGATGATCTGCTGGATGCGGTCCACGTTGGAGGCGAAGGTGGCGATGATGATGCGCTCCTCACAGCCCCGGAAGAGGGCGTCGAAGGAGGCGCCCACGCTGCGCTCGGACTTGGTGAAGCCGCTCTGCTCCACGTTGGTGGAGTCGCAGAGCATGGCCAGCACCCCCTCCTTCCCCAGCTCGCCCAGGCGGGCCAGGTCGATCATGCCGCCGGAGACGGGGGTGGCGTCGATCTTGAAGTCGCCGGTGTGGAGGCACACCCCCACCGGGCACTTGATGGCGAAGGCCACCGCGTCGGCGATGGAGTGGTTCACGTGGATGAACTCCACGCTGAAGCGGCCCGCCTTTACGGTCTCCCCCGCCTCGCAGGTGATGAGCTTGGTCTTGTTTACCAGGTGGTGCTCCTCCAGCTTCAGCTTGATGAGCCCCGCGGACATACGGGTGGCGTAGACGGGGACATGGAGCTCCCGGAGGAGGTAGGGCAGGGAGCCGATGTGGTCTTCATGGCCGTGGGTGATGAAGATGCCCCGAATTTTGTCCCGGTTTTTGATGAGGTAGGTGAAGTCGGGGATGACCACGTCGATGCCGTACATATCGTCGTCGGGGAAGCCCATGCCGGCGTCCACCACGATGATGTCGCTGCCGTACTCGTAGACGGTCATGTTCTTGCCGATCTCGTTGAGGCCGCCAAGAGAGATGATTTTCAGTTTTTCTGCCATAAGTTGATGGTTACACTCCTTTTTTTGTTACAGGTCTGGGTGGATATGTAGGACAAAAGGAGGGTGCGGACGCACCAAAACAAAGCCCCTGACGTGCGCCGGCCCTGTATCGCCGGTGAACGGGAGCAATTTCTTCCTCTGTCCGATTTTGCTTTCTATTTAAGCGCCTCACACCGGCGCGAAAAGCCAATCAAAACGCCCGCTGGGGGACGTGAACTATAGTATTATAACACAGGTAAATGGAAAAGTATACCTTTAATTTTTCCCCATGGGAAAAGGGCAGGATGGAGCGCCATCCTGCCCTTGGTTTATTCCCTCTCGTCCATCTGGCGCAGCTTTTCCTGGTACCGGGCGCACAGCTCCTGGGCGGCCTCCATGGTGGTGGCCTCGGCGATGACGCGCAGGGCCTGGCGGCGGGAGTTGGGGATCACATAGACCCAGCCCTCCCCCACCTGGATGCGGGCCCCCTCCCCCTGGGGCCTGGCCCCCGGCTGGGCCAGGGCGGCCCCCATGAGCCGGCCCCGGCCGGAGCGCAGGCCCACCTCCCCCCGGGCGGTGGCGAAGAGGGGCAGGCCGTGGCACAGGGCGGAGAGGGTCTCCCCGGTGAGGCCCAGCCGGGCGCAGATGCGGCAGGCGGCGAAGACGGCGTCCCACATCCAGGGCTGCTCCCCCCAGAGGCGGCGGGCCTCCTCCCCGTCCCGGCCCAGGCGGAGGAGGCTTCCACGGAAGCTCTCGGCCACCGTGTCCGCCGCGGCGGGAGCCCAGGCGGGAAGGACGGTGCGGCCGCTGCCGTGCTCCATCTCGATGCGGGTGAGGAGCACCAGCAGGTGGTCGGAGGAGACGGGGTGGCCCGCCTCGTCCCAGGCGGCCAGGCGGAAGCCGCCCCAGTCGGCGGAGAAGATGGGCATACCCCGGCCCTCCCCCCGGCTCACGTGACAGCCCAGGGCGGTGAGGGCGGCGGAGAG
The DNA here is from genome assembly GCA_947425785.1 of uncultured Pseudoflavonifractor sp. Lineage (GTDB taxonomy): Bacteria > Bacillota > Clostridia > Oscillospirales > Oscillospiraceae > Vermiculatibacterium. The sequence continues at coordinate 89,974 of CANEAY010000007.1, read as the reverse complement.
CACCTGGTTCTCCACACCCCCCTTGGGCACCCACACCGACACCGGGCGCAGGGGGATGGCGGTGAGCCGGGAGAGGGCGGCGGCTTCGGCGGCATAGCCGGAGCGGACGCCGGTGACGGTCTCGAAGGCCCCTACCCGGGCGGCGGGGGCACGGGAGCCCTCCCCACGGAGGAGGCCCCCCTCCAGCTTTCGCTGTTCCGGGCGGCCCAGGGGAAGGCCGTCGGGGGCGAAGACGCGCAGCTCGGCGGCGTCCCCGTCCTGGGTGACGAAGGCGCTGAGGGGGATCTGGTAGGTCTTGGCCAGCCAGGCCCCGGCGGAGGGACAGGGGGCGTCGCTGACCAGGGCGGTGCCCCCGGCGGCGGCCACGCCGCACCCCAGGGCACGGCCCAGCATGGCGGCGGCCTCCCCCGACGACCAGCCCACGCCCACCTGGCCCTTCTCCCCCAGGAGGGCGCCCAGGGCCAGCATGGTCTCCGCTGTCAGCTCCTCCCCCACGTCTCCCCGGAGGACGCCGCCGGCGGAGAATTTCAGGGGGGGAGCCTCCCCGGCGGTGACCTGGGAGGCGGTGGCCTTGCCCCCCTCGGGGACGCGGCGGCGGGGCCACAGCTTTACCCCGGAGGCCACGATGGCCTCGGGGCCTACCACCGCCTCCTCCCCCAGCACGGCGCCGGGGTTCACCATGGCACGGCGGTGGACGGCGGCGCCCTTACAGAGGATGGCGCCTGTCACCTCCGCCCCCTCCCCCACCGAGGCGCCCAGCAGGACGGAGCGCTCCACCACCGCGCCGGTGGCCACGGTGGAGCCCTCCCCCAGCACGGCGTAGGGGCCTACGGTGCAGCCGGGGGCCAGGCTCACCCGGCGGCCGATCCAGCAGGGCTCCTTCACCTCCACCCCGGCGGGGCGGGGGCCCTGGCCCGCCGACAAGTCCAGGGCCACCCTGCCCTCCAGGGCGTCGTGGACGCACTCCAGGTAGGCGGCGCAGTCCCCCATGTCCTGCCAGTAGCCGGGCACCTCCCAGCCGTAGAGGGCCTCCCCCCGCTCCAGGAGCTGGGGGAAGAGATCCTTGCCGAAGTCCCAGGACTTCCCCTCCTCCACCGGCTCCATGGCCTTGTGGGAGAGGATATAGAGGCCGGTGTTCACCAGCTCGGTGTCCACCTGGCCCCAGCCGGGCTTTTCCACGAAGCCCAGGACGCGGCCCTGGCTGTCGGTGCGCACCAGGCCGTACTCCAGAGGCTCGGAGCGGCGGCAGAGGGCCAGGGTGGCCACGGAGCGGCGGCTTTTGTGGAGGGCTATGAGCTCCCCCAGATCCAGGTCGCACACCGCGTCGCCGCTGACCACCAGGAAGTCCTCCTCCCCCAGGAAGTCCATGCACTTCTTCACGCCCCCGGCGGTACCCAGAGGCTCCTCCTCCACAAAGTAGGTCAGGGACATGCCCAGCTGGGCGCCGTCGCCAAAATAGTCGGTGACGGCGGCGGGCAGGTAGCGCAGGGTAATGGCCGCCTCCGTGACGCCGTGGCGGCGGAGCAGGTCGAGAATATGTCCCAGCACGGGCTTTCCAAAGAGGGGGGTCATGGGCTTGGGCCGGCCCAGGGTGAGGGGCCGCAGGCGGCTGCCCTCGCCCCCCGCTAAGATCACCGCTTTCATGGGGAACACCACCTTGTCCAATTTTGTGATGTTCCTTAGTATGGCCGAAGAAGGGAAAAAATACCCCGGCGGGGCAGTTTTTACGTGGGGACGGCTTTACAAACGGCGGAAAGTCGGGTAAAGTAGAGGAAAGTTTTGCGTTTTCGGGAGGGCTGAGCTTTGAATATCCAGATCTTCGGCAAGTCCAAGTGCTTCGACACCAAAAAGGCGGAGCGGTATTTTAAGGAGCGGCGGGTGAAGTTCCAGGCGGTGGACATCCTGCGCTACGGCATGAGCCAGAAGGAGCTGCAGAGCGTGGTGCGCTCGGTGGGGCTGGAGGCCCTCATCGATTGGAAAAATCCCGACGCCGACCTGCTCAAGTATCTGGCCTACGACGGGGACAAGCTGGACAAGCTCTTTGAGGATCCCCGGCTCATCAAGACCCCGGTGGTACGAAACGGCAAGCAGGCCACGGTGGGCTATGCCCCCGAGGTGTGGAAGACCTGGGAGTGACGCAAAAAAGCGCCGGAGCAGAGGCTCCGGCGCTTTTCTTATTTTATATTACCCGTCCAGACGGGCCACGTCCTGGCAGAAGCGCATGAGGATGGCGGCCACCTCGGCCCGGGCGGCCTTGCCGCCGGGACGGAAGGAACCGTCCTGGTAGCCGTTGACCAGGCCGATGCTGGCGGCCCACTCCACCGCCTCCTGGGCGTAGGGCTCGATGATGCCGCTGTCGATGAACTGGGTGTTCTTCTTGCCCTTGGTGGTATCGTAGCCCTTGAGCTTGGCGTAGCGGTAGAGCATGGAGACCAGCTGCTCCCGGGTGACCTCGTTATCGGGCTGGAAGGTGCCGTCCTCATGGCCGGTGACGATGCCCTTCTCGGTGGCCCAGGCCACAGAATTGGCGTAGTACATCCAGTCGGCCACATCAGAGAAGTTGGCGGTACCTGCGTCAGGCTCCCCCTCCATGCGGTAGAGGATGGTGACCATCATGGCCCGGCTGGCGGAGGCGGCGGGCTCGAAGTTCTTGGGGGCCATGCCGTTCATCATGCCCCGGTCGTAGACGTACTGCACCGCGTCCCTGTACCAGTTGGTCTCCTTGATGTCGTTGAACCGCTTGGTGATGGGCTCGGCGGAGGTGACGGCGTCGGCGCGGACCTCCTTCGGCGTATCCTCCTTGGCAAAGGCCGCGGAGACCTCCACCTTGGAGGAGGGCATGGTGAAGGTGAACTTGCCGTTCCCCTTGTCGGTGAGCTTCACCGTTTTGCCGTTTTTGTCGGTGACGGTGAGCTGGGTGAGCTTATAGCCCTTGTCGGGGGTGACGGTGAGGGTGACGGTGTCGCCGGACTCTGCCTTGTCGGAGGAGAGGGCCACCTTGCCGTTGCTGGGCTGCTTGGGGGCGGAGACGGCGTAGCGGGTGGAGGAGCTGGAGCTTCCGCCACCGCCGCCGCCGGAGGAGGAGCTTCCACCGCCGCCGCTGCTCTTAGCCTTCACGGTGAGGGCGCCGTTCACATAGCGCAGGTCATAGTTGGCGGCTGTGGCTGTGGGCAGGGCGCCGCCGCTGACAACGATGGGATATGTCCCCGCGGTGGTAAGGTCGGCGCCGGGACAGGAGGCGGTGGGCATGGAGGCCATGGCCTCCCCGGCGGCCAGGCCGGTCACCTCCACACCGTAGGTGGGGGCGGCGGAGCCGATGGTATAGGTCACGTCCTTGGCCCTGGCGGTGACGGCGGCCTTGGAGATGGTGAAGGGGATGGAGAGAAGGCCGTAATACTCTTCCCCGCCTTCCTGGGCGGCGGTCTTGGAGGTGTCCACGGTGACCACCAGGGCATAGCTCCCCGCGTTGGCGGGCGCTTCGGCCAGGGGGGCACCCATATTGGCGGCGGAGAACCACTCGTAGGTCACGGCGGCGGGGTCTGCGGTGACGCTCTTGCCCCCGTCTTTGACGGTCAGGGTTCCGGTGTAGGCCACGGCCTTGCCGTCGTAAGTCTTGCCGGCCACCTGCACCCCGGAGAGGGTCACGGGGGTCTTGTCGGTATAGGACACGGCCACGGTGACGGTGACGGTATAGTTGGCGCTCTCGCCGGTGACGGTGGCCTGCGCCTTGTTGGAGCCGCTGCCGGAGGCGGTCAGGGTCAGGGTCTTTCCGTCACCGGCCAGCTGGGCGGTGACATTGTCGGCCGTGCCCACGGCGAAGGCAAAGGTCTCCCCCCTGGGCAGGGCCAGGGCGGAGAGGTCCAGATCGGCGGTGTAGTCCGCCGCATTCTTCATGACCACAGCCGCCGGGAGGGCGGGCAGGGCGGCCTTGTGGATGGCGGCGGCGGCGGAAAAGGTACCCGACGCCAGAGTGTAGTTCTTATCGGTGAGGGTCACCTTCACGGTGACGGGCTTATCGGCGCCCGCCTTGGCGTCGGCAAAGGCGGCGGCGGCGGTATAGCCGGTAAAGCCGTAAGGGGCGGCGTCAAAGGTGACGGAGTTGACAGTGGCGGTGGTGGTACCGTCGTAGGTCTTGCCCGCCACCGAGGCGCCGGTGATGGTGAGAGGCTTGGGCTTGATGGTAAAGGAATAGGTGAGGGTGCTGGTGTCCAGGTAGTGCTCCCCCATGCCGGTGATGGTGATGGCGGCGGTGCCCGCGTTGACGTTGTCCTTGTAGGAGACGGTATAGTCCTGGTTCAGCACGGGGACCGTGTCCTTCAGCGCACTGCTGCTCTGGCTGCCCCGGAGGGCCTTGACTGTGGGCTGGTGGGCCTGGCCGGTGTAGGTCACGGCGGCGGTGTCCACCTCAAACATATCCTTGGTCAGGGGGCTCTTGGGGACGGCAACGGGCTCGTCGGGGCCGGGGTCAGGGGTCTCGGCAGGCTCCCCCTCTTTGGTCACCGTCATGACAAAGTCGCTGAAGCTGGTGAGGACAAAGGAGGCGAAGGTCTTGCCCCCCTGCTGGTACACATAGATATCACCGATGGGGTCAAGCACCTCGCTGCTCCCGTCGGCATGGTAGTGGACGATGCGCAGGAAATTGGGGTCGATGGTGTCGGGCACCGGCAGGGTGACCCGCACCGGCACATACAGCATATCGGGATCCTCCACCCCTTCCAGGCTCATGGAAAACTTGATGGCCAGGGAGTTGCTGAGGTTGGAGGGCACCACCAGGCCGTCGTTTTCCGGCTTGCCCACCTTCAGGGCCAGGGGGCTGCCGTCGGGAACGCTCAGGCCCGCGCCCACGATGGACACGTCGGAGGTATTGAACTGGGACAGGGTGGAGCTGACGGCGGCGGGGCCGCCGGCGGCATTTTCCAGCCTGGAGAGGGCGCCGATGACGCCGGAACTGCCCTGATCCGCCATCATGGCGGACTTGAGCACCTCAAAGTCCATCGCGTCATAGAGCTGCTCCCGGATGCTGTCCGGATCGGTATTGGTATCAATGCCGCCCAGGCCGCCCAAAACGGCGCCAGTCAGGTCTTTCAGGGAATAGGCGGGGCTCATGGCCGACCAGGCGCTGCTGCGGACGGCGGTGATGTCACTGCTGATGACCTGGACGCGGAACTTGTAGAAGCCCTCGCCGTTATAGAGGACGCAGCTGTCGGGGATGGTGCGGCTGGGCTCGGTGATCAGGAAGGTGTTGCCCACGCTGTTATAGGAGCCGTTCTCTGTCTTGGAGTAGAACCACTCCACATTGTAGCAGTAGAAGCTCTGGCCCGCCAGAGGAGACCACCGGGCGGAGGGCCAGCTCCAGTTCAGGCCGGTGAGGGCGGGCAGCTGGGCTTCCGGCCGGGTGTAAGTCCACAGGGGGGAGCGGGCCTCGGGGCCGGAGATATAGTTGATATTGTCCCCCAGGGCGCCTACGGTAAAGTAGTAATTCCCGCTGGGCAAGTCCTGCCCCTCCAGGAGAAAGTCCTTGGAGTCGGCATACTGGCTGGTGCCGGTAAAGCTCCACACACAGGGCTGGGTGGCCCGCCGCCCATCCTCGTGGTAGACGGTGACCATAAATTCGTTCTGGTGGAGCTCCCCCTTCTGCCAGGACATCATGCCGGGCACCTGGGCGGGAGTCCCATCCTCGCCGTACTCTACGCCCCACTCCAGCCCGACGGGCTCACAGAGGGCGGGCACATCTGCCGCCAGGGCGGCGGGGAGCAGGCCCAGGAGCAGGGTCAGGGCCAGCAGGATGGACAGTGCGCGCTTTTTCATATCTCTCTTCCTTTCATCGAAAAGGATCATAGTACCCTATTATGGTATTTACATTATATCAAAACCGCCGCCGTTTTCAAGGAAAAAATGACAATTCGGTTACAAAGTTCCTTTGCCGCGCAAAAAGGGGCGGCCCCCCGAGGGGGGCCGCCCTTTTTTATCCCTGTTTTTCCTCTGTTTGCAGCGCCTTGCGCAGCATCTCCCGGTACTCCTTCACCGCCCAGTCCGGGGCGGTGAGCTCCACCCTGGCATCCAGGCCGAAGAGCCAGCCGTAGAACTGGGGAGAGACCACCGCCTCCACCGTCAGGGCGAAGTGCTCCTCCCCGTCGGGGATGAGCATGACCTCCTGGCCGAAGCGGTCCAGCATGACGTTCACCATATCATTATCATTGGGGCACCGCAGGCGCACCTGGGCCTGGCGGCCGGAGAACATATGGAAGTGCCGCCGGCCGTACTCCGCCAGGTCGAACTTGCCCGGCAGGCCGCTCTTTTGCCGGGGAAGGCTTGTCACCGTCAGGGCGGTCATCTTGTCCACCCGGTAGTGGCGCAGCCCCTCCTTCCCCTCCTCCCGGCCCACCAGGTAGTAGTTCTCGTCCGCCCAGATGAGGCCGTAGGGGGAGACGGTATAGCGCTTGCCCTCCCGGCGGAAGACCTTCTCCTTGTGGACATTGTAGTCGAAGTACTGGAAGGTCACCGCCCGGCAGGCGGCAATGGCGGCGTGGAGCTTGTCGATGGCGTAATAGACCCCTTCGTTATCCGTCTTCACCCGCCGGTCCACGTAGACCTGGCGGCGCAGCTGCCTGGCCTGGGCCCAGCTGGTGAGCCCCCCCAGCTTGCGGATGAGGGCCTCGCTCTTTTTATGGGAGATGAACCGGGAGGACTGCACCGCGTCCACCAGCAGCTTCAGCTCCGCCAGCTCGAAGTCCCGCGCCCCAATGAACCAGCCCTTGCCCTTGCTCTGCTGCACGTCCACGCCCAAGTCCTGGAGGAGCACCATATCGGTGTAGATGCTCTTGCGCTCCGCGCCGATCCCCTCCCGGCCCAGCTGGTCGATGAGATCCTGGGTGGAGATGGGATGCTCCTCGTCGGTGCGCTCCAGCAGGAGCTGGTAGATCCGCAGGAGCTTTGCCCTCTGACCGCTTGTTTTCGCCATGAAAAAACCTCCTTTCCGTTGTTACGCCTCCAGTGTAACAACGGGGGTGTCCTATAAATGGGACTATATCACCCTTCCCGGCCCATTGCAAGGTTTTTCTTGACATCCTGCATGAGCTGTGATAGCATACTACTTAATTAAACAGCCTGATAGAGGTGCAGTTCTCATGAGTATCCCCCCGCAGGGCCAGGCAGCCGCGGCAGGAGAAAGGGAGGCCTGCCGAGGGAAGGCAACGGTGCCTGCCGCTGTCTTTTCGGGCCGTCGGGGAATACCCGCCGGACTGTCACAGTATCTGTGGAGCGCTATTGGGGTCTGGTAAAGCAAAATATTGCTTTTTCATTCCATGGATGCTTTTCAGGGGAAAAGTGTCCATTTTTTTATCATTTTTCAAGGAGGGATCGGCTGTGCGTATCGTTGACATCCAGGTGGGCGAGCTCTCCCTCCCCCTGGCACACCCCTTCAAGACCGCCCTGCGCACGGTGGAGCGGCTGGAGGACATCGTGGTGCGGGTCGTGGGCGAGGACGGCTCCACGGGCTATGGCGAGGCGCCCCCCACCGCCGTCATCACCGGAGACACCAAGGGTTCCATCCTCTGCGCCATCCAGGACTTCATCAAGCCCGCCATTGTGGGCATGGATCTGGATGACTTGCCTGCCGTCATGGAGAAGCTGAACGGCTGCATGGTACACAACACCACCCCCAAGGCGGCGGTGGACATGGCCCTCTACGACCTGTGGGCCAAGAGCCAGGGCAAGCCCCTCTACCAGCTTTTGGGAAATGCCAAGACCAGCTTTGAGACCGACATCACCATCTCGGTGAACCCCACCGAGGAGATGGTGCGGGACAGCCTGGAGGCGGTGGAGCGGGGCTTCCACACCCTGAAGGTCAAGGTGGGCAAGGAGGGCACCGCCGACGTTGACCGCATGGCCGCCATCCGGCAGGCCGTTGGCCCGGGGGTAAAGCTCCGGGTGGACGCCAACCAGGGCTGGACGGCCCAGCAGTCGGTGACCATTATCAAGGCCATGGAGGACAAGGGCCTGGACATCGAGCTGGTGGAACAGCCGGTACCCGCCCTGGACGTGGATGGGCTGAAGCTGGTCACCAGCCAGGTGGACACCCCCATTCTGGCCGACGAGGCGGTCTTCTCCCCCAGGGACGCCGCCAACATCATCGCCACCCACGCCGCCGACTATATCAACATCAAGCTGATGAAGACGGGCGGCATCTGGAACGCTTTGAAGATCTGCGAGATGGCAAAGCAGAACGGGGTCAAATGCATGATCGGCTGTATGCTGGAGAGCCAGGTGTCGGTGGCCGCCGCCGCCCACCTGTGCGCCGGCCAGGAGGTCATCACCATGGCCGACCTGGACGGCCCCTCCCTGTGCGCCACGCCCCCCATGCCCGGCGGGCCCCGGTTTGAGGAGGCGGTCATCTCCATGACTTCCGACCCCGGGGTGGGCCTTCGGGACATCCCCTGCGATAACTGGCATTAAAGCCTTTGCTTTAAGTGCAATGAGGCACTACCTCTTTACAATATGGATCCAAGAAAGGAAGGAATGACAATGAAGAAAAGCAAACGTATATTGGCTCTTGCTCTGACCGCCGCCATGGCCCTTTCCCTGGCCGCCTGCGGCCCCAAGGAGCCCGCTCCCGCCGAGAGCAAGGCCGCGGAGCCCGCGGTCTCCCAGGGCGCTGCCTCCGGCGAGGCGGTGTACCGTTACCTCTACTCCAGTGAGGTACAGACCTTCAACTACCTGTACACCGGCACCCAGAACGACTTCCAGATGTCCGCCAACTGCGTGGACTGCCTGGTGGAGTACGACAGCTACGGCGTGATGATCCCCTCCCTGGCCGAGAGCTGGGAGCCCAACGATGACAACACCGAGTGGACCTTCCACATCCGCAAGGGCGTGAAGTGGGTGGACTACACCGGCAAGGAGGTGGCCGAGGTCACCGCCAACGACTGGGTCACCGCCGCCAAGTGGGTGAACACCGCCGAGAACGAGGCCAGCAACCAGTATATGTATGACGGCATCGTGAAGAATGCCCAGGCCTACTACGACTACACCGCCTACCTGCTGGAGAGCGAGAACGGCACCAAGACCGTGGACGGTGAGGGCAACCCCATCGAGCCGGTGGACGAGGTGAAGTTCGAGGACGTGGGCGTGAAGGCCGTGGACGACTACACCCTGGTCTACACCATGGAGCAGCCCTGCTCCTACTTCCCCTCCGTGCTCAGCTACGACAGCTATATGCCTGTCTATGAGCCCTTCCTCACCGAGATGGGCGACAAGTTCGGCGCCGCCACCGGCCCCGACACCATCCTCTACAACGGCGCCTTCCTCATGGCGGAGTTCGCCCCCCAGGATCACCGCACCCTGGTGAAGAACCCCACCTACTGGGACAAGGACAACGTGTTCATCGACCGGATGGAGTGGCGCTATAACTCCACCGCCTCCACCCTGGGCCCCGAGCAGTTCGTCCGGGGCGAGGTGGACTACACCGAGCTGGACGCCGCCCTGCTGACCTCCTGGCTCCAGGACGACGCCAAGTACGAGATGGTCTCCCCCAGCCGTCCCAGCGTGGCCTACTCCTACTTCTACACCTTTAACTTCGAGCCCCGGTTCGACGCCTCCCTGGAGCCTGACAACTGGGTGCTGGCAGTGAACAATGAGAACTTCCGCAAGTCCATCATGTTCGCCCTCGACCGGGTCAACGCCCTGGCCATCCAGGATCCCCAGAACCCCGAGAGCCTGGTGAACAACACCGTCACCCCCGCCACCTTCGCCTCCGCCGAGGGCCTGGACTTCACCCAGTACCCCGCTCTGAAGGCCATCACCGAGCGGGACTCCTTCAACAAGGATCTGGCTCTGGACCACAAGGCCAAGGCCAAGGAGGAGCTGACCGCCGCCGGCGCCAGCTTCCCCGTAAAGGTCTATATGCGCTATAACCCCTCCACCACCAACTGGGACAAGGAGTGCCAGATCGTGGAGCAGCAGCTGGAGGGCCTTCTGGGCACCGACTATATCGACATCATCGTGGAGGCCGGCCCCTCCACCGGCTTCCTGGCCTCCGTCCGCCGTGCCGGCGACTTCGGCCTGATGAAGTGCAACTGGGGCGCCGACTACGCCGATCCCCAGACCTGGACCGATCCCTTTGCCCCCAGCGGCTCCGGCAACAACACCTATAACTTCATGCACACCTCTGCCGAGATGACCAGCAAGAGCGCCGAGACCCAGGCCATCGTGGACGAGTATATGGCCCTGCTGGACACCGCCAAGGCCCTCACCGCCGTGGATGAGCTGGCCGACCGTTACACCGCCTTCGCCGAGGCTGAGGCCCACCTCATCGACCACGCCGTCATCATCCCCTTCTCCATCTCCACCAGCGGCTACGTGGCCACCCGCCTCAATCCCTTCGAGGGGCAGTACGCCCCCTACGGCCTGGCCCTTCAGCGGTTCAAGTACCAGCACCTGCTGGACACGCCCATGAACATGGAGCAGTTTGAGACCCTGAACGCCCAGTGGCAGACCGACCGGGCCGCGGCGCTCGAAGCGGCTGGACAGTAATAAGATAGGACTCTTCACAAGGAAGGGGAAGGCCGCCTTTGGGCGGCCTTCCCTCCCCCTGTTTTATGCGCTTGCCCCTGTAAAGCGCATAAATGTGTCTTCCGGCCCCTTGGGAAGGCAGATTTATCCGCTTTACATCCACTCCCTTTTTTGAAGGAGGTCTCCCCTATGGTGAAATACATCGGTAAGCGGCTGCTGCGCTCGCTGCTCACCCTCTTCATCATCATCACCATCGTCTTTGCCCTGCTGCGGCTCATGCCCATCGAGGGCTATTTCCAGAACTTTGAGAAGATGAGCGCCACCCAAATTCAGGTGGGCCTTCAGCAGCTGGGCCTTACCGACCCCCTCCCCCAACAGCTGCTCCATTTCTGGCAGGGGGCTGTCCAGGGGGACTTCGGCGTCTCCCACAAGTACCGGGTGGGGGTAGACGTGCTGGAGATCATCGCCGGGAAGATCCCCCTGTCCCTGGCCATCGGCCTGACCTCCCTGGCCCTGGCCCTGCTCATCGGCCTGCCCCTGGGCATCCTCATGGCCCGCTCCACCCGCACCCGGTGGAAAATTGGGGATAAGCTGGGCACCGTCTTTGTGGTGGTCATCCAGGCCATCCCCTCCGCCATCTATTACATCTTCATCCAGTTTTACTGCTCCCAGCTGCCCGGCTTCTCCATGTTCTTCGACGCTAAGCGGCCCCTGACCTGGATCCTCCCCATCTGCTCCCTGGCTCTGGGCAACGTGGCCTACTACGCCATGTGGCTGCGGCGGTACATGGTGGACGAGGCCAACAAGGACTACGTGAAGCTGGCCCGGGCCAAGGGCGTGCCCACGGCGGAAATTTCCCGCAGGCACGTGTTCCGCAACGCCTTTGTGCCCCTGGTGCAGTTCATCCCCACCTCGGTCATTCTGACTTTGATGGGCTCCCTCTACGTGGAGAGCCTTTACTCCATCCCCGGCATGGGCGGCCTGCTGGTCAACGCCATCCAGATCCAGGACAACACTCTGGTGCAGGCCCTGGTGCTCCTCTACGCCGCCATCTCCATCGCGGGACTGCTGGTGGGCGATATCCTTATGGCTGTGCTGGATCCCCGTATCACGCTGGGCAAGAAAGAAGGTGGCCGGTAATGGCGATTTTCCGCATCAAGGACAGCAAGACCCAGGCCCTGGCCGACAGTCTGGACCGGCAGGCCCAGCGGCAGTTCACCCAGGAGGAGCTGTTCCAGTTCGCCCCCTACGACCCCGGCGCCGGAGAGCGGGGGGGCTACTCCGACTACTCCTACTGGCGCTCCACCCTGCGGGCCTTCCGCAAGAACCGGGTGGCCATGTTCTTTCTGTGCGTCATTCTGGCCACTCTGCTGTTCACCTTCCTGGAGCCCCTCCTCCCCTACGACCGGGAGCCCAACACCATCTACTATGTGGAGCAGGCGGAGATCAACCTCTTCACCCGCAAGCCGGTGCTGGACGAGAAGGGCAACCCGGTGATGAAGGTGTCCCGGGCCACCGACCGGGCCCCCGGCGAGGAGTTCTGGTTCGGCACCAACTCCATCGGCCAGGACTTGTGGAGCCAAATTTGGTCGGGCACCCGCAACAGCCTGTTCATCGGCTTCTCCGTGGCCTGTGTGGACGCCCTGCTGGGCATTCTGGTGGGAGTCCTGTGGGGCTATGTGCGCAAGCTAGACTTCCTCTTCACCGAGCTCTACAACATCTTTGACAATGTGCCCCAGACCCTCATCGTGGTCATTATCTCCTATGTGCTCCGGCCGGGCATGGGCACCATGATCTTCGCCATGTGCCTGACCTCCTGGCTGGCCACCGCCCGGTTCATCCGCAACCAGGTGGTCATCATCCGGGACCGGGACTACAACCTGGCCTCCCGGTGCCTGGGCACCTCTACCGGACGCATCATCACCAAGAACCTGCTGCCCTATCTGGTGAGCATCATCACCATGCGCATGGCCCTGGCCATCCCGGCGGCCATCAACAACGAGGTGTTCATCACCTATATCGGACTGGGCGTGCCCCTGGAGACCCCCACTTTGGGCAACCTGGTGGAGGCGGGGCGGAAGGTCATGGGCGAGGCGGCCCTGCGCTATCAGCTCTTCATCCCCGTGGTCATCCTGGCCACCATCACCATCTCCTTCTATATCATCGGCAACGCCTTTGCCGACGCGGCAGACCCCAAGAACCATGTGAATTGAGAGGAGGCCCTTCTTATGCCAAATGAAAACGCCATCCTCTCCTTCGAGGAGCTGGAGATCCGCTTTACCCTCCGGGGCCAGGTGCTCAACGCCATCCGGGGCATCTCCCTGGACGTGATGCAGGGGGAGTCCCTGGCCATCGTGGGGGAGTCGGGCTCCGGCAAGAGCGTGTTTACCAAGTCCGCCATGGGCCTGCTGGACGCCAACGGCGCCATCACCGGCGGCCACATCTGGTACGGCGGGAAAGACCTGGCCCAGTTCAAAACGGAAAAGGAATGGCTCACCATCCGGGGCAAGGAGATCGCCATGGTGATGCAGGATCCCATGACCTCCCTGAACCCCCTGAAGACCATCGGCGACCAGATCACCGAGGCGGTGCTCCTTCACCAGGGCCTCAAGGGCGAGGCGGCCAGGAAGGCCGCCATGGACGCCCTGGCCGCCGTGGGCATCGACGAGCCGGAGCGGCGGTACAGGCAGTACCCCCACGAGTTCTCCGGCGGTATGCGCCAGCGGGTGGTCATCGCCATCGCCGTGGCCTGCCGGCCCAAGGTGCTCATCTGCGACGAGCCCACCACCGCCCTGGACGTGACCATCCAGGCCCAGATATTGGATCTTATCAAGGCCCTGCAGAAGAAGCTGGACCTCACCACCATCTACATCACCCATGACCTGGGTGTGGTGGCCAATGTGGCTGACCGCATCGCCGTCATGTACGCCGGGGACATCGTGGAGGTGGGCAGGTGCGAGGAGGTCTTCTACGACCCCAAGCACCCCTACACCTGGGCCCTCCTCTCCTCCCTGCCCCAGCTGGGGGTGAAGGGGCAGGACCTCTACTCCATCCAGGGCACCCCTCCCAACCTCTTCTACGAGGTACACGGGGACGCCTTTGCCCCCCGGAATCCCCAGGCCCTGAACATCGACTTTGTGGAGCGGCCTCCCTTCTTCCAGGTCTCCCCCACCCATAAGGCCCGGACTTGGCTCTTAGACCCCCGCGCCCCCAAGGTGGAGCCCCCGGAGCACATCCGCCAGCTGCGGCAGAAGGGGGGCTATCCCCATGGCTGAAACACGGGAAAAGCTGCTGGAGGTGCAAGACCTCCAGGTCACCTTCGGCAATAAGCGGCACCCCTTCACCGCCGTGGACGGGGTCTCCTTCGACATCTACAAAGGAGAGACCTTCGGCCTGGTGGGAGAGTCCGGCTCCGGCAAGACCACCATCGGCCGGGCCATCATCCGGGTGAACCCGGTCTCCGGCGGCACGGTGAAGTACCAGGGGGAGGTCATCTCCGGCAAGGTGAGCCGGGAGACCGACCGGCGTATCATCAAGAATATCCAGATGATCTTCCAGGATCCCATGGCCTCCCTCAATGAGCGGGCCAAGGTGGACTATATCGTCTCCGAGGGCCTCTACGCCCTGGGGGAGCATTTGAGCGAGGAAGCGCGGCAGGAGAAGGTCTCCCAGGCCCTGGCCGACGTGGGCCTCCTCCCCGAGTTCGCAAGCCGCTTCCCCCACGAGTTCTCCGGCGGCCAGCGCCAGCGCATCGGCATCGCCCGGGCCCTTATCATGGAGCCCCAGTTCATCATCGCCGACGAGCCCATCTCCGCTCTGGACGTGTCCATCCGGGCCCAGGTCTTGAACCTCATGTCCCGGCTCCAGAAGGAGCGGGGACTCACCTACCTCTTTATCGCCCACGACCTGAGCGTGGTACGGTTCATCTCCGACCGCATCGGGGTCATCTACAAGGGCAAGCTCATGGAGCTGGCGGGGAGCGAACAGCTCTTCGCCCACCCCCTCCACCCCTACACCAGGGCCCTTCTCTCCGCCATCCCCATGCCCGACCCGGAGAGCGAGCGGAAAAAGCAGCTGGTGGTCTACGACCCCACCCAGCACGGATATACTGAAGATGACCCGCCCCTCTGGGAGGAGCTGGAGCCGGGCCACTTCGTCCGGGGCAGCCGCCGGGAGCTGGAGGGCTACCGAAAGGTGCTGGGACAATAACTCCCTTTGTTGAGACATGGCAGGGGCGGCTTATCGCCGCCCCTGTGTTGCCAGTTTGGGAACGAGGTGTGTAAAATTTATGTTAACTCCAAATTCACTCTATCCCGGCGCGCGGGTAGCCCTGGTGGCCCCTGCATCCGCTGTGCCGGAAGACCGTCTTCAGCCCGCCATTGACGCGGTCAAGGCCCTTGAGCTGGAGCCGGTGGTCTTCCCTTCCTGTTATTATGTCAACCGTCACGGCTACTTTGCCGCCGACGACGCCCAGCGCTCCAAGGACATTCAGGATGCCTTTGCCGACACGGACATCCAGGGGGTCATCTGCATCCGGGGGGGCTACGGCGCCCACCGGATACTGCCCCTGCTGAACCTGCGGGACATCGCCCGGCACCCCAAGCTCTTTGCCGGGTACTCCGACGTCACCGCCCTTCACACCGCCTTCAACCAGGTCTGCCGGTTCGTGACCTACCACACCCCCATGCCCTCCACCGAGTGGTACCAGGGCCTGGACGAGTACACCTCCACCTACCTGCGCCGGGCCCTCTTCGGCGCCCTCACCGGCCCTATGCCCCTGCTGCCGGAGGTGGAGGCCCTGGCCCCCGGCAAAGCCAAGGGGACTCTTTGCGGCGGCAACCTGTCCCTGCTGCGGGACAGCCTGGGCACCCCCTGGGAGATCGACACCCGGGGGAAGATCCTCTTTTTGGAGGATGTGGACGAGAAGACCTACCGCATCGATGGGATGCTGACCCAGCTGCGCAACGCGGGCAAGTTCGACGACTGTGCCGGCGTTCTGCTGGGGGCCTGGGCCAACTGCGAGCCGGAGCACCCCGACCGGGCCCTCACCCTGGAGGAGATCATTCGGGAGACGGTGCTCCCCTCCGGCAAGCCGGTGCTCTCCGCCCTCCCGGCGGGCCACGTGCTGCCCACCATGTCCCTGCCTATGGGGGCGGTGGTGGAGATGGACGCCGACGAGAAAACACTGGAGGTCTGCGTATGAAAGCCGTTGTGAATGCCCCCATCTGTCCCCTGATGTCGGCGCCCCGCCACGACTGCGAGCTGGCGGACGAGGCCCTCTACGGCATGGTGTTGGAGGTGCTGGAGCAGACCACTCCCGGCTACTGGAAGGTGCGCACCCACTACCGCTACGAGGGCTACGCCCCGGTAAGCTGCCTGTGCATCGGGGACGACACCGCGGAAAAGTGGGCGGCCCTGCCCAAGAAAGTCATCCTCCACAAAAATACCTGCGACGTGATGCACCATCCCAAGGTGCAGTCCTGGCCCTACATCACCCTCCCCACCGGGGCGGTGGTGGCGGTGACCGCGCCGCCGGAGACCGACCCCAAGACCGGGGAGCCCTCCGGCTGGCAGGAGGTGGAGCTGGTGGACGGCAGCGAGGGCTACGTCCGGGGAAGCTGGCTGGACACCTATTATGACAAGCCCATCGACCTGCCGGAGGAGGAACTCCGCCAGCGTCTGGTGGACACCGCCATGCTCTACCGGCGCACCCACTACCGCTGGGGTGGCAAGAGCCCCCTGGGCATCGACTGCTCGGGGCTGGTGTCCATGAGCTATCTTCTGAACGGCATCGTCATCTGGCGGGACGCCTCCATCCGGGAGGGCTTCCCTGTTCACGCCATCGAGCTAAAGGACGCCAAGGCGGGCGACCTCCTCTTCTTCCCCGGCCATGTGGCCATGTACATGGGGGACGGCCGGTACATCCACTCCACCGGCAAGGCAGGCTCCGACGGGGTCACCTTCAACAGCTTAGACCCCGACGCCCCCGACTTCCGGGCCGATCTGAAGGAGCAGCTCACCGGCGTGGGAAGTATTTTTTGACTGGGACAACATATTATAAAAAGCCCTGCCTCGTTTGAAACGAGGCAGGGCTTTTTATGTAGGGCTTAAGTCAAAGAGAGTATAAAGAGAGTGTGTAAAGAGAGAGTGTGTGATCTGCTTATTTGATGGTGATGACGGTGGCTTCCTTCATGGTCTTCTCGGTGAGCTCCTGGCCGATGCCGGGCAGCTCGGGCACATCGTAGAAGCCGTTGACGGGCTGGTGGTCGTTGGTGCACAGGGCCCGGATCTCGGGCTTCAGGCCGCCCTCGTGGACTTCGTGGATGATGAAGTTGGGGATGGCCGCCTCCAGCTGGAGGGCGGCGGCGGTGGAGATGGGGCCGCCGCAGGCGTGGATCTGGACGCTGGCGTCGTAGATGGCGGCTAGGTCGCAGATCTTCTTGCCCTCGGTGAGGCCGCCGCAGACACACAGGTCGGGCTGCACCACCTGGACGGCGCCCGCCTCCAGGTAGGGCAGGAAAGCCCAGCGGGTGGCCATGCGCTCGCCGGTGGCGATGGGCATACTCAGCTTGTCCCGAACCTGCTTCATGCACTGGACGTTGGTGGGGTCGGTGGCCTCCTCCAGATAGAAGATGCCCAGCTCCTCCAGCTTCTGGCCCAGCTGAATGGCGGTGTTCATGTCGGGGAAGGCGTGGAGCTCGATGATGATGTCCAGGTCGGGATCCACGTCCCGCATGGCCTTCACACGGTCATAGGCCACCTGCATGGTCTTGGGAGAGAGGGAGCCGCGCATCCGCCAGTTGGGATCGGGACGGGGCTCGCGGGCGTAGACGCCGTTGGGCTTGACACACATGGGATCCACCTTGATACAGCTATAACCCTCAGCCAGGGCATTTTCCGTGGCCTTGGCGTAATCCTTGGGGTCGGAGATGTTGCGGTGCTCCTTGCCCCAGTCAAACTGGAGCTGGCTGGCATAGGCCCGGATCTTGGGATTGGTCTTGCCGCCCAGCAGCTTGTAGCAGGGGACGCCCAGGGCCTTGCCCTTGATGTCCCAGGTGGCGATGTCCAGCGCGCTGACCGCGCCCTGGAACACCACGCCGCCGCAGTCACGGCCCTGGCCCCAGAAGGTGTTGCGCTTGTACATCTCCCAGAGGGCTTCGTTGTCCATGGGATCCCAGCCGATCATCAGCTTGGCCAGATCCCGGACTTGGCCGATGCCGCCATACTTGCTCTTGCCATAGGCAAAGCCCACCTCGCCGAAGCCGGAGATGCCCTCGTCGGTGTTCACGCGGACAAAAATGGGATCGAGAAGGGGATTGCCCGTAGTACATTCAAAAATATCGACACTTGTTACTTTCATTGGGAAAACGACTCCTTTGCTAACGTTACTTAAACAGATGCAGGAAGCCCATAGAGATAGCGGGGACATAGGCCACCAAAACCATGGCAAGGAACAGCATGATGATGAAGGGGACTGCTTTCTTTACAATATCCAACATGCCCAAGCCCGTCATAGAGGTGGCAACGAAAAGGTTGGCCGCCACAGGCGGGGTGACAAAGGCGATGGCCAGGGACAGATCCATGACCAGACCGAACTGGATGGGATCCATGCCCAGAGACTCGACGATGGGCAGAAGGATGGGGGCGAAAATGACAATGGCAGGCGTGGTCTGAACGAACATACCCACAATAAACAGCAGGATGAAAATGGGGATCATGACCACGATCAGGCTGTTGGACATGCCCAGGAAGAACTCCTGGATGGCGGCGGTCACGCCCATCATGGAGAACACGGCGCCCAGGCTGGCGGCGGGGGCGAAGACGAACATCATGCCGCCGATAAAGGGCACATTGTCCTTGTACATCTTCCAAAGCTCGGTAAAGGACAGCTCCCGGTACACGAACTTACCGATGACAATGCCGTAGACAGTGGCTACCACGCCGGCCTCGGTGGCGGTAAAGACGCCGGAGTAGATGCCGCCCAGGATGATGACGGGCATCAGCATGGCCCACTTGGCATTCCACAGCTCCTTAAGGGCATTGCCCACGGAGAACTTTACGTCGGTGCCGGTGTAGCCGTGCTTTTTGGAGTAGAAGTAGTTGACGATCATCAGCAGAGCGCCTACCAGGATGGCGGGGCCCCAGCCGGCCATGAACAGGTCGCTGATGGAGACGTTATTGGTGATGCCGTAAACCACCAGGGGATAGCTGGGAGGCACAATGACGCCCAGGCCGCCGGCCACCGCGCACAGGGCGGTGGCATAGTACTTATCGTAGCCGGCCCGGATCATCTGGGGGATCATGATACCGCCGATGGCCGCCACGGTGGCGGGGGAGGAGCCGGAGATGGCGCCGAAGAACATACAGGCAAGGATGGACACCATGCCCAGACCGCCGGTGGTGTTACCCAGCAGAGAGTTGGCAAAGCTGACGATACGCTTGGAAATGCCGCCCTTTTCCATGATGGAACCGGAAATGATGAAGAAGGGCAGGGCCAGCAGGGTAAAGTTGCCCACGCCGGTGTACATGGCCTGGGTGATAAAGGTCATGCTGGTGACAGGGTCGACAAAGAGCAGCAGGATCATGGAGCCGGCCAGTGCGATGCCGATGGGTACGCCGATGAGCAGCATCAGGAACATGGAGCCAAACATGATGGCATAAGGCATGATCAGTTCCCTCCTTCCACTTTCTTAGCCTTCTGGGCCTGGAGCGCAGCGGCTTCACTTTCCAGAGCGGCCATATCAATGGTGGGCTTGGACACGCCCAGATCCTCTTCCTTTTCCTTTGCCAGACGGATGATCTCCTGAACCAGCCGGATACAGGTCAGGGCAAAGGTGAGGGGCAGCATGCCATAAGCCACAGCGTTGGGGAACTTGAGCAGAGGCGTAGCGGCGCCGCGAGAGGCGTAGTTCTGCACCATCTTCATCAGGGGGAAGATCAGGTAGATCAAAAAGGCGATGAAAATGATGTTGGAGATGATAAGCAACACCTTTTTTACCTTGAAGGGCATGGCCTCCACAAAGGCGTCAATGCGCAGATGCTTCCGGCGCAGAACGGCGGAACACACGCCCAGATAGACCATCCACACAAAGAAGATGGTAGCGATCTCCTCCGTCCAGGTAAAGGAACGATGGAGCAAATACCGGGTGACCACCTGAATAAACAGCAGGACGGTCATGGCGATAAAGATGATGGCGCCGAAATAGATCTCAAACTCATTCAGAAATTTTTTCAGGTTAAAGGAGCCTTTCTCCTTCACGGAAAATCCCTCGCTTTCTGTGCCGGGCGGCCGACCCAAGGTCGGCCGCCCATAGCACGGGTTCTCTTATCAGCCAGTGATGCGGTTGACTTCGTCGATGATCTCGTTATACCACTCAGAGCCGATCTTCTCCTCGATGGTGGGCCAGGTAGTGGCGGCCTTCTCCTTGAAGGTAGCCTTCTCGGCGTCGGTGGGCTCGTACACGTTCATCTGCGCGGAGAGCTCATCCAGGTAGGTCTGCTCCTGGGCCAGCAGGCCCTCCCGGCACATCTTGGTGGCGTCCTCGGCCACTTCCAGCATCAGAGCCTGGAGGTCGGGGGAGAAGCTCTGCCACACATCCTCGCTGACAGCCATGGTGGTCAGGGTGTAGGTATGGCCGGTGAGAGTCAGGTAATCCTGAACCTCATAGTATTTGTTGACCACGATGTTGCTCAGGGGGTTCTCCTGGGCCTCCACCAGACCCTGCTGCAGGGCGGAGAACAGCTCGGAATAAGCCACAGGAGTGACGGAGCAGCCCAGGGCCTCCATAGCGGCGATCTGGTAGGGATCGTTCTGGGTGCGCAGCTTCAGGCCCTTCATGTCGTCGGCGGTGTGGACATCGGTGCTCTTGGTGGTCAGGTGACGGAAGCCCATGTCATAGTAGACCAGCACACGGATACCGGTATCGTCCAGGATCTTCTGGGTGATCTTCTCGCCCTGGGGGCCGTCCATGAACTCAAAAGCGGCCTCCTCGTTGGGGAACAGGAAGGGGAAGTTAAAGGGCATGAAGCCGTCGGTATAACCGCCCCAAGAGCCCTGGTTCAGGGTGATGAACTCGAACGCGCCGGTCTGGCAGCCGCCGATCATCTCGTCAGCGGAGCCGCCCAGCTGGGCGTCCAGGAACAGCTGGAGCTTTACCTTGCCGTTGGAGCGCTTCTCCACCTCATCGCAGAAGTACTTGATGCCGGCGCCATAGCCGGGCAGCTCCAGGGTGGAGGCCTTGGCGGAGGTGTTGACCTTCATGGTCAGGGTCTCAATGTTATCCACATTGTAGCTGCCGGAAGCGACAGCCTGGCTCTGGGCCGGGGCGGGATCGGCGGCCTTGGACTCAGTGGGAGCCTGGCTCTCAGTGGCGCCGCCGCCGCAGGCGGTGAGGGTGCCCAGCAACATAGCTGCGGACAGGGACAGGGCGATCAGTTTGCTTCGATTCATTGTGTTTTCCTCCTCTTCGTTTTTGATTGTCTATTTATCATCACACTGCTCAGCCCAACATTTCTGCAAAGGTCTGGAGCCGTGTTCTGATCTGTTCGGTGCTGCCTGGCTGCTGGTCTACCTCCAGGCAGAGAGTGGGCACGCCGATCTCCTTTAGTGCCCGGGAGATAAGGGGATAATCATACTCCTCAGGATCGCAGAACTTCATCTGGCAGAAGATCATGCCGTCGGCGCTGGTCACATTGGCCATATCCACCAGCATATCAACGCGTCCCTTTCCCTCGTCGTGCGCCAGAGAGCAGAGCTGCCCGCGCCATTTACCCGCCAGGCGCAGGAGCGGATCTCCCTGGCCCTCGGGGATGGGGGCGGTGTACTGGCGGCTCTCCTGGGCCAGATCGTCGCCCACCACGGCTACGTTGTTATCCGTCAGGATCTGCAGTAGACTGTCAGGCTCGGCGGCGATGCCGGAGAGGAGAACGCGGCGGCCCTTGAAGCAGGTGGGCTGGGTGGCCTTCAGGGCGGTGACCAGCTCCCGCATGAGGCGGGTGTGCTCCGCCTTGGGCATGAACCAGGCGCTCTTCATCACATGGTGGCGCATCACCGGGTCAATGATATCCAGGTGCTCGTTGGCCACGGCGGTGAACTCCCGCATGACGGCGGTATGCTCATTATAGACCCGGATGCTCTTTTTGATATCCTCATCGGTGATGGGATGGCCGCAGACCTCCTCCAGCTTGCCCTTCACCACCGCAAATTCAGACCGCAGGAAGCGGATGCCCGCGTCGGTGCGGTTCTGGGGATAGGACACGGGGATCATGGGGATGTGGGGCACGCCCGCCAGCCAGTCCTGGGTGATGCAGCGGAAGGTGTCGCACAGGGTGGGGATCACCACCGCCGACAGGCCGTCCAGCTTGCCGGACAGGCCCATCTCCAGAGAGGACTGGAGGATGGGGCAGGCGAAGACCGGCAGGTACTTCTTGGCCAGGTAGGGCTCCATCTGGGCGCCCCAGACGCCGAAGGGCACCATGCCGGCGGCGTCCACCAGCTCTTCCGGGGTGTAGGAGGGGAAACAGCCCACCACCTTCTTGCCCTGGGCGAGCTGCTCCTCCAGCATCTTGCGGGGATTCTCCGCCGCAAAGGAAAGCTGGGACAGGATCGCTTGGATATCCATCAGCCCTTCCCCCCTTCCCGCTCTTTCTTGCGCTGCTCCATCACTTCCACAAGGCCCTGGATGCGGGTCTCGTACTGGGCCTCGCTGTAGGCCCGGAAGTCGGCCTGGTCGCCGTCGAAGGAGGTGAAGGGGATACCCGTGGCCTCCGAGATGCGGCGCTGGGTCTCATACTGCTGGCAGTCCATCACCTTGCAGCTGCGGTTGACGTGGTAGATGGTGCCGTCCACCTGGAACTTTTTGTGGGCCTCGATGCGGCGGGCCACCACCGTCTCCAGGTTATTATTGTTGTTGGGAAGGTCGATATAGGCCCGGGCCAGGCCGTCCAGGTCGCCGGGCTCGTACTCCAGGCCCCAGGCATTCACGTAGCCGGTGGCCACCATGTTGATGCCGTACTTTTTCAGGGTCTTGAAGGTGTGGCCCAGATAGGGCCAGCAGGCGATGCCCTCCCAGAAGACCCGGTACTCCTCCTCCACGGGGAAGGTGCTCTTGCCCTGGGCGATGTTCTCCTTGATCTCGGAGATGAGCTGCTCCAGGACGGCGGTGGTGCTCTCCTTGCCCCGGTTGCAGACCATGCAGGACATATAGTTGAAGAGATCGAAGCCGGCCAGCGGGGCAGGCTTGGCCGCCAGCAGCTCGTTGGCCTCCCGCCACAGATCCTTGTTGCGCTGAGAGATGCGCATGACCTCGGTGAGCTTGTCGTAGTCCATCTTCTTGCCGGAGATCTCCTCCAGGCCGTGGATGAGGTCGTCGATCTGGGCGCGGACGTACTTCACCTTTTCCTCGGAGGCGCAGGGGTCATAGTTATAGACCGTGTCGATGAGGAACATGGGCACCTGGAACTGGTGCGCCAGGTTCTCAAACCACTTGGTCAGCTGGTTGCAGATGTTGTTGCAGCACAGCACGAAGTCGGGCTTGGGCATGTTGTTGCTCTCCGCCGTCAGGGTGTCCATGTAGGCCAGGCTGGTGCGGGCGTAGGAGCAGATGTCCATGTTGTAGCCGGCGGCCTCGGCGTGGGCCAAAAGGTCGTCGGACTGGTGCCGGGCGGCCAAGCCGGCGGCCTGGTTCTCCGGGTAGACGATATAGAGGCCCAGGGCCTCGGCGATCTCCTGGGGAAAGATGGAGGCGGACCAGCCGATCTTCTCCCCCCGGGCCTTGGCGTCTATGGTGTCCTGATAGAGCTTTGCCAGCTGCTCGCCCACCATGATGCGGGACTTGGGCAGCGGCTTTTTGGGCTTCTGCGGGGCGGCCCCGGGGGCCGCCTGGGTCACTTTTTCTTCCATAGTCTCCCTCGATTCAGTCCTTGATATAGCCGTCGGCGCCGAAATCGATGTCGAAGGGCTCCGAGAGGATCTCCACGTCGTCCCGGCCCTGAAGTTCACGGGCCAGGTTTTCCGACACCTGGATCTCCTCCATGTGCATGGTGTCCTTGATGCGCACCACCCGGGCGTCGGAATAGTCGATGCCGGTGCAGGTGCGGATGGCCCAGCGCAGGGCCTCCCGGTCGTTCTCCGCAAAGCAGGGGATGCGGCAGCCGGGGAGGAAATTGGCGGTCATCATGTTGGTCCAGGTGATGGCCCAGTCCACGTCACGGACACAGCGCAGGGTGGTGACCTCAATGGTGCCGATGCCGCTGGCGTTGTGGTGGGTCTCCTGGGTGAGGCCCCGGACGAAGATGTTCTGGCTCACCAGGGCGCCGGGGTAGATGCGGTCGCGGCGGGCCACCACGTTGGGGTCGAAGCCCGCGCCGCCGATGTTCTTGCCGATCTGGTCGATGATGAGCACGTCGGTGTCGGGGAACTTGAACTTGGCCAGCTTGGCCTTGGCGATCTCCAGCAGGGCGGCGTCCCGCGCGATGATGTTCTCCTTCTCGATGACCTCCAGGTCGCTGATGTCGTCGTAGGCGTTCTGCACCAGGCCAACGGCGAAGAGGATGGGGGCCTTTTTCAGGTACAGCCCGCCGCCCTCCAGCAGGAGGCGGGAAAATTCCTCATAGCCCCGCATATGGATGGTGGCCGCTCCCTTGTGCTTGCCCAGACCAATGACCATCATTTTGAGCAGACCGCTCTCGTGGGGGCCCTTGAAGCTGGTGTGGGGCTTGACCTTGTTGACCACCACGATGCCGTCGGAGTGATAGGCGTACTTGTCGCAGTAGATGGGGGTGCCATCCTCCAAAACTCCAAGCTCCTCTACTTCCATAGAGGCCCGGATGGGACAGCCCATGTTCTCCTCTGTGATGCCGTAGGTGGCCAGCATCTCCACCTGGCCCTCCGCGGTGGCTCCGGCGTGGCTGCCCATGGAGGGGACGATGAAGGGCTTGGCCCCCTGCGCCTTCAGCCAGTCCACCAGAGTTCTGGTGATCTCCTGATAGAAGGGGATGCCCCGGCTGCCCGCCGTAATGGCGATCTCCTTTCCTGCCAGGGAACCCTTGTCCTTGACCTTGCCTTCCAGCTCCCGGCGCAGGTGGCCGGGCACGTCCTGGATCTGATAGGGGTCGTACTTCTGGCGAATCTTTACCATCCGGGGAAGAACCACCTGATCCAGTCCCTCCATTTTGGCGTTTACCGCAGGAAAATCAATGAACATCTGTTGCTCTCCTCCCCTACTTTTATTTCACCGTGATGGTGGGCCCAGCCACGTCGCCGCCCTCCATGAGGGCTTTGATCTCCTCTTCGGAATAGCCCATCTCCTTCAGCACTTCCTCCGTGTCGCCGCCGGTGAGCTTGGCGGGCTTGAACTCCGGCCAGGGGCAGGAGGCGATGGCCGCCGGGGCGTGGGCGAAGGGGGCCTTCTTGCCGTTGGGGTACTCGTGGTAGAAGATGTACTCGTTCTCCAGGGCCTGGGGATCCTCCACCAGCTCGGTGAAGTGCTGGGCCTTTTCGAAGGCGATGTCGGCGTCGGTCATGATCTTGGCCCACTCGGCGTAGGTCTTGGTGGCGAAGATCTCGTCCATGATGCGCACCTGCTCCTCCATGGTGCCCTGCTCCTCCACCGCCTTCCGGGTGACGAACCGGGGGTCGGTGGCCAGGTCGGGACGGCCCAGGACTTTGGTGGCCACGTCGGCCCACTGCTTGTCGTAGGCAGTGGCGGCCAGGTAGAACCACTCCCCGTCCTTGCACTTATAGGTGTTGGAGGTGGAGTTGTTGGGTTCAAAGCGGGTGCGGGGCCAGGGCTTGCCGCTGTATGCGGACAGGAAGCCGGAGCTGAGGGCGAAGCAGCCGGCCTGGAAGAGGCTGGCCTCCACCAGGTCGCCCTTGCCGGTGGTGGAGCGGCGGACAAGGGCGGCGTTGATGCCGGCCACCAGGGCGGTGGCGGCGAAGTGGTCGCCCAGGCCGGCCACGGTGTTCACCAGGTCGCCCCCCCGGGGGGCCGCGTCGGCCATGAGGCCGGAACGGGCATAGAAGGCGGTGTAGTCAAAGCCGGGCTTGCCGCTGGCAGGGCCCTTCTTGCCGTAGCCCAGAATGGAGCCGAAGACCAGCCGGGGGAACTCCTCCTTCAGGTCGTCGTAGGAGATGCCCAGCTTTTTGAGGGCGCCGGGGCGGTAGTTGGTGATGAGCACATCGGCGGTGGACAGCAGCTTGCGGAACACTGCCATGCCCTTTTCGCTCTTCAGGTTCAGGGCCAGCCAGCGCTTGTTGCCGTTTTCGTTGTCGTAGCTGGGGTTGCCCGTCTGGCCCCGGTCGTAGATGGGGATGTTCATGTAGGGGCCGTTGTTGCGGTAAGTGTCGCCGATCAGGGGCTCGATCTTGATGACGTCGGCGCCCCACTCGGCCATGATGCGCCCGGCGGTGGAGGCCGCCAGGAAATTGGAAAGATCAAGGACTTTAATACCTTCCAGGGGACCCATATGCCATCCTCCCCTCTTATTTAAAGAGCTGGCCGGAGATGACCACTCTCTGGATCTGGTTGGTGCCCTCGAAGATCTGGTAGAGCTTGGCGTCACGCATCATCTTCTCCACGGGGTACTCCTTGGAGTAGCCGTAGCCGCCCAGCACCTGGACGGCGTCGGTGGTCACCTTCATGGCGGTGTCGCTGCAGAAGGTCTTCACCGCGGCGCCCACGCGGCCGTCGTAGATGCCCTGGTCAATGAGGGTGGAGGCGTACATGCACATCTGGCGGGCGGCCTGGGTCTGGATGTCCATGTCGGCGATCATGAACTGGATGGCCTGCTTGGCGGACATGGGCTTGCCGAAGATGATGCGCTGCTTGGCGTAGTCCACGCAGATGTCGATACAGGCCTGGGAGATGCCCACGGCGGTGGAGGAGCCCAGGGGGCGGGAGCGCTCCAGGGTCTTCATGGCGATGCGGAAGCCCTCTCCCTCCTCGCCGATGCGGTTGGCGGCGGGGATGACCACGTCCTCAAAGACCACGTCGGCGGTGGTGTTGGTGCGCAGGCCCATCTTGTTCTCGTGCTTGCCCACCGAGACGCCGGCCCGGTCCCGCTCCACCAGGAAGCAGGACATACCGCCCCGGGTGCCCTTCTCCTTATCGGTATAGGCAAAGACGGTGTAGATGCCGCCCAGCTCGGCGTTGGTGATGAAGCACTTGCTGCCGTTGATGACGTACTCGTCGCCCTTGCGCACGGCGGTGGTGCGCAGGGAGGCGGCGTCGGAGCCGGAAGAGGACTCGGTCAGGCAGAAGGGGGAGAAGCCGCCGGGGACAACGATGTCGGCCAGCTTGCGCTTTTGCTCCTCGGTGCCGAAGACCATGCAGGGGGTGGAGCCCAGGCCGTTGTTGCCCAGGGTGACGCTGAAGCCGGCGTCCACCTTGCCGAACTCCTCCCGGATGACGGTCATCATGCGGGCGGTGAGGCCCATGCCGCCGTACTCCTCGGGGATGTTCATGCAGTGCAGACCCATGCCGATGGCCTTCTTCACCGCCTCCATGGGGACTTCGCTCTTCTCGTCGCACTCGGCGACTACGGGCTTCACCTCTTTGTTCATGAAGTCCCGCACCATGAGTTGGAGATCCTTCTCCTCGTCGGTGAGCAGATAATAATTGTTGACCATTGTTCTGTTTCCTCCTTGTATTGCGAACCTAAGTTCTGTTTGCCCATATAATTAGCAACTCCCGTGCCAATTTTGAGCCAGCCGCCCCGGCGGCCTTTTTTTCTGCCGGCAGAGCCGGTTTTTTCTCTCCGGGGGATGTGGGGCCGCCGCCGCTTTGTGCAAAATTGCACAAAGTTTCTGCACCCCTTCCCATCCCCTGTGCACATTGCACCTGGGCGGGAGGGCTCCGCCTTATCCGGCCCGCTCCGCGGCCAGCAGGGCCGCCCCCAGGGCCCCCGCCAGCTGGGCGTCGGGGTGGACTTGGATGGGCCGCTTCAGCTCCGCCTCCATGGCCCGGACGACCCCCTGGTTCAGGGCCACGCCGCCGCTCATGGCCACCTGGCCCTCTACCCCCACCCGCATGGCCAGGGCGGCCACCCGGCGGGCCACCGAGATGTGGATGCCAGCGGCGATGTCGCTGAGCTTGGCCCCCGCCGCCAGGTGGGAGATGACCTCCGACTCGGCAAAGACGGTGCACACGTTGCTGATGCTCACCGGCTGCTCCGCCTGGGCCGACAGATCCCCCAGGCCCTCCACCGGAACGCCCAGCACCTTGGCCATCACGTCCAGGAACCGGCCGGTGCCCGCGGCGCACTTGTCGTTCATCACGAAGTTCATCAGCCTGCCCTTCTCATTGATCTGCAGGGCCTTGGCGTCCTGGCCGCCGATGTCGATGACGGTGCGCACCTCCGGCAGCAGGAAGGATATCCCCCGGCCGTGGCAGGTCACCTCGCTGACCTGGTGGTCTGCCCCGGGGAAGGTGAGCCGCCCGTAGCCGGTGGCCACCAGGCAGCCGATGTCCTTCCGCTCCAGCCCCGCCTGGGACAGGGCCTGGTTCAGGGCCTGCTCCGGCCCGGCGGTGCCGGTGCCCATGGACACCACCGCCTTGGCCAGGATCTCCTTTCCGTCCCGCAGGATCACTGTCTTGGAGGACGTGGAGCCCACGTCCACTCCCATGGTCATCATTTGGATCTTCCCCTTTCCACGTGTTTGCTCTGCCACTTTATAAAGCAAGCTCCGTGCCAGCTCTCCCCCGGGGCCTTTCCCCGGTATTTCGATCCTTACATTTGTGCATCTCACCGCTTTTTGTGCAAAATTGCACAAATTGCACATCTCTCTCCCGCCGCGCCCCCCTGTTTCCGCCCCTTTTCTCATCCACAAGTTGGCACACCGTTTGCTATTTTAATGAAATACCTATCTTGTTTCAGAAAGCACAGGTGCAGGTCATGAAGCGACGGTTTCCCTTCTTTTACGGATATGTGATGCTGGCGGCGGTGTGGTGCCTCTACTTCTGCGTGTTCGGCACGGTGCTCTACGGCGCCTCGGTCATCAACGCCAATATGCAGCAGGCCATGGGCTTCCCCGAGCAGTACATCGGCGTCGCGGGGACAATGTGCACCCTGGTCTCCGGCCTGGTGGGGCCGGTGGTGGGGCGGCTCATCTCCAAACGGGGCGTGAAGCTGACCTTCCTCATGGGCAGCGCCATGGTGGTCTTCTCCAGCCTGGCCCTGGCCTTTTTGCCCCAGAGCGCCCTCTCCTTCCTGCTCCTCTACGGGCTGGTGGTGGGCGCGGGCATGGGCTTTGCCGGGCTTGTCCCGGTGCAGAGCGCCATCAACGACTGGTTTGACAAAAAGAAGTCCTTCGCCATGGCCATCGTCCTCACCGCCGGGTCGGTGGGCGGCTTCGTGGCCCCCCAGCTTGTAGAGCGGCTCCTGGCCGCCGGGGACTGGACTTGGGGCTGGCGGTATGTGGCCGCCATGGCCGCCCTCTCCCTGGTGGTCTCCCTGGTACTCATCGTAGACCGGCCGGAGGAGCTGGGCCAGTACCCCGACGGGCTCCCCCCCGCAGAGAGCGGCCCCAAGGACGCGGGGGCTGCTGCCCCGGAGGGCCCCATCGACCGCCGGGCCTTCGGCCTCATCCTCTTCAACTACGCCAGCCGCACCTACATTTATTACTCCATCATGGCCTATCTGGTCATCTACCTGCGGCACAAGGGCTTTTCCAGCGCCTACGGCGCCAACTGCATCGCCCTCATCTCCCTGTTCAGCCTTGGGGGGCGGCTGCTCATGGGGGTCATCCCGGAAAAGCGGGTGCCCGCCCATGTGACCCTGGGCTTCGGCAACATTCTGGTGGGGGTGGGCGGGGGACTCATCTGCCTTTTTGACACCTCCCTCCCCGTCCGGGCGGGGGCCGCCGCCTTCGGGCTGGGGGTGGGCTTTGTGACGGTGGCCCTGCCCCTCACCGTGTCCCGCACCTTTGGGCAGAAGCGGTTCGCCGTGGTCAACGGCAAGCTGAGCCTCATCAACTACCTGCTGGCGGCAGGAGGGCCGGTGATGGTGGGCCAGGCCGCCGCCTACCTCAACGATTACGGCCTTCCCCTGGGCTTTTCCGCCCTGCTGGTCATCGCCGGAGGGGCGGCCGCCTTCCTCCTGGGCAAGAAAAGAGAGGTGACGCCGTCATGACTTACATTCAGAACCTTTTGGAGCTGGAGGGCATGATGTTCATCATGATCCTCCTGGGCATCATCACCATCAAAAAGGGCATCATCACAGAGAAGGGCCGGGGGGAGCTCACCGACTTCATCCTCTACCTTATTTTCCCCTGCTATATTCTGGACTGCTTCATCAAGAACATCGGCGCCTTTTCCGCCGGGGGTTTTGTCAATGTCATCATCGCTTCGGTGGCCCTTCAGGTCGCCACTATTGTCCTCAGCCGGTTCCTCTACCCCAAGGCCGACCCCAAGCGGCGGACGATCCTGCGCTACGCCATCATTGTCTCCAACTCCGGCTTCCTGGGCTTCCCCCTGGTGGGCAGTATCTTCGGCAACCAGGGGCTCATCTACGCCTCCATCTTCCTCATCTTCCAGCGCATCAACAACTTCTCCGTGGGCATCTCCTACTTCACTGCCGACGGCTCCAAGAACTTCCTGCGCCGGACGCTGACCCACCCCTGTATCTTCACCACCCTGCTGGGGGTAGCCATCATGCTGTTGGAGCTGCGGCCCCCGGAGCTGGTGTGCAAAGTCCTCACCTCCATCGGCGGCTGCTCCACCCCCCTGTCCATGATGCTCATCGGCATGGTGCTGGCCGGCGCCCCCAGAGGGAAGCTCATCGACAGGGACATCGCCACCTACAGCGTGCTGCGGCTCTTCCTCATGCCCGGCGGGATGTTCCTTCTGTGCAAGCTGCTGGGCATGGACGTGATCCTCACCGGCACCGCCGTCCTCCTCACCGGGATGCCCGCGGGCACCCTGTCGGTGATGCTGGGGGCCAAATACGGCTCCGACGCGCCCTTCGCCAGCCGCTTGGTCATCTTTACCACCCTGCTGTCCCTTCTCACCATCCCGCTATGGTGTCTGGCCTGTGTATATCTGCTCTGAACGTAAAACGAAGGAGGTCTTCCCATGACTTACCAGCAAGCTGTGGTGAGCAGCTTCTTTACCAGCCGCCTGGAGCGGCACCCCCACTCCCCCGCCGTCTATGACTTCGACCGCAAGGAGCGGTATACTTACGGCGACCTGGCCTGCCGGGCCAACGCCCTGGCCAGCTTCCTGGTGAAGGACTGCGCCCTGAAAAAGGGCGACCGGGTGGGCATCTGCTCGGGAAACGACATGGTCTACATCGACCTGTTCTACGCCACCGCCCGGACGGGGGCCATCTCCACCGCCTACAATATCCTGCTGACCCCCCAGGAGCTGGCAGGACTGCTGGAAAACGAGACGCCCCGGGTGGTCTTCTACGACCCGGCCTATGAGGAGAAGGTGGATGCCCTGCGTCCAAAACTGGCCCACTGCCGCTGGATCCCCCTGGGGCCGGAGTACGACGCCATCCTCGCCGCCGACCACGCCCCGCCCCCTCTGGTGCCCATCGACCCGGAGGACATCATCCAGCTCATGCACACCGGCGGCACCACCGGCCTTCCCAAGGGGGCCATGCTCTCCGCCCGGGCCATCATGCTCAACGCCATGGGCCAGCAGAACACCTACTCCCTCACCCACACCGACGTGATGTTCGGCTACCTGCCCTTCTTCCACACCGCCACCTGGCACACCATCGCCATGCCTCTGCTCTACGCCGGCGGCGAGCTGGTTTTCGCCCGGAAATTCCACGTGGAGCAGACCTTCGACGTCATCGAGCAGGCCCGGCCCACCATGATCTGGGGGGTGCCCACCGTCTACCGCCGCCTGGCCGACCACCCCCGCTTCGCCCAGGCCGATTTCTCCAGCATCACCCGCTGCCGCTGCGGGGCGGCGCCCCCCTCCCTGGAGCTGATGGAAAAGTATTGGGAAAAGGGCGTCCAGTTCTGCAACGGCTACGGCATGACCGAGTCCGGCCCCGGCAACCTGTCCATCCCCGTGGGGGAGCTGACCCTGGAACAGCTCCGGGCCAAGCGCACCTCCTGCGGCAAGGTGATGCCCTACAACGAGGCCCGCATCGTGGACGAGGAGGGCCTTCCTGTCCCGGTGGGCCAGGAGGGGGAGCTGCTCCTGCGGGGAGGCGTTCTCTTCTCCGGCTACTGGAACGCCCCGGAGGAGACCCGGAAGGCCATGCCCGACGGCTGGCTCCACACCGGGGACGTGGCCCGGATGGACGAGGACGGCTTCTTCTACGTAGTGGGCCGGAAGAAAAATATGTTCATCACCAACGGGGAGAACATCTTCCCCTCGGAGATCGAGGGGGCCATCCTCTGCCACCCCGCCGTGGAGGACGCCTGCGTCATCGGCGTTCCCGACCCCGACAAGGGGGAGGTGGGCAAGGCCCTGGTGGTCTCCCGGGATCCCCAGCTCACCGCCGAAGCTCTGGCGGCCTTCCTGGTGGATCGGCTGCCCACCATCAAGCAGCCCAAATATTACGCCTTTGTGCCCCAGATACCCAAAAACAGCCTGGGAAAGCTGAAGCTGGACTGGCTCAAGGCCACCTACGGCAAGCCGGAATAAAAAAAGAGGGCGGGACTTGAAGTCCCGCCCTTTTTCTGTGGTCAAGTGATCCCGTACTTTTTCAGCTTATACTGCAGTGTCCGCCGGGAGATGTTCAGGGCCTGGGCCGTCCGCTCTCGGTGGTTCCCGTTGGCGGCCAGGGCGGCCAGGATCATCTCCTTTTCCTCCTCCTCGTTGGCCGCCTCCACCAGGGAGCCTGTCCGCCGTCCCGGCTCCTGGGCCGGGACCCGCCGAAGCTCCAGGGAGGTAGCGCCCATGAGCACACTGCGCTCGATAAAGTTGCGCAGCTCCCGCACATTGCCCGGCCAGTCGTACTCCAGCATCTCCTGGTAGAGGTTCTCCGACAGCTCCCGTTCAATGCCGTACTGCTCCTGAAATTCCTTCAAAAAGCGGCTGACCAGGGGGCGGATGTCGTCCTTCCGCTCCCGCAGGGGCGGCAGGTGGAAGGGCAGGATGTTCAAGCGGTAGTAGAGGTCGGAGCGGAACTCCTTGTTCTCCACACACTTCACCAGATCCACGTTGGTGGCCACGATGAGCCGGAAATCCACCTCCTGGGACTTTACCGATCCCAGCTTCTTGATGGACTTGGTCTCAATGACCCGCAGCAGCTTTCCCTGGAGGGTGAGGGGCAGGGAGTTGATCTCGTCCAGGAAGAGGGTGCCTTTGTCGGCGCTCTCGATAAGGCCCTTCTTGCCCGAGGACAGGCCCCCGGTGAAGGTGCCCTTCTCGTAGCCGAACAGCTCGCTCTCCATCAGGTTCTCCGGCAGGGCGGTGCAGTCCACCACCACGAAGTTGTGGTCGCGGCGCTTGCTGATATTGTGGAGGTAGGAGGCAAAGACCTCCTTGCCCGTCCCCGTCTCGCCGGTGAGCAGGACGGTGGAGCCGATGTCGGCCACCTGCCGGGCGGCCCGGCAAAGGGCCTTCATATTCTCGCTGACCGCCACGAAGGGGACTTCCTCCGCCCCCTTCTCGATAAGCTCCCGGAACCCCCGCTCGTCTGTGTCGATGTGCCGCGGGGCGGTCTTGTCGTCATATTCCTCGGTAAAGGACTCCAAGTCCTTGTAGTAGCCTACATAGTATTCGATCTCCCCCGCCTCGTCAAAAAAGGGGCGCAGGGTGACCAGGTGCTTGCGCAGCACCGTCTTGCCGTCCTTGGAAAAGACCGTCTGCACATCGGTGGTGGTGGCCCGGTTTTTCCGCACCGCGTCCATGACGCACTTGTCGGTCAAATTGTTGTTGTACAGGTCATAGGGCGTCAGCCCCAAATACTCCTCCCGCTCCACCTTTCAGATCTTCAGGAAGGTATCGTTCAGATAGATATAATGGCCGCCCTTATCATAGACACAGATCCCCACATCTTTTTGCTTATCATACTGGGCGAAAGCAGCAGAGATATCCATTTCCCGGGGCCTCCTGTCGCAATTTGTCGGAACGAGCAAAGGTCTGTTTATTATACACGAAGAAAGGCAAAAAGTAAATTAAAGTTTTTTACTGTTTTGGAGATTTTGTCTCTTCCCGCGTCCCTTCCCGGCAGGGCCGAAAGTCCGGGCCGCCGGGCGGAAAGACCTCCCCATCAGTTGAAGATGTCCCCCTCCTCGTGGAAGAGGCGGCGCACCTTCTCCATCACCGGGCGGTCCTCCGGCGCGGAGAGGCCGGGATCCCGGGCCAGCAGGGCATTGGCGGCCTGCTGGGCCTCCTTGAGCACCCGGGTGTCCCCCGCCAGGTCGGCGGCCCGGAGAACGGGCAGGCCGTGCTGGCGCTGGCCGAAGAAGTCGCCGGGGCCCCGCAGCTCCAAGTCCTTCTCGGCGATCTTGAAGCCGTCGGTGGTCTGGCAGAAGCAGCGCAGCCGCTCCCTGGTCTCCGGGGTACGGTTGTCGGTGATGAGCACGCAGTAGGACTGCCACTGGCCCCGGCCCACCCGGCCCCGGAGCTGGTGGAGCTGGGAGAGGCCGAAGCGGTCGGCGTTCTCAATGACCATCAGGTTGGCGTTGGGCACGTCCACCCCCACCTCCACCACGGTGGTGGACACCAGCACGTCCACCTCGCCCCGGCCGAAGGCGGACATGACCGCCTCCTTGTCCCTGCTTTTCAGCTTGCCGTGGACAAAGGCCACCCGCAGGTCGGGGAACACCTTTTCGGAGAGCTCCCTGGCATAGGCGGTCACCGCCTTCATGCCGTCGCTCTCCCCTTCCTCCACGGCCGGGCAGATAACATAGACCTGATGGCCCTCCCCCACCTGCTTGCGGACGAAGTTGTACATCCTCTGCCGCTTGTCCTCCCCCACCAGGTAGGTCTCCACCGGGGTGCGGCCGGGGGGCAGCTCATCAATAATGGTCACGTCCAGGTCGCCGTAGATGAGCAGGGCCAGGGTACGGGGGATGGGGGTGGCGGACATGACCAGCACGTGGGGCTGCCCCTCCGCCTTAGAGGAGAGGGCGGAGCGCTGGCCCACGCCGAAGCGGTGCTGCTCGTCGGTGATGACCAGGCCCAGGTTCCGGTAGGCCACCCCTTCGGAGAGGAGGGCGTGGGTGCCCACCGCCAGGTCGATGTCCCCCGCCGCCAGGGCGGCGTGGATGGCCTTCTTCTCCGCCGCTTTCAGGCTGCCGGTGAGGAGCCCCACCCGGATGCCCGCCGGGGCGAGGAGCTTGGTCAAGGTCTCGTAGTGCTGGTGGGCCAATATCTCCGTGGGGGCCATCATGGCGCTCTGGAAGCCCCCGGCGTGGGCGAGCCAGGCGGCGAAGGCGGCCACCGCCGTCTTGCCGGAGCCCACGTCCCCCTGGATGAGCCGGTTCATGGCCCGGCCCGAGGTCAGGTCGGCGGAGAGCTCCTCCATGGCCCGCCTCTGGGCCCCGGTGGGAGCGAAGGGCAGCAGCTTCAGATACTCCTCCACCGAACGGCGGGGAAACACCGGCCCCGCCAGGGCGGTGCGGCGGGAGCGGAGGAAGGCCATGCCGCAGGAGAGGGTGAACAGCTCCTCAAAGACCGCCCGCCGCCGGGCCAGGGCCAGGGCCTCCTGATCCGTGGGAAAGTGGAGGTTTTGGCAGGCGTATTCCATGGTGCACAGGCCGTGCTCCTGCCGCACCGGGGACGGCAGCTCGTCGGGGAGCTGTCCGGCGCAGTCCTCCACGCAGCGGAGGGCCATCCCCGCCAGCAGGTTGTTGCTGACCCCGGCGGTGAGGGGGTAGACCGGCATGATGCGCCCGGTGAACCGGGCCCTGTCCTCCCGCTCGAAGACCGGGTTGGTGAGCTGGCGGCGGTTGCCGGCGCCCTCCACACGGCCGTAGAAGATATAGCTCTCCCCCACCTGCAAAGCCCGGCGGACATAGTCCTGATTGAAAAAGACCGCCGTGGCCGCCCCGGAGCCGTCCACAATTTTGCACTTGGTGATGCTGAGGCCCTTGCGGATATAGGCCGTGCTAGGGGTCTCCGCCACCAGGGCAGCCACGCACACCGCCTCCTCCCCCGGAGCCATGGCGATGGGGTAGATCCTGGTGCGGTCTTCGTAGGCACGGGGCCAGTAGGTCAGAAGGTCGCCCACCGTCTCCAGCCCCAGCTTGGCCAGGGCCTTGGCCTTGGCCGGGCCAATGCCGGGAAAGGTCTGTAAGGATGTGTTCAGCTCCACGGCGGACGCCTCCCTTCCGCATAGTCTCCTGATAGTATCCTACCACAAAATCACCCCGTGGGCAACTCACAGGATTTTTGCAATTTCGACGATTTGCTCTTGCAAAAATCCCCCGGAGCCGGTATAATAAGACCCATGAGTCCACACTTTTGGAAAGGACGGGAAACCCATTGAGCGAGAAGATATTTCAGAAGGTCATGGTGGCCAACCGTGGCGAGATCGCCATCCGCATATTCCGGGCTTGCTACGACCTGGGCTTGCGTACCGTGGCCATTTACTCCAACGAGGACACCTATGCCCTCTTCCGCACCCGGGCGGACGAGGCCTACCTCATCGGCCAGAACAAGAGCCCCCTGGGCGCCTACCTGGACATCCCCTCCATCATCAGCCTGGCCAAGCGCCGGGGGGTGGACGCCATCCACCCCGGCTACGGCTTTTTGTCGGAGAACGCCGACTTCGCCCGGGCCTGTGAGGAGGCGGGGGTGACCTTCGTGGGCCCCTCCTCCGCCGTGCTGGCCCAGATGGGGGACAAACTGGCCGCCAAGGCCACCGCCATTGCCTGCGGCGTGCCCATCATCCCCGGCTCCACCCAGCCCCTGAAGGACGCCGACGAGGCGGTGGAAAAGGCCCTATCCTACGGCTTCCCCGTCATCCTCAAGGCCGCCGCCGGCGGCGGGGGCCGGGGGATGCGCCGGTGCGACAGCGAGGCGGAAGTCCGCGCCAACTTCCTCCTGGTAAAGGGGGAGGCCAAGAAGGCTTTCGGCAACGACGACATCTTCATTGAAAAATACCTGGTGGAGCCCAAACACATCGAGGTGCAAATTTTGGCCGACAAGTACGGCAATGTGGTGCACCTGGGGGAGCGGGACTGCTCCCTCCAGCGCCGCTACCAGAAGGTGGTGGAGTTCGCCCCGGCCTGGAGCGTGCCCATGGCCGTCCGGGAAAAGCTCCGCTCCGACGCGGTGAAGATCGCCCGGCAGGTGGGCTATGTGAGCGCCGGCACCGTGGAGTTTCTGGTGGACAAGGACGGGGGCTATTACTTCATCGAGATGAACCCCCGCATCCAGGTGGAGCACACCGTCACCGAGATGGTCACCGGCGTGGATCTTGTCCGGGCCCAAATTCTCATCGCCCAGGGCTGTCCCCTCTCCGACCCCCGCATCGGCATGGCCAGCCAGGGCGACCTGCGGGAGAGCGGCTACGCCATCCAGTGCCGGGTCACCACCGAAGACCCCGCCAACAACTTTGCCCCCGACACCGGCAAGATCACCTCCTACCGCTCCGGCGGCGGCTTCGGCGTGCGGCTGGACGGCGGCAACGCCTACTCCGGGGCGGTCATCTCCCCCTACTACGACTCCCTGCTGGTGAAGGTCACCGCCTGGGACAACACCTTCGAGGGGGCCTGCAACAAGGCCCGCAGGGCCATCAGCGAGGAGCACGTCCGGGGGGTCAAGACCAACATCCCCTTCGTCACCAACATCCTGGCCCACCCCAGCTTCCGGGCCGGGGAGTGCCACACCAAGTTCATCGACGAGGCCCCCGAGCTCTTCGAGTTTGAGGACAGCCGTGACCGGGCCACCAAGGTGCTGCGCTACATCGCAGAGCTTCAGGTGAAGAACCCCGACTCCCAGCGCAAGCAGCTGGAAATTCCCCGGTTCCCCACCCCCTCCCGGCTCATGGAAAAGGGGGACGGCCTCAAGGCCCTGCTGGACGAAAAAGGCCCGGAGGCCTTGAGCAAGTGGGTGCTGGAGCAGAAGAAGCTCCTCATCACCGACACCACCCTCCGGGACGCCCACCAGTCCCTCCTCTCCACCCGGATGCGCACCCGGGACATGGCCCTGGCCGCCCCTGGGATGGCGGAAATTCTGAAGGACTGCTTCTCCCTGGAGATGTGGGGCGGGGCCACCTTCGACGTGGCCTACCGCTTCCTCCACGAGTCCCCCTGGGAGCGGCTGGACATCCTGCGCAAGGCCAT
This sequence comes from uncultured Pseudoflavonifractor sp., assembly GCA_947425785.1. Classification (GTDB taxonomy): domain Bacteria; phylum Bacillota; class Clostridia; order Oscillospirales; family Oscillospiraceae; genus Vermiculatibacterium. The sequence goes on along the minus strand of CANEAY010000007.1, from coordinate 52,266 downwards.
CCCCAACATCCCCTTCCAAATGCTCCTCCGGGGGGCCAATGCCGTGGGTTATGTAAACTACCCCGACAACGTGGTCCGGGAGTTCATCCACCAGGCTGCCGTCAACGGCATCGACATTTTCCGGGTCTTCGACGCCCTCAACTGGCTGCCAGGAATGGAGGTGGCCATGGATGAGATACTGAACCAGGGCAAGTTCTGCGAGGCGGCGGTGTGCTACACCGGCGACCTGTCCGACCCACGCCGGAACAAGTACGATTTGAAATATTATGTAAACTTCGCCAAGGAGCTGGAACGCCGGGGCGCCCACATGCTCTGCATCAAGGACATGGGCGGCCTATTGAAGCCTTACGCCGCCAAGACCCTGGTGAAGGCCCTGAAGGAGGAGGTGGGCATTCCCATCCACCTCCACACCCACGACACCTCCGGCAACCAGGTGGCCGCCTGCCTCATGGCCGCCGAGGCAGGGGTGGACGTGGTGGACTGCGCGGTGGAGTCCATGGCCTCCGCCACCAGCCAGCCCTCCCTCAACGCCCTGGCCGCCGCCCTCCGGGGCCAGGAGCGGGACACCGGCCTCCCCTTTGGCCCCCTCCAGCGGCTGAGCGACTACTGGGCGGACGTGCGGGAGCGCTACAACCGCTTTGAGGGCGGCGTCACCAACCCCTCCGCCGACATCTACCGTTACGAGATGCCCGGCGGCCAGTACACCAACCTGAAGGCCCAGGTGGAGAGCCTGGGCCTGGGCCACCGCTTCGACGCGGTGAAGGAGATGTACCGGGATGTGAACGAGATGCTGGGGGACATCGTGAAGGTGACCCCCTCCTCCAAGATGGTGGGGGATCTGGCCATCTTCATGGTGCAGAACGACCTGACGGCGGAGACGGTGGTCAGTCAGGGGGAGTCGTTGACATTTCCCGATTCTGTGGTAAGCTATTTCAAAGGCATGATGGGCCAGCCCGCCTGGGGCTTCCCCGAGGACTTGCAGCGGGTGGTGCTCAAGGGGGAAAAGCCCATCACCTGCCGCCCCGGCGAGCTGCTGCCCCCCGTGGACTTCGCCGAGGCCCGGAAAGAGGTGGAGAAATTCTACCCCGGGGCCAGCGACCGCACGGTGGTGTCCTGGTGCCTCTACCCCAAGGTGGTGGAGGAGTTCTGCCTCCACCGTCAGGAGTACGGCTACATCACCCGCATGGGCAGCCACGTCTTCTTCGACGGCATGGCCCTGGGTGAGACCACCCAGATCAGCATCGAGGACGGCAAGACCCTGGTGGTCAAGTACCTGGGCCTGGGCGACCTGAACGAGGACGGTACCCGTAACGTCCAGTTCGAGCTCAACGGAATGCGCCGGGAGATCGCCGTGGCCGACCCCGCCGCCGAAGGCCAGGCCAGCACCACCCCCATGGCCGACCCCGCCGACAAGAGCCAGGTGGGCTCCTCCATCCCCGGCATGATCTCCAAGCTGGCGGTGAAGGTGGGGGATACCGTCACCAAGAACCAGGTGCTGGCGGTCATTGAGGCCATGAAGATGGAGACCAGCGTGGTGGCCCGGATGGATGGCGTCATTGAGCAGATCTTGGTCACCGAAGGCTCCCCGGTGAAGGCCGGCGAGCTGCTCATCACCATCAAATAATTTTTGGAAAAAGGAGCCCTTTCTATGGAGACCATCCTCAACCTTCTCCCCCTCACCGACAGTGAGCGGGCCGACTTCCTCTCCGCCGCCCCCCATGACGACCATATCTTCTGCCCCGCCCCCGACCTGACCTTCACCATAGACACCGCCTCCCTGGACAAAATTGCTCGGGCCACGGTGATCCTGGGCTGTGTGCCCCCCCATATGCTCACCGGCTGTACCCGCCTGAAGTGGCTCCAGACCTGGTCTGCCGGGGTCAACAACTACATGGCGCCGGGGGCCCTCCCCCAGGGGACTATGCTCACCTCCGCCTCCGGCGCTTACGGCCAGGCGGTGTCGGAGCACATGTTCGCCTCCCTGCTGTCGGTGATGAAGCGCCTGAGCGCCTACCGGGATCACCAGCGCGCCCATACGTGGCACGACGAGGGGATGGTAAAGACCCTCACCGGCGCCACCGTCCTCCTCCTGGGCACCGGCGACCTGGGCAGCCACTTTGCCGCCCTGGTGAAGGCCATGGGCGCCCGCACCGTGGGTCTCAACCGCCACCCGGACAGGCCGGTGGCCCACATGGATGAGTTCCACCCCCTGGCCGACCTGGAGCAGTGGCTCCCCCAGGCCGATGTGGTGGCCATGACCCTCCCCGAGACCCCGGAGACCATCCACCTGATGAACGCCGCCCGGCTCTCCCTGATGAAGCCGGACGCCATCCTGGTCAACGCCGGACGGGGCTCCGCCGTGGACTGCCTGGCCCTGGCGGACACCCTGAAGGCCGGGAAGCTCTGGGGCGCGGCTTTGGACGTCACCGAGCCGGAGCCCCTCCCCACCGACCACCCCCTGTGGGACTGCTCCAACTTGCTCCTCACCCCCCACATCGGCGGCGGCGACCACCTGCCCCAGACCGTGCGGAACATCGTAGCCATTGCTCTGGACAACCTGCGCCGCTTCACCGCCCACGAGGAGCTTCGCAACCGGGCCCTGTGATTCCCTTGGTTTCGCCCCAAAAAGATGATACCCTCCTGGTAAAAAGTACCAGGAGGGTATTTTTATGCGGTATTTTCTTGCCTGTCTGCTCACCCTGTCCCTCTGTGTCCTCCCTGCCCGGGGGGCAGAGGGCGTCACCCGGGGCCAATTCGTCCTCCTGCTGTGGCAGGCCAATGGCGGCGTGCCCTTTGACAAGACCGCCCACCCCTTTACCGATATCTCCGGCGACGGCACCGCCCAGGCGGTGGCCTGGGCCTATACGGAGGGCCTCGTCCAGGGGGTGGGGGACGGCCTCTTTGCCCCCGACCGGCCCCTGACCCGGCAGGAGCAGGCCCTTCTCCTGCGCCGCCACGATGCCCGCCTGGGCCTGGAGGAGTGGGGCGGGGACGGGGCGGCGGCCTGCAACGACTGGGCGGAGGTCTCCCCCTGGATGGATGACAGCCTCTACCGGGCCTGCGTCACCGGGCGGCTCCCCTGGCGGCAGGGCCGCCTGGTTCCCCAGGGGCTGGTGACAGCGAATGAGGCTTACGCCTCCCTGGCCCCCTGGCTCCCCTGACAAAGGGGGCCGGGGATTCCCGCCGCCCTCCCCTCGTTGACTTTCCCCTTCCTCCATTCTATAATGGATACCGGCAGTGATATTTGTTGTGTATCTCAAACCACGCCAAAGAGGGGGACAACATGAAAAAACTATTTACCGCTATCCGTCAGGGCAAGGTGGACGAGGTGGCCGCCATCCTGGACAAGAACCCGGCTCTCATCTCCTGTCTGGCCAAGGCGCCCCCCAAGAAGGACGACGGCCAATCCCCCCTGATGGTGGCCATCAAGAGCGACCACCTGGAGGTGGCCCACCTTCTGCTGGATCGGGGGGCGGATGTAAACTTCCGGGATGCCATCAACCCCTACGGAAATAATTTCGGCGCGCCCATCTGGTACGACGCCATTGTCCAGTGCTTCCTGCGGGCGGGGGACTATGTGTCCGAGGCGCGCCAGGAGCGTGCCAAGGGGTATTTTCTCCTTCTGCGCCGCTTGCTGGACATGGGGATGGATCCCAACCAAAGGACGGTACCGGATGGACGCTGTGCCTGGCAGCACGCGCTGGAGCAGTATGACGATTTCGCCCTGAAGTCCTATAGCAGCTACAACACAGAGGGCGACAAAGCCCACAACCGCCAGCTGCGGGAGATGCTCAAGGCAGTGCTGGACGAGCTGCTGGCCCACGGAGCGGACATCCACAGCTATATCCAGCCCAGCGGCTTTCTCGTCGTCTCTTGCCTGATCCGCAATCTGGAGGAGGGTCGGGAGCTGCTGGACGGCTTTCGCGGCCTGGATCCGGACGCCGATATGTTCAAGCCCCACACAGAAATGTACCGGGGAAAGGAGCGGGTCGTCCAGCCCTACTACACCGCGGAGGACTACCGCCAGTGGTACGAGCTCAAGTGGCGGGAGCTGGAGCCCATCCTCCGGGCCTACTACCGGTGAGGAAAAAACGTAAAAAATCCCCCGGCGGACAATGTCCGCCGGGGGTTTTTGATTGGGGAGGCCCTTACCGCACCAGCTTTTCCAGCTCTCCCCAGCTGTGGCCGCCGCGCTCCACGTCCTCCCAGGTGTCGAACCGCGTCTCCAGCTCCCGCCAGGTGATGTACCAGTAGACGTAGTTCACCTGCAGGTGGGCAGGCAGGATCTCCTCGATGATCTTTCTCATCTGCTCAAAGCCTTCCGGGATACCGGGCACATCGGGAAACCGCACCTCCACCACGCCGGGCTCCTCGGTCTCGCTGACCTGGGCGTTGAGGCCGCAGCCGGTCAGGTTGTCATTGATGGCATCAAGGGTAAAGCTGTCCCCGCCGATGCGGAGGAGGGCCGCCAATGCCGCCCGGCGGGCGGGGGCAGTCTCCGCCACCGGCCGGTGGGCCAGAAGGCTCTCCAGCTTTTCCAGCCCCTCCCCCTCCGCCGTGTCCAGCATGGCCTCCCGCTCCAGGTCGTCCAGGGCGGCGCTCACCCCATCCAGGGCCCGCCCCTCCCCCTCCAGCTCTCCGGCGGTGTAGCTCCCCTGCCGCCGGTAAGGCCCCATGGGCAGGAGCAAGTCCCAAAGCTGTTGGGCGTGGCTCATGCCGTCACCTCCACCGTCAGCGTCCCCAGCCGGGGCAGCTCCCCGGCGGAGACCGCCACGTCGGCGGCGGGGGCCGCCACCGTGCAGTTGTCCACGCCCTCCCGGTCAAAGACCAGCTTGTAGAGCTGGGCCACCAGCACGTCCCGGCCCAGCCGCTCCCCGGAGAAAAAGTCCCGCAGGGCCCCCTCCACGCCGGTCTTCACCTGTTGGACATTGGCTCCCTCCGCCGCCTTCACCTTCACCGTCACATCCACCGGCTTCACCGTGGGGGGCTTCACCTCCACATCCACCGCGATCTCCCGCCGCTGGCGGAAGTGGCCGGCCAGAGTCTCCAGAAGCTCCGCCCCCGGAAGGCCGTCCACGGTGGCCACCACCACGTCCACCGTCCCGATGCCCCGGCTCCGGGGCAGCACCACGGCGGCCGCCACCTGGTCAAAGGACAGGGCGGTCTGCTCGTAAAAGGCGGCGTTGGCCCCGTTGGGCATCCGCCGGTAAGTCTCCAGCACCCGGGCGCGCAGGCTCTCGTCGCTCTCGGCGTCGGCGCCCCCCGCAAAGGGAGCGGCATTGATGCACCGGCTCACCCCCACCGGGGGCACCACCATGGAGAGGATGCTCCCAGTGGGCACGTTTCCCGCCCCACCGGGTTCCACCGCCTGGGCCAGCACCTCCACCCAGGTGCTCCCCGCCGGGAGCACCGCCTCCTCCACCGTCTCGAACCGCACCAGTCCCGCCGTGGCGCACACCGTCCCCGCCGGGATGGTCAGGTCGGCCCCGGCGGCGGCGTCCACCGAAAAGCGGAGCATCCCCTGGGCCTTCAAAGCCTCCCGCCGCTCCAGCCCCCGCAGGGCGGCGTGGCGATCCAGCCACTCCCTCTGGGCTGTCTGGGGAAAGCACTGGCGGGAGAGCCACTCCGCCTGTACATAGAGCCCGTAGACCTGGGCCGCCACGGCGTAGAGCTTCACCGACAGGTCGCTCACCGCCGAGGCCTCCGCCCCCGTCTCCTCCCGGAATACCGAGAGCATCTCGTCGTAAATTTCCTCTATGCTCTTCATCCTAAACCATTCACCTCCACCGTGGCCGTCAGCCTCTCCCCCCGCCGGAGAAGCCCCACCGTCAGCGTCCCCCGGCCCCCCTCCTGGGCCAGGCTGACGGTGTCCACCGTCACATCCTCATCGGCCAGGGCCTGGGCCGCATACTGCCCCGCCAGGGCCTCCCGCTCCCCCGCCGGGGCCCTGGACAGCAGATGGAGCCTGCTGCCCAGCTCCGGCAGCAGGGGAAAGCTCCCCCGCCGGACGGTGAGCTTCCACAGCACCCGCTCCAGCAGTTCCTGGGTTCCCTGGACGGTCTGGAAGCCCCCCTTTCCGTCGGGGACGTAGTCCCCCTCCCGCAAGATCAGCGCCATGGTCAGCCCTCCTTGTCAGCGGCAGGGGAAGGCCCCACCTGGGTGCCGTTGACCACCAGCTGCCCCGACACCGTGATGGTGCCGTTCAGCCCCAGCAGCAGACTGCACTTGCCGCCGGTGATGAGCACCTCGCCGGGCTTCAGTCCCGACTTGTCCGCAACGCCGACGGCGCAGGGCTGCTCCCCCCGCTCCCCCGTCTTGAGTACCAGAACCTCCTGGCCCGGCGCCGGCGCCCAGTGGTAGCCGCCGGGGGCGTAGACCGCCACCCCCCGGCGCTCCCCCTCCAGCCAGGCGCCCACGTCCCGGCCCGACACCGTCACCGGGCCGGTGAGGGCGCCGCCATAGCGGCTCTGCCGCCTCTCTCTTCTCGAAAGCCACATATCCTTCTCACCCCAATACCAGTTTCACACGGGTCCCCTTGCCGTCCAGCACGGCCTCGGTCTCCCGCACCGTCCATGTCCCCGCCAGCCCGGGCCGGGTCAGGGCCAGCTCCACCCGGTCTCCCGGTTCGCAGAACCAGCTCCCCGGCAGCTCCGCCTCCAGCCGGAACCGCTCCTCGGCGGAGCGGTCAAGCTGAAACTGCCCGGAATAGCGCATGGCCTGGTAGGCGCTCTTCCCCGGCATGGTGACCACCCTCCGGCACCGTCCCCCCTGCCGGACAAAGCCTTCGTTCACCACCCGCTGGGGCCGCAGCTTCCCCCGGTCCCGCACCAGGATCTCCGAGCACACCCCGTACCGCCTGTCCCGCCAGGCGAGGCCGGTAATGCCGGTGCGGTCGTCGATGACCACCTTTTGCCCCCGTTCCACGTCATCCACAAAGAGGTTCCCCCACACGTCGAACCTGGGCTGGATCCCCCCGTGGTACCGGGCAAAGTCATAGAGCACCTGCCACTCGCTGGAGCCGGTCTCCACCGAAAACCCCGGCACCGGCGGAAAATATTTCATGCCGCCGGCCCGGATGCCATAAGGCTCCACGTGCTCCCGCAGGATGTCCGCCAGGGTGGCCACCTGGTAGTCCTTCCCCTCCGCCTCGTTGTCCAGCAGAAGGGCCGCCAATCCCCGGCCGGAGAGGGAGAGCCCGCTCCCCGCCCCGTTCCATTCCAGCTCGTACTCATCCAGCACCCCAGTGAACCGCCGGGCGCCCTTTTCCTCTATGATGAGCCGGCAGGCCTCCTCCAGCAGCGGCTCCATACCGCCCTCCCACAGGCAGCGGCCCTCAAAACTGTCGCAGGGCACCCCCTGGGTGCGCTTCAGCCTCCACGCCGTAAAGGGCGGCAGGTCGAGCCTGCCGCCCCCGGCGGTGAGCAGATATCCCGTCATCATTTTACCCGCACCCTCTCTCCCGGATAGATCAGGTTGGGGTTTTTGATCTGGGGGTTCAGGGGGATGACCTCCGTCACCGTCCTGCCGTACTGCCGGGCGATGGCCCAGAGGGTATCCCCCCTGGCCACCGTATGCCACAGCTCCCCGGCGGTATCCTCCCCGCTCCGGGCAGCGGGCAAGACCGTCCCTCCCGTCCCGCCGCCGCTTCCGCCCGAAACGCTCCGGGCGTAAGGCTGATAGCCGTCATAGCCCTCCCAAAAGGTAAATGTGTACTTCACATAGTCCTTTCTGGGCTCCTGGGCCAGGCTCAGCTCCACAAAATAGGCGTTGGCCGCCTGCCATACCGGGTGCACCAGCACCCCCGGCCCCTCCTGATAGAACACAGAGGCCAGCGCCTTAAATGTCTCGTATGCCTTCTCTCCCACGAACTCCCCCTGGCCCTTCATCACCCGCCGGGTAAGCCCCAGATCCTGCAGGTGATACCGGCCAAAGGGCACCTTGTGCACTCCCATCTCCCGCTTGTAGTCGATGGTGTACACCCTGGGGTTGTGGGGCCAGACAAAATCCTTGTACCGCATGGGCGCAAGCTCCACCATATCTCCTCCTAACGCAGGAAAAAGTCTCCGCCATACCGCCGGGCGTCCCGCTCCACCGCCCGGTCAATGCTCTCTATGTTCAAACCGGCCGGCTCCCCGCCGCTCTCCGGCAGGGTCACCGCAAACGCCCGCCGCTGGCTCTGCACAAACCGTGTCCCCCGCTCCGCCTGCTCCATCTGGAATAGCAGGGGGGCCATCTGGGCGGCAGCAGTACCCGGCACTGCCGCCTCTGTCCATTCCCGGCTCCCCTCCGTCCCCGAAACCCTGTCTTCCGCCTCCGGGGCCGTGCCGCTCCGGGCGTTACGCAGTAAGTCCGGAGCGCCTTCCCGTTTCAGAAGAACAGCCCCGGGTTGGTTTCCAAAGGATAGGGGCCGCAGCCCCTGTCCTTTGGTCGGGGAGGGGAAGTCCAGAGGGGGACGCGTCGAAACGTCCCCCTCTGGGGCCTTTTCTGGGGGCTCGGGGGATATCTTTTCCGCCCGGAAAAGATATCCCCCGGCAGTTTCCGCCGCCGGGGCGGAAAATTCCGGCGGATGGTCGAAGAATATCTCCGCAGGGTCAGAAAGATCATCGGAAAGATCCTCTTCCCCCTGCCCCATGGCCAAAGCCAAATAGTCGATCAACCTCCCCCACCTCCCATGGCCCGGAACCGCTCCATATCAAAGCCGCCGTTCTCCCCCTGATCCTCCGCCCTGGCGCCGCACACCGGGCACCGCTCCTCTTCCGCCTCCGCCCGGCAGGCGGGACACAGCCGGGCGAGCTCCTCCTCCCCGTCCAGCACCAGGTTGAGGGCGCACCAAAGATAATCCCGGTGGGTCATCGCCCTGACCCGCTCCTCGGTGGGAAGGGCCCCAAACGTCTTGAGCACGCGCCACTGAAGGCGCTCATAAGGCGCGTGCTCCAGGCTTTTTTTGCCCTGTCCACCGCCTTCCCGTCCCAGGGCGCCGGGTTGCACTCCCGGTCAAAGTCCCGCCACTCCTTGGCCAGCCGGGCGATCTGCCCCGCCGTCATGGCCTCCAGCACCTCTTCCCCACTTTGGAAAGCAGGCTCGCCATCCCGCAAAAGGGCCCGGGAGAGCAGGCAGGCGTTGGAGCACAAGGCCCTGTCCCGCTCTTCCCGGGCCAGGGCCTCCCCCTCACGCCAGGCCTCCATCTCCTCCCTGGCGGAGAGGAGCCGTCCCGTCCATCCTCCGCTCAATGCCCGCTTCCGGGGCATGTCCAAAAGTCCGCTCATCCCAGCGCGCTCTCCACCCGCCGGGCCGCCACGATGGTCACCTTCTCCAGCACCATGTCCCCCAGCTTCCCCGTCTCACTCAAGTCCTGCCACTGGCAGCCGGAGTAGATGATGCGCCGGTCGGGCTTGCAGATGACCAGGTTGAAGTCCTCCAGCTCATGGAAGCTCATGCCCCCCTTGGCCGCCTCCTCGGTGGCGTAGAGACGGGTGAGGGTCACCGTGTGCTTCCTGGGGCCGGGGATGGTGGCCACCGGCTCGCTCTCGCCGAAGGCCTCCACCACCGAGCTGGTCTTGGTGGTCTGCGCGGAATAGCTCTGCACCACCGCCAGCTTCTTGCCGTTGAGCTCCAAATAGATGTCCGCGCTGGTGGGAAATTGATTGGCGATCATACGCTCCCCTCCTTAAACTGTGATCTGGGCGCTCAACCAGATCTGGTTGAGCCCGTGGGCCACCGTGAACTGGAACTCCACCAGGCACACCGTGGGCTTGTCCTCCATGGCGGAGACCTTCACATTGTCATACCCGGTGATGATCTCCTGTCCCAGCTTCTTCTCCAGCTCTACGATGACCTGACTGCGGATGGCCTCCCGGCCCTGGGGCGTGTTCTTGGCCCGGCTGAAGCGCAGGCGCAGGGCGTCCCGCAGGTCGGGTATCACGCTGTCCACCACCCGGATGGTGGTCAGCTCCCGCCAGGTGGGGTCGGTGACGTTGTTGGTCTTGGTGCGGGTGGTCACCGCCCGGATCACGCTGGCCACCCCGCCGTTCATCTCCAGGGGGGTCACCCCGCCCAGCACCAGGGTGTCGATCTCACTGTCCGTCCACTTCTTCCCCAGGTCGGTGATGTCCTTCAGCTCAATGCCCCCCAGGGGGATGGCCGGGTCGGTCTCCCCGGCGATGGCCCCCGCCAGGGCAGCAGCCGCCTCCGGGCCGCCGGAGCTCACCACCACCATCCGCTCGCAGTTGATGGCGTCGGCCCGTTCCACCAACTGGGCCGCCGTCTCCCCCGTCCCGCCGCAGATGACCCCCAGCCGCTCCCGCCGGGCCGCGGAATCCTCCCGCACCTGATCCCGCAGGGCCTGCTGTATCTTCAGGTCGGTGGCATCGCAGGCCACCACCCGGATATCCTCATAGCCGCTCAAGGCCCCAAAGGCCTCGGCATAGCCCGCGCTGTCCGCCACCGGCGCCGCGTACACCCTGGCCGCCCCGTTGCGGAAGCTCAGCCGGATGAGCTTTGTGATGGGCTCCTGCTCCGTGAAAAGCTCCCGCCCCTCCTCGTAGCTGTTCAGCTCATAGACCTTCCCCATCTCTCCCGCGTTGCAGATGGCCACCAGGCCCACGCTGCCGCCGCTCTTGCCCACGTTCACCGAAGAGGTGTTGTAGACCGAGTACACCCCCGGCCTCTGATGCTCAATGATGCTCATACCTTACTTTCTCCCTTCACTTCAAAGTCCAGGAAGGCGTCCTTCTCCCCAGTCTCCGCCACCGCCCAGGCGGAAAACCGGGCCTGGGCCGGGCACACATACCGCCGCGCCGCCGGGTCATAGGCCGTCTCCCCCGCGGAAAAGCCCACACACCGCAGGCCCTCCGGCCCGCCCCGGCCCAGGGCTGTGCCCAGGACGTCCACTCCGGCCTGTACCTCCTCCGCCGTGGCGGCGGAGACGTCAAGGCCGAAGACCAGCTCCACCTTCTTGCCGTAGAGCTCCCGCCACTGTCCCTTCTCCTGGTCGTACCGCTCCCCCAGATAGTCCTGAAAGCCCGGCGCGCCCCCCTCCAGAGAGCGCAGGGACACCGCTGCCACGGCCCTTCCCGGCCGCAGCCGCCTCTCCTGCCCCCAGGCGGTCACCGCCTCCAGCCCGTTCTGCCGCAGGTAGTCCGCCAGGGCCCGGCGCAGCTCGCCCGTATCCCTCATGGGCCGCCCTCCTCATCCATCTCCATGGCCACCGCCCAGTGGTAGAGGGTCTCCCGCCCAATGGCGTACTCCCTGTTTCGGATGAGCTGGAACCGCCGCCCCTTCCAAAGAAGAGCGTCCACATCCTCCAGCCCCTCCGCCGCCGGCCCCAGATAGAGCCACTTCCCCGCCGGGGCCACCCCCAGCGCCGTAGGCTCCTCCCCGACAGCCTTCTCCCTCACCGGCTGAAAAAAGGCCCGCACCGCTGTGCGCGCCTCCCCCCGGCAAAGCTCCACTTCCTGACCATACTGCTCCAGAAGCACGTTCCAAGTCCTGCTCTCCATCAGCCCCTGACCCCCCGAAAGATGAATCCCTCGTCCTTCAGGTAGGGCCTCATCACCTGCTTTGCCTGGAGCTGCAGGGCCTCCCGGCGGCCCTCGCCGTCCCTCTTGTGTACGGTCACGTCTCCGGCGGTGAAGGACTTCACATCCCCCTCCCCCGCCGTCTCCAGTTCCGCCAGCGCCAGCCAGGCCGCCGCCAGGATAAAGGCCCCGCCGCACTCCTCCGGGGTCACCCCTTCCCGGAGCTGCGCCGTCAGCTCCGCTGCCGCCTGTTCGCACAAGAGCGTCAGTTCCTCGCTCTTCTCCCGCCTGCCCAGCAGGGCGGCGGTCTCCACGATCCTCTCCGTCACTCCGGCCCCTCCTTTCTTGGGAAAAGAGCCGGGAGGGGGAAATTCCCCCTCCCGGCCCCCGCCTCATCAGACCGTCAGGATCTTGGACGCGTCCTGGAACACCTTGGCAAAGCCGTTGACCACCGTCACCGCCGCCCGCTCCAGCTGCCGGTCGATGAGCTTGTCGTACTCCACCATCACGTCAGAGCCCCGCACCATCTCCAGGGCGTACCGCCGGTCCAGGCCGATGACCTTGCCCTTGCCCAGAGCAGAGGTGCGGATGAGGTTGGCCCCCAGGGGAGTGGTGAGCTTACCGGTACCCTGGAAGTTCAGCCCCGTCAGGGGATTGCGCAGCTCCTCCATCTTCAGCATCTGCACCATCACATCCCCCGGCACCAGCAGGGTGTTCATCTCATAGGGGTCGAACTGGGCCCAGAAGTCCACCAGCTCGTCGTAGGTCAGCTTCCCGGCGGTGCCGCCCACCGGGGCGGTGCCCACCTGGAAGCTCTGGGCGGCGTTGTCGTTGCCGTCCCCCTCCTCAATGACCTGGATGGCGTCCTCCAGCAAACTCCGGCTGATGGTAGCGCCGATCTGCCGCAGGGTCACGGAAAAGAGATCCAGTTTCTGGCCCCGGATGGCCTCATAGGGCGCCACCAGCATCCTGCCCCGCTTGTGGAGCTTCACCATGTTCCCCTGGGCCTTGATGCGGGTCTGGGGGATGGCGGCTCCCTCCTCCACCCGGCGCAGCTCCTTCTCACTGCCGCCGGCGGCGGAGGAGATGGAGCGGTAGTCCATGCCGTCGATGCGGGTCTCCGCCGCCACGATGGAGGGCAGCACGTTGTTCTCCTCCATGCCCTGCCACACACTGCGGCTCACATACTCGGGAAAGAGCACCGCCGACTGGGCGGACTGGAAAAACTTGTCCACCGCATCGCTGCCCACGCCCTTGACCTTGATGTCGAACCGCTTGAGCTGCCGCTGGTAAGCGTCCAGCCCCTCCAGGGCGGTGCCCTTATAGCGCTCCGAGGGATCCTCGCTCTCCAGCACGGCGGTGAAGCTCTTCCCCGCCACGGAATACATGCCCTTTTCCAGCTTCATGTTGTCAAACTGATAGCTCATCTGTCCCGCCTCCTCACATTTTAATGGTGATGCCGCCGCCGTCCACCGCCACCACCAGATACTCCTGGCCCTTGTCGCCGGTGCCGGCCTTCTTCACGCCGCCCTTGCCGTCCGCCGTCAGGCTCACATAGCCCGCCGCCACCGTCTTGTCCTCGCACTTCACCTGGGCCAGGCCGGCCACCTGCACCGGGGCACAGCCCTCCCGGACTGCCCCCGCCACGCCGCAGAACCGCTCCCCGGCGGCGCAGCCCGCCACCGTTGCGTCTGCGCTCAGCTTCACCACCTGGCCCGCCTCCACGCCCTCTCCGGCGTAAAAGGTGGCCGTCACAGCGCCGATACCTTCAAACGAGACCTTGCCAACCATACCTTGCTCCTCCTTTGTGAAAATGTTTATACCAAAAAGGCCCCGTCCCCCTGGGACAAAGGCTCCTTGGCACCCATGTATTCCAGCTGGGCCCCACCGGCCCACCGCTTCTCTCCCCTCCGGGAGAAGAGCTCCTTCAGCGCCTTCAGCTCCTCCTCGTCCAGCTTCCCGGCAATGGAGCGCAGCACCGCCACCTCCAGCTCCGGCTCACTGGCCGCCCCCAGCCGGGCCACCTCGGCCCGGAGCTCCTCCAGATACCGGCGGCCCAGGCCCGCGGCCTTCTCCAGCTCCTCCAGCTCCCGCCGGGCCTCCGGCCGCTGCCGGGCCAGCTCCTTCAGGCTGGGGCCCATCCCCTTGATGACCCCCGCCCGCCGCTGGGCGGGCACCGCCACAAAAGACCACTCATAGGCGTCCTTTGCCCCGGTGAGCTCCCCCCAGCAGAGCTTTCCGTTGTAGCTTCTGCCCTTCACGTGGCGGCACTGGCCCAGCTCCTGGCCGCAGATGGAGCACATTGCCTTCTCCACCGCGCACCCCACGCTGACCTCCTTCTTGATGCCCCCCTCGATCTGGGCGATGAGCTCGGCGTTTCCCTCGGTGCGGAGCATATAGGCCCACCCCTTCAGGTAGCAGGCCCCGTCCCCCGCCCTGGTAAGCCCCGGCTCCTCCACCACCTGGGTCTTGTAGATGCGGGCCGACTGCCCCTGGGCCGACCAGCTGTGGTCAAAGATGCCGCTCTTGCCCACGAACATCTCCGCCAGGGCCTCCAGGGTCTCCCTGGGGAACCGCTCCCACTCCCGGTCGACCTCGTTGTCGCACAGCCGCACCGTAAAGGTGTAGACCTCCTCCGCCTTCAGCTCCTTCCGGGCCAGGGCGTTGATGAGCGCCAGCTCCTCGCCGCTTACCCCACACCCGCCTCCGGCGTTGGCCTCCTTGATGATCTTCATTCCTTCTCCTCCCTCTCCACTCTCAACTGTTCCGCCTGCTGGTGGTACAGCTCCGCCTTGGCTTCTTCCACCAGGTCTTGCAGGGTGATGTCCTCCCAGTCCACCTGCACCGCCCCGGCGTAGCCGTGGAGCCGCATCCACACCTTGCACACCCGCTCCACCACCGGGGTCAGCATCCGCCGCAGGGCGGTGATCTCACTGGTCATCATGTCGGCCTGCTGGGCGCTCATCCGCTCGGTGGACGACCAAGACAGCCCCAGCAGGAAGGGCGGGATGCCCGTCTTGGCCAAAAGCTGCTCCAGCACCTGCCGCACCGGGGCCTGGCTGTCCAGGATCTGCCCGTCCGCCCCGATGACCTTGATCTCCACGTCGCCCACCGCCACAAAGTCCCGGATGCCGCCGCTTTTCCCGGCCTCCATAGCCGCCGACCACTCCCGGGCGATCTCCTCGCCCCGCTCCCTGGCCCAGTGGGCGTCCCCCTGGCCGGGCTTGTATACCACGGCGAACCGGGCGTTGCCCATCCGCTCCCAGTTGACCCCCACCGCCTGGTATATCTTCAGCAAAATACCCGTCAAAAAGGGCATGGAGCGCATCAGTGACACCCCGTAAGGCTCATTCACCTCCGGCTGGTAGGGGGTGAAGAGGAGCAGTTCCTGCCGGGGCAGCTCCTCCAGGCTCCCGTCCCCCCTCCGGGCGCAGATGGTGAACTCCAGAGGGCTGTCCCCCTCCTTAAAGGCGATGCGGGCCGGATCGGCACACAGCAGGGCCGCCACCTCACCGCCCTCCCAGTCCACCACCATTTCCCCCACACCTCTGCCGCACACCAGCATGGAGTCCAGATAGGTGTCCAGAAAGGCCTGAAGCCCCCGCTGTCCCCTGCCGGTGTCCACCGTCCGCAAAAACTCCTCCAGCTCCTCCTGGCCCTCCTGCACCGTCACCTTCACGCCCCCGGCCAGCCGCACCAGCTTCCCGATGGCCGCGTCCACCAGGGGCACCGCCTCCCGGATGGCCCGGTACAGGGCGATCTCCCCGCTCTTCAGGGGCACATACCCGTCCAGCGCCCCAAAGGGGTGCCCCTCCCCCTCCCGGAGCTGTACCACCGGCGGCGCTGCCGCCTTCTTCCGTTCAAACCACTTCATCCTTCCGCTCCTTCCCTTCCTACCAGCCCGGCCGCGCCACCCCGAACCCGCCGATGAACCGCTCCGCCCTTCCCAGGCTCACGGCAAAATAGCGGATGTCGTCCATGGCGTGGTCGTGCCGCTTCACCACCCGGTCTCCCGCCGCCCGCTCGTCCCAGCGGTAGAGAGAGAACTCCCGGATGGCGTCCTCACAGCCCTCACAGATGACCAGCTTCCCCTGCCGCAGCAGGTCGGCGGTGACCCGGATGCCGGTGAGCACCTGGTTCTCCGCCGGTACCACCGGCCACCCCCTCTGCCGCAAAACTGTCATAAAGCTGGCCGCCGAGGGGTCTACTACCACCTGCCGGATCGCCCTTCCCCCCGCCAGGGCCTCCAGGTCGCCGGCGTATTCCAGATCCGTCCTCTGCCGCCCTTCCTTTTTGGAGTCGTAGTAAAACTCCCTCACCCGGTACCACACTTCCCCCTGCCGCCCCCACAGTCCCATGGACATGGGGTTCACCGTCCCGTAGTCGCAGGAGACGCGCCACTCCTCCATCTCTCCCGGCGGCACGGGCCTTACCATGCTCCTGTCAAAGAAGTCATAGACCAGCCCCTGGGCCCCCGTCCACTCCCCCAGCACGAACCGCCGGTAAAAGCTCCCCCGGAACCTGCGCTCGTACTTCGCCAGGGTCTCCGGGCTCAGGGCAGGGTTGTCCTCCATAGTAAAGTGCACCCGCAGGGCCCGCCGCTCCTCCGCCCGGCTCACCCACTCCCGGTAGAACCAGTGCTCCGGGCTCTCCGGGTTGCAGGAGAACCATACCTTGGCCCCCTCCTGGGAGCAGCGGGCCACCGTCTGCTCCACCATGGAACGGGGCAGCAGGGCCGCCTCGTCCAGCAGCGCCCCCGCCAGGGTGATGCCCTGTATGACCTCCCCGCTGTTCTCTCCCCTGCCCCCAAAGAGATAAAAGGCGTTCTCGTGACCGCAAAAGCGCACCGTCAGCCTGTTCTGGCTCACCGTCTCTTGGACAGAAAACCCCAACTTCTTCAGCACCGGCCCCAGCCGGTAGAGCAGGTTCCGCCGGACAGCCCCCACCGTCTTGCCGCACAGTGCGAACTGCTCCCCGTCAAACCGCTTCATGGCCCAGCAGAAGAAGGACAGCCCCATACAGAAGGTCTTCCCGCTCCGGATGGCCCCCTCGCAGATGATGGCGTCCCAGTCCCGCCAGGGTGACGCGTCGCACCACCAGTCCAGCACCAGCCTCTGCTTGTCCGAAAAAGCCGTCACCATCGGTCAGCTCTCCTCTTCCTTGCCTCTCCCGGCGCTCTTCTCCAGCGCCTGGTAGAGCCGGTCGGCCTGGGGCGACTCCATCTGCTCCGCCAGCCACTTCAGCGCCTCCACCCTGTCAATGAACTTCAGTTCGATGGAGCCGTTGCTCCCCCGCTTGATCTCCTTCACCGCCGACAGATCCAGTTCCTTGATGAGCTCCACCTCATCCTCGCCCATAAAGGCCAGCCGCACCGCGTCGTTGATGGAGCTCCGGGCCAGATCCACGATCTGCTGGAGCACCCTCTTCCGATGATTTCCCAAAGCCTCTCCCCTCCTTCATCCCCAGCGTTTTCCCCTCTCTTGTTTCACATCTCCATGCAAATAGCACAAAACTTTTTTCACTTCCTGTTAAAACTTTTTTCACAATATTATGGAAACTTTGGAAAATCATCTTTACATTTTTTATATCGCGGTGCTATAATGACAATGTATCTTTGCGTACTATCCAGGAAACTGGTTACAATAGACTCCGGCCGGTGCTTTTCCGGCCCTACAACGTCCCTCGGGATCGTGTGTTCTCAAGGGATATGAGCAAGGGAGCTGCTTTTATTTGACGAAGTATGTGATCCGCGGCGGAAAGCCGCTTTACGGCGCGGTGGAAATTTCCGGCGCCAAAAATGCCGCAGTTGCCATCCTTCCCGCCGCCCTTTTGGTGGACGGCGTCTGCCGCATTGAAAACGTTCCCCAGATCAGCGACGTGACCCTCATTTTGAATATCCTTCAGGAGCTGGGCGCCGACGTGCGCACCATCAACCGCACCACGGTGGAGATCGACTGCTCCCATATCCGCAACGCCATGGTGCCCGACGCCCTGGCCCGTAAGATCCGCGCCTCTTATTACTTCATCGGTGCCATGCTGGGCCGCTTCGGCTCCGCCCAGGTGGCCCTGCCCGGCGGCTGTGACTTCGGCGGCCGCCCCATCGACCTGCACATCAAGGGCTTTGCCTCCATGGGGGCCGACGTAGACGTGAAGGGCGGCATCATCAGCGCCCAGGCCGCCGGCGGCCACATGGTGGGCACCACCGTCTATATGGATATGTCCTCCGTGGGCGCCACCATGAACGTCATGCTGGCCGCCGTCCTGGCGGAGGGCACCACCGTCATCGAGAATGCCGCCAAGGAGCCCCATATCGTAGACCTGGCCAACTTCCTCAACTCCATGGGCGCCTCCATCATGGGCGCCGGTACCGACGTCATCAAGATCCGGGGCGTGGCCTCCCTCTCCGGCGGCAGCTACTCCATCATCCCCGACCAGATCGAGGCGGGCACCTACATGGCCGCCGTCACCGCCACCGGCGGCGAAGTCCTCATCAAGAACGTCATCCCCAAGCACCTGGAGTGCATCACCGCCAAGCTGGTGGAGATGGGCGCCGAGGTGGAGGAGCTGGACGACGCCGTCCTGGTGCGCCGCAGCCGCCCCCTGGAACGCACCAATATCAAGACCCTGCCCTACCCCGGCTTCCCCACGGATATGCAGCCCCAGGTGGCCGCCTGCCTGTGTCTGGCCCAGGGCACCAGCGTCCTCACCGAGGGCGTCTGGGACAACCGCTACCGCTATGTGGACGAGTTCCGCCGCATGGGCGCGCAAATTCAGGTAGACGGCAAGATCGCCGTCATCGAGGGCGTCCCCCAGCTCACCGGCGCCGCCGTGGAGGCCTGTGACCTCCGGGCAGGAGCCGCTCTGGTCATCGCCGGCCTTGCCGCCCAGGGCACCACCGAGATCAGCCAGGTACGCCACATTGAGCGTGGCTATGAAGACATCGTCCGCAAGCTCTCCGGCATCGGCGCCGACATCCGGGTGGTGGTCACCCCCGACGAGGTCAAGGCCGCCCAGGTGGGCTAAACCGTATCGGCAACAGGAGCGGCAGCTTTGCTGCCGCTTTTTTGATGGCCTTCCGGCCCTACTACATATTAAAGGAGCCTACCCATGGAGCTTCGCACCTTAGCCAGCGGTTCCTCCGGCAACTGCACCCTCCTCTCCCATGAGGGGGCCCACCTCCTCATCGACTGCGGCATCTCCTGCCGCCGCATCACCACCTCCCTCACCGCCTGCGGCGTAGACCCCAACTCCCTCTCCGCCCTTCTCATCACCCACGAGCACTCCGACCACATCGCCGGTCTGGCCACCCTGACCAAAAAGTATTCCCTGCCCATCTACACCAGCCCCGGCACCGCCCGACAGCTCTGCTACCGCATGGCCGGCCTGGACGACCTGCTCCGCCCCATCGCCCCGGGGGACAGTTTTGACCTGGCCCCCTTCCGGGTCACCACCTTCCCCACCTCCCACGACGCCGCCCAGCCCATGGGCTTCACCTTCCAGGCCGGGGGCCGCAAGGCCGCCTTCGCCACCGACTTGGGCGTCGTCACCCCGGAGGTGCTCTCCGCCGTAACCGGGGCCCACCTGCTGGTGTGCGAGAGCAATCACGACGTGGACTGGGTGCTCTCCGGCCCCTACCCCTACGTGCTCAAGCGGCGCATCCTGGGAGAGCAGGGCCACCTCTCCAACGAAGCCGGGGCCCGGCTGGCCCTTTCCTGCATCGGGCAGGGGGCCAAGACCGTCCTCCTGGCCCACCTCTCCGCCGAAAACAACACCCCCGCCCACGCCCTGATGACGGCGGAGACCATCCTCCGGGCCGCCGGGGTGGATCCCCTCCGGGACGTCACCCTGGCCGCCGCCCCCCGCAGTGAGCCATCCCCCCTGTACGAGGTGTGACCTATGATGAACGTCCATATCATCTGCGTCGGCAAAATGAAGGAAAAATTCTACATGGATGCCGCCGCCGAGTACCAAAAGCGGCTCTCCCCCTACTGTAAGCTCACTTTAGTGGAGCTGCCCGAGGAGAAGCTGCCCCAAAACCCCTCCCAGGCCCTCATCGCCGCCGCCCTCAAAAAGGAGGCCGCCGCCATCCGCGCCAAACTGCCCCCCAACGCCAGCGTCGCGGCCCTGTGCGTGGAGGGGCGGATGCGCTCCAGCGAAGAGCTGGCAGGGCTCCTTCGCACCTGGGAAAACAACAGTGCCAAGCACCTGGTGTTCCTCATCGGCTCCTCCTACGGCCTGGATGAGGCCCTGAAAAGCGAGGCCTGGCTGCGCCTTTCCATGTCCCCCATGACCTTCCCCCACCACCTCTTCCGGGTCATGCTCTTAGAGCAGCTCTACCGCTCCTTCAAGATCAATGAGGGAAGCAGCTATCACAAATAAGGGAAGCAAAAATCCCGCACAAGAAATATAGAAGGCCCGGCGGCAAATGCCGCCGGGCCAGTTGATTTATTTTAACTCAATGCGGGTATCGCCTAACTGGAGTGCAACGGCCCTGTCAGGGTCGAGGAGAACATTCTCCACTGGGAGGAAGGTTAGATAGCGCTGCTTCTCCGGCCTCTCAACGACCCCGCCCAAACTGGTTCCACCCCTCAATGGGATCTCCTTCCCATCGTCATAGATGAGCTTGCATGGGGTATACTCCAAAGGCTCCTTTTCCATGCTCTTTATGTCATCAAAGGAAAGCCGCAAATTCAGAGCGGAAATCTGTAGGGTGGTCACATGAAGATTGTGACGGTAACCAAACCTGGCAAAGCCTACATCCACCTGCTGGTTCAAAGTATATTCCTTCCTATATCCGCTGTCAGCCACAGTAAAGGCCAATTCAAAAGGCTCATCGGAGAGGTATTTTACGATGTCATACTCCACCGTAGCCTCCAGGTAGGGCAAGTCCTCTAAAGTTAAGGGCCGGCCCAACGCAAAGAGGGTAATATTGCAGTCACCGCTGCCCCAGGGCCCATCGTCAATGTCGACCCGCTCCCCCGTGCGGGTATCGGTAAGGGCAGCAGTATCAACGCAACGAATAAGATAGTTTCCCTCCCTAAAATATTCTCTCCGCCCACATAAAGACAAGGCCAGGGTCTTGCCATCTTGGGAGAGAACACCTCCGGCCAGAGAAAAGCTCTCGCCGTGCTTGTGCAGAGGGGCTGTACCGGAAACGGCAGCAGCATCCAGAAGATCCATAGCGGTGACAAAGTCGGGGTTCTCCATATCAGCGTAGATACCAAAGTTCACCTGGGCCTGTTTGATGACCGGGGCCAGAGAAGCCAGGGAGACGGTTTCCAGCCTGACCGAATCGTTCTCATCTTCCGTCCATTCATCGTTTATGATACCTGCAAAGGAGATGACAAGTTCGTGCCCTTCCAGGGTCTCAACGTCCTTGTTATCGTGCTGGAACTGGATGCAATCGTAAATTGTTGTGCCATCCTCGCTGCGGACGGGTTTTTGATTGTGAAAGCCCATATTTGCCGGGTTATCTTTGATCTCCAGCCACATATCATACAGCTCCGGCTCCCCCTCCAAAACGCCGCCATCTGTGCGTTTCAGGGACAGTAAAAAGGCCGCTCCGTCCTGGTCAACGATGGTCTCCTCCAGGGTAATGGTGTAGTCTCCGCTCCGGACATTCACCCCCACGGGAGTGATCACCTTCTCCGGCACAGTGCCGAAGAACTGTGCCCAGCCGCCGCCGAGGCTCACTGCCGCCGCGCCCATGACCAGCACCACCGCCAGACAGGCCGCCAAAAGGGCCCCCCGGGGCAGGATGTATTTCTTTTTCGCAGACGTTCCCTTTGCCTGGGCGGCCTTTACCGCCGATAAGATATCATATTCCGGGGTCTCTACCTGCTGAAGGGCCCGGAAGATGACCTCCTCGCTTTTATTTCGCTTCATCGGTTTTCCCCTCCTCGCTCAAAAGTTGCGCCAGCTTGTCCCTGGCGCGCTCATACCGCTTGCGCAGGGTGGCCGCCGGGACACGGTAGACCTCCGCCAGCTCCCGGTAGCTTCGCCCCTCCATGACCCGCTGGAACACCAGCGCCCGCTCCTGTGCGGAGAGCTGTTCCAGGGCCCAGCGGAGTTCAGGGCTTATATCGCTTTGGCTTGTTTCCCTCCGGGCAAGCTCCGGCTCCGGCAAAAGCCGCTTCCGCCGCCGGAGGATGTCCATACAGGTGGTGTAGCACAGCCGGTAGAGCCAGGCCGACAGGTTGGTGCCGCTCTGGAATTTCTCCCGGCCCTCCCACGCCTTCAAAAAGGCGGTCTGGACGGCGTCCTGGGCCTCGTGATAGTCACAGAGGATATGCTGGCAATAACGGAGCAGGGAGTGCCCATAAGTATTTACCGCCTGTTCCAGATCCGCTTCCCGTTTCAATGTGTCCATTGGCCCGCCCCCTCTCTTTCGTGAAAGCGCTTTCATCCAGTATAACGGTTTTGGAGCCCCTTTTGTGACCGGGAAAAAAAATTTTTTCTGCCGCATACCTTTACCTACCTTTGGCACAAATGTCCAAATCCGCCCTTGAAACTCCCAACCTCATATGGTACAATTATCATACCATATTGTGGAATGGAGGTCGTTTCCCATGTCCTACCGTGATACATACGAAAAGTGGCTCTCCTCCCCCGCCCTCACCGAGGCGGAGAAGGCCGAGCTGAAAGCCATCGCCAACGACGAAAAGGAGATCGAATCCCGCTTCTTCGCCCCTCTGGACTTCGGCACCGCCGGTCTCCGGGGCACCATGTGCGTGGGCCTGCACCAGATGAACGTCCACGTCATCCGCCACGCCACCCAGGCCTTTGCCGAGGTCATCCTGGCCGAGGGAAGCGAGGCGGTAAAGAAGGGCGTGGCCGTCTGCCACGATTGCCGCAACCATGGCCGTGAGTTTGCCGAGGAGGTCTGCGCCGTCATGGCGGGCAACGGTATCCCCACCCGCATCTTCGACGCCCTGCGCCCCACCCCCGAGGTGTCCTTCGCCATCCGGGAGTACGGCTGCATCGCCGGCGTCAACGTCACCGCCAGCCACAACCCCAAGGAGTACAACGGCTATAAGGTCTATTGGGCCGACGGCGCCCAGCTGCCCCCCCACCACGCCGATGCCATCGCCAAAAAGATGGGTGAGCTCGACATCTTCGACTCCATCAAGCGCATGGATTACGCCGAAGCGGTGAAGGCGGGCCTGGTCACCATCATGGGCGAGGAGACCGACGAGAAGTTCCTGGAGAACGTGATGGGCCAGGCCACCGACAAAGCGGTGGTGGCCAAGGTGGCCGACAAGTTCAAGATGGTCTACACCCCCTTCCACGGCACCGGCCACAAGCTCATTCCCGAGGCCCTCAAGCGCCTGGGCATGAAGCACGTCATCTGCGTTCCCGAGCAGATGGTGCTGGACGGCGACTTCCCCACCGTGGCCTCCCCCAACCCGGAGAACCCGGAGGGCTTCGCCCTGGCGGTGGAGCTGGCCAATAAGGAGGGGGCCGACTTCATCCTGGGCTCCGACCCCGACGCCGACCGCATCGGCCTCATGGTCCGGGGCAAGGACGGCAAGTTCATCGTCCTCACCGGCAACCAGACCGGCGTCCTCCTGCTGGACTACGTCATCGGCGCCAAAAAGCGCATGGGCACCCTCCCCCAGAACGCTGTGGCCCTCAAGACCATCGTCACCACCGAGATGGCCCGCAAGGTCTGTGAGGTCAACGGCGTCAAGATGTTCGACACCTTCACCGGCTTCAAATTCATGGCCGAGAAGAAAAACGCCCTGGAGGAGACCGGCGAGGGCAAGGTCATCTTCTCCTACGAGGAGAGCTACGGCTATATGCTGGGCGACTTCGTCCGCGACAAGGACGCCGTCACCGCCTCCCTGGTGGCCTCCGAGATGGCCGCCTGGTACTACGACCGGGGCATGACCCTCTACGACGCCCTCCAGGAGCTCTACGCCAAGTACGGCGACTATCTGGAGAAGACCCTGAACCTGGTGATGCCCGGCCTGGACGGCCTCCAGAAGATGGCCCAGCTCATGGCCGACCTGCGCCAGACCCCCCCCACCGAGATCGCCGGCGTAGCGGTAAAGGAGCAGAAGGACTACAAGGACGGCAGCGTGGTGGACGTAGCCACCGGCAAGCGGGGCCAGATGGAGCTGAAGGGCTCCAACGTCCTGCGCTACGAGCTCACCGACGGCACCAGTCTCATCGTCCGCCCCTCCGGCACCGAGCCCAAGGTGAAGGTCTACATCCTGGCCTCCGGCGCCTCCAAGACCGAGTGCGCCGACAAGGTGGCCAAATACGCCGCCTGGGCCGAGACTCTGAAAAAGTAAATCCCGCTTCCCCAAGGCCCGGTTCTTCGGAACCGGGCCTTTTTTGCGCCCTTTCGTCCCCTCCGCCATCTCCCCAACCCCACCCTCGGCTTTTTCTGCCCTTTTTTCGTCGTTTCGGCGTGTTTTGCCTGGTTTTCACCCTGTTTTTCACTGCTTGTTGTACGCCTTTTTCTCGTTTTTCTGCAACTTTCGTACATCACTTCGTTAATAGAAGTTCCCCCAAGTCTACCAAATGTCTACCAATCATGCCCCTCTATCCCTTGCGCCCCAACGGGTTCAAAAACTTCCAGAATATGGTGTCTACCAAATGTCTACCAAACCAATTTTTTGCCGTGAGAAACCCCCTTTCTCACGGCTTTTTTCTGTTTTTCGTCACTTTTTCCGCCCGTGCCAGAGGTGTCATACTTTCTGAAAGCCTTGAAGCCCCAAGGGTTTCCGGGTTTTCGAGAGCATAACGCCCCACGTCAAAATAAAAAAGGAGGAACAATCCATGAACAACCTCAAGCGCGTCCTGAGCCTGGGTCTCGTGGGCACCATGCTGGCCGGCATGATGGCCATGGGCGCCAGCGCCGCGGACTTCACGGATGCCGCTGACATTGAGCACAGCGAAGCCGTGAACGTCCTGGTTGCCCTGAAGGTCGTCGACGGTAAGCCTGACGGCTCCTTCGACCCCAACGGCAACGTCACCCGCAGCCAGATGGCTAAGATGATCGCTGTCGCCATGAACGGCGGCAACGAGGCCAACACTGGCGTCAAGACCACTCCCACCTACACCGACATCAAGGGTCACTGGGCGGAGAGCTACATCGAGTACTGCGCCAGCCTGGGCATCATCTCCGGCCGCGGCGACGGCACCTTCGATCCCGATGCCAACGTGACCGGTCTCGAGGCCACCAAGATGGTCCTGACCGCCATGGGCTTCGATGCCGAGGCTTACAAGCTGACCGGCGCTTCCTGGGCCGTCCGTACCGACGAGGTCGCCCGCACCATGACCGGCCAGGGCTACACCATCGGCGGTATCTCTTACACCGAGCCCGGCCTGTATGATGATCTGGCTACCGTCATGATGGCTTCCAATGCCACCCGTGACACCGCTGCCCAGCTCATCTGGAACGGCCTGCAGAACCGCACCCGCACCGTGCAGCCCACCACCACCGCCGCCGGCGGCGTGGAGTGGACTTACGTGACCAACTCCACCACCCTCCTGCAGCAGCGCTACAGCGCCAACACTGTTGAGGGCACCTTCGTGGGCAACTACGACACCGACGCCGCCTCCGAGGAGGGCTTCATCAAGGTGGACGGCAACGAGTTCCCCTACGACTTCGACATCGACAACATCGGTGAGGAAGTCAAGGTCATTTGGCGCGACGGCAAGGGCGGCACCGACGGCAAGCCCGACAAGCACGACACCATCTTCGGCGTGTTCAACACCGGCAAGACCCAGGTCTACCGTCTGACCAAGAACGACCTGCAGGATGCCGACAACGCCAAGAAGGTCAAGTTCGGCGGCACCAAGTATGACACCGCCGGCACCACCATCGAGGTCACCACCAACTACATGGTGAAGGCCGATCCCGATGAGGTCACCGTGACCGACATCAGCAGCACCTCCGGCTGGCGCACCCAGTCCCCCGACCGCATCAAGTTCGTGTGCGACGAGGACGGCAAGATCGTGGCCGCTTACGTGGAGAACGTCTACGTTGGCCGCGTGACCTCCGCCACCGGCTCCAAGATCACTGTGACCAACCTGGGCACTGTGGACATCGCCGATAACGACGTGGCCGAGGATCTGAAGAAGGACGACGTTGTCACCTTCACCAAGTTCTATGACACCAAGACTGCCGACGCCTTCGTGACCATCGAGAAGGCCGAGACCGTCGAGGGCAAGGTCACCGGCTTCAAGGGCACCACTCCCGACTACGAGAACCTGGTCGTTGACGGCACCACCTACAAGGTGGCCAACAAGACCCTGACCAGCGTCACCGCCAGCGGCGCCTACACCAAGGCCGCTACCGGCGACGAGGTCCGCCTGTACCTGTGCAACGGCCTGGTCATGGCTGCTGAGGCCCTGAGCGAGGCCGGCGGCAAGTACGCCCTGGTCATCGACAAGGACAACGGCACCGTGGGCAGCACCCTGTCCGGCCTGAAGCTCATTGTCATGACTCCCGACGGCGAGGAGCACACCGTCACCGTGGACAAGGATTCCACCATGGACGCCAAGGCAACCGCCACCGCTCTGGACTCCAGCAAGATCGCCATCGGCGACCTGATCGAGTACAGCACCCTCTCCAACGGCAAGATCAAGATCAAGACCGTTGCCAACAGCTACAACGTGTCCAACATTGACTACGCCAAGACCGCTTCCATCTCTGATAGCGCCAAGATCTGGGATGAGACCGCCAAGAAGCTGATGCTGGAGGCCACCCTGACCGCCAGCCCCGTGGCCAACGCCACCGCTCCTCTGTTCGTCATCGTTGACGACGGCAAGACCGCCGGCACCTATGAGGCCGACGACGACTTCTCCGTCTACACCCTGCGCGACCTGGGCGAGATCACCAACAAGCTGAGCAAGGCCGCTGACGTGTACGCTTACCTGGACGACGGCCAGGTGGCCGCCGCCGTTGTGGAGCTGAAGAAGGCCCCCAACAGCAAGAGCGCCGACACCATGTACGGCCTGGTCAAGTCCGTGGAGGGCGTCCGTGAGGCCCCCAACGGCGACGACAAGACCCTGTACAAGGTCATCGTGGCTGGTGAGATCATCGACGTCTACACCGACGACACCCTGGCCAAGGGCCAGCTGGTCACCTTCAAGCGCACTGCCAACGACGTGTATGGCGACAGCGCCATCACCAAGCTGGTCACCGCTGACGACACCACTGTGGACTCCGAGTGGACTCTGGCCGCCATCGTGGACAACGACAGCGACCTGCTGAAGTACTACGCCGCTACCGAGGCTGCTGACGGCGCTACCGCCGAGAATCCCAGCTACGACGGCGATGTGGTGTCCTCTGCCTTCGACAAGGACGTGACCGTGATCTACGTGGACGCTGACAGCTACGAGGTTGGCGACGACGTGGGCTACAAGGTCTACGATCCCGCCAACGGCTACGCCAACGCCCTGTTCCACGAGGAGGACGGCGTCATCGACGTCATCTTCATCGAGACCTCCGGCGAGGCCAACCTGGCTGTGGTCGCCAGCGACAAGGATGCCGGCACCGACGACTTCGGTCCCGAGATCGCCGCCGCTCCTCCCGCCGACGTGGCTGTGACCGGCGCTACTCTGAGCGCCAACACTGCTGAGCTCACCACTGCCGCCGGCACTGTTGATATCACCGTGAGCAGCATCGAGCCCGCCAACGCCACCAACAAGACCGTGACTACCGAGGTTCCTTCTGCCAGCCAGGCTCTGATCCAGGCTGCTGTGGAGGGCACCAAGATCACCGTCAAGGCTGCTGATGGCAAGACCCTGACGAACAGTGACAACACCAACGCCACTCCCATCAACGTCACCGTTAAGGTGGGCGGCGTGACTGTCGGCACCATCGCTGTCACCATCAACCTCGCCTAATTGAGACGTAAGTTTCTTTTAGTGTGAGCTGAAAACAAAAAAGAACCCCGGACGGAATTTCCGTCCGGGGTTCTTTTCCATCTCATACCTGACAATATGCTTCAGCGCAGCGCCAGGTATCGGCGGGGTCTTGGCGGCTTCGCCGCTTAGAGCCCGCTCATGCCAGGCGCTGCGTCAACGCAGCGCCAGGTAGTTGTAATAGTAGCTCGTGTGGTTCACGGTGTTGCTGAAGCTGGAGCTGCTCCTCTCCCCGTGCAGCCGGAAGCCCCCCTCCACCACCTCCATCAGGGGAGCATTGGTCAAGTAGGTGGGGGAACCCGGCAGGGCCAGGCCGCCGCCGATATAGGTGTTGGTGGCCGTCATGGTGCCGCCGCGCAGCACCAGCACCGCCCGGGGGGTGAAGCCCAGGTCGATGAAGCGGCCGGGCTGATCGTCTCCGGTGAAGCTCCCGGTGACCAGAATGCCGTCCAGCATCTCAAAATTCTCGTTGAACTCCGAGCGCAAAAATTTGTCCTCCGGCTCCCAGGTGTGGAGCCCCAGCTGTTCCGTTAAATGGCTTGACATTGTTAGCATCCCTCCTCAAAAGCGGAGAAAAAACCGGGAAAGTTGCCCGGAAAGTGCGATAAAATGCCCCCGGGGCAATCATTTGCCCTTTTGGGGCATTTTTTGTGGTTTTTTCGGTATGGTGTGGGGACAGCGCCTCAAGGATGCCGCGCCCTACGCAAGAGAGACAAGAGGAGGAGAAATTATGTCAACTAACAAGACCGAGCACTTCGGCCTTCACGCCTGGGAGCCGGAGGACAGGTTCCTGCGGGAGGAATTCAACGAGAACTTCGCCAAGCTGGACGGCGCCGCCCGGGTGATCGCCGGGGCCTACACCGGGGACGGGGAAAAGATCCGGGTCATCGACCTGGGGATCACGCCGCTGGCGGTGCTGGTGATGACCAAGGACGGCCTCATCCGCAGCACCGTCGGCGAGTTGTACGGCGGCCTGGCCTTTTGGGGGAACCCAGCGACCACAGCCAGCAGCTCGCCCAAGCCGGTGGTGGAGCTTGTGGCGGGGGGCTTTCAGGTGAAAAGCCGTCTGTGGGACAGCCAGACCTGCACCAACGAAAACCCCTGTGTTTACCACTACCTGGCAATATGCTGAAGCATATTGCCAGGCATGAGCGGGCTCTAAGCGGCGAAGCCGCTAAGACCCCGCCGATACCTTGCCCTGTGCTTGAAGCATATTGCAGGGCATGAGGACAAAGGAAGAACCCCGGACGGAAATTCCGTCCGGGGTTCTTTTTTGTTTCATTTCAGCAAATGCCCAGTGGGGAAATTACTGAACGTCGATCACCGCGGTGAAGGTGCAGTCCTTATCAGCCTTGCCGGAACCGATCGCGGTCAGGGTGACCTTCACGGTCACAGAGCCGGTGGCGGAGCCCAGATCCACAGCGTCGCCGCTGGTGTAGGCAGCCGCGGCAGCAGCGCCGACCTGGATCTTCAGATCCTTGTAATCGGTAGAAGCAGTGCCGGACACATCGAACTTCACGCTGTCGGCGCTGCTGTCAGCAAAGCCGGTGCAGGTGACGGGCGTGCTCTTGCCCTCTTCCAGAGCCTTGGTGGTGTCGGTGACAGTGATACCATTGCTGTCAGCAGACTTCAGGGTCACGGTGGGGACAGTGGCGTCGGGAAGAACGACATAGTTGCCGCTGTCGTTCATCTTGTTGTCCTCATCCACGAAGATGGCCTTGATGACCTTGGCGTCCTCGCCGGTGCCCAGGATCAGGGCGGCGTTGTTGTAGTCGCTGCCGGAGATCTTGGTGTAGACCTGGATGGTGTTGTTGTCGGACTTCTTGTTGCCGTCCTTCTTGATGCCGATGACCACGGTGTCGGAGTTCATGACGTAGGTGGTGTCGGTGCCGTCAACCACGCCGTCGGGGCCGTAGGTCTCGGTGGTGGTGATGAGCAGGTTCCGCTTGGTGTCGTGCTCCTTCACCTTCACGATGGAGGCGGAGTCGGTCAGCTTCTCGAACTCGGAGTCGGAGATGGCGTTGTCGCTGACGGTGTACTTCACGAAGTCGCCCTTGGCCTTGAGGCTGGTGCCCTCCACCAGGACGGTGACGGCCTCCTCACCGTTCCAGACGGTGAACTCGGTGCCCTTCTCGTTGTCGGAGCCATAGGTGGTCTCCACCTTGCCGGTGACGAAGCCGTACTTGGTGCTGTCGCCGGTGCCGGTGGGCATGGTCTCGGTGGTCAGGGCGAAGGCGGCGATCTTGCCGCTCTTGGTGCCAACGAAGGCGTTGGAGCCGTCCTTGGCTTCAATGCTGCTGGTGGTGTTGGCGTTGAACACCTTCCACTTGCTGTTGGCGGGAGTGCCGGCGTCCACGTAGTAAATGAAGGCGATGGCGTCGCCGGAGACGACCTGGCCAGCGTTGCCGACAGTGGTCAGCTCCTTGGTCTTCTTGTCGAAGGTGTGGACAGTGCCGTCGCTGCTATTGCTGTCAGCAGCGGGAGCCACCAGGGTCATCTTGACCTCGGCGCCGCTCTTCAGGGTCTCGTACTTGACCATGACGGCCTGAGCGTCGTTCTCGACTACAATGTTGTTGCCGCTGGAGGAACCGGTGGTGATCTTCACGGTGGAGTCCTTGTGGACGCCGAAGGTCTTCTCGGTGCCGTCGGCCAGGAGCAGCTTCACCTGGTCGGTGATGCCCTTCTGGGTGCGCAGGACCATGGCGAAGTCGGTCTCGGCGGAAATGGTGTCGGCGCAGACATAGTACTTCTCGCCCTCCAGGACCAGCTTGTACTCGTCGCCCACGCTGAAGGTATCCTCGGCGTAGTCGCTCAGCTTCTTAAAGTTGGCGGACTTGTCGTACCAGGTGCCGTCGATGCGCAGCTTGTCGCCGTCCTTGGCCTCGACCTTGCCCTCGACCACGGTCAGCTTCTTCACCTGCTGCTCGGCGTTGGAGCCGGAGTAGAAGGCGGCGGTGGCGACCAGGTCGTCCTTGTCAGCCTCGTCGATGAAGTTCACGTCCTCCAGATCCTTGGCGCCCACGCCCTCCAGCTGGACCTTGCTGCTGGTCTTGGACAGGACGGTGGCGGGAGTCCAGGTCTCCACGTAAGCCTTGCAGATGGCGCCGTTGTCGTCGGTGACGAACTTGATGGCGTCGGTGCTCTTCACACGCAGGCCGTTGCCAGCGTCGTTGAGCCAGGTGGCGAAGGCCGCCTTGGTGGTGCCGGCAGTGGCGCCGGTGGTGGCGGCAACGTTGCCGTAGTTCCACACCACGACCTCGTCAGCGGAAGCGGGAGCGGCCACGTCGTACAGGGTGTCGCCGAACTTGATGCGGCCGTTGGTCTTCTCGTCCTTGGCGTCCTGGAGGTCAGCCTTGGTGATGCGGTAGACCTTGGTCTCGTTGGTGTTGAACACGCCGTAGATGGTGTCCTTCTTGTCGGGCTGGTTCTTGCTGCCGCCGTTGCCATCCTTGAAGATGACCTTGAACTTCTCGCCGATGAAGGAGATGTCCAGGTCGGAGGGGAAGTTGGCACGGACGTTGGTGACAGGGTCGCCGTTGCCGTCAACAGCGCCCCGCAGGCCGCCCATGATCTGGATCTCGCCCTTGGCAGCGCCGGTGACGCCGGTGTTGTAGTTGCCCTTGAACTCACCCTCGAAGATGCGGGCGCCGTAACGCTCGGTGAGCATCATCTGGCCGTCCTCGTAGGTCCACTCAATGGAGCCGGTGTTCACGCCGGTGGTGGGACGGACCCGCTTGGTGGTGTTCTGCAGGCCGTTCCAGATGAGCTGGGCGGCGGTGTCACGGCTGGCGGCAGAGGCCATCATGACGCCTTCCAGATCCTCGTACAGCTTGGGGCTGGCCTGACGGGCCAGCTCGTCGGTGCGGGTGGCCCAGCTGTTGCCGGTGAGCTGATAAGCGTCGGCGGCGTAGCCCAGGGCGGTCAGCACCATCTTGGTGGCCTCGAGACCGGTGACATTGGAGTCGGGATCAAAAGTGCCGTCGCCGCGGCCGCTGATGATCTTCATGTCGGAGCAGTACTCGATGTAGCTCTCCGCCCAGTGACCCTTGATGTCGGTATAGGTGGGGTTGGTCTTCACGCCAGTGTTGGCGTCGCTGCCGCCGTTCATGGCGACGGCGATCATCTTAGCCATCTGGCTGCGGGTGACGGTGCCGTTAGGATCGAAGGAGCCGTCGGGCTTGCCATCGATGACCTTCAGGGCAACCAGGGTGCTCACGGCGTCGCTGTGCTCAAT
The DNA here is from genome assembly GCA_947425785.1 of uncultured Pseudoflavonifractor sp. GTDB lineage: Bacteria > Bacillota > Clostridia > Oscillospirales > Oscillospiraceae > Vermiculatibacterium. The sequence goes on along the minus strand of CANEAY010000007.1, from coordinate 20,634 downwards.
GTCAGCGGCATCCGTGAAGTCTGCGGCGCTGGCGCCCATAGCCATCATGCCGGCAAGCATGGTGCCCACGAGTCCCAGGCTCAGAACGCGCTTGAGGTTGTTCATGGATTGTTCCTCCTTTTTTATTTTGACGTGGTTCGCCGCACCCTTCAAAACCTCAAAAACGTAGTGTTTTCAATGCTTTGAGCAGAGTATGACTCCCCTCGCCTTACGCACAACATGATAACCCACCTTCCGCCCATAGTCAACACCCCCGGCCCATTTGTAACACAACCGTAAAAAACCTTGCGCAGATTGGAAATTGTACAAAAGAATGCAATTTCCGGGGAACTTTTCCGCGGCCGTTTACGTCTATATATCAGATAGGTAGTAACGACGGAACCAACGTCAGATTTTTTTAAGAATTTGTTACTACTTTGTCCTTGTTTCCGGGTGGGAAGCGAACTATAATAAAGGACAGACCAAGAACACACGCAGGAGGGAATGCTATGTCTGAACAACAGACCCCGGTGGCCCAGCAGGCCGCCCCCGCCGCTGTCCCCAGCCAGGCCAGCAGCGTCAAGAAAAAGCAGAACAAGCGCAAGGTGCGCAACGGCGTCATCGCCGCTGTGGTCATCGGCGCTTTGGGCGTGGGGGGGTACTTCCTCTACGGCTTCCTCAACAAGACTGAGGAGGTGGACGCCCAGCTCCAGACCACTACCGCCGACTGGGGCTCCATCACCTCGTCGGTACAGGGCTCCGGCTCCGCCCGGGCCAAGGAGTCTGCCGCCATCACCCTCACCCAGTCCGGCACGGTGCAGCAGCTCTACGTCAATGCCGGCGACGTGGTGACCGCTGGTCAACCCCTTTACACCATCTTCTCCCAGGCGGCTCAGGACGAGGTCACCTCCCGCCAGGACGCCCTGCGCACCGCCCAGGAGCGCATCGCCGACACCCAGAAGGACATCAACGACCTTTATAAACAGCAGAATAACCTGACCGTCCGCGCCCCCTTCGACGGCAAGATCACCGAGGTAGGCAAGTTCACCGAGGGCCTGGACGTGGCCAAGGGCGCCACTGTCTGCACCCTGGTCAACGACCGCCAGCTGAAGCTCTCCCTCTATTTCAGCTACGCCTATGAAAATTCCATCTACGTGGGCCAGGAGGTCAGCGTCTCCATCCCTGCGGTCATGGGCGGCTTCACGGGTAAAGTAGAAACCATTCACAAAGTTCACTACATATCCCCCGAGGGTGCCGACCACTTCGAGGTGGTGGTGGTTTTTGACAACCCCGGCACCTTGACAGAGGGCATGAATGCTACGGCCGCGCTCATCGACGCCGCCGGAAATCCCATCTATCCCTATGAAAACGGCAAGACGGAATTTTATGAGGTCCGCGAGGTGGTCACCGAGGCCGGCGGCCCCATGGTCAGCACCAACCTCCTCCGCTACGCCGACGTGAAGGCCGGCGACGTCCTCCTCACCATGAGCTCCGACACCATTGACGAGGAGCTGCGCACCGTCCGCAAGACCCTGGAGGAGAACCAGAAGGCGGTGGACGACGCCCAAAAGGCCCTGGAGACCGCCCAGGAGGCCCTCCAGGACTTTGACGCCGTAGCTCCCATCGACGGCACCGTCACCTCCTGCACCCTGGTGGAGGGCGGCGACGTGAAGAGCGGCGACACCGTCATCACCATCTCCAACAATACAACTATGGTCGTCACCATCAGCGTGGACGACCGCAACATTGCCTACGTCAAGCCCGGCATGGGGGTGGATCTCCAGTCCAGCCGGGGCGACGGCAGCAGCTTCTACGGCGTTGTGACGAAAATCGACATGTCCCTCTCCGGCGACTCCATGGGCTCCGGCATGACCAACTACCCCGTGACCCTGGAGGTGGACAACTTCGACGGCTCCCTGCTGGAGGGCATGTGGCTCAACTACTCCTTCGTCACCAGCCAGTCCGACAACTGCATCGTGGTTCCCATGCAGAGCGTAAAGTACGTCTCCATGGAGGACGGCGAGACCGCCTCCGTGGTATTCATCCAGGCCGATTCCAAGCCGGAGAACGCCGTGGAGCTGGACATCCCCGAGCCGATGCCCGGCGAGACCCCCACCTACCCCTCCGAGAAGGACGGCTACTACGCCGTGCCCGTGGAGACCGGCCTCAGCGACAACTATAATGTGGAGGTCAAGTCCGGCCTGGCCGGCGGCGAGACCATCTTTGTGAACTACTATGTGACCCAGGCTTGGGGTTAAGGTGTGTGCCATGCTTATTGACATCAAAGACCTCTATAAGATATACAACGAGGGCAAGGAGAGCGAGGTGCGGGCCCTGGACGGGGTCTCCCTCCAGATCGACCGGGGGGAGTTCGTCTCCATCATCGGCCAGTCCGGCTCCGGCAAGTCCACGTTGATGAACATCCTGGGCTGCCTGGACATCCCCACCTACGGGGACTACCACCTGGACGGCACCGACGTCACCGAGCTCTCCGACCGCCAGCTGGCCCACATCCGCAACAAGCAGATCGGCTTCATCTTCCAGGGCTACAACCTCATCCCCGCCCTCAACGCCCGGGAAAATGTGGAGCTGCCCCTCATCTATCAGGGCATCGGCCTGGAAAAGCGCCACGAGCGCAGCGAGACCGCCCTGGAGCGGGTGGGGATGTTTGAGCGGGCCGACCACCGGCCCAGCGAGATGTCCGGCGGCCAGCAGCAGCGGGTGGCCATCGCCCGGGCCATCGCTACCCATCCCTCCATCATCATGGCCGACGAGCCCACCGGCGCGTTGGACTCCAAGACCGGCCGCCACGTGCTGGAGATCCTCCATTCCCTCCACGAGGACGGCAGTACCGTCATCCTTATCACCCACGACAACGGCATCGCCGCCACCGCCGAGCGCATCGTCCGCCTGGCCGACGGCAAGATCATCGCCGACGGCACCCGAGAGGAGGTGGGCCTGTGAATATCTCTCAAGCGGTGAAGATGGCCGCCAAGTCCATCTCCTCCAATAAGGGCCGCAGCTTTCTGACCATGCTGGGCATCATCATCGGCCTGGCCGCCGTCATCATTCTGGTCTCCTACGCCCAGGGCCAGAACATGGCCCTGAAGGCCTACTATGACAGCCAGGGCACCAACATTCTGGAGGTCTCCGCCTACAACTGGATGGATCCCAACAACAGCGTGGGCCAGAAGCTCTACGATTACTGTCTGGGCATGGAGGAGGTGGAGGGCGTCACCCCCAACGGCTATGTGTACAGCGATCTCACTATCTCCTATGGGGCCAAGACCCTGTCCCGGAATCGGAACTATGGCATGGGTATGGTGATCATGGGCGGCGGTATGGTCTCCTCCTCCTACGGCGGCGGCAGTGACGACCACTACCCCCAGATACGCCTGGGCAACGACAAATACGGCCTGTGCAACGACTACAAGATCGCCAAGGGCCGGGAGTTCAGCTATCTGGAGATCGAGAAGGGCGCCCAGGTGTGCATCCTGGGCTCCGATACGGCGGAGTACCTCTTCTCCTTCGCCGATCCCATCGACAAGACCATCACCATCAACGGCCTGCCCTTCCGGGTCATCGGCGTCTACCAGAGCAAGGCCGCCGGCCTGAACCTGGGCAATGACGAGGAGTCCCAGTGGATGGAGGAGTCCATCAAGCGCAACGACCAGCTCCTCCTCCTTCCCAGCACCATGACCCGCTACTTCAATAATAACGAGTCCATCACCGACTACATCGTCAAGGTCAAGGACGCCGACTCCGTGACCAAGGCGGTCACCGACCTCAACGGCTTCCTCTCCGGCATCGTGGACACCAACTACGGCGGCTACGGCGTCTATAACCCCGGAGAGTACCAGAACGACCAGGACGAGGCCAACGCCCTGCAGCAGCGGTTCCTGGGCGGCATCGCCGCCATCTCCCTGCTGGTGGGCGGCATCGGCATTATGAACATCATGCTGGTCACCGTCACCGAGCGCACCCGTGAGATCGGCATCCGCAAGGCCATCGGTGCCGAGCGGCGCAGTATCATCACCCAGTTCCTCATCGAGGCGGCCATGATCTGCGGCATCGGCGGCATCCTGGGCATCATCGTGGGCTATATCGGCACCATGGTGGTCACAAAGCTATCCTTTGGGTTAGTGCTGATGCCGGGCTCCAGCATCACCGCCGGGGCCTTCGCCATCTCCGTGGCCCTGGGCATCATCTTCGGTATGTACCCCGCCATCAAGGCCTCCGCCCTCCAGCCGGTGGAAGCCCTGCGGGCGGATTAACTCGTGGCAAAGGAGAAGAATGTACCTATGAAACTCAAACGTATTTTTGCCCTGGGCCTGGCCCTGAGCCTGGGCCTCACCGTCCTCCCCGCGGCCTCCGCCGCCCAGCAGGCTCCCTTCCGGGACATCTCCGACCCCCAGCTCATGGAGTCCGTCCAGTTCCTCCGCCTCATGGGGGTCACCGACGGCGTGGGCGAGGGCCTGTTCAACCCCACCGGCACCCTGACCCGGGCCGAGTTCTGCGCCATGGCCGTCCGGGCCCTGGACCGGGCCGACGAGGTCAGCGCTCAGGAGGGCCGCACCATCTTTAAGGACGTGCCCTCCACTTACTGGGCCAGGGGCTACATCAATGTGGCCACCCAGTCCACCGGCTCCGGCGATAACGTCACCCCCGGCATCATCCGGGGCGACGCCACCGGCTGCTTCCACCCCGATGACCACATCACCTTTGCCGAGGCGGTGACCATCCTCATGCGGGTACTGGGCTACAACGATTCCAACGTGGGCTTCGGCCTGGCCTGGTATGATGGCTATATCGCCACCGCCGCCACCGCCGGGCTCACCGACGGCCTCTATCTGGCTCCCACCGACACCATCACCCGGGCCCAGGCCGCCACCCTCTTCTATAACCTCTATTTCACCGACCCCAAGGGCTCCAAGGACAGCTACCTGGTCTCCATGGGCGGCAAAGAGGAGGAGGGGGGCATCGTCCTGGACGTGGATGCCACCTCCGACGACGGCACCACCGGCTCCGTCCAGACCACCAAGGGCACCTACAAGACCGACCGGGTCTTTGACGCCGCCCTGGAGGGCCTTGAGGGCAAGGTCATCCTGGATGCCGACGGCAAGCTCCTGGCCTTCCAGCCCAAGGAGGGCACCAGCAGCCGCACGGTGAACATCACCGCCGCCCAGGCCACCTACCTCACCATCTCCGGCGGCGACAAGCTGGACGTGGAGCCGGACACCACCGTCTACCGGGACGGCAAGGCCACCACCTGGAGCGACATCTGGACCAACGTCAAGTCCTCCACCGCCGTCACCTTCCACTACGGCGCCAACGGGAAGCTGGCCCATCTCTTCTTCCCCTCCACCGATCCCGACTCCGCCGCCTCCATGGTGGCCCGCACCGCCCCCAACGGCACCGCCAACCCCTTTGCCGCCCTGGCAAACGGCGGCACCTACACCATGTTCAAAAACGGTGTTGCGGCCACCGCCTCCGACATCCGCCAGTGGGATGTGGCCGCCTGGGACGCCGGCACCCGTGTCATCCAGGTCTCCGACCTGAAGCTCACCGGCGTCTATGAGAGCGTCTCTCCCAACCCCCAGGCCCCCATCACCGTCACCCTCATGGGCCAGACCTTCGACGTGCTCTCCTCCGCCCGGGGCGACCTGGCCGCTTTCAAGCCCGGCGACAAGATCACCCTCCTGCTCACCATGGAGCACCAGGTGGCCGGCGTGGTCTCCGCCGACACTGTGACCGGGAATGCCGTGGGCATCGCCACTGTGGGCGACGCCACCGCCACCGTCAGGCTCCTCCAGAGCAGCCTGGAGGTCTCCGGCGAGGTCAATTCCTCCGCCAAAGACCGCTACAACAACCAGCTGGTCACCGTCACCAGCTCCACCTCCGGCCGCCTGAGCCTGGCCCTGGTCTCCGGCTCCGCCGCCCGGGGCGACCTGGACACCGCCCAGCGCACTGTGGGCGATAAGACCCTGGCGGAGAACGTGGTGGTCTACGACCGGGTGGAGAAGGGCGACATGGTGGAGGTGGACTACGACCAGCTCCCCGCCGCCGTCTCCCGGAATAAGATCGCCTTCACTGCCACCGACTCCACCGGTAAGGTCAACTGCCTGGTGCTCAATGACGTCACCGGCGACGCCTACCAGTATGGCTACTTCAAGTACGAGAGTGCGGGAAAAGAGCCAGTATACAAAACAGAAAAAGTTCCTATGAAAGATAAAGATGGGAATCCTGTGAAAGATGATGAGGGCAACGTGATCATGATCGACCAAGAGGTCATCGATCCCGTGACGGGCGAAAAAGTCATTGACCACTATAAGACCATCGGCGTCCCCACCCTCTGTGTCAAGCAGGGCAGCGACAAGGGGGAGGAGACCACCACCCCCGCCGGTACCTTCCTCTCCTCCGTCCGCAACAGCACCCCCGGCGGCGTGGCCTACACCGCCGACGGCAAGGTGGCCGCCACCGTCTCCCTCACCGCCATCAAGGATGTGACCCGTGCCAGCTTCGATATGGACGAGATGACCGTCACCGTGGCCGGGGTCTCCTGGCCCGTGTCCGACAAGGTGCAGTGCTACAACAAGTCCACCAAGACCTGGTTCGCTCCCGGCGAGAAGGGCCTGGAGGCCGCCCGCGCCTACTCCGACCAGCTCACCCTCTACTACGACCGCCCCGCCAACGAAGGCGGCAAGATCCGCATGGTGGTCATCCCCTGATCTGAATTTCGTCTCCCAAGGCCCGGTTCTTCGGAACCGGGCCTTTTTTGCGCTTTACCTCGTTAACAGCAAATCCCCCAAGTCTACCAAATGTCTACCAAATACGCCCGGAATCCCTTGCGCCCCAACGGGTTCAAAAACTTCCAGAATATGGTGTCTACCAAATGTCTACCAAACCAATTTTTTGCCGTGAGAAACCCCCTTTCTCACGGCTTTTTTCTGTTTTTCGTCACTTTTTCCGCCCGTGCCAGAGGTGTCATACTTTCTGAAAGCCTTGAAGCCCCAAGGGTTTCCGGGTTTTCGAGAGCATAACGCCCCACGTCAAAATAAAAAAGGAGGAACAATCCATGAACAACCTCAAGCGCGTCCTGAGCCTGGGACTCGTGGGCACCATGCTCTCCAGCATGATGGTCATGGGCGCCAGCGCCGCGTTCACGGATGAGGAGAAGATCGAGCACTCCGAAGCTGTGAACGTTCTGGTTGCCCTGGACATTGTCGATGGTAAGCCTGACGGCTCCTTCGACCCCGAGGGCAACGTCACCCGCAGCCAGATGGCCAAGATGATCGCCGTCGCCATGAACGGCGGCAGCGAGGCCAACACCGGCACCAAGACCACTCCCACCTACACCGACATCAAGGGTCACTGGGCTGAGAGCTACATCGAGTACTGTGCCGACCTGGGCATCATCTCCGGCCGCGGCGACGGCACCTTCGATCCCGACGCCAACGTCACCGGCCTGGAGGCCACCAAGATGGTTCTGACCGCCATGGGCTTCGACGCCGCCGCTTACAAGCTGACCGGCGCTTCCTGGGCTGTCCGCACCGACGAGGTGGCCCGCACCATGACCGGCACCGGCTGGACCACCGGCAGCGGCAACACCGCCGTCTTCCACGCCGAGCCCGGTATGTACGACGGTCTGGAGACTGTCATGATGGCTTCCAATGCCAGCCGTGACACCGCCGCCCAGCTCATCTGGAACGGCCTGCAGAACCGCACCCGTACCGTGCAGCCCACCACCAACACCAGCACTGGTTCCGTGGAGTGGACTTACATCACCAACAGCTCCACCCTGCTCAACCAGCGCTACAACGCCAACGTGAGCACCGGCATCTTCACCGGTAACTACTACACCGGCAGCGGCGCCACCGCCAAGGGCGAGATCACTGTCGACCTGGGCACCACCGCCACCCCCGACCCCCATCACTTCCCCTCCGACTTTGACATCGCCAACATCGGCGAGGAAGTCAAGGTCATCTGGAAGGACGGCACCCGGGGCACCAAGGGCACCCTGGACACCAAGGACGTGATCTTCGGCGTGTTCAACACCGGCGCTGCCCGCGTGGTCAAGGCCACCCTGGCCGATGTGAAGGACCTGAAGGACAACAAGAACCAGGTCAACATCGGCGGCGCTAAGTACGAGACCGACACCAGCGTCGACGTCATCGTCAACTACGCCACCAACGTGACTCCTCCCGCTGGCGCCACCGTGCTGACCGCCAACGGCAAGTTCACTGTTGATGCTGACAACAACGGCAGCAATGCCGGTTCCGGCACCAACAACGACATCACCACCGCTCTGAAGTTCAGCACCGGTGACGCCCTCAAGGCCGTCATCGACCCCAATGACAACAAGATCCACACCATCTACGTCACCACCAGCAAGCTGGCCGCCGTCACCGGCGTCAACAGCGAGAAGATCACCATGAACAACAACGTGGGCGCGATCAAGTTTGCTGACAACGACGTGGAGGAGGGCCTGGAGAAGGGCGACGTGGTCGCCGTGACCACCCTCTACAAGGCTAAGGCCACCGACGACGACGCCTACACCATCGTGAAGAAGGCCGAGACCGTCGAGGGCGAGGTCGATGGTTGGAAGGAGAGCAAGACCGTCACCGTGGACGGCGAGGCTCACAAGATCTACAACGATATCGCCGAGTTCATGCTCAAGGGCACCGATATCCCCAACGAGGACAACACCATCTCCACCTTCAAGGACACCGGCAACACCTACATCGGTGAGGAAGTCAAGCTCTACATGGTCAACGGCTATGTGGGCGCCGCTGTTCAGACCTCCGAGTCTGCCAGCAACTACTCCCTGGTCACCGAGGTGAAGAACAACGTCACCGGCTCCAACAGCGTGTTCTCCGGCCTGGAGCTCCAGGTCATGGACGGTGAGGGCAAGTCCTCCATCATCAAGGTCCACAAGAACAGCCCCGCCGGCGACCTGACCGCCAACTACAAGGTGGGCGACATCGTCACCTACACCATGACCGACGACAACTTCGCTAAGGTCACCAAGGAAGGCGCTGTCGACATCACCAAGATCGGCGCTTATGACGACGAGCGGAAGACCTTCGGCTCCGGTGATCCCGTTGCCGTGGCCAACGCCACCACTCTGGTCACCAACGACTGCGTGATCTTCGTGGAGACCAAGAAGACCGGTGCCGGCAACACTGCTGAAGACATGGACGCCGGCGATGCTCTGCTCTTCTCCGGCGCTGAGTACAAGGTCTACAAGCTCCGCGACCTGAAGAGCTTCGGCCTGGGCGGCACCACCTCCACTCCCAGCAAGGGCGTGACCGTGGTCCCCAACAAGGACGGCAAGATCGTGGCCGCCTTCGTCAACTTCCAGAATAACCCCAACGGCGCTACCGACAACACCGTTTACGGTATCGTCAGCTCCGAGAACGGCCGTATCAAGGACTACTACAGCTACACCGTGCAGTCCAACGGCGAGGAGTACACCGTGAACGTGGACTCCAACACCAAGACCCTGGATAAGGGCGACCTGGTGTGGTTCGAGAAGACCAGCGACGACAACTACGACGTCTCCGATGTGCATCGCGTGAACGCCGAGGCCAACAAGGCCACTGTGTGGACCAAGGAGAACGAGAAGACCGCCCTTACCTTCTTCCAGAGCGTTGCCCTCAGCGGCAGCAGCTACCAGGGCGTGAACCAGACCACTCTGGCTTACGAGAAGGACGCTCCCATCATCTTCGTGGACACCAAGAACGACAAGTCCGAGGCTGAGGGCTCCATCGGCTCCTTCGACACTGTCACCGGTTACGCCAACGCCGTGATCATCATGGACAAGGCCATGGCCGCTGACGCCAAGATCAAGGCCGTGTTCATCGAGGTCTCCGGCGAGGAGAACATCGGCAAGGGCAACGGCGCTGGCGCCATCACCACCACCAAGACTGTCTCTGCCGCCGACATCAAGGCTCTGGACGACGGCATGTACACTCTGGAGGCCGGCACCACCGCCCCCGACTTCGCCTCCAGCAAGCCCGTGGAGACCCTGCGTCTGTTCAAGTTCACCGCTAAGGACGCCGAGGCTCACACCCTGACCATCAAGGATGCTTCCGGCGCTACCGTGTACGCTGAGACCGCCTCCGGCGCTCAGACTGTCGGCACCTCTTACATCTTCTACGTGAGCGTGGCCGGCGCCACCACCTCTGCCGGCGGCTCTGTGGGCACCCCCATGAACGGCGCTCTGGCTGCGGGCACCTACACTTGGGTGGTTGGCAGCACCTCTACCCCCAACCTTGTGAACGGCAGCTTCACCATCGCCGCTCCCTGATTCCCCCACCGTTTTACGGGAAAGGAATAAAAAAGAACCCCGGGACGAAAAGTCCCGGGGTTCTTTTATCCTCATCGGAAGGCCATAAAGTGGTAACGTATGTTTTGGGCGTTGACCTGGTTGCACTCTATGTGGCGCACCCGGAATCCGGTCTCCGTCACCTCCGCCGCCAGCCTGCTGCTGGTGCCGTCGATGGGACAGCCCTCAAAAAAGAGGCCCCCGGCGGTCTGGTTCACTCCGGCGGCAAACCCCATCTGCCCGGTGTTGTTGCACAGCAGTACCGCCGCGGGCTTGAAGCCCAGGTCGATGCGCCGCTCCCCCTTGCCGTCCCCCATATAGCTGCCGGTGACCAGAATGCCGTCCAGCTTCTGGAAGTTCTCGTTGAACTCCTCCCGTAAAAATTCGTCCTGGGGCTCCCAGGCGTGGAGGCCCAGGTGTTCGGTCTTTTTGGTTGACATAATTTTTCCTCCTTCTTGTGGGCGGATGATATCCGCCCCTACATCTGTTCGCAAGACCCCGGCGGGCCGGGCCCGCACCATACCGAAAAACCACAAAAAAAGTGCCCGGAAAAGGCATTGACCTTTTCCGGGGCTTTTTTACGCTTATTTTTGTTATTCCGCCGCTGTGACCGCCCCGGTGACGCCGTCCACGGCGAAGCGCCAGGGGCTGGTGTCGGTCTCGATATACCAGGTGGGGCGCAGGGTCACAGTCCCGGCGCCGGAGGTGGCGTAGCCGGCGTACATATCGGTCACCTGGGAGCAGACGTAGCCCTCCCGGTTCAGTGCCTCCAGGAAGCGGGCCAGGGCGGTGGCGCCGTCGATGGTCTCCTCCCCCGGCAAAAGCTCCTCTGTCCCCGCCAGACGGCGGAGGGAGAGGCGCTCCAGCCCCTGGGCGCCCCAGGTGAGCCGGGCCGTCCACTGGGGCAGGGGGACGCCGTTCCAGAGCTGGAGGTAGGAGTGTGCCCCCTCCTCCCTGCCGGTCTGGCGGGCCTGGAAGCCCAGGGAAGCGAGGAGCTCCAGGTCATCGGGCCAGGCCCCAGGCTGGAGCTGGGCCTCCAAGTCCCCGGAGGGAGTGACGGTCACTGTGCCCAGTTCGCCCTCCCAGGTACTTCTGGCGCCTACGGTACGCTCCCCGGTGATCTCCCCTGTCAACAGGGCAGCCTGGGCCTCCCCCGGCGGTTCCAGGGTCACCCGGCGGGCGGTGAGACCCAGGGCGCCGGGCACCTCCGCCGGGAGAAAAGATATCTCATTTTTCTCCATGATGGCGATGACCCGCCGGCGGGTCTCCCGCTGGTTTTTCTCGTTCTCCCAGTGGCGCTGGCCCACCATGACCAGCAGGGAGACGTTGACGATCACCAGCAGCAGGATGATGATGTTTTTTATTTTTGACCAGCGCATGGCGCACCTCCTATCCCAGGGTCATTCCTCCGCCACCCAGCCGGCGGTGAGCTCCGCCTGGCCGTTGTCGCTGTAGCGCAGCACCAGCTTCCCCCCTGGCGTGGGCAGGGAGTCCATGGCGGCGGCCGCCAGCCGCTCGCCGGGGACGGCGGAGGTCATCCCCGTCCCGGCGCAGGTGCGCAGGCTCAAGCTGAAATCGCTGATGCGGCGGCCCTTGACGGTGAACCAGGCGGCGTCGCCGCTCTCCCCTGTCCACACGGGCACGCCGCCCAGGCGGGCCTGGAAGCGCACCTTCCAGCCATCGGCGGCGGCCTCCACCCCGGCGAGGACGTAGTCCGCCTCCCCCTTCCAGGGGCCCACGGCCCGGCCCAGCAGCTCCCAGGCGGCCTCGGCCGCCTCGGCGGCGGTGGGGGCCTCCCCAGCGCAGGGGACGCTGTAGCGGGGCTCCTCCCCGGCGTGGAAGGTCACCTTTCCCGCCGCGCTCAGCCGCAGCCGGTCTCCATTTTCGTTGATGGCCAGCTCGCCTGCGGACTCGTAGGCGAAATCCACCCCGGACTGAAAGCCCAGGGAGCCCAGCACCCGCTCCAGCGCCTCCCGGTCTCCCACCAGATCCGGAGAGGAGGCGGCGTATATCTGGGGCTGGGGCGCGACCATGGGCACCAGCACAAAGGGATCCAGGGTTCCGTAGGTCTTGTCATATTGGGTCAGCGTGTAGGCGAAGGCCGCGCCGTTGGGGCTGAATTCCCCAAGGACTTCCTCCAGGTGCCCCTCATAGACCACCTGGGTGCGGGCGCGGCGGTAAACGTTGCCCGTCCGCCAGCACAGCCATACCTCCGTACCGTCCCAGGCCAGCAGCAGCGCCTCTGCCTGCCCGGAAATGTCTTGCCCGCTGCCCAGCCAGTCCGACAGCACACTCATAGGCGGCGTGCCCTGAAAGGCGCAGTACAGCCCCGGCGCTTCCATCAGCTCCTGGAACTGGCGGCGGGTCATGCTCTCCGCCGTACCGGCGGTGGCGAAGCCCTCCCCCAGCAGGTAGGAGATCCGGTCAAAAGCCCGGCCCACCAGATTTTCGTCATAGCTCACCCCATAGAGCCCCATACCGTTGCGCACCGATACCAGATAGGGGGCCACCGCCTCATAGCGGGGCTGATCCACCGTTGAGACCGGCTCCGCCGGTTCGGCCATCCAGTCCTGCATCTGAGAGAACATGGGGGTCTGGAGGGCCAGCAGCACCGCCGAGCAGGTCAGCGCCAGAATGAGCGCGTCCTTGCACAGCTCCACCACCCGCTGTCTGGCGGTGGGCCTGGCCATGGGCGGCGACCACTTACGCCTTGCCATTCTTCGGCCCCCTCACTGGCAGCTCCACCCGGATGGTAAGGCCGGGCTCGGGCTTGTCCACGATGCGGATATCTCCCTGATGCTGGTCTACGATCTCCTTGGCGATGGACAGCCCCAGGCCGGTGCCGCCCGACTCCCGGGAGCGGGCCTTGTCCACCCGGTAGAACCGCTCAAAGATGCGGCCTCTGTCCTGCTTGGGGATGCCGATGCCGTTGTCGCTGACCTCCAGCCATACCCGGCCGCTGTCCAGCTTCCCGGCAGAGACCTCGATCTTCCCTCCGTCTGGAGTATATTTGATGGCGTTGGACACCACGTTCATCATCACCTGGGTCACCCGCTCCCGATCCGCCGTGATCTGGGGCAGTCCCGGCTCCAGCACCATGGTCAGGCTGTGGCCGTGGCGCTGGGCCTCCATCATGTTGGCGCTGACCATGCTCTCGATGGCTTCGGCAAAGGAAAAGGAGGTCAGGTTCAGCTCTCCCCGGCCGGAGTCGAACCGGGACAGGGTGAGCAGGTCCTGGACAATGTGAGCCATCCGGTCAGACTCGCTGAGGATCACGCTCAAAAAGTTTTTTTCCGTGTCCGCCGGCAGGGCCCCGGCGTTGTCCACCAGGGTCTCGGCATAGGAGTGGATATTGGTCAGGGGGGTGCGCAGCTCGTGGGAGACGTTGGCCACAAACTCCTTGCGCATCTCCTCGGTCTTGTGCCGTTCGGTCACATCGTGGATCACCACCAGCACGCCGGTCTGCTCCCGGTGCTCCTTGTCAAAAAGCGCCATCAGCAGCTCCAGGCTTCGTCCTCCCAGCTCCAGGCTGGCGGAGACATAGCCCTCCCGCCGGTCGGCCAGCAGCTCCTCCTGGATCGCCCCGCCGCCGAAGATGGCGGCGTAGTCAATGACCTCCCCCACCGGAAGCGGCCGGCCCAGCATCTCCTCGGCGGCGGGGTTGGAGTGGATGATCTCCCCCCTGGGCGTAAAGGCCAGCACCCCGTCGGTCATGCACAAAAAGAGGGTGTCCAGCTTGTTGCGCTCGTTTTCCACCTCCTGGATGGTGTTTTTCAGCTGCCCCGCCATGTTGTTGAAGGTGGCGGTGAGCACGCCGATCTCATCCCTGGAGTCCACCTCGATCTTGTGGGAGAAATCGCCCTCCGCCACCTCCTCCGCGCCCTCGGTGAGCCGTTCAATGGGGGTGATGAGGGTCTTGGACAGCAGGAAGGAGAGCAGTACGGAAATGGCGATGCCAAAGGCCAGCGCCTCCAGGATGAGGGTCACCATCTGACCGGTCAGGTTCTGCACGGTCTGCTTGTTGTCCTTGATGTAGACCACATAGTCCCGCCCTCCCCGGCAAATGGGGATGGCCACGTCCATATAGGCCGCCGAGGCGTCGGAGGCGTCCCCCACCGTCCCGGTGAGGGCGGCGGAGAGGTTGTGGGTCATAGGCAGGTTCCCGCTGTGCTCGGCGCTGTCGGAGCTGGTCAGGCATGCGCTGGTGGCGGCGTCCAGCACATAATAGTTCCGGGTCTGGCCGTCCACGCCCAGATTGCCTGTATAGGTGCGCAGCATCTGCCCGATCTGCTCCGCGCCGTCCTCCTCGTCCTCGGCGGCATTTTGCAGATCCTGGACGAACTCCACGTCATTTTGGAACACACTTTGCATCTGGTCGTAAAACTGGTTGAGATAAAACCCGGACACCGAGTTCACCAAAAATGCGCCCACCACGGTCATCAGCGAGATAATGAGCAGCGTCATGATGAGCATGAGCTTCATATGCAGGCTGCGGAACACAGGGCCACCCCCTTTGGGAAAATGGAAAGGAATTATGCGGGGATATATCAGGAGATCTGATAGACCCGCAGGGTGCTGTAGGGACGCTTGGGATCCTTGGGTTTGGAGATCAGCTCTCCATCCACCAGCCGGTAATCGTATTTGGCCTCGTCATAGGCCGCCACGGTGAGGCCCGCCTCCCCGGCCACGACGCCGCAGACCGCCCCCTTGAGCCGGTGGCGGGAGACGGGGCGGAGGGTCTCGTCATAGCCCATCAGGGTGCCGCTGCCCGAGCAGACCCAATAGCGGCCCGCCCGGTCGGCCCAGGCTCCCCACTGCTTGTCCTTCACGAGAAGCTGTTGGCGGATGGACAGATCCCCGGGATCCAGGAGCCACAGGCCCTGGGTATAAGAGGACAAAAACAGGGTATCCCCACTGGGAGAAAAGGCGACATCCCAATTGCACCAGCCGGGCAGCTCCACCCGGCCCAGCAGATTCAGCTCGGCGTCCAAACGGAAAAGCGTGGTTTTTTGCGCGAGATAGTCCGTCCTGACCAAATAGAGGCCCTCTCTCCACAGAAGGAACCGGGTGTTCTGTTCCACTTCTGCCTGGGAGCCCTGCCGCCCCTCCAGATCAAGCCAGGACAGCCGCTGGCACTCTTCATCGCTGGTATCGGAAATATAGACGCGCTCCTGGGTGACCGTCATCACGCTGGTAAATTGGGGCAGGGCCCTGCTCCATCGGGGCCGCCCATCCGGCCCAAACCGGGCGACTGCATAGGCGGGGGGGCCGTAGTCGGAGGCGAAGACGAAGCCACCCCAAAAGCCCCCGTCGGGCAGCAGACGGAATACCTTGGGGTCGTTGGCGGCCACCGCCCGGCCCTCACATTCCAGGGGCTCCTGCCAGGGCAGAATATCCTGGGAGTCGTAGTCGATGACGCTTCCCGTGGAGAAGCCCATTTCGCTCCACCCCTGGGAAAGAGACACGATCCTCCCGCCCTCGATGCGGCAGGTCTTATCAGGGTCAAAGCCCCCCTGGGGCCCCACGCACACAAGGCCCTTGTCCGCCTCCAGCCGCCAGAGCTGGTTGGCGGGGGACAGGTACTGCCCCTCCCCGTCCGTCGGGGTCAAAATGTGATACTTACTGTCCGTCTCCATGGAATAACCGGCCGACACCACCATTTGGGGCAGCTCCTGAATGACCTCTGCCCGGGTCGTACTCTTGAGTTTGGGCGGGTCGGGGTGGTTCGCCAGCCAGGCGTCTGCCCGGGCCTCGTCCCGAGCAGCGGGCTTTGTGGGCGGAAATTCCTTGTCCGCCCACAGGGGCAGGCCCAAAAGGGCCGCCGTCAGTTTCAGCTGTTCACAGGCGTCCCCCTTCTTCCAGACGGCTCTCAGCCGCTTCTCATCCTCAGGGGGAAGGCCCAGGGCTTCCCGAAACAGCCGGATGTTCCCCGGCTTGTTTTCATTCTCATAGGGATTTAAAAGGTGCCCTGTCAGCCTCTTTCCGGCCTGAAAGAGCTCAAAACTTACCACATCGTCGTCAAAAAGAGCGGCGGAGAGCACCACTGCCTGGGGCAGCCTTCGGGAGAGCTTCTTCCCCTCCCGCTCTACGCTGCCCCACTGAAACTCCTCCTGATAAGCGGAGACGAACCCCTCTGCCCACTGTCCCACCAAAGCCTTGGGCAGCAAAGCGGAGACCTCCTCCAAATAGGCCCCTTTCACATGCAGGTTGCCCAGCTTTGTTCCCAACGGTCTATCCCTCCTGGTGGAACAGATAGCCCAGCCCCCGCCGGGTGATGATGAACTTGGGGTTGGCCGGGTCGTCCTCCACCTTCTCCCGCAGCCGCCGCACGGCCACGTCCACCGCCCGCACGTCGCCCACATAGCCGTCGTAGTTCCACACGTGCTCCATCAGCGCCTCCCGGGAGAAGACCTTCTCCGGCTGGGCGGCCATAAACTTCAAAAGCTCGAACTCCCGCTGGGTCAGATCCAGGGCCTTTCCATCCTTGAAGGCCATGAGCAGGGCGATGTCCACCAGAATACGGCCCCGCTCCAGCCGCTGTCCCTCCCCCGCGCCAGAGTCGGTGGGCTGGGCGGTGAGCATTTCGGTGCGGCGGATGTTGGCCTTCACCCGGGCCAGCAGCTCCCGCATGGAGAAGGGCTTGGTTATGTAGTCGTCGGCGCCCAGCTCCAGGCCGAAGACCTTGTCGCTCTCCTCCTCCCGGGCGGTGAGCATGATGATAGGGGTAGAGCGGTTGCGCTCCCGCACCGACTTACACACATCGAAGCCATCCATCCGGGGCAGCATCAGATCCAGCAGGATCAGGTCGGGATCCTGCTCCAGGGCCAGCTTCAACCCGGTCTCTCCGTCGTAGGCCTCTATAGTGTCATAGCCCTCCTTGCCCAGGTTGAAGGCCAGGATATCCACGATATTCTTCTCATCTTCCACAATGAGGATCTTCTTGCTCATTTTGTTCCTCCCGCCTCTCGGCTCATGTATTCCTTCGCTTTCAAAATACACGCCACGGTCTTGGCGTCAGTCAGCTCTCCCGTCATGACCCGCTGGACCAGCGTCTCAAAATCAGCGTGTCTGACCTCCAAAAACTCGTCGGCGTCCAAATGCTGTTCGCCAAACTTCAGTCCCCGGGCCAGGTACATATGTAGCACCTCTCCAGAAAATCCGGGGGAGGCCAGAAGACAGCCCAGGTAGATAAACTCCTCCGGCTGCGCCCCGATCTCCTCCCGCAGCTCCCGAAGAGCCGCGTCCCTATGGGGCTCCGACGGGGAGTCCAGCTTCCCTGCGGGCAGCTCCTCCACGACCCGGCCAAAGGGGTAGCGGAACTGCCGCACGGTATAGACCGTGCCGTCCTCCTCCATGGGCAGCACACATACGCCGCCGGGATGCTCCACCACCTCGCGGCTGGCCAGCGCTCCGTTGGGCAGACGGACGGTGTCCTTCCGAAGCCTTACGATCTTCCCTTCAAAAAGCACCTGGCTGTCCACCGTCTCCTCGTACAGCTCCATGGTATCACTTCCAATAGCACATACTGCTTGTAGTATACCACATATTGGCCCGCCCTGTCACCTGAAACTTTGGATTTTCCCGTTTTCCTTCCAAACTTTACAGCTGTACCTCCGGGGCACAAGGACTTATAATGAAGGCAATACTGTCAAAGGAGGCCCACCATGACCATCCAGCCCATCGGCGACGCCGGCGTCGCCCTCTCCCTCACTCCCACCGACCTCTTCCCCTACGGTCTCTCCCCCGCCAGCCTCACTCTGGAGCAGGCCCTCTCCCTCACCAGGGCGGTCTGTGCCCAGGCCGGTATCCCTCTGGCGGAGGCGGTGGAGCTGGAGCTCTACCCCGGCCAGTGGGAGGTCATGCTCTTCGCCCACGCCGCCCACGCCCTCCCGGCCCGGCCCATCTCTCGCCGTCCCCTGCGCAGAGGACGTGTCCGCCGGTATCCTACATAATTTCAAGTTTACTTTCTGGAAAAATATGATATAATGTGGGGTACCCTTCCAGAAAGGAGGTGTCCCCATGGACAAGAAAGGCACCAAGCCCATCGCCAAGAACGCCAAGGCTTTTCACGACTATTTCGTAGAGGAGCGGTATGAGGCCGGCGTCGTCCTTTCCGGCACGGAGGTCAAGTCCATCCGCCAGGGGGGCGCCAACCTGAAGGACAGCTGGTGCCAGGTGAAGGACGGGGAACTGTGGCTCTATGGGGTACATATCAGCCCCTACGAAAAGGGCAACATCTTCAACAAAGACCCCCGCCGCACCCGGAAGCTGCTGATGCACAAGCGGGAGATCATGCGCCTTCTGGGCACCGTCCAGCGGGACGGGCTGACCCTGGTGCCCCTCTCCCTCTACTTCAAGGACTCCAGAGTGAAGGTAGAGATCGGCCTGTGCAAGGGCAAGAAGCTCTACGACAAGCGGGCCTCCGCCGCGGAACGGGACTCCAAGCGGGCCATGGATCGGGCCCTGAAGAGCTTTAACCGGTAAGGGCCATGGCGGAACGAAGCACCGGGCCGGAGCCGGGCCTTCCCAAGAAAAAGGGGAGCCGCCTTCTCGGTCTCCTTGGGGCCTTTTTGGGAGCCATCGCCGGGGCCCTTCTCTGTGACTGGCTGGTGAGTTTTCTCCCCGATGACCTGGGGCGGCTGGCCTTTTTCGGCGGAGCCATCTGGGTGGGCTGGCTGGCCTGCTGGGGCTACCGGCTCCTCCGGGGCTATCGTTCCATGAGGTTCGCCCAGTGGGCGGTACGCTCCGCCATCGCTTTGGCCCAGCCCCTGTCCCTGTTTTGGATCCTGGTGCAGCGGAAGATCCAGCCCATGGTTGCGGCGGGCATCACCATAGATCCCGAGGAGATGCGGGAGTTCTGCCGCCAGAGCCTGGCCTTCCTCACGAAATGGGATTCCCTGAAGGCCATGGCATGCCTGATCCTCATCAGCCTCTTTTTTGCCCGGCTGAGCTGGGGCGGCCTTTTGAAGTACACCGACCCCGCCTGGTACCACGATCCCCGGCGGCTGGCCCAGATCGGGGGCGGCGGGGCCACCTTCAATATGCTCCCCTGCTGGCCTTTGCCTCCCGCAGAGTCCATCCCGGCCCAGTTTTCCGTAGACAAGGGCAAACTCACAGTGGATGGAAGCCTCATCACCTTCAAGCCTTGGGGCAAGCCGTCCCGGAGCTTCCCGGCGGACAGGGTGGCCGGGGTGGTACTGGGGGTCTCCAGCGGGTTCAATATCCTCTATGATAAGGAACACCGGGAACTGGCCCGGTTCGCCTGGAGCCGAAAAAACGCCCTGCTCTTCGGCCAGTATCTCACGGCCCGGAATGTGCCCTTCGTGGATCTTAACGGCGTTCCTGTGGCTGTTCAGGCTGAAGGACGTTCCGGCCCGGTTTGAGATCATATGGAACACGCAAATTTGTTATAGCTTACTGGAGCAAACACGGACAAGAAAGGACGGTTATCCATGAACAATCCCATTGTGACCATCGAGATGGAGGGCGGCGGCGTGATGAAGGCCGAGCTCTACCCCGAGGTGGCCCCCAACACGGTGAACAATTTCATCTCTCTGGTGAAAAAGGGCTTCTATGACGGGCTCATTTTCCACCGCTGCATCCCCGGTTTTATGATCCAGGGCGGCGATCCCCAGGGCACCGGAACCGGCGGCCCCGGGTACACCATCCACGGCGAGTTTTCCACCAACGGCTTCAAAAATGACCTGAAGCATGACCGGGGCGTACTGTCCATGGCCCGGACAATGGCCCCCAATTCGGCGGGCAGCCAGTTCTTCCTCATGGTGGCTCCCGCCCCCCATCTGGACGGAGCCTACGCCGCCTTCGGCAAGGTCATTGAGGGCATGGAGGTGGCTGACGCCATCGTCCTGGCTCCCCGGAACGTCTACACCGACAAGCCCAACCAGGATCAGCGGATGAAGAAGGTCACTGTGGACACCTTCGGGGTAGACTACCCGGAACCGGAGCACTCCTAATTGATGTCTTCCCGGGCCTGTATAGGCCGTCTCGCCCCCTGATGGGGGGCTCGACGGGGGCGTACTGGTTTCGACGGGGGCGTGGAAGTGGGAATAGCGGGCGGATGCGCCTAACATCCTTAAAATGGGCAAAAAACAATTAAACGCCAACAATAACGTTGAGCTTGTCGCGGCTTAAGCCGTGACCGTCCCGCCCGAGAGGGCCACGGCTTGGGACGGGGCGTCGTTGAGTGGCGAACGTGAGTGCGGCAAAGCTTTGAGCCCACCATGCACAATGAAGCTACCAAGCCTTTGAGTGTGTCAGTCCACGCCTGGGTAAGGGAATGTAAATGACTGTCTGCGCCCGGAGAAGTT
>CANEAY010000006.1 GCA_947425785.1 uncultured Pseudoflavonifractor sp. | reverse complement strand
CTAAAGTTCCTTTGGTGCTTTTAACGGAATTTGACTCCATAAAACTCGAAATCAGTTTGTGGGCAACCACACGTGGGTTCGAATCCCACCCGCTGCGCCAGCTCAGAAATTCCCATCACTGCTCCGTTTCCGGCTTTGCCGAAAACTGCGCTATGATGGGAATTTCTTCGCTTCCCCACAAAAGCTGAGGATCGCTTTTGCGGGGGCCCCGATTTTTTATGGCATCTATTTTAACTGGGTATCACAAAGGAAAGGCGGCATACGTCCTTGAAGCTATACTTCGCGCCCATGGAGGGCGTCACCGACCACGTCCTGCGCAATCTCCACCACCGCTATTTCCCGGGGATAGACAAATACTTTACCCCCTTCTTTTCCCCCACGGAGGACGGCCGTTTCACCGGCCGGAGCAAGCGGGACTTTGCTCCGGAGGTGAACGCCGGGGTGCCGGTGGTGCCCCAGCTGCTCACCAAGAAGGCAGAGGATTTCCTCCGGGCGGCCAAGGCATTGGTGGATATGGGCTACCGGGAGGTCAATCTGAACCTGGGCTGTCCCTCGGGCACGGTGGTGGCCAAGGGGAAGGGGAGCGGACTGCTCTCTGACCTGGAGGGGCTGGAGCGGCTCCTGGACGGCATCTTTGCCGCCGCCCCGGCGAAGATCTCCGTCAAGACCCGGCTGGGCCGGAAGGAACCGGAGGAGTTTGGCCGGCTGTTGGAGCTGTTTGATCGGTATCCCATTGAAGAGCTCACTGTCCATTGCCGGGTGCGGGAGGATCTCTACCGCCGCCCTGCCCGGCCGGAGTATTTTGCCGCCGTCCTGGCGGGAAGCGCCAACCCCCTGTGTTACAACGGCGACCTCACCACCAAAGAACGGTACGAGGAATTTGCAGACCGATACCCCCAGACCCCGGCGGTGATGCTGGGCCGGGGATTGACGGCAGACCCCGCCTTGGCCCGGCGTATCCAAGGCGGGCCGGGAGTGACCAGGGAAGAGCTGCAGGCCTATGACGCCGAGCTTTTTGAGGGCTATTCCTCTGACTTTGGCAGCCGCAAAAACGCTCTGGGACGGATGAAAGAGCACTGGTTTTATCAAATTTGCCTCTTCGAAGGGGCGGAAAAGTACGAAAAGAAGCTGAAAAAGACCACCGATCCCACAGAATATGAGGGACTGGTGGCCCGGATCTTCCATGAACTGCCCCTCCGGGAGAGCGGGGCGGAACCCACATGGTAAAAAGCGAAAAAGCGGGAAGGCTCTTTGGGCCGTTCCCGCTTTTTTGAGTTTAGAGGTCATCCAGCAGGGTCTCGCACCCCTCCCAGACATCCCGGAAGGTGGCCTCAAAATCCCCGGTGTACCAGGGATCGGCAATATCTCGTGGGTGTCCGCTCCAGTCCAGCAGGCCGTGGATGCCCTCTTGCCCGCCCAGGATGCGGGCCATATTGCGCAGGTTGGCGCCGTCCATGCCGATGAGATAGTCGTACTCCTCGCCGTCCCGGCGGGTCATCTGCCGGGCACGGTGGGGCACCAGTGGGACGCCGTGGGCGGCCAGCACCCGCCGGGTGCCGGGGTGGACAGGGTTGCCCAGTTCCTCGGTGCTGGTGGCGGCAGAGGCCACGACGATATCGGAGCGGCCCCGCTCCCGGATCAGGTGGGTCATCACGCTCTCCGCCATGGGGGAGCGGCAGATGTTGCCGTGGCAAACGAACAGTATTTTGGTCATGGCGGCCTCCTGTGTGTCGGTTATTTGCGATCACTATATCATAACAGGAGGAAGAAAGCAAAGCCATCCTTGCGAAAAAGGAGAGAAGAAGGGGGGCGGGCGGACTTGCCATTTGCGGGAAATAACGGTATAATAGCCCCAAGCGGTCATTATCTAAAGGGTTAAAGGAGCGCATTATGGCCAAACAAGGTTTCATCCATGACAAACTGGATATCAAAATGTTGGAGTTATATTTGATGGCCCGTATGGCGGGGCCGGTGGATTTCGACACCCTCATGGAGCTGGCCATGCGCCACGAGGGGGTGGAGTACTTCGACTTTGCCGAGGCCACCGCCGAGCTGGTGGAAAGCGGCCACCTTCTGCTGGAGGACGGACGCTATACCATTACGGAGAAAGGAAGCGTCAACTCGGAGGCCTGTGAGAGCAGCCTGCCCTACTCGGTGCGCCGCCGGTGCAACCAGGACTTGGCGGCGGTGAACGCCATCCTGCGGCGCAGCGCCCAGATCCGGGGGGAGGCCATAGAGAAGGAGGACGGCTCTCTGGTGGCCCGGATGACTTTGGATGACGACAGCGGAAACCTGCTGACCATCGAGCTTTTGTGCCCCTCCAAGGCCCAGGCAGACCGGCTCATTGCTGGGTTCAAGGCCAGGCCGGAGCGGGTATATAATGAGGTGCTGGAGCTGTTGAGCGCCAAGGATGAGGAGGAGTGAAGCGTGGGAGAGCCTGTCTTTTTCGGCCTGCCCATCAGTCTGGCCTTTTTGTATTTTATCGTCTATTCTGTTCTGGGCTGGTGTATGGAGACCATCTACTGCTCCACCCTGGAGCGGCGGTTCGTTCCCCGGGGCTTTCTCTACGGCCCTCTGTGTCCCATCTACGGCGTGGGCGTGCTGATGATGATCTGCTGGTTCCAGCCCCTGATGGATAAGCCGGTGCTGTTCTATCTCACCGCCACGGTGTGTATGTCTGCCTGGGAATACCTGGTGGGTTGGTTTTTGGAGACCACTACCCACATCAAATACTGGGATTACAGTATGTACCGTTTTAATCTCCACGGCCGTATCTGCCTGTGGGTGTGCCTGACCTGGGGCGTGCTGTCCTTTCTGGTACTCTACTTTATCCACCCCAGAGTGGCGGGGCTTCTGGCGAAGATACCCTATCTGGCGGTCTATGTGCTGGATGGCTTTTTCCTGGGCGTGCTGGCCAGTGACGCCGGAGCCACCATTTACCAGCTGGCCCGTACATCTCAAATGCTCTCCCGGATGCAAAAGGTGGGCGACGAGCTGCGGCTCCAGGCCCACCTGGGCAAGGCGGAGCTTACCGATATGCTGGCGGAGGCCAAAGAGAGCTTTGCCGAGCGGTTGGATGACCTGCTGCCCGATCAGCTGGACGATGCCGGCCGTGCCCTGAAGGAGCGCTATGACGAGTTGATGCTCCGCACCGAGATGATGAGCCGCCGGTTCCGCTCCCGGTACAGCGGCATGACCGCCGGCCGTGTGGCGGAGGCCCTGGAGAGCGTCAAGCGTCAGGGAGAGAAGGGAAAACTGCGCCGCAAGAAGGAAAAAGACTGAAGAAAGTACCGAAAAGTTCCCGTTATCCCGAGGATAGCGGGAACTTTTTTCTGCCTCGGAAAAAATTATGTATACCGAATCCTTAGTTTGCTTTTTTTATAAAATTCGTTTGCGGGCGGTGGAAAAAACTGTGGATAATTTATGGAATAACTGGGGGAGAGCTAATACATGGCTGTGGAAATACCTGTGAAAAGTGTGAATAACTCAATGTAGTGGTCATTATGTAACAAAATTATGTAAAGTTATGAGAAGAAAAGTGAACAGAAGAGACGGAATAAAAGGAAAAGAGATAGTTTTTTGTCGATAAGAGCGGGAAAGAGAGGAAAGAAGGGGAAAGAGCAATGTAAAGGACAAATTACGCCGAGTAATTTGGAATGAATTTCCGGCCTGTGCGCATACTAACCCCACAAAAGGAGGGATCATGATGGAAGAACAGGAGCAGGAACAGGAACAGCAGGAGGGTACCCAGCGTGCCAATATCGAGGCGCTGGGCGGCAGCCTCATCCGCACCCGGCAGGGGACGATACACACCCTCACCATTGTGGGCCAGGTGGAGGGGCATCAGCTTTTGCCCTCTACCGTTAAGACCACGAAGTACGAGCACGTCCTGCCGCTGCTGGCCATGGTGGAAGAGAGCGATGAGGTGGACGGCCTTCTGGTGCTGGTGAACACGGTGGGGGGCGACATCGAGGCGGGGCTCTCCATTGCCGAGACCATCGCCGGCATGACAAAGCCCACGGTCTCCATGGTGCTGGGGGGCGGTCATTCCATCGGCGTACCTCTGGCGGTGGCGGCTAAGACCTCTTTTATTGCCCCCTCGGCGGCCATGACCATCCACCCGGTGCGGATGTCGGGGACAGTCATCGGCGTGAGCCAGATGTTCGCCTATTTCCAGCGCACCCAGGATCGTATCATCGACTTCGTCACCGCCCACAGCCATATCCGTCGGGAGGATTTCCTCTCTCTGCTGCTGGAGACAGGGGAGCTGACGGGAGACGTGGGCAGCGTTCTCTATGGCGAGGAGGCGGTGCGGCTGGGCCTCATCGACCAGGTGGGTGGCCTGTCCGACGCCCTGGCGTGTCTTCACAAGCAGATCGGGGAGAAGAAAAAGGCAGGGGAGAGGGAGGGATGACCGCCCTCTCCTCTTAATGTTTCGTGAAGTGGGAGGGAAAGAGTGGAAATATCCGGCGGGGTGTGGTAATATAGTCAAAAGAAAGCTTGTTTCTGGAGGGGATCGCGTTGAATTACATATCATCTGTCCTGATGGGCATTTTGCAGGGAGTCGCGGAGTTCCTGCCCATCTCCAGCTCGGGCCATCTGGCCCTGTTCCAGCACTTCTTCGGCGTGGAGAATTACGAGGAGACCCAGATGTTCTTCACCGTCCTGCTCCACCTGGGCACCCTCATCTCGGTGTTCGTCTACTACTGGCAGGATATCTGGGAGATGATCCGGGAATTTTTCCTTCTGGTGGGCGGTCTCTTCTCCCGGCGGGACAGCCAAACGCAGAGCGCGCCGCCCCCCGCCCGGCGGATGGTGCTCCTCATCATCGTCGCCACCCTGCCCCTTTTCATTATCCTGCCCATCAAGGACAGGGTGGAGGCGGCCATGGGCAATGTCACCTTTGTCTCCGTGGCCCTGCTGCTCACCGGCTTCATCCTGTATTTTTCCGACCGAATGGCCAAGGGCCGCAAGACCGAGCGCACCGCCACCCTGATGGATGCGGTGCTGGTGGGCTTTGCCCAGGCCTTCGGCACCCTCCCCGGCATCTCCCGCTCCGGCATTACCATCTCCGCCGGACTTCTGCGGGGCTATGACCGGGCCTTCGCCGTGCGCTTCTCCTTCCTGATGAGCCTTCCAGCGGTGCTGGGGGCCAACATCCTCACCCTGAAGGATGTGCTGGAAGCGGGGAGCATAGACATGGGCCTGATGCCCGTCTACCTGGTGGGCGCTTTGGTGGCCGCTGTGGTGGGCTACTTTGCCATTCGTCTGGTGAACCTGCTCTCCGACAAGGGGAAATTCGGCGCCTTCGCTTATTATTGCTGGGCGGCGGGTGCCGTCGCCCTGGTGGCGGGCTTCCTTGTAAAATGAGATGGTGCAAAGAGCGTCTTCCTTTGGGAAGACGCTCTTTTTATGTCGGAAGGGCTTGAAATCGGAGGGGATTTGAGGTATATTTATATTGAAATTTTATGGACAAGCGCCGCCCATTGCGGCGGTTTTTGGAAAGGATGATCCCATTGGCCTCCTCCACACAAAAGAAAAGCAGTTCCAGCCGTTCCGGCGGCTCTGACAGCCGCTCCTCCTCCGCCAGAGGAAGTTCCTCCGGCCGGTCGGGGAGCAGTTCCTCCGGCCGGAAGCGGCCCCCGGAGCCCGCGCCCCGTCCCATCCGCCGGGAGGTGGGGGCCCTGGTGTGCCTTCTGCTGGGTATCTTCTCCGCCTTGGGATATTTCAGTGTCGAGGGGTTGTTCATCGACTTTCTGGCGAAGGTGGAAAAGGGCCTGATGGGCTGTGGCTTCTGGCTGTTTCCCTTTGCCCTGCTCTATGCCGCCTATATCCTGGGCTTCCATAGGGGCCGCCCTGTGGCCCTGCGGGTGACCTGCACCCTGCTGCTGCCGGTGGTGCTGGGCAGCTTTGTCCACCTGTTCCTGGCCAAGGGGACATATGCCTGGTCGGCGGCCCTGCTGAAGACCCTGTGGACAGAGGGTACCGCTCTGGCCTCCGGCGGGGCACTCTCCGGCCTGTTGGCCCAGGCCCTCATCGCCGTATTCAGCAAGATCGGTGCGGGGATGGTGCTTATTCTGGCCCTTCTGGGCCTGCTCATGGGTGCCTTCCGTATCAGCCCCGCAGATGTGGTGGACTGGTTCCGTGACCGTCCCAAGGTGGAGTATGAGCCGGAGGAGGAAGAGGAGGAAGAGCTTCCCGCCCATCCGGCCAGGTCTGTCCGCCCCGCCCCCATTTCCAGAGAACGCCGCCGGGCCTCCATCGACATCCCCGTGGACGACGGCCCCCGGCCCCAGCCGGAGGAGGAGCCCGCCCCTGAACCGCCCGCCGAGGAGCCCCGCCGGGGCCTTTTTGACCGCAAGAGCAAGGTGCCCGCCCCGGATCAGGTACTGGCCGCCCATGAGCCGGAGCTTGCCCCCGCTTTGGAGCCCCTCCCGGCGGTGGACTTGCCGGAGGAGCCCTTCCAGGCCCCCGTTCAGCCCCCGGAGATCCAGCGGGAGCCTGCGGTGCCCAAGCTGAAAAAGGGGGAGGCCGACGAGGTGGCAGCTCTGGTCTCCCAGGAGGTGGAGGAGGCCTTGAGCCAGGCGGCCCCCGCCTACGAATATCCGCCCATCTCTCTGCTGAAGGAGGGAGGGGAGACCGACTCCGCCGGCGTGGCTGGGGAGCTGAAGGCCAATCAGACCCGCCTTACCGACACCATCCGTTCCTTCGGTATCGACGCCAGCATCGTCAATGTGACCCGGGGCCCCTCTGTGACCCGGTATGAGCTGGAGCTGGATCAGGGTGTCCGCCTCAATAAGCTGACCAACCTGGCCGATGACATCGCTCTTGCCCTGGGTGCTTCCGGCGTGCGCATTGCCCCCATCCCCGATAAAATCTCCATGGTGGGCATCGAGGTGCCCAATAAGCTGGTCTCCCCGGTGGCCATCCGGGACGTGCTGGGCTCGGAGGATTTCCGGGAGCACAGCTCCAAGGTGGCCTTCGCCGTGGGTAAGGACATCGGCGGCAACTGTGTGGTGGGCAACATCGCCAAGCTGCCCCACCTGCTCATCGCCGGTACCACCGGCTCCGGTAAGTCGGTGTGTACCAACTCCCTCATTATTTCTCTGCTCTACAAGGCCAGCCCGGAGGAAGTCCGCCTCATCATGGTAGACCCCAAGATGGTGGAGCTGGGCATCTATAACGGCATCCCCCATCTGCTCATCCCTGTGGTCACCGACCCCAAAAAGGCCGCCGGCGCCCTCCAGTGGGCGGTGGTGGAGATGATGAAGCGGTACCGGGCCTTCTCCGAGGTAGGGGTGCGTGACCTGGCCTCTTATAACGCCCACGCCGCCAAGACCGAGGGCATGGACACCATGCCCCAGATCGTGGTGGTCATCGACGAGCTGGCCGACCTGATGCTGGTGGCCGCCAAGGAGGTGGAGGAATCCATCTGCCGGGTGGCCCAGATGGGCCGTGCCGCCGGAATGCACCTCATCATTGCCACCCAGCGTCCCTCCGCCGACGTCATCACCG
Source organism: uncultured Pseudoflavonifractor sp. (assembly GCA_947425785.1). Taxonomy (GTDB): domain Bacteria; phylum Bacillota; class Clostridia; order Oscillospirales; family Oscillospiraceae; genus Vermiculatibacterium. The sequence goes on along the minus strand of CANEAY010000006.1, from coordinate 99,920 downwards.
GCCTTATGAAGGCCAACATCCCCTCCCGCATCGCCTTCGCCGTGGCCTCCTCTCTGGAGTCCCGCATCATCCTGGATCAGACCGGGGCGGAGAAGCTGGTGGGCCGGGGCGATATGCTCTATTTCCCCCTGGGTTCCGGCAAGCCCACCCGTGTGCAGGGCTGTCTCATCTCCGATGAGGAGGTGGCGGCGGTAGTGGACTTCGTCAAGCAAAGCGGCTCCGCCCAGTACGACGAGTCCGTCCTCCACGAGATCGAGAAGAGCGTGGCGGAGAAGGAGAAGGGGGCCAAGGGGGTGGGCGGCTCCGCTCCCGAGGACGTGGACGACGCCTACGACGAGCTGCTGCCCTCCGCCATTGAGGTGGTGGTGGAGACCGGCATGGCCTCGGTCTCCATGCTCCAGCGTCGGCTGAAGCTGGGCTACTCCCGGGCCGCCCGGCTGGTGGATCAGATGGAGGAGAAGGGGGTCGTAGGGCCCTTTGAAGGCTCCAAGCCCCGGCAGGTGCTCATCACCAAGGAGCAGTGGCAGGAGATGCAGTACAAGCAGGGGATGGTGGACTTGGCCCCTGACGCGCCGCCCATCTCCGAACCTGTCCCCGAGGAGCTGGACTATGAGGGTGACGCCATCCCCCAGCCCACGGATATGCCGCCCTTTGACGTGGACGACGAAGATTTTTGAGAAAAAGAGGAAAGACCAGAAAAAAGTGCTTGCTTTTTGCCGCTCACTGTGCTAAAATAATCAAGCTGTCGGTGAGACGGTATGCGGCTGTAGCTCAGCTGGATAGAGTGACTGGCTACGAACCAGTAGGTCGGGGGTTCGAGTCCCTCCAGCCGTACCAGAGGAAATCCTTACTTTTGAGTTTGGATTTCCTCTTTTTTTACTTTTTTACAGTAAAACGCTTACTTTTCACGGTGAAAATCAAGGAAATAGCATTTGGGCAAAATATGGGGCTAAGTCCCTGTAAGTCCCTCTAAAAACTGCTTGATCCCGGCTATGTAAGGGAAAAATTAAGGGAAAAAATATACTATAACCGGTCACAACAGGAACTTCCCTTTTATAGCCCTCAAACTGTCACATAATCAAGGGAAAGTCGGAAAAAGGTATATAAGCCACTTGCATTTGCCATGCAAAGTGGTATAATAAAGGTGCCGAGAAAACAAAGGCAGGGTGGAGAGTGCTCCAACACTCCCCACCCCTATGCAGGAGTCACAGCCTCCCACACAGCAGGATTCTGCGCCCATTTCATTATACGCATTTCCTCCTAACTTTTCAAGGGGAATGTATATGAATTTGTGTGCTTATGCGGTGTAGGGATACCCCCTGCACCGCTTTTGTTTTCTCGACGGGGAAAGCGACTGCCGGGGGTGGGTGATAAGCTCACTCCCCCCGGGGTCGACCTCCTCCCCGTTGAGAAAGACATTTTTAGAAAGGTTGGAGTCAGAATGACACACAAAGGTTGCTTTTATAAGGTGACGACAATGTTGTTGACCCTGGGGTTACTGCTCGGAGTGTACGGCGGTGCCTTTGCTGCCGCTACGGTTGATGACAGCAGGTACCAGGTCATCTACGAGTCCTACGAGAACAGCCTGTGGGGCAAACCGATGACGGCCAGCGAGGTCTTGGACAAGTGCGGGGCGATGAACTATGACTACTATCGCATCGTGCTGGAGGAGACGCTGCTGTATCAGGAAGGGAACAAGGATATCCAGCCCAAGAGCCTGACGATGATTAGCAGCGTCCTGCAGAAGGACGGTTTCCTCTCGCTGGAGACCCGGAAGAGCCTGCGTGAGGATGTGGAAACCTATGGGCTGGATAAGGATCTGATTCCCTATGATCCTAATTTCCATGCCGGGACAGCCAACACCGTTAAGCCCAGTGGATCCGGCGGAAGTTATGTCGTCAAGAACGAGGAGGACGAAGCCTTTAAGAAGGCATGGGAAGAGAAGCACGGGATTGAGAGCTCCGATCCTGTTGAGACCCCGGTGCCTACTCCTGCTCCCACCCCTACCCCGAAGCCTGTAATCGATACAGGATTTGCTGATGTGGATCCTGATGCCTGGTATGCCGAGGCCATTGCTGCCATGAACCAGTCCGGGCTTATCAAGGGTTATGACGATGGGCTGTTCCATCCCAATGACCAGTTGACCGTCGGCCAGTGGTGTACTATTGTATGGCGCATCGTTGGCGTGAATATCTGTCCTCCTGAAGGCACCGTGACCCAGGGCGGAACCAATGTGGTTGCGAAGCATTGGGCGGCTGTGGCTCTGAATATGTGTCAATCGTATGGATATACAGAGCTTAGTCCTACATTTTATCCGGAGAATCGGGGCGGCACTTTTTTTGAGGACGAACTCACCAACCGTGGAGAAGCGGTTACAGCTGTGGTGAAAATCGTGGAGGATACAAACCTTACCTCTACGCTTGTTTCCAAAGCAGAAGATAAGGGAATTCACGGCTGGTCGCTGGCGGATATTCCTGATGGGAATGTCATTGAGCAGAATGTGGAACCGAGATATGTGGACAGTGCAGGAAAACCTTATTACAACGAAACCCATTGGTGGAATCCGGACAGTATCGTAAAGGCCTATAACTATGGGATTTTGCAGGGCGTGGACAGTCTTGGGACCTGCAACCCCCATGGCATTCTTACACGTGCCGAAGCCTGCCAGATGCTCTACAACGCCATGATTACCAGTCCCAGACCCATCAAGGGACATGGCGGGATCTTCTGATTCTATGTATCCGTATAAGCATACTACTCATATGACGTAGAGCCAAAGATTCGTGAACGCAAAAAGTCTCCCAGTAAAATCTGGGAGACTTTTTTATTGCTATAATGCCGTCGAATGGCTGAAACGATTGTCTGTCAATAGTTTCAACGGCAGAGCAGAAAACACAAGCTGGTGTTTTGCACAATGATTTGTGTTTTTTTGAGCGAAACTTTATCGAAAATGCAAAGTTATCTATTTCCGGAATTTTTATCGATAATATCAATCTATTTTTCTCGCTTTTATCAGTATTTATGTATGTTCTTTGCGCCTTTTCGCGGTTTTTGGAATTTGACCCGAACGATTTACCCACGTATTAAGTATACGGATGTGCACAGTCCACTTTTCAAAAAAAGAAAGCGAGGTGAAAAGTTATGACAGTGATCGGCGTGCAACGAGCGGATTTTACGGCCCGTGAGACTGGTGAGCGGATCACCGGTTGCAACGTGTTCGTCAGCCGTCCTATCGAGCCGAGCCAGGGCAAGGGCCAAGCAGTTGACCGTCTGTATGTTAGCGACCACAAGGCCGAGAGCATGGGTATTAAGCTCGACACGCTCGTAGGCAAGACCGTAGAGGTCTACTATAACCGTTACGGCAAGGTGCAGTCCATCGTGCCCGAGAGTTGACCCAAGGGGGGACGGGAGGGCCTCAAGCTCTCCCGTCCCGATACCCCCTAGTAAGATGTATGACTTGACAATATAAAGACATAGGGAGACTCACCCATGGAGCTACCACCAAACACAACCGCCAGACTTGTACCTCGTACCTCTATTGTTGATGGTGAAAAGGTCACAGCAGATGTTGTCCAATGTATACCAGACATGCAGTACAATACCCTTACGCTTAAATCAGTAGGCGGGTCAAGCAAGATTACATTACAAGCCTCCGCTGTGGCTAAAGGTGTTGACCTCCGGGCAGTACACGCATATAACCTGCAATCTGGCTGGCTTTCGGGTGATATAGAGACAGCCAAAGCCAAGGCTTCGCAGGCGGCATCACTACGGGCGACAAAGGCAAATGTCCGGGAGCTGGTGGCTTGCAACAAGTGGCAATACTTTGTCACCATTACGTTTTCGTCAGAAAAATGGGATCGGGACGATTTGCAGGCTATCCAGTACGCTATCAAGGAGTGTGCCAGGAAATGGCGGAATATGCAGGTAAACAAAGAGAGGCCATACAAAGATTTCCGGTATCTGTTTATCCCGGAATATCATCAAAAGGGCGGGGTACATCTCCATGGGCTGGTCTCTCTCATTCCCGGAAAATACCTTGTCCCCTACACGATGGATGATGTGAACAGCGAAAAAAGGCTTCCCCGGGAGATTGTTGAAAAAGTCAAGGCCGGGGACGAAATTTATCACTGCAGCTACTTTGACGAGGTGTATGGCTACAACGTCATTGAGCCGGTACGCTCCCCTGCTCGGTTGTCCAGCTACATCACCAAGTATCTTACAAAGGATTTAGGCCGTGTCCCCGCAAAGACCAGGGTGTGGCGCTCCCGTGGACTCCATCAGGCCAGCATTGTGGGGCAGTATCATATATCAGGCAGCGGCACTGCTGTGGACGATGCCATGGAATACATGCGTTCTGTTGCCAGCCGGGATTCTCAGGGCCGGCCACTCTACCACGAGCACTACATGCCCATAGATTTGGGCGAAGGAGTAACAGCACAAGCCTTTCGTGGAGCCTCGGCGCTTGTCAACGCTGAAGATAGGCCCCAAGATCAGATCAAGCAAGATATATCAATGTTCGGAGGAATGCGAAATGAATAGTGAAAAAAGCAATCTCAATGCACAGAGTAAGTGCAAATACAATTTCTATATCGTCAAAAATGGTTTTCGGATGATCTCGGGATCATACCGCAATCTGGCCTCTTTTCTTGCTCTGCTGGGGCTGCTCGGCGCGCTCCTGATCCTGTATACCTATATCGTTCCCACATATTTGCAGGGGTTTGTGGCCGACTGTGGGCGGATGATATTTCTTATCTCCCCTGTGCTGCTCCTCTATCTCTACGGCAACATCAAGGGCGGCCGGGCCTACTATAATAGTTTTGTCCGAGCTGGCTTTGTCAATGCCGCTGGGGAGGCTCCATTTCTGATCGACTCGGCAAAAGATGGCAAGGGGGAAATCCTTGTCTTTCAAAGCGATGGCCTCCCCATCGAAAAATGGCGGGAAAGCAAAGATCTATTGCAAACAGTGTTTAATGCGACGGTTGCATACATTCGCCCCGGACACGACCACCGGACAGTCCGGGTCAAAATAGTCCCTTCCAGCACCTCATTTGCGGATGTTGTGCCCTGGAATGATAGCTATATGGATCAGGAGGACGAGGCCCGTATCGTGCTGGGTGAGGACATCGCCGGGGAAACTGTTTCCACCCAGCTAGACCGTTCGCCCATGCTGCTCCTGGCCGGTAGTACGGGCTCCGGAAAGACCCGGCTTGCCCTCCTGATTCTGCGGCAGCTAATTTTACATCACGCCCACGTAGCAGTCATCGACTTCAAAGGGCTGGACTTTGGGGGACTGGCCTCTCAGGGGGCGGAGATCATGACTACACAGGCGGATATACTTGACTATCTGCGCACGATGCTTACGGAGTTACAAGCCCGTCTTGAGCGGTGGCGGGCTGTGGGAGCCACCAGTTTCCCGGATTACATTGAAAAGAGCGGTGATACAGCCATAGGCCGCTATGTCCTGCTGATCGACGAGTGCGCCATGCTGACGGATTACGGTACTTCAAAGGAGGCCAAGGCATTTTCCGCTGAGGTCATTGACGCTTTGGCCGCTATCGCCCGTACAGGTCGAGCCGTAGGTATACACTTGATTATCAGTACCCAGCGCCCGGACATGAACGCTGTCCCTGGGAGTATCAAAAGCAATCTGGACGTCCGGATCGTGGGCAAGTGCGATACCACCCTATCCACTATGGTGCTGGGTGATGGCCGGGCTGCTGCACTGATCCCGCCCGACTCGCAAGGTCGGTTTGTGCTCAACAATGGCTACGAGGACATTGTGTTCCAAGCCTACTATACAGAGTAGGCGGCCTGTACGATCGGAAAGGGGGTCGTAGGAGTGTACAGGTCATTGGATGATCTACCCTATATGTTGACTGTGGCCCAGGTTGCAGATTTTTTGCAGATTGGCAAAAATGCCGCCTATGAGCTTGTACGCTCCTACAATCTCCCGTGTGTTCGGCTAAGCGAACGTACTACACGGGTTCCGAAGGATGCTTTGATTTCATACCTCCATGAGCATACATCTTTATGTTCTTAATTTAGTTGCAAAATCACAAAAGACAAAGTATAATCAAAGTACCTGTTGTGACCGGGAAGGAGGATATTTTGCAACAGGGTGGTAAAAAAATGCCGAATGGCAGGGGTAATATACGGTTGAAGACGGTCTTCCGCAACGGAAAGCAATATACTTACTATGAAGGGCGGGTCACGCTCGGCACAGATCCAAAAACCGGAAAGCAAATCCAGAAGTCAGTGACCGGGAAAACACAAAAGGATGTAGTCGCAAGGATGAATGTTCTTCTTGCCGGAGCGCAGAAGTCCGCCGTGAACCGTCAGCGCATGACGGTTGCGGAGTGGCTGGCCGAGTACGAGGCAAAGTATACGATTCATCTTGAACCAAAGACCCAGCGATCTTATTCTGACTCATACCGCCTCTACATTATTCCGGCAATCGGAGACATTCGCCTTTCTTCTTTGGAGGCTGCCGACATTCAAAACATGATCGTCAATCTAACAAACAGGACGGAGCCAAAGTTGCTCTCTCCAAAGACTATCAAAATTGCTATCGGAGCACTCAATGTTGCTCTGGAAAAAGCTGTAGTGCTGGGTTATATCCCCCGCAATCCCAGGGTCGGCTGTGAGTTGCCCAAGGCCCGCAGGCTCAACGTAGAAGAACACGTTCTGATGGATGATGAATTAAAGGCCTTTCTCGGTGCTATCGAGGGCCATAAGCATCAGTATATGTTTTTCACCCTCCTGTTCACTGGTCTGCGGGAAGGCGAGATTTGCGGCCTGCGCTGGCGTGACGTTGACTTGGATCATGGCGTTCTCTCAGTGCGAAATCAGCTCACCGATGAAGAAAAGTATCGTATGTGGGATAAGCATGGATTAAAGCCGCTCAAAACCACAAACGGGATGCGCAGTATAGCGTTATCGGAAGCGGTTGTCCATGTCCTCAAGTTCCAACGGGAAAAGTGGTTAAAGCAAAAAGAGGATGCCGGGTCTATGTGGGTTGATACTGATCTTGTCTTCTGCCAGCCTGATGGGATGCCCATTACAAAAAATGCGCTCTACCAGTCCTTTAAGCGGCTCGTCAGAAAGATTGGTCTTTCCGATAAACGGGTGCATGATTGCCGCCATAGTTATGCTGTCATCTCCCTTGAAAATGGGGACGACATCAAGACCCTTTCAGGGAACCTCGGTCACTATGACGTAGGATTTAGTTTGAGTGTCTATGGGCATGTGTCAGATCGGCTCAAGGCCGAAAGCGCCAAGCGCATGGATGATTTTATCCAGTCTCTTAAATGTGCCAGTTAAGGGAAAACAACGTGGAAAACAGCAGCAAAATCTACTGCAAAGCGTTGGAAAATAAGGATTTTTCATATTAAGGACAGCACCTACGAACCAGTAGGTCGGGGGTTCGAGTCCCTCCAGCCGTACCACAAAAGGACTTTCCGTTTTGACGGAAGGTCTTTTTGTTTTATACGCAATCCCCCTGACGCCAAAAAGCCATCGCCTGCGGCTCGACTTTTTGGGGAGGGACTCGGAGCTAACGACATGCCCCCGGCATGTCGTCTTAACGCTCCGACTCCAGCCGTACCAAAACAGAGCCTTCTTCCTTTGAAGAAGGCTCTGTTTTTCTTTTTGCTATTTCTGCCCACTCTGGCGGCCTTTGTCCTGTCCCACAATGTAGTCGATACTGACATGGTAGTGATCGGCCAATTTTATCAGGAAATCTACCGGGATTGCTCTGGTTCCTTTTTCATATCGCCGGTAAACTTCACGTTTACAGCCTAAAATATCCGCTACCTCCTGCTGGGTCAAGTCATGGTCGATCCGTAGATCCTCTAAGCGTTGAAAAAACATATTTCCACCTCTTGATTATGCTATCATTTGGTGGCATAATATATGCGGATAAGCCACCAAACGGTGGCTTATTAAAGAGGAATATTTTATATAGGGGAGGGTTTTGTTGGGATGAGACATAGAATAAGCGCGCTGCTGGCGGCGGTGATGGTGCTGACGTGCATTTCCGCACCCGCAGCCGCCGCGTCGGATGGGCCGGCGGAGGATGCCCCCATTGAGGATGCCTTTACCGACCCGGTATTTCTGAATGAGGTGCGGGAGATCACTGGAAAGACCAACGGAGAGCATATTTACCGCTCTGATGTGGAAAATATCACGGAGCTGATCCTGGTTACTCAAGGTTGGAACCATATTGAACCGACCATAGATACCTACTTGACCAGCATGGACGGGATCGAATACTTTACAGGCCTGAAAGTATTGTATTGCTATGGGAACGATTTTGCGGAGCTGGACGTGACCCACAATCCGAATTTGGAGCTGCTGGATTGTTCCTATACCTACATAAAAGAGCTTGACCTGTCCAACTGTCCGAAACTGAACTTTCTTGATTGTAATGCTACCGATTTAGAGGAGCTGGATCTGTCCCACTGTCCAGAACTCAACACTCTTTACTGCGGTTATACCTATCTGCAAAGTCTGGATGTGAGCGGGAATCCAAAATTAACGACCCTGAGCTGCTTTGAGACATTTTTGAAAACACTGGATCTTTCCCATAATCCGCTGTTGGAGCTGGTGGAAGCCTGGGGTATGTATTTGGTCACTTTAGATGTGTCAAACAACAGCAGGCTCCGTTCTCTTGAGCTGGAGTACAACGATATGTGCGCCGCCGACAGTGTAGTCGGCCTGGAAAACTGTGCCGCTCTGGAGATCTTTGGATTTGAGCCGCAGAACACGGTCAGAGACGGGCACAACTGGGACAGCGGCGCCGTCACGCTTGCACCCACCTGCACCGAAAAAGGGGAGATGACCTATACTTGCGTCAACTGCGCAATGACCAAAACCGAAGAGATCGCCCCTGCGGGGCAGCACGAGCCCGGAACGGCTTGGGAAACAGACGGGACGAGCCACTGGCACGTCTGCATTGCCTGTGGGGAGGTGCTGGAGAAGTCCGCCCACATCTATGACGGAGACGAAGACGCCGACTGCAATGTCTGCGGCCACCGGCGCAGCGTCGCCCCCAATACGCCCTCTTCTTCCTATGATGACTCTTCCGATTCCTATGATGACGATTCCGACAGCAAGGATACCGCTCCCAAAACGGCGGACAAGGAGCCGGAGCGCACAGTCTGTCCCAAGGACGAGAGCTGTCCCATCTGCCCCTACACAGACGCGGCTCCCGCGGAGTGGTACCACGATGGCCTTCACTACTGTTTAGAAAAGGGCCTGCTGGTGGGCTACCGAGACGGCACACTTGGCCCCGACGGCACCTTGACCCGGGGAATGTTGGCCCAGATCCTCTATAATGAGGCGGGTCGGCCCGCCGTGTCTGGGAGTGCCCCCTTTGACGATGTGGCCCCCAAGGCGTGGTATGCCGATGCCGTGATCTGGGCCGCGGAGAAAAATATTGTGAAGGGCTATAAAAATGGGACGTTCGGCCCTGGTGACCCGGTTACCCGTGAGCAGCTTGCGCTCATCCTCCACCGCCACGCCGGAAGTCCCGCGCCCCAATCGCTGGAACTGGCCTTTGGCGACGCGAAGACCGTCAGCGGTTTTGCCTGGGAGGGGCTCTGCTGGGCTGTGGAGGAGGGGATCATAGAGGGAACGGAGGATGGCAGCCTCGCACCGAAGGGAGAGGCCACCCGCGCCGAAGCCGCCGCCATGCTGCAGCGGTATTTGTTGGAATAGACCTTCCAAATGAACCCCCGGTACACATTCCGGGCTTGACAAACATATATAGATGCAGTATAGTAAGCCCATAATTGAATCGAACAGACGAAGCGTGTAGGAAAATGGCGTCAGCCATGCCGAAGGAGTAACACTCTCAGGTGCCCCCACAGGGGCGAGGACTATACGCGGATGTGACTCTGGAGAATCTCGTTTACGGGTGCCGAAGGGGCAACATAGAGCCTTGGCTCTATGAATCTCTCAGGCAAAAGGACAGAGGAATGGTTCCATCTTTGCCGGCGTATTGTACGCTCCGGCAAAGATGGTCGTACCGCTTCCCCCCGGACTGTGGAGTTCTCTCCACAGTCCGTTTTTGTTCGGGAAAAAGGAGAGATGGGAAATGTTCGAAAATCTGGAGGCGGCCCTGTTGCCTGTGGTCGTAAACATCAACAACTACCTGTCCAGCTACATCCTGGTCTTCCTGCTCATAGCGGTGGGCCTGTGGTACTCCATCAAGACCCGCTTTGTCCAGGTGCGCTGCTTCGGCGAGGGCATGAAGAAGGTCTTCGGCAGCCTGAAGCTCCGGGGCGGGAGGCAGGAGCAGGGCATGAGCTCCTTCCAGGCCCTGGCCACCGCCATCGCCGCCCAGGTGGGCACCGGCAACATCGTGGGCGCCTCCGGCGCCATCCTCACCGGCGGCCCCGGCGCCATCTTCTGGATGTGGATCATCGCCTTCTTCGGCATGGCCACCATTTATGCCGAGGCCACCCTGGCCCTCAAGACCCGCACCGTGGATGAGGACGGCACCGTCCACGGCGGCCCCGTCTACTACATCACCACCGCCTTCAAGGGCGGCTTCGGCAAGTTCCTGGCCGGCTTCTTCGCCGTGGCCATCATTCTGGCCCTGGGTTTCATGGGCTGCATGGTCCAGTCCAACTCCATCGGCTCCACCTTCAACACCGCCTTCGGCATCCCCAACTGGATCGTAGGCGCTGTGCTGGTGGTCATCTGCGCCGTCATTTTCCTGGGCGGCGTGCAGCGGCTGGCGGCAGTGACCGAGAAGGTGGTTCCCATCATGGCGGCCATTTTCCTGGTGGGGGGCCTTGCCATCCTGGTGGCCCGTTTCCGCTATATCCCCGCCACCTTCGGCATGATCTTCCGTTACGCCTTCCAGCCCCAGGCCATCATCGGCGGCGGCTTCGGCTATGCTATCAAGACCGCCATCAGTCAGGGCGCCAAACGGGGCCTCTTCTCCAATGAGGCCGGTATGGGCTCCACCCCCCACGCCCACGCCCAGGCCAACGTGGCCGATCCCCACGAACAGGGGGTGGTGGCCATGATCGGCGTGTTCATGGACACCTTCGTGGTCCTCACCCTCAATGCCCTGGTAGTCATCTCCACCCTCTATACCGAGGGCGGCCCCCTGGCGGCGGGCTATACCGGCGCCGTCACCGAGACCATCAACAAGACCAACTTGGCCCAGACCGCTTTCGGCACGGTCTTCGGTACCAACTTCGGCGCCATTTTTGTGGCGGTGTGCCTGTTCTTCTTCGCCTTCTCCACGGTGCTCAGCTGGAACCTCTTCGGCAAGATCAACGTGATCTACCTCTTTGGGAAAAAGTCCGCTGTGGTCTATTCTGTCATCGCCCTGGTCTTCATCTTCCTGGGCACCCTGATGTCCAACGACCTGGTCTGGGAGCTGACCGATATGTTCAACAACCTGATGGTCATTCCCAACGCCATCGCTCTCTTTGCCCTGACCAGGATGGTGGTCTCCTCCACCCACGGTGCCGGCAAGGCGCTGAATAAATAAAAACCCATAAAAAAGCGGTCACCCCGGTTGGGATGGCCGCTTTTTGCCGCCCGGAAAACGCCGGTTGACTGAAAAGGGATTTCCCGGTAAAATATAACATATTGAAGCTCAAAAGCGGAAGGAGAGAGTCCCATGATCGACCGGCAGGAATTTGTTTTTCCCTCCTCTGACGGTATCCATCAAGTCCACGCCGTCCTGTGGCTGCCGGAGGGGGAGCCCAGGGGCGTGGTGCAGCTGGTTCACGGCATCTGTGAATACGCCCTGCGCTATGACCCCTTTGCCCGCTTTCTGGCCCAGCACGGCTTTGCGGCGGCGGGCCACGACCACCTGGGCCACGGCCTCACCGCCAAGGGGCCCGAGGAGTACGGCTACTTCGACGACTGGTGGAATTTGGTTCAGGATGTAAGGACCCTTCAGCTTAAAGTGCAGGAGACCTATCCGGCCCTGCCTTACTTCCTTCTGGGCCACTCCATGGGCTCCTTTGTGGCCCGGACTTTTCTCATCGACTACCCCGGCGCCCTGACAGGGTGTATCCTCTCCGGCACCGGCCAGGAGCCCGCCCTCACCGTGGCCCTGGGTAAGCTCCTCACCGGGATGGGCGACCCCCACAAGGTCAACAAGCTCTTCTATAAGCTCTCCATCGGAGCCTACAATCAAAAATTTGCCCCCAGCCGTACCCCGGCAGACTGGATCTGCCGGGACGAGGGAGTGGTGGACGCCTACCTGGCCGACCCCCTGTGTAACTTCCAGACCACGGCGGGAATGAACCACGCCATGATGAGCGGCCTGCAATATGTGGGCAATATGGCAAACCTGAAGCGAATGGACAGGGATACCCCCATCTATTTCTTTGCCGGGGACGCCGACCCAGTGGGGGCCCAGGGCAAGGGCGTGGAGAAGGTGGCCGGCTGGTTCCGCCAGGCGGGGATGAAGGACGTGACGGTAAAGCTCTACCCCGGTGGGCGCCACGAGATGCTCAACGAGATCAACAGGGAAGAGGTCTTTGACGACACCCTCTCCTGGCTGGAAAAGCACATGAGATGAGAAAAAGGGCGCGCTCTTTATGAGCGCGCCCTTTCATCTTGAGAAAAAATCAATCGGACAGATACTGCTTCACCAGCTCCTGCAGCAGCTCGTCCCTGTCTAGCTTGCGGATGAGGGAGCGGGCGTTGTTGTAGTTGGTGATATAGGTGGGATCCTCCGAGAGGATATAGCCCACGATCTGGTTGATGGGGTCGTACCCCTTCTGCTTGAGGGAATCGTAAACTGAGGTGAGGATAGTCTTGATCTCCTGATCCTTCTCATAGCGGATATTGAATTTCCTGGTAAAGTCCATATCTTCCATGTGGAGGCACCTCCCTTTGGGATATAGTGTGATTGTACTCGAAATTTGGCGTGTTGTAAAGAGAAAAGAGAGAAATTTTATCTTTCTTTAATATTACAGTCTCAACGCAAAACGGCGCCAAGCTCACTTTTCAGGGTCTCCAAAATGCTCTTTACGTCCTCGTCGGCCTCTTCGGCGGTGAGGCTCCGGTCGTCGGCGCGGAGAATGAGGTTGAAGGCCACGCTCTTCTTGCCTTCGTCGACCCCCTTGCCCCGGTAGATGTCGAAGAGGGCGGCTTCCTTCAAAAGGCCCTTGGCTCCCTTGCGAATGGCCTTTTCCAGGGCGCCCACAGTGACCGCCTCGTCACAGACCACGGCGATGTCCCGGGTGACGGCGGGGAACTTGGGCAGGGGAGTGTACTCCGGCCGGGGCCCCTTGGCGGCCATGAGGGCCTCCAAAGACAGCTCGGCGCAATAGAGCTCGGCGTCCACGCCGTAGTTCTTGGCCACCAGGGGATGGATCTGGCCGAACACGCCCAGGCAGGTGCCGCCGGCCCACACCGTGGCGCAGCGGCCGGGGTGGTAAGAGGCGTCGGAGGGCACGCCCCGGGGGCCTTCGAAGTGGACGTCCGCCGCCCGCAGGTCGGCCATGATGGCCTCCACGATGCCCTTCAGGGTGAAAAAGTCCATATCCTCGCCATAGGCGCCCAGGGAGAGGATCTTGCGCTCGACAGCCAGGCCGTCCTCACCGCCCAGGCCGTAGACCCGGCCCACCTCATAGAGCCTGACAGACTTATTGCGGTAGTTGTAGTTCCGGGTGAGGATGTCCAGCATGGAGGGCAGCACGGTGGTGCGCATGATGGAGGTGTCCTCTCCCAGGGGATTCAGGATCTTGAAGGACTTCCGGCCCTCGTAGTCCGCGGGCCAGTTGATCTTGTCATAGTAAGTGGGGGAGATGAAGGAGTAGGTGATGATCTCGTCGCACCCGCAGGCCCGGCACACCCGGCCCAAGTCCTGCTCCAGCTTCTGCTCCTGGGAGTAGCCCCCCTGGGTGGTCTGGCCCCGCATGAGGGTAGAGGGGATGTTGTTGTAGCCGTGGAACCGGGCCACCTCCTCGGCCAGGTCGGCCAAGCGGCGCACATCACCACGGTAGGAGGGGATGACCATCGGCGCGGGGCCGTTGGGGAAGTCTCCGGCCTCAGTCTCAATGCTCACCCGCTTCAGCAGCTGGTACATCTCCACCGCCGGGATGTCGGTGCCCAGCAGGGCGTTGACCTTCTCGGGATCCATGGTGACCGTCCAGGGCTGGGGCACGTTGTTGAGGATGTCGATGACCCCATCCACCACCTGGCCGGCCCCCAGCATCTCCACCAGCTCGCAGGCCCGGTTCACAGCGGGGAGGGTGTTCATGGGATCCAGACCCTTTTCAAACTTGGCGCTGGCCTCGGTGCGCATGCCCAGGGCCAGGGCACCCTTGCGGATACAGGTGCCGTCGAAGCAGGCGGATTCGAATACCACGTCCACCGTGTCCTCCACGATCTCGGAGTTGAGGCCGCCCATGATGCCCGCCAGACCCACCGCCCGGCCCTCGTCGGCGATGACCAGGTGGTTGGCGTTCAGGGTGTGCTCCTTGCCGTCCAGGGTGGTGAGCTTCTCGCCCTCTTGAGCCCGGCGGACGATGATCCTGCCGCCGCTGACATAGCGGTAGTCAAAGGCGTGCATGGGCTGGCCATACTCCAGCATCACGTAGTTGGTGATGTCCACGATGTTGTTGATGGGGCGCACACCCATGGCCCGCAGCCGCTCCCGCATCCACTTGGGGGAGGGGGCGATCTTCACATTGCGCACCATCCGGGCGGTGTACCGGGGCACCAGGTCGGCGTCGGGGGTCTCCACGTCCAGCAGCTCGGCCAGCACGCCGTCGGCCCCCCCCTTGACCACCGGCTCATGGAGGGTGCAGGGCACGCCGAAGGTGGCGGACACCTCCCGGGCCAGGCCGATGACGGACAGGCAGTCCGGCCGGTTGGGGGTGATCTCGAAGTCCACCACATGGTCGTCCAGGCCCACGGCCTGCCGGATATCCTGGCCCACAGCGAGGTCGGTGAGCTCGGGGTCGTCGGAGAGGATCCAAATGCCGTCGGGGTAGGCGGTGGGGAAGTCACGCTGCTCCAGGCCCAGCTCGGCGAAGGAGCAGAGCATGCCCTTGGACTTCTCTCCCCGGAGGTTGCCCCGGGTGATGTGGACGCCGCCGGGGAGCCAGGAGTTGTCCTTGGCCACGGGGACAAGGTCGTTCACCTTCACGTTCTGGGCGCCGGTGACGATCTGGACAGGCTCGTCCTGCCCCACATCCACCTGGCAGATCCACATATGGTCGGAGTTGGGGTGGCGCTCCATAGAGAGGACGCGGCCCACCACCACATTTTTGATCTCCTCACCCTGGACTTCGGTGACCTCCACCTTGGAGCCGGAGAGGGTCATAGCCTCGTCAAATTCCTTGTCGGAGGCATTGATGGGAGTGAACTCGTTGAGCCATTTACGGGATAGTTTCATATCTTTCAGCCTCCTTTCTTAAAACTGCTCCAGGAATCGGACGTCGTTTTCAAAAATGAGCCGCAGGTCGTCGATCTTGAACCGGCTCATGGCGGTGCGCTCCAGGCCGAAGCCAAAGGCCCAGCCGGACCACACCTCCGGGTCGATGCCCGCCATCTCCAGCACATGGGGATGGATCATCCCCGCGCCCAGCAGCTCGATCCAGCCCTCTCCCTTACAGGTGGGGCAGCCCGCGCCGCCGCACTTGTGGCACTGCACATCCATCTCGCAGGAGGGCTCGGTGAAGGGGAAGTGGTGGGGGCGGAACCGGGTTCGGATGCCCTCGCCGAACAGCCGCTGGGCCACAGTGGTCAGCGTGCCCTTCAGATCGGCCATAGTCACGCCCTTGTCGATGACCATGCCCTCCACCTGGTGGAACATGGGGGAGTGGGTGGCGTCCACCTCGTCCTTGCGGTACACCCGGCCGGGAGCCACCATGCGGATGGGCAGGGGCATGGTGTCCATGGCCCGCACCTGCATGGGGCTGGTCTGGGAGCGGAGCATCACCCGGCTGTCCTCGTCAAAATAGAAGGTGTCCGACCAGTCCCGGGAGGGATGGCCCTCCTCGGCGTTGAGGCGGTCGAAATTCAGCTCGGCCAGCTCGATCTCCGGGCCGTCCAGCACGGTGAATCCCATGCCAACGAAGATCTCCTTGATCTCATCCAGGGCGATATACATGGGGTGCTTGTGGCCCAGATGGGGGGCCTTGCCGGGTACGGTCACATCCACCGCCTCCAGCTTCAGCCGGGCCTCCATGGCGGCAGCCTCCAGCTTCCTGGCCTGTTCCTCCAGGGCGGCCTCCAGGCTGGCCTTCACCTCGTTGACCAGGGCGCCCATCTGGGGCCGCTCCTCGGCAGAGAGAGAACCCATCTGCTTGAGGACAGCGGTGAGCTCACCCTTCTTGCCCAGGTACTTGACCCGGAGAGCGTCCAAGTCCGCCGCGGCCTGGGTGCCCTCAAAGGCGGCCAGGGCCTCGGCCTTGATTTTTGCGATCTGTTCTTTCATGCTCCTCTAAACTCCTTTGCTGGAATGTGTTTTACCGAACAAAAAAGCCCTTCCTCCCCAAAACTGGGGACGAAAGGCTCACCTTCCGCGGTACCACCCGCATTTGCATATTCCTATGCACACTCTCGCCCCGATAACGGAGGGCTTTCCGTCCGCGTCTTTCCCCGCGGCGGCTCCCAGGCGAACCAAGCGACACGCTTCAGGCCGGCTTTCAGCCGGTGACCAGCCCTCTCTTTGAAACGCAAGCACGCTATTTTCCTGTTCCAAGCCTTGTTGCTGCCGCTTAATATACCACAAAAACGGTTGAAATGCAAGAGGAAAATGCCTATAATGGGACTGACGTATTAGAGAGGGGACAATTCGCATGAAGGAAATGACCCAAAAGGAGATATACAGCCCCGCTGCAGAGGCGGAACGGCCCCATCTGTCCCGCCGCCCCCAGGAGACCCACAAGGGGGATTTCGGTAAAGTGTTTATCCTTGCCGGGAGCCGCGGCCTTACCGGGGCGCCCTGCCTGGCCGCCCGGGCCGCCGTCCGGGGCGGCGCGGGGCTGGTGACGGTGGCGGTGCGGCCCGATATCTACCCCATTATAGCCGCAAAGTGCTGTGATGAGGCCATGGTGTGGCCCATCACGGAATCCTATGAGGACTTGCTGGCCAAGGCAAAGATGGCGGACATCGTCCTCATCGGCCCCGGCCTGGGCCAGAGCCGCTGGATGGAGCGGCGGGTGCCGCGGCTGTTAAGCGATCTCGCTTGCCCCATCATTTTGGATGCAGATGGTCTAAATATCCTCTCCCGCCATATAGATGTGTTGGACAAACGCTCCGCCCTCACGGTGCTGACCCCCCACGAGGGGGAGTTCGCCCGGCTGTCGGGCTGTGGGCTGCCCGTCCATGACCGGCCGGCCGCCGCCCGGGACTTTGCGGAGAAACACCGCTGCGTCCTGGTGCTCAAGGGCCACCGTACCGTCATCGCCTATCCCGGCGGGAACTGCATGGTGAATCCTACCGGCAACCCCGGCATGGCCCAGGGGGGCAGCGGGGACGCTTTAGCGGGCCTCACGGCCGCCTTCCTGGCCCAGGGAGAGACGGCGGCCGACGCCGTCTGGATCCACGGCCGGGCGGGAGACCTGGCGGCGGCGGAAAAGGGGGAGCGGGGCATGACGGTGGGCGACCTCATCGAGGCCATCCCCTATGCAATGAAGGAGTGCGAGGAGGAGTAAGACGTGCGCAAACGGCTTTGCGCGCTAATGATGACCCTCATCCTCCCTCTGGCCGCCTGCGGCGGCACAGGGGCGGGGAACGAGGCCGAGGAGCTTCTGCAGCAGGCCCGCAGCAGGTATCTGGAGATGACCGCCTGTCAGGGCCACATAGACATGACCGCCGACTACGGCCAGCGGGTCTACACCTACGGTGTGGACTTTACCTGGGCCAAGGAGGGGGAGACGGTGCTCACCCTCACCGCCCCGGAGAATGTGGCGGGAACGACGGCCCGCATCGCCAAGGGGGAGACTGCCCTGGAATACGACGGGGTCATGCTGGAGACCGGGGCCTTGGACACCACGGGCCTGAGCCCCATAGATGCCCTGCCCGCCATCCTCACCACCCTCCGGGAGGGATTTCTGGCGGAGTGCGTTTTGGAGGATGGAGAGGAGGGCCGGCAGCTCCATCTCATCAGCCGTGATCCCAACGCACAGCCGGGGGAGGGGGCAGAGACCGAGCTGTGGCTGGCCCCGGAGAGCTTTTCCCTCCTGCGGGCGGAGCTGCGCAGCGGCGGCTTTACCGTGCTCCAATGCGACTGCTCCGGCTTTGCCATGACCCTGCCGGAGACTTGACCTGGCTGGTTGCGGGGATTACAATAGTCCTACCAAAGAAAAGGGGAGATAGTGTTGGAACTCCAATTACGCCGCACATGGGCACAGGTCGACCTGTGCGCCCTGGAACATAACTACGAGACCTTGCGGGCCATGCTGCCCCAGGGCTGTAAGCTCCTCTGCCCGGTGAAGGCGGACGCATACGGCCATGGGGCGGTACCCATTGCCCGCTGGTTGGAGCGGCTGGGGGCGGACTACCTGGCGGTGGCCTGCCTGGATGAGGCCCTGGAGCTGCGCCGGGCGGATATCAAGGCCCCTATCCTCATCCTGGGCCACACAGAGCCTCTCTGGGCCAAGGAGCTTCTGGACAACGACCTGACCCAGACCGTCTTTGACCGGGAGACCGCCCAGGCCCTCTCCCAGGCGGCGGTGAAGGCGGGGAAGCGGCTCAAAGTCCACATGAAGGCGGACACGGGCATGACCCGGCTGGGCCTTCTCTGCGATGAGGGGGATATGGAGGCCACGGTGGAGACCATGGCGGCCATGTACGCCCTGCCCGGCTTTACCTGGGAGGGGGTCTTTACCCACTTTGCCGCCGCCGACGGCAATGAAGAGTATACTATGCTCCAGTTTACCCGTTTTCTGGAGCTGCTGGACAAGCTGGCGGACAAAGGGGTGAAATTTCCCCTGCGCCATTGCGCCGCCAGCGCCGCCGTGTTATACTATCCCTGTACCTATCTGGATATGGTTCGTCCCGGCATCGCCCTCTACGGCCACTATCCCGACCCAGACAGCGAGGGGCTGGACGGCCCGGGCCTTATGCCGCTGATGACGCTGAAGACCCGTGTCATCTCGGTGAAGGAGGTGCCGGCCGGCACCCCGGTGAGCTACGGCTGTACCCACACCCTGGAGCGGCCCACCCGCCTGGCGGCCATTGCCATCGGCTACGGCGACGGTCTGCCCCGGGCCTGCTCGGACAAGCTGAAGGTGTGGGTGGGCGGAGCCCTGGCTCCTGTGGTGGGCCGCATCTGTATGGATCAGTGCATGATCGACGTTACCGATATTGACGGCGTACAGCCGGGGGACGAGGTGGAGGTCTACGGCCCCCACGTCCCGGTGGAGGACGCCGCCGCCCTGGCAGGCACCATCCAGTACGAGCTTCTCTGCAATGTCAACAAGCGGGTGCCCCGGTGCTACACCCGGTCGCCCCGGAACTGACACCTCCTTACATCCATCTGCGTATGATGTCTCGGGGAGGTCAACGCCGTCCCGGCGGGAGGATATCCCCCAAGAGAGGAATTCCTGAAGGGATGGGTATAAATCCCGCCGCCCCGTGGGAAAATCATAGTGACCGGTGAGGCCGGGCCGATGCCCGGTGCCAACGGTGACTTTGAACCGCGGAGAGTGAGCCTTGTGGACGTCAGCGTGAAGCGCGGAGACATTTTTTACGCCGATCTGAGCCCAGTGGTGGGCAGCGAACAGGGGGGCGTGCGGCCGGTACTGATCATTCAGAACGACACCGGCAACCGGCACAGCCCCACCATCATCGCAGCCGCCATCACCTCCCAGACCGGCAAGGCCCGACTGCCTACCCATATCGACCTCTCGGCCAATACCTACGGCCTGCCCAAGGATTCTGTGGTGCTGCTGGAGCAGATCCGAACGCTGGACAAAAAGCGGCTGAGAGAGTATATGGGACGGCTGGACGAGGAACAGATGCAAAAGGTAGACGGAGCCATTGCGGTGAGCTTTGGCCTGCGGCCGAGACAGCTGGTATAAACAAAGTGGCGGGGAAGGGGCACGCCATGGCGGGCCCGCCCCAGCCACTGTGACTGAAATTTGTACATAGGAGGAACTCCCATGAAGAGAAAAACATGGACAAGCCGTGCGGCCTGCGTGGTGCTGGTGGCGGGGGTCATCAGCGGGGTGGCCTTTGCCGCAGGCACCCAGGGCAGTCAGGACGATCCCCTGGTGACCTTGAGCTATCTCAACGAAAAGGCCCTGCCTGAAATTATGAAGCAGGTAGATGCCAAGATAGACGAGCGGGAGAAGGCGTTGGAAAAGAAGCTCCAGACGGGAGGGCAGAGCACCTTTGCCGCCGTGGAGCTGAAGTCTGGGAAGACAGTGACCCTCTCCGCCGGGAGCCAGCTCCTTCTGCGGCAGGGGGGCCTTACCACCACGGCGCCCCTGCTGGACGTCACCGACGGCGTGACCCATAACGGCGGGGAGCTCATCGCCAACCACCTCTACCTTGCCACGGGAGATGGACAGCAGCTCACCGCTTCCACCGCTGTGACGGCCATGCTCTTGGGCAGCTGGAAGTAAGATGGGATTTCGTGAGATGCGGCGGAGAGGGCAGGCCCTCTCCCAAGATGCCTGTGTGGAGATATTGAACAGGGGCACCTCCGGGGTGTTGGCCCTGTCCGGGGACGACGGCTATCCCTATGCCGTGCCCCTGAGCTACATATACGACAGTGGAAAGCTCTGGTTCCACTGCGCCCCTGGGGGCCATAAGCTGGATGCCCTTCAAAACAGCGACAAAGCCTCCTTCTGCGTCATCGGCCGGGATGAGATCGTGCCGGAGAAATTTACCACCTTTTTCCGCAGTGTCATCGCCTTTGGGCGTGTCCGGATCCTGACAGAGGATGGAGAGCGGAGGACGGCCCTGGAGAAGCTGGCGGAGAAGTACAGCCCCGGTATCCCTTCGGAAAGGGAGATAGGGGGCGCCTGGAACAGGGTCTGCCTGCTGGAGCTGTCGGTGGAGCATCTCTCCGGCAAGGAGGCCATCGAGCTGGTCGGAGTTCAAAAACAGTAAAAAAGGCGAACAAAGGAGCGAAAAGCGACCGCTTTTCGCTCCTTTGTTGTACGTTGCTGATACAACTATAGGAAGTACCCCATACAACTAAAGAAAGCAGATGACCCGATACATCATAAAAAAGTGACAGATACTGCCCAAAAGGATGAAAATATGGAATATCTCGTGGCACCCAAACCAGGGATTATCTCGCCCCGGCCACTTCACTGCATACAGAACGCCCCCCACAGTGTAGAGCAGTCCGCCGGCCAGCAGCCAGGCCATTCCCGCAGGGGGGAAGGCCCGTATCAGTGGATACAAGGCCACAATGGCCAGCCAGCCCATCACCAGGTAGACCCCGGCGGTGAGCCACCGGGGGGAACTGATCCAAAAGAGAGACAGGGCGCAGGAGCACAGAGCCATGGCCCAGATCACTCCAAAGATGGCCCAGCCCCAGGCCCCCTGGGTGCGAAGGACGGTGAGGCAAATAGGGGTATAGCTCCCGGCGATGAGCAAGGCGATGGAGCAGTGGTCATACTTGCGCAGAGCCATCCGACCAGTTACGGAGGTGTTTACGCAGTGATAGAGGGTAGATGCAGTGTAGAGACAGATCATAGTGGCTCCGTAGATGGCGAAGGACACGATATGCCAAGCGTCTGCACCCAACAGAGCGGAGCGAACCAATAGCAGCACGGTGCCCAGTACTGCCAGTACAGCTCCAACGCCGTGGGTGATGGCCGACCAGGGCCGCAGGCCGTCATAAGGGTTCCGGCCTTGTTCTTCTGCTTTTGACAGCTTTTCCCGCCGGGACAGAGGCTTCCTGTATGGGAGGGCGTTGGCGGAGGCCATGCCGATCACCTGCCTTTTATTGATACTTAGATTATATCATGGCCACAGCTGATAATCAATATAAATATAAGATATAATATTTAAAATTATATTTACATGGGACAACGGTGCAAAGGCATAGGGTGAAGGGCAGAATGAAAAAAGGAGGGCGCGGCATGGAGGAGATATCCTGTGCGGTCAGATATGCGGCGGAGGATCCCTATCCCGAGATAAAAGTGGAGGGACGCAACCGGCGTTACGGTCAGGCCATATTGTCCAATGTGGGGGGAAACATTTCTGAGATGGGAGCCATTGCGTCCTATCTTTACGGTCACTTCACCCAGCCAGGGTTCCCGGAGGTGGCGGAGAGCCTGGAACGTATTTCTGTGGTAGAAATGCGCCACCTGGCTATCTTTTCCGAGATGGCCCGCCAGCTGGGGGAGGATCCCCGGCTGTGGTCTCCCTTTCGGGGTACCCGGCGGTATTGGACGCCGGAATATCTGCGCTATCCCCGGCGGCTGGAGGAATTTTTGCGTTATGCCTTGGAGGATGAGCGGGCTGCCATTCGGAAATATACCCAGCAGATGAGCTGGATCAAGGATGAAAACATCCAAACCAATCTGCGGCGTATCATTGCCGACGAGGAAGTTCACATTCAGATATTATCCTGCTTTTTGGAGAATTATTTCTCGTAGGTCAGCTTTTGGATTTGGGTTTGAAAATGAGGGCTACCAGGTAGCCGAAAAAGATGGCGGCGGTGATGCCTCCTGCGGCGGCGGTGACACCGCCGGTGAGGGCACCCAGCACGCCGTGCTCGGATACGGCCTTCTGCACCCCCTTGGCCAGCAGGTAGCCAAAGCCGGTGAGGGGCACAGTGGCCCCGGCACCGCCGAATTCCACCACGTACTTATAGAGTCCCAGGCCTCCCAACACCACGCCGGAGACCACATAGGCCACCAGGATGCGGGCCGGGGTCAGGGAGGTCTTGTCGATGAGGAGCTGGCCCAAAAGACACAGCAGGCCGCCGCAGAGAAAAGCCTTAGCGTATTCCAGAAAAATATCCATTGTAAAGCTCCTTTCAGGACATACCGATAGCGACTGCGTGGCAGATGGAGGGAATGGACTCTCCCTGCTGGGTGGAGGTGGGGGAGAGCAGGGCCCCGGTGGGACAGAAGAGGATGTTCTGCCACTTGCCCTCCCGCATCCCGTTGAGGAGGTAGCCGGTGAGCACTGTTGCACTGCAGCCGCAGCCGGAGCCGCCGCAGTGGACGTCCTGTTTTTTCAGATCGAAGATCATGGTGCCGCAGTCGTCGTAGTTGGGCATCTCAATGCCGTCCCTGGCGAAAAAGTCCAGAAGGATCTCCTTGCCCAGCTTGCCCAGATCGCCGGTGACGATGAGGTCGTAGAAGGAGGGCTGGCGGCCGGTATCCTGAAAGTGGGCGGTGAGGGTGGCGTAGGCGGCGGGAGCCATGGCGGCCCCCATGTTGTTGGCATCCTTGATGCCCTTGTCCACCACCTTGCCGGTGGTGATGTGGGTGACGTGGGGGCCGGGGCCGTCCTTGGCAAGAACCACCGCACCGGAGCCGGTGACTGTCCATTGGGCGGTGGGGGTACGCTGGCCGCCGTACTCCAGAGGGGTACGGTACTGCCGCTCGGCGGAACAGAAGTGGGAGGAGGTCACTGCGGCGGCGAACTGGGCGAAGCCGCCGTCGATCATCATGGCTGCCAGGGAGAGCCCTTCCCCCATAGTGGAGCAGGCCCCGTAGATGCCGAAGAAGGGGATATCCTGCCCACGCACAGCAAAGCCGGAGCCGATACACTGGTTGAGCAGGTCTCCGGCAAAGAGGTAGTCCAGATTGGAAGCTGCCTGTCCCGCCTTGTCCAGGGCCATAGCCAGGGCCAGCTTCTGCATGGAGGTCTCGGCCTTTTCCCAGGTCTTTTCCCCGAAGGTGTCGTCCTGTTCAATGTGGTCAAAACTGTTGGCCAGAGGGCCGTCGCCCTCCTTTTTTCCCACGATGTTGGCGTGGCCGATGATGGCGGGCGGTGCGGCCAGGGCCACAGTCTGGATGCCTAATTTTTTGGTGGGCATATTTCTATCACCTTTGCTTTCTGTGGAAGTAGAGGTAGTTTGAGCGAAAGGCCGAGAAAATAACCGTCTTGGGGCGTTTTTTTCATCCTCCTGGCCGTTTACACCATGGACAAGCTGTGTTAAACTAAAAGAAAATGGCAAAAGAGTGATAGAATGATACGAAAAGCTATACAGGCGGACTTGGATGATATCTTCAAGGTGATCCAAGCGGCCAGGGCCAGGATGCGGGCCGGCGGCAACCTGACCCAGTGGGAGAACGGCTATCCCGAGAAGGTGCTGGAGGAGGACATAGGGGGAGGAAACCTGTATGTTCTTTGTGGTGAGGATGGGGCCATCCACGCCGCCTTTGCCTTCCTTCTGGGGGAGGAGCCCAGTTACGCCCACATCGAGGACGGCTGCTGGGCCAGCGATGCCCCCTATGGTACCATCCACCGCTTGGGCAGTGACGGTGTTGTGAAGGGGGCTTTTGCCCAGTGTCTGGATTTCTGCAAGGGCCTTAGCCCTTATGTCCGTGCCGATACCCACGCGGACAACGGGGCCATGCGGCACCTCCTTGAAAAATACGGCTTTTGCCGGCGGGGCATCGTCTATTATGACGGCAGTCCCCGCATTGCCTACGATCTTTTGGTCTGAATCGAATCTCAAAAGAAAAGGAAGAGGCTCCATGGAAGAACCCAAACGCACCCTGGCTTATATCTGTCCCAAATGCAAGCAGAGCGTGGTGGTGGAGCGGACAGAGTTCCAGCTGGCCGCCGCAGCCAACAAGCTGCCCTGCCCCTGCGGCGGCTCTGCCTTGCTGGTGGAGCTGGAGGCTGACCACGCCGACCTCACCGTTCCCTGTGCCTATTGCGGCCGGGATCATCATGTCCGCTGCAGCGTCCACTCCCTCCTCCATGAGGAGGCCCTAGCCTTTTCGTGTAAAGCGACAGGGCTTGACTGTTGCTATATCGGCACGGAAAATGCGGTGTTCCGGGCCTTGCGCCGTCTGGAGGAGGCCGCCACTCATATGTCGGAGAACCAGGATGGGCAGGAACCCTTTCTCAACGAGGCGGTGATGACCGAGGTGCTGGGGGAGCTGAAGGACATTGCCCAGCGGGGAGGTATCTCCTGTGAATGCGGCAGCAAAGACTATAAGGTGAAAGTGCTTTACAGTTCGGTGGAGCTGACCTGCGCCCAATGTGGGGCCAAGCTGCGGCTCCCCGCCGCCACCGGGGAGGATTTGGAGGACTTATGCTGCCGCTACACCCTGACCATTGGCGGAAAGGGGGAGGCCTGATGGGGACATTTTACGAGATGACCTGCCGTGTTGGGGCGGCAGATGCAGGGATCTATACCCAGTGTCGTCCCTCCGGGGTGCTGAATCTGCTCCAGGAGGCCGCCACCGAGGCGGCCTGCGCCTTTCACGCTTCCGGGCCGGAGATGTTGGAAAAATATAATGCCCTGTGGATGGTGACCCGGATGTGGTACCGGCTGGACAGGCCGCTGCTATGGAATCAGTCCCTGACCATCCGTACCTGGCACCGGGCAGACCGGGGGGCCATGCTCTACCGGGATTTTGACCTCTTTTCCGAGGGGGAGCCCATTGGCGAGGCGGTGAGCGCCTGGGTGCTGGTGGATGCGGACAGCCGCAAGCTGAAAAAGCTCTCGGAAATTGAGAATGTGATGACCTCCGGCGGCGGTGAGCTGTGCAAGGAGCGGAAGCTGGGGAAGATCCGGATGCCCCAGGACATGAAGCTGGTGGAGGAGCGGAAGTTCCACTACAGCGACATTGACTGCAACGGGCACGTCAACAACGTCCGTTACGCCGACCTGGCCGCCGATGCGGTGGGCTTGGAGGCGGCGCTGGCCGACCATTTTGTCTCCTCCCTTCAAATTGGCTATTTGAAGGAGTGTATGGCAGGGGAGAGTATTCAGGTCTGTGTGGGCGGGGATGAAAAGGCGCGTTTCGTCCACGGCGTAGACCTGGCCGGCGAGAGCCGGTTTGACGCAATTCTCACTCTTGACGAGTGGAAGGAAAAGGGTTAAAATAGATAAAATTTACGCAGAGAAAAGGAGATGTTTCCATGGTCAATCCCGACGCCGCCCAGAAGTTTGTCAAGCAGGGGCTCACCTTCGACGATGTGCTCCTCGTCCCCGCAGAGAGTGATGTTCTGCCCGCCGACATCGATCTGCACACTCAACTGACCAAGAAGATCACACTTAATATCCCCCTGATGAGCGCGGCCATGGATACGGTCACCGAGTCCCGCATGGCCATTGCCATCGCCCGGGAGGGCGGCATCGGCATCATCCATAAAAATATGTCCATTGGTGCCCAGGCCGAGCAGGTGGACATGGTCAAGCGCAGTGAGAACGGAGTCATCACCAACCCCTTCTGGCTGGCGCCCGGCCACACTTTGGCCGAGGCCAATGAGCTGTGCGCCAAGTACCGCATCTCCGGCGTGCCCATCTGCGACAACGGCAAGCTCATCGGCATCATCACTAACCGGGATATGAAATTTGAGACCGATATGAGCAAGCTGATCGACAACGTGATGACCAAAGATAACCTGGTCACCGCCCCCGAGGGTACCACGCTGGAGGAGGCCCGGGAGATCCTTCGTCAGCACAAGATCGAGAAGCTGCCCATCGTGGACAGCGAGTTCCGGCTCAAGGGCCTTATCACCATCAAGGATATCGAAAAGGCCCAGGTCTATCCCAACTCCGCCCGTGACGAGAAGGGCCGGCTGCTGGTGGGCGCCGCCATCGGCGTTACCAGCGACGTGCTGGATCGCACCCGGGCTCTGGTGGAGGCCGGAGTGGACGTACTGGTTCTGGACTCCGCCCACGGCCACAGCCATAACATCATGGAGTGCGTCAAGCGGGTGAAGGCCCTTTATCCTGATGTACAGCTCATCGCCGGCAACGTGGCCACCGCCGAAGGCACCCGTGCCCTTATCGAGGCGGGCGCCGACTGCGTGAAGATCGGTATTGGACCCGGCTCCATCTGTACTACCCGTGTGGTGGCAGGCATCGGCGTGCCCCAGATCACCGCCGTCTATGACGCGGCCCAGGTGGCCCGGGAGTACGGTGTGCCCATCATTGCCGACGGCGGCGTGAAGTACTCCGGCGACATTGCCAAGGCCATCGCCGCAGGCGGCGATGTGGTGATGCTGGGATCTCTGTTGGCGGGCTGTGAGGAGTCCCCCGGGGACACCGAGGTCTATCAGGGCCGTCAGTTCAAGGTCTACCGCGGCATGGGCTCTTTGGGCGCCATGGCCAAGGGCTCCAAGGATCGCTACTTCCAGGAGGGGAACAAGAAGCTTGTCCCCGAAGGCGTGGAAGGCCGGGTTCCCTACAAGGGATCGGTGGGCGACACCATCTTCCAGCTCATGGGCGGCCTCCGCTCCGGCATGGGCTACACCGGCTGTGCCACCATCAAGGAGCTGAAGGAGAAGGCCCAGTTCATGCAGATCACTGCGGCGGGCCTGAAGGAGAGCCATCCCCACGACATCTATATCACCAAGGAAGCCCCCAACTACACCCTCAATCCCCAGTAATAAGACTTCAAAAAAATCCCCGCCGATATATCGGCGGGGATTTTTTTGTGTCATTGAATGGGGAAAAGACGATTTTTTGCTTTGAAATGGATGCTTTCTATACTTTTTGGCGGAAACACAGGGCTTGCAATTTGGAAGAAAATAGGTTACAATACGGTAACAAAAGATTGCAAACCGGAAACAACAAGGAGGAAGCGACCATGAGAAAGCGCATCCTGCAGGGGCTTTTGAGCCTGGTTCTGCTCCTGTCGGTTTTCCCTTCGGCCTATGCCGCGGAGGAGAGCTGGGAGAGTGCGGAGGTGCTCCTGAACGAGGAGACGGTGGTAGGTTTTGAGGCCCGGATCAGCGGCGGAGTGTCCTATTTACCCTTTTACGCCGCAACAGTGGCCATCCGGCCTGACGCCCAGGTGGTTTGGGAGGATGGCCAGTTTACCGCCACCGCCCAGGATTTTACTATGACAGTTCGGGTGGGGGAACCCTATCTGGCCATCAACGGCCGGTATCTCTACATTCCTGATGGAGTGTGGGGAGACCCGGACGGCACCGCCTGGGTGCCTACCCGCACCCTGGCAACAGCCCTGGGGGCCTGGGCTGGCTGGGATAAAAAGGTGGTGCTCTATTCCGGCGGTACGCCTCTGACAGAGGAGGGCCGTCCCTATGACGACGAGACCCTGGACGTGATGGCGAAGGTCATCATGCATGAGAGCGGCTACCAGCCCTTTTTGGGCCAGCTGGCAGTGGGCAGCGTTATCATGAACCGGGTGAACAGTGCCAGCTTCCCCAACACGGTGGGGGGCGTGATCTATGCCCCCAACCAGTTCCCGGGAGCTACCAATGCGACTCCCAGTGAAAGCGCCATCCTGGCGGCCCGGCTGGTGCTGGAGGGGGCAAACGTGGTGCCGGGCGCCTACTACTTCAATGGTGTGGGCAAGTCCTGCTGGGCTTCCCGGAACAAGTCCCTGATCTCTGTTATCGGCGGTCACGCTTTCTACGGATAAAAAAGAGATAAGAAGAACCCCGGACGCGGATGCGTCCGGGGTTCTTTACTGTTTTGGAAGTGCGGCTTATTCGCCCTCACCGTTGAGGTAACGGTAGAAGGCGTTGTTCACGTAGAGATCCACCAGCTCCACAGCCAGGTCGGGGGCCTTCTCGGAGACCACCTTGGCGATGGCGTCGGTGTCGTCCACCATGCTGAAGGGATGGATGGTGTAGGCACCGTTGCGGATCACGTTGTCCTTGATGAGGGTGAAGGCCTCGGCGTCAGCCATGGGCACGTAGGAGCTGTACAGGGGGTTCCACCAGGCACCGGCGATGAGGGGAGTCTTGAAGCTGCCGTCCTCGTTCTGGTTGGCGCTGTACTTCTTGGAGTAGGTCTCAATGAGGCTGTCCAGAGCGTTCTTGTCCTCCACGGTGTCGAACTCCAGCATCATGTCATACTCGGTGGCGTAGCACAGCCAGCGGTCGGTACCCTCAATGGGCTTCAGGGCGTAAGTGGAAGTGCTCTCCACCTTGGTGGGATCGCCCCAGTCCACCATGTACTCGTAGATGGAGGTCTTGGGCTCCAGAGCCACCTTGGCGTCGATGCCCTCGCTCTTCAGGAGAGCCATGAGCTGGAGGGCGTGGGTGATGTCGCTGTGGCCGTATTGAATGGTGTAGTCGGGCAGGAAATTGGCGTTGTAGCCGTCGAACTTCAGGTTATAGCCGGTGGAAGCCTCGGCAATGACCAGGTCGGCGCCCAGCTGGGAGAGGACAACGTCGTCAAAGTTGCCGAAGGTGGCCCAGGCGGACTGGAGCTTCCGGCCGATGTCGGGATCGCTGACATTGCCCAGGTAGTTGCGGCCCTTGCCGGCCACGTTCACGGCGTTCATCAGCAGCTGGGCGGCGGTCTCACCGTCCAGCCCGGCGGCAAAGTTCCAGGTGTTGGAGGCAATGCCGGCATCGATGGCCACGGCCACATAGGGGAGGAGCTCCTCGGCCAGGCCGCTGACCGCAGGGGCGGCGCCCTTGGCGGCGTAAACGGGAGCCAGCTCGGCCAGGTCGCAGTTGATGACAGCGGCCTTGGCGGCCTCGGCCACAGTAGCGGCGTCAGCCTTGACAGCCTCCTCGCCGAAGATGGCGGTGAGGGCGGCGTTGAGGGTGTTCACAGAGACAGCGCCGGTCATGGGCTTGATATCAAAATAGGTCTCCAGGTACTGGGCGGCCTTGTCGTCCACCGGGAGGGTGGAGACATTGACCCGGTAGCTCTCGGCGTCGTAGCTCACCTGGGCGCCCAGGGCGTTGGAGATGGCCCGGACGGGCAGATAGGTGGTGCCCTCGGAGGCAAACACGTCCACGGCATTGCCGCCGGCGTTGGTGGGGATGACCTGCTCGCCGTCCACGAAAACACCGATACCGGCGTCCACGTCGATGGTCTTGCGAACCAGATTGTCGGCCATGGCCGGAGCGGCCAGGGCGGCGGTGAGGGCCACCGCCAGGGACACAGAGAGGATACGCTTCTTGTTCATTCTGCTTTCTCCTTTTTCATAAGTTTTATCGCGATCACCCGAAGGTGAAAGTCGAACGGGGGAGAGGCTCACCGCTTGCCCTTGTCGTAGATCTCACCCAAGGCCCGGGGAGCCCGGTTGGACTTGGAGAAGAAGACCAGGAGCAGGAGGGTGATGATATAGGGCAGGGTCATAAAGAGATCCTGGAATGCGGCAGAGAGCTTTAGGGCCTGGGTCAGGGCAAAGCCGGCGGAGCGGGAGAAGCCGAAGATAAGACAGGCCCAGAGGGTGGGCATGATCTGCCAGTTGCCGAAGATGAGGGCGGCGATGGACAGATAGCCGTAGCCCATATAGATGGCGGGGGAGAACTGGGCGGAGATGGAATAGGCGAAACAGATACCGCCCAGGCCGGAAAGGGCGCCGGAGACCATGACAGCGGCGAACCGCACCCGGCCCACCTCAACGCCGGCGGCATCCACGGCGTGGGGATTGTCGCCGCAGGCCCGCAGATGCATCCCAAAGGGGGTCTTATAGAGGAAATACCAGGCCGCCAGGGCCACCAGGATAATAATGACCTCAAAGGGATAGAGGTTGGTGAAGAAGGCTCCCAGCACAGGGATGGAGGACAGGCCGGGCACCGAGAACCGCACCGAAGTGGTCAGCACAAACTTGTTGGAGGGAGCGCCAAAGACAGAGGCGTTGAGCTGACTGGTGAGGAAGGTGGTCAGGGCGGTGGCCAGAATGTTGATGACCACGCCGGAGATGACCTGATTGGCCTTAAAGTTGACGCACAGCACAGCGTGGAGCATGGCGTAGATCATGCCGCCCAGCATGGCGAAGACCATGGCCAGGAGCATGGGAGCCTGGCTGCCTGCGGCAAAAAAGCCGGAGATGAGGGTGGCGCACAGAGCGCCTACAAAGGCGCCGAAGCCCTGAAGGCCCTCAATGGCTAGGTTGGTCACGCCGCTGCGCTCGGAGTAGATGCCGCCGATGGCCATGATGAAGAGGGGAAGGGCAAAGGAGAGTCCGTCGATGATAAGGGTATTGATGAGGTTCATGCCTGCTCCTCCTTTCCGGCCCTGGCCGCGTCGGCGGCCTTTTGGCGGCTGCGGTCGATGAGATAACTGAAGAAGGCTCCGCAGGCGGCGAAGAGGAGGATAAGGCCGGTGATGAGGGAGCCGATCTCCTGCCGTACCCCAACAGTGGAGCTCATGTAGGTGCTTCCCTTGTCAATGACGGTGATGAGGAAGGAGGACAGGAGGATGCCGATGGGGCTGGAGTTGCCCAGGATGGACACGGCAATGGCGTCAAAGCCGGTGGAGATAAGGGTGTCGGGCTGGATGGAGCCGTAATAGCCCAGGAAATAGGTGGCGCCCGCCAGGCCCGCCAGAGCCCCGGAGAAGGCCATGGTCACCACCAGGTTCCGGCCCACGTCGATGCCGGCGTACATGGCGGCCTTGGGGTTTGCGCCGATGGTGCGGAACTCAAAGCCCAGGCGCATCTTGTCAAAGAGAAACTTTACCAGGAACACGGCGATGATGGCCAGGATAATGCCCAGGGGAATATCCATCTTCAGTCCGCCGATCTCGGTGTCCATCAGAGACAGCCGGGAGGCGGCGGAGACCGCCCTGGACTGCCGGGACACCGGGTCGGCCATGAAGCGCTTGATACAGAAGCTCACCGAGTAGCGCACGATGTAGTTGAGCATGATGGCGGAGACCACCTCATTGATGTTCCACTTATACTTGAGGAAGCCGATGAGGGCAGCCACCAGAGCCCCCACCACGGCGGCGATGATGACCACCAGGGGCTTGGCAATGACAGCGGGAAGGGCGGAGTAGCCTACAGTGACGGTGGCGATAAGGCCGGAGAGCATCATCTGGCCGGACACGCCGATGTTGAAGAGGCCGGAGCGCATGGCCACCGCCACGGAGAGGGAGGCAAAGAGCATAGGCGTCCAGGCGTTGAGAAGGCTCATAAAGTCGGTGAGTATGCCCTTTTTGGCGGCGTAATTGCCCTTGGGCAGAAGGCCGGAGCCTTGAAGGTAGCTCAAATAGGCGGTGATGGGGCTCTTACCCATCAGCAGGTAGACCAGCGCGCCCGCCAGCAGGCTCAATAGGATGGCCAGGATGGGAATGGTGATCTTCTGCCGCTTGCTGTCTCCCATCAAGGTCAAAAACCAATTCTGTTTCATTCCTGCTTCACCCCCATCATGTACTGGCCCACCTCATTGGTGGTCATGGCGTCGGCAGGGGCGATCTTGAGCATCTGGCCGGAGAAGATGACGCCGATGGTGTCGGCCAGGCCCATGATCTCATCCAGCTCCAGAGAGATGAGCAGGACAGCCCGGCCTTTGTCGCGCTCAGCCACGATCTGCCGGTGGATGTTCTCAATGGCGCCGATATCCAGGCCCCGGGTGGGCTGAACGAAGATCATCAGCTTGGAGCTCAGCTCGATCTCCCGGGCGATGATGGCCTTCTGCTGGTTTCCGCCGGACATGGAGCGGGTCAGGGTGCGTACCCCCTGGCCGGAGCGTACGTCGTAGGCCTCTACCAGCTTTTCGCCGTAGCTTTCAAAGGCGGCGTGGTTCAAAATGCCCTTTTCACAGAAGGGGGACTTGTAGTAGCTCTTGAGAGCCAGGTTGTCCGCCAGAGAGAAGTCCAGTACCAGCCCCACGGACTGGCGATCCTCCGGGATATAGGAGAGGCCCAGGTCGGTGCGCTCCCGGACAGAGGTGTGGGTGATGTCGGCGCCGTCCAGGGTGATAACGCCCTCGGCGGCAGGGAGCATCCCAGCCACCGCATCGGCAATTTCAGTCTGTCCGTTGCCGGAGACGCCGGCAATGGCAAAAATTTCACCCGCCCGAACAGTAAAGGAGACATCCTTTACGACCGGGAAGCCGTCGGCGTTCTTGACTGTCAGGTGCTCTACCTTCAGCACCTCGCCGCCGAACTGGGCGGGGGCCTTAGCTACGGTGAAGTCCACCTCCCGGCCCACCATCAGGTTGGCCATGGTCTGGGTGGATGTAGTGGCCACATCCAGCACATCGATGAGCTTGCCCCGGTTCAGGATGGCGCAGCGGTCGGCTACCTGCTTGATCTCCTCCAGTTTGTGGGTGATGAGGATGATGGTCTTGCCCTGTTCCCGCAGGCCCCGGATGATCAGGAGCAGGAAGTCGATCTCCTGGGGGGTGAGGACGGCGGTGGGCTCATCAAAAATGAGGATCTCCGCCTCCCGGTAGAGCATCTTCAAAATTTCCACCCGCTGCTGGGTGGAGACGTTCACGTTCTCGATCTTGGCGGTGGGATCCACCTCCAGGCCGTACTGCTTGGAGAGGGCGGCCACCTTTTCGTTGGTGCCCTTGATATCCACCACAGGGAAGAGTCCGGCCATCTTCTTGGGCTCGATGCCCAAGATGATGTTCTCGGCAATGGTGTAGTTGCTCACCAGCTTGAAATGCTGGTGCACCATGCCGATGTTGAGCCGGGTGGCGTGGTTGGGGGAGGAGATGCGCTCCTTCTTGCCCCGGATGTAAATTTCACCCTCGTCAGGCTCGTACATACCAAAGAGCATGCTCATAAGGGTGGATTTGCCGGCACCGTTTTCCCCCAAAAGGGCAAAGATCTCGCCCTTTTTGATGCCCAGCGAGATGTCGTCGTTGGCGACGATACCGGGAAAGCGTTTGGTGATGTGGCGCATTTCCACAATGTACTCGTCCATTGCCATGTGTGTCATCCTCCTTTGTGTTTCGGCCCCGGCGGTAAACCGTCAGGGGGGAGTACCGTTTTTGCGGGACAGGTGTTTTCGGAAAGACACCGCCGTGCGGTGCGTTTCCGAAAGCGCCGTCCTGTGGTGCGAAAAAAAGAGTGACGGGGCGCTCCGAAGGTATTTGA
Source organism: uncultured Pseudoflavonifractor sp. (assembly GCA_947425785.1). Classification (GTDB taxonomy): domain Bacteria; phylum Bacillota; class Clostridia; order Oscillospirales; family Oscillospiraceae; genus Vermiculatibacterium. The sequence continues at coordinate 66,055 of CANEAY010000006.1, read as the reverse complement.
GAAACTGTTGCGGTTTCTGAAGATACGAACGGAGCGCCCCGTCATCAGAGACAGGTCAATGCGCTTGGCTTACAGGCCGGGGAACTCGGTGGGAGTGTTTCCGTTGAAGTTGGAGGCGGGGACGATAGTGCCGTCCTTCACCAGGGGATAGGCGTCGTTCATGGCCTTCATGGTGGCCTCGGAGCACTGGTGGCTGGCGGCATCGGTGACGAAGCCGGTGGAGTCACTGTCGGCCTTGAGGGTGTAGTTGCCGCCCTTGAAGGAGCCGTCCACGATGGCGTTGAGCTGACGCTCCACGTTGATGGCCATGTTCTTCAGAACGGAGGTGAGGATGATGTTGTCGGAGCCGTTGACGCCGTCAGCGTACTGATCCACGTCGCAGCCGATGACCTTTACGTTGCCGGCCTCCTTGGCGGCGGTGAACACGCCGTTGCCGGAAGCGCCGGCGGCCACGAAGATAACGTCGCAGCCCTCCTGGATGAGGGCCTGGCCCAGCACCTTGCCGGTGGCCTCGTCGCCGAAGTTGCCGGTGTAGTTGCCGCCCACGTTGGCGCCGGTCACGTCAGTGCCGGCATAGGAGGCGATCTCCACGATCTCGGCGGAAGCGCCCAGGTTCTTGTTGGCATAGTTCACGCCGGACATGAAGCCGAACTGATAGTTGACGTTGGAGGGGTAGGCCACACCGTTGACCACGGCCACCTTGCCGGTCTGGGTCTCCAGAGCAGCGGCGATGCCGGCGAAGAAGCCGGACTCGTTCTCGGCAAACTGCATGGCGTAGACGTTGTCCAGCTCCACCTCGTTGCCCTCGCTGTCAGTGGGGAAGGAGTCCACCAGGATGAACTTCTTCTCGGGGTTGTCGGCGGCCAGGGTGCCGATGCCGGCATACTGGAAGCCGGTGCACACCAGAACGTCGTAGTCAGCCACGATGTCGCCGGCCAGCTGGGAGGCGGCGGCGGGATCGCCGGTGGGCTCCTGGTTGGGGGTCACGGTGTCGATATTGCCACGAGAGGCGATGAAGGCGAGGATACCGTCATAGTTATCCTCGTTGAAGGAGCCGTCATCCACGGTGTTGGGGCTGGTGCAGATGGCGATCTTCAGGCCCTCAGCGCTGGGAGCGGCAGACTCCACAGTTCCGGCGGCCTTGCTCTCGACGGGGGCGGGGGTGGTGGTGGAACCACCACAGGCGGCCAGGGAGAGGGTCAAGGCGAGGGACAGTGCCAGCGCGGAGATCTTCTTGCTCACTTTCATTCTTTTTATCCTCCTTTGATTTGGGTGAAACAGGCAGAACATGTCGAAATGAACTGCTTTCATATACATGATATCAAATTCCCTCAAAATAGCAAGGTGGCATTTCAGCATAAAGTGAGCGAAAAATTTCCCGTTTTTTACACCAACTCGTCAAAAAACCGGTTGCGGAGACGGAAAAGGGGTCAGCAGTTGAGGTAACCTCCGTCCACCACCAGCATATGGCCATTGACATAGTCGGAAGCGGAGGAGGAGAGGAACACCACCGGGCCCATCAGATCCTCCGGCCGGCCCCAGCGTCCCATGGGGATCTGGGCGTCAATGGCCGCCACGGCCTGGGGTTTGGTGCGCAGGGTGGCGGTATTATCAGTGACCATGTATCCGGGGGCGATGGCGTTGACATTGATGTGGTATTTGGCCCACTCGTTGGCCCAGGCCCGGGTGAGGCCATGGACGGCGTGCTTGCTGGCCACATAGGCGGCGTCCCCCGACCCGCCCCGGCAGGACTGGACAGAGCAGACGTTGACGATCTTGCCGCCGCCCAGGCCGATCATCTGCTTAGCGATATCCCGGGTGAGGAGGAAGAGGGAGCGCAGGTTCACATCCATCACCGCGTCGAAGTCCTCGGCGGAGTGCTCCTCAGCAGCGGCAAGGCGGATGATACCGGCGTTGTTCACCAGAATGTCCACCCGGCCGAAGGCGTCGATGCACTTCCGGGCCAGGGCGGGAGCGGCGTCGCTGTCGGAGAGGTCGTGGACGATCTCAAAGGCCCGGCGGCCCATGGCCTCCACCTGGGCCTTGGTGTCTCCCATGCCCCGGAGCCCCACGCCTACGATGTCGGCCCCGGCCTCTGCCAGGGCCAGGGCCATGGCCTGGCCCAGTCCCCGGCTGACCCCAGTGACCACAGCAACTTTACCCTTTAGCGAAAAATCCATAAAGTTTTTCTCCTTTACAGTGCGTCTTCAATGGGCGGATGGGGGAGATAGCAGTCCTCAGGACGGAAGGCGGGGGAGACCACGCAGGTCACCAGGGCCCAGTCGCCGTCCACCACATGGGTGGTCTGCCACGCCCCGGCGGGAGCTACAGATACAAAGCCCTCGTCAACACCCATCCGGGGCCCGAAGAGGATGTGCTTTTCCTCTGTGGGCCGCTCCCCGGAGCCGCCCAGGGTCATCTCCAGACTGCCCCCGGCGCACCATGTCCAAACCTCGTTAGAGGAGAGCTTGTGCCAGCGGGAGCGCTCCCCCTTCTTCAAAAAGTAATAGATATAGCTGGCGGTGGTGTCGTCAGCGGAGCGCCACATGGTTTTATACCAGCCGCCCTCGTCCTCCAGGGGCGCCAGCCCCAGGGCGGCAATGACCTCCTCGGCAGTTCGATGCTCCATTTTCAGCCCTCCCGCTTCTGGGCCAGCTTCTGATAGAAGCCCGCCATGGATCTGAGCTGGTCGGCCTGCTCCTGGCTGAACTCCACGCCGCCGCCCAGCTGATGGACGTAGTAGTATACCTTGGCGGTCTGCTCCACCACCTCCAGCCGGTCGAAGGCGGAGAGGAGGGTAGTGCCCCAGGCCAGAACACCGTGGTTGGCCAGCATGACGGCGCTGTGGTCGTGAACATAGGGCCGCACGGAGTCGGGGACTTCGTCGGTGGAGGGCATGGCGAACTCGGTGACGGGCACCTCGCCCAGTCCGGCGATGAGCTCGTTGAGATAGCGCTCCTTCAAGGGCCTGCGGCAGACGGCGAAGGCGGTGGAGATGGGGGGGTGGGCATGGACAACGGCCATCACGTCAGGCCGCTCCCGGTAGACCATCCAGTGCATCTTACCCTCGGAGGAGGGGTGGCGATCCCCGGAGAGGATGCGGCCCTCCAGGTCGGTCTCCACTAACATATCGGGAGTCATCCGGCCCTTGCCCACTCCGGAGGGGGTGATGAGGATAGTATTTCGGGGTGTCCGGGCAGACACATTTCCGTCATTGGATACCACATACCCCCGGTCATAGAGGAAGCGGCAGATCTCGCAAATTTCCAGCCGCAGCTGATCGTCCATAAGTAAGCACCTTCCTTATTTGTTGTTGAGATAGGACAAGTTTACCATGAGTTTAGGGAAAAAACAAGAAGGGAAGGAGTCGCTGCTGCGGACAGCGATTTTCTGCTGAATCTCCTCTTTGCTTTTGGACACGCCTGTGGTAAAATGAGAGAAATATTAAAAAGGGGAGAGGTAGTTATGAACGAATGGGAAGTTCTGCGTTCTGAATGTCTGGCTTGCCGCCGCTGCGCCTTGGCAGATACCCGTACCAACGTGGTCTTTGGCGAGGGAGTGGAGACGGCGGAGGTCATGTGTATCGGCGAGGGCCCCGGGGAACAGGAGGATTTGACCGGCCGTCCCTTCGTGGGCCGGGGCGGCAAGCTGCTGGACGAGATGCTGGAGATCATCGACCTGAGCCGGGAAAAGAACATCTATATCGGCAATATGGTCAAGTGCCGCCCGCCCCAGAACCGGGATCCCCTGAACATCGAACAGGAGGCTTGTGAGCAGTGGCTGGAGCGGCAGATCGCCCTCATTCGCCCCAAGATCATCATCTGCCTGGGCCGCATCGCCGCCATGAAGTACATTAAAGAGGATTTTAAGATCACCCGGGAGCACGGCCAGTGGTTTGAAAGGGACGGCATTTTGCGCATTGCCCTGTTCCACCCGGCGGCCCTTCTCCGCGACCCGCGCAGGAGACCCGAGACCTTCGATGATCTGAAGACCATCCAATCTAAGATCCGTGAGGTGTGCCAGCGCACCTACTGAGCGTCGACCCTTGTCAAGGCAGAGCGGAGCGTGTATAATAACCAAATGAGCGATTGAAATAGGAGGACATCACAATGGATACCAAACTGTTACAGCTTTTGGAGGCCGACTGCACCCTGACGCCCGATCAGCTCTCCGCCATGACCGGTATGAGTGTGGAGGCGGTAAAGACCGCCATCAAGGGATATGAGGACGAGAGGCTTATCCTGGGCTACCAGGCCGTGGTGGACTGGGACCGCACCCAGCGGGAGGCGGTCACCGCCCTTATCGAAGTGAAGGTGACCCCTCAGCGGGGGGACGGCTTTGACCGCATCGCCCAGCGCATCTACCAGTATGACGAGGTGGAGAGCCTCTATCTCATGTCCGGCGCATTTGACTTCACCGTTATCATCTCCGGACGCACCTTGAAGGAGGTGGCCCACTTCGTGGGGGAGAAGCTGTCCACCATCGACGAGGTCACCAGTACCGCCACCCACTTTATCCTCCGCAAGTACAAGGAGAACCACCTGGTCTTCGAGAAGCGGGAGGAACAGCAGGAAAGGTTTGTGCTTGAGTGATGATGGACTACGAGAAGATCTTGTGCGGAAGGATCAAAAAGGTCAAGCCTTCCGGCATCCGTAAATATTTTGACCTGCTCCAGGGCATGGAGGGGGGGATCTCCCTGGGGATCGGGGAGCCCGACTTCATCACCCCCTGGCACATTCGGGACGCGGGCATCTATTCTCTGGAGAAGGGCTTTACCAAGTACAGTCCCAACGCCGGTCTTTCCGACCTGCGCAAAGCCATTTCCCGTTACCTCAAGCGCCGCTTTGACCTAAGTTATGAGGGCATCGGCCAGATTTTGGTTACGGTGGGCGGCAGCGAGGGCCTGGACTTGGCCTTCCGCTGCATACTGGAGCCGGGGGACGAGGTCATCATCCCCTCGCCCTCCTTCGTGTGCTATAACCCCTTGGTGTCCATGCTCCACGCAGTGCCCGTCCCGGTGGAGACCCGCGCGGAGGACGAGTTCCGCCTGACGGCAGAGGAGCTGAAGGCCGCCATCACCCCCAGGACGAAGGCGGTGGTGCTGCCCTTCCCCAATAATCCCACCGGCGGCATTATGGGCCGGGCGGATCTGGAGGCCCTGGCCGAGGTGCTTCGGGGCACCGACATCATGGTGGTCTCCGACGAGATCTACTGTGAGCTTACCTATGGCCAGCACCATGTCTCCATGGCCAACATCCCGGATATGTACGAGCGCACCATCGTGGTCAACGGCTTTTCCAAGGCCTATTCCATGACCGGCTGGCGGCTGGGATATGTCTGCGGCCCCCAACCCCTCATCGCCGCCATGACCAAGCTCCACCAGTATGCCATCATGTGTGCCCCCACCACCAGCCAGTATGCCGCCATTGAGGCGCTGAACAACGGCGATGGAGATATCGAGGCCATGAAGGAGGAGTACGACGGCCGCCGCCGCTTCCTGGTGGACGGCTTCCGCCGCCTGGGCCTGGAGTGCTTTGAGCCCCGGGGCGCCTTCTACACCTTCCCCTGCATCCGCTCCACCGGCCTCACCTCTGAGGAGTTCTGCGACCGGTTCCTGGAGGCCGAGCATGTGGCCGTCATTCCCGGCTCTGCCTTCGGCCCAGGAGGAGAGGGTTTTGTTCGGGCCTGCTATGCCGCCTCCATGAAGGATCTGGCCGAGGCTTTGGAGCGGCTGGAGCACTTCCTGGATGGTCTGAAAAAATAATGGAAAACGCCTGAAGAGAGGAGAAGTGGGTATGAATATCGTCTGTTTGGATATGGAGGGCGTCCTGGTTCCGGAAATCTGGATCGCGTTTGCCGAAGCCAGTGGGATCCCTGAGCTCAAGCGCACCACCCGGGACGAGCCCGACTACAATAAGCTGATGAACTGGCGGCTGGGCATCCTGAAGGAGCACGGTTTGGGGCTGAAAGAGATCCAGGCCACCATCGCCAAGATCGATCCCCTGCCCGGGGCCAAGGTCTTCCTGGACGAGCTGCGCAGCCTTACCCAGGTCATCATCCTCAGCGACACCTTCGAGCAGTTTGCCAAGCCCCTCATGGAGAAGCTGGGCTGGCCCACCATCTTCTGCAATACCCTGGAAGTGGCGGTCAACGGGGAGATCACCGGCTTCAAGATGCGCTGTGAGAAGTCCAAGCTCACCACGGTGAAGGCGCTCCAGTCCTGCGGTTATGAGACCATTGCCGCCGGGGACAGCTACAACGACCTGGGTATGATCCAGGCCAGTAAGGCGGGTTTCCTCTTTAAGAGTACGGACAAGATCAAGGCCGACTATCCTGAGCTGCCGGCCTATGAGACCTTTGACGACCTGCTCGCCGCCATCAAGGCGGTCATTGCCTGAGAGCTTCAGGCCCATTTACATAGGAGGGGATCTGCCATGGATGAACGATTCCAGGGCCTGGCCTTCGGGCCGGCTGATATCCTGCTGCCCAGGGACTGTGAATACAGTAAGTGGGCAGTGGTGGCCTGTGACCAATATGTCTCCCAGCCGGAGTACTGGGCGGAGGTGGAGCAGATCGTGGGCGGAGCGCCCTCTGCCCTTCGGCTGATCTTACCGGAGAGCTGCCTGGACGGCCCCAACGTGGAGACGGACATCGTGGAGATCAACAATACCATGACCCGCTACCTCCGGGAGGGGCGCTTCCGTGAGCTGCCGGGGGCGCTCGTCTATGTGGAGCGCACGCTCCGGGACGGTAAGCTGCGCCGGGGGTTGGTGGGCGCGCTGGATCTGGAGCAGTATGATTACGAGCCGGACGCCCAGACGCCTGTCCGGGCCACGGAGGGCACTGTTATGAGCCGCATCCCGCCCCGGGTGGCGGTGCGGAAGAACGCCCCCATTGAACTGCCCCATGCCATGCTTTTGTGCGACGACCCGGAGCGGACGGTCATCGAGCCGCTGGCGGCGCGCAAGGGGGAGTTGGAACTTCTCTATGATTTTGACCTGATGACTGGCGGCGGCCATCTCTCCGGCTGGCTTTTGGATGAGGCGACCATGACCCAGGTCGCCGCCGCTTTCCAGGCCCTCAATTCCCCCCAGGCGATGGAGAAGCGGTATGGCCCCCAGAGCGCGGAGATACCCTTCCAGTTTGCCGTTGGAGATGGGAACCACTCTCTCACTACGGCCAAGGAGTGCTATGAGCGGCAGAAAAAGCTGGTGCCCCAGGAGAGGTGGAAGGAGCTGCCCGCCCGGTATGCTTTGTGCGAAGTGATAAACCTTTACGATTCCTCCCTGGAGTTCAAGGCCATACACAGGGTGCTTTTTAACGTCAAGGGAAAAGACTTGCTCAGCTCTCTGCTGGAATCTTTTTCGGGTGCTTATGGCGGGGAGGGCCCCGGCCATATCCTGCGCTATATCTACGCCGGTGGGGAGGGCGCCGTCACGGTGCCCGATCCCGTCCAACCTCTGCCGGTGGGCACCCTTCAGAGCTTTCTGGACGAATACATCAAAGCGCACGGAGGCAGTATCGATTACATCCACGGCATGGGTGTGACCTGCGACCTGGCCCGCCAGCCGGGAAATCTTGGCTTCATCCTGCCGGCGTTGAGCAAAGTGGAGCTGTTTCCGGCCATTCTGAATGGCGGCGTCCTGCCCCGAAAGACCTTCTCCATGGGGGAGGCTCACGACAAGCGCTATTATCTGGAAGCCCGGAAGATCCGCTGATATGAAGGCCCTGACTTTGACCGCCCCCGCCAAGCTGAACCTGACCCTGGACGTGCTGGGAAGGCGGGAGGACGGCTACCATGAGATGCGGATGGTGATGACCTCCGTCTCCCTGGCCGACGAGGTGACTCTGACCCTGGAACCGGGGGAGGGGATAAGCCTCTCCACCGACCTGGGCTTTCTGCCCACGGACAACAAAAACCTGGCTGTCATTGCGGCCCAACGTCTCCAAAAGGCCACCGGGGCGGATTGGGGAAAGCTGACCATCCATCTGCGCAAGCGTATCCCGGTCTGTGCCGGTACCGCCGGGGGCAGCTCCGATGCCGCCGCCGTCCTCCGTGGCTTGAACCGGTTGGCGGGCCTGGGGTTGAGCGGGGAGGAGCTGGCTAAGATCGGCGAATGCGTGGGGGCGGATGTACCCTACTGCGTGCTGGGGGGCACCGCTCTGGCGGAGGGCGTGGGGGAAAAACTGACACCCCTGCCGGCACTGCCCAAATGCTGGGCAGTGCTGGTAAAACCCGGCTTTTCCGTGTCCACCCCGGAGCTTTTCGCCCAGCTGGATGGGCAGAAGCTCCACGGCCGCCCGGACACCGCAGGGATGATGAGTGCCCTGGAGTCCGGCGACCTGCCCGGCGTGGCCCGGCGGCTCTATAACGTTTTCGAGGAAGTCCTGCCCAAGCGGCGGCGGGAAGTAGTGGAGGAACTGAAGAGCGAACTGGTGGATCGAGGGGCCTTGGGGGCCTGTATGACAGGCACTGGCTCGGTGGTCTACGGCCTTTATGCCACAGAGGAAAGCGCGCTGGCGGCATATGCGGCATTGAAAGAAATTTGGCCGGAGACCTTTATTTCTTGTTCAGAAACAGATTAACTCCTGCAAAATATGGATACAATGGACACACTCTGTTTGAAGGGGTGTGTCCATTTTGACATCTCGAGGAAAAAATAAGCTCCGCCGCGGGGAGCTGGCCCTGTTGATGGGAGTGTGTATAGCGGCGTTGACGGGCACTTGGCTCTCCGGCCAGCAAAAGGCATTGTCGGAGAAGGTGGTGCGGCTCCATGTCATTGGGGCCTCCGACGCCTTGGAGGATCAGCTGGTAAAGCTGCGGGTGCGGGACGCTGTGCTGGCGGCGGCGGAGCCTTGGCTGGAGGACGTCCAGGGCCAGGAGGAGGTCAGGCTGGCCCTGGGCAGCCACTTGGAGGAACTGGCCCGGGCCGGGGCAGAGGTGGCGTTAGGGCAGCCGGTGACCGCCGGCCTGGAGGAGGATGCCTGGTTTCCCACCCGGCAGTATACCGGCTTTTCCCTCCCCGCGGGCCGCTACAGCGCCCTACGGATCACAGTGGGAGAAGGGGAGGGCCGCAACTGGTGGTGCGTGGTTTTCCCGCCTCTATGCATGGACTCGGTGAGCCAGCAGGCTGCGGAAGCAGCAGGCCTTACCGGGGAGCAGGTGGGCCTCATCTCCGGGGAAGAGGGGTACGAAGTGCGCTTCAAGGCCCTGGAGCTTTGGAATGAACTGACTGAAAAATTGGGAAAGGAGTAAAAAAGTATGGATAAGTATGTCTGCGGCCCCTGCGGGTATGTGTACGACCCGGCGGTGGGCGACCCGGACAACGGCGTAGCCCCCGGGACACCCTGGGAGGAGGTGCCCCAGGACTGGGTCTGCCCCATTTGCGGAGTGGGCAAGGATATGTTCGAAAAGGCGTGACGACACAAAGGAGCGGCCCATCTGGGCCGCTCCTTTGTTATTGATACAGGTTTCAAGAGGTGCAAAAATCAGCCCTCCGGCTTCCAAAGCTCCAAAAGAGCCCAGACAGTCTTTTTGTCCCAGCCGGTACAGGTGCGGGCGGTGAAAAGGCAGTTGAGGATGGCCTCCTCCACCGCCTCGGCGGCGGCCCGGAAGGGGATATCCATCTTCTCCTCATGGAAGGCGGTCACTTGGCGGGTGGCCGCTGTCTCATTGGGGTCAAAGGGATTGGCGGTGGAAAAGGCCAGGAATACCTCGCCGCTGCCGTGGCCGATGTAGGAGCCCAGCCGGGCAAGCCCTACCGAAGCCCGCTTTGCCACCCGGCCCAGCTGGCGGCTGTCCAGGGGAAGGTCGGTACACAGAAGGACGATGCAGGAGCCCACGTCGCTCTCCTTGGCGGCCTTGGCGGCGTCCAGCCGGGAGCCGATATGGTCGCCCTGGATGGTGAGATCGGCCATGCTGCCGTGATTGGCCAACACCAGGGCTCCCATGGTGTAAGCCCTGCCGTCAACATCCATGATACGGGAAGCCGAGCCGATGCCCCCCTTGAGTCCGTGACAGACCATGCCCTTGCCGGCCCCCACATCCCCCTCGTCAAAAGAGTCGCCGGCGGCGTCAAAGGCGGCAAAGACGTGTTCCCGGGTGACGGCCCGCTTCTGAATGTTGTTAAGGCCGCCGTCATTGCACTCGCAGACCACTGGGTTCACCGAGCGCAGATCAACGCCCTCCGCCTCACAGCGGCGGATCATATACTCCACCAGCGCGTCATGGACGATGCCCACGTTGAGGGTGTTGGTGAGGGCGATGGGGGTCTCCAGGGTGCCCAGCTCCTCCACCTGTACCAGCCCCAGGCTCTTTCCGAAGCCGTTAAGGACAAAGGACGCGGCGGGGAGCTTGTGGGTGAAGGGGTTCTGGGGGCAGGGGAGGAGGACGGTCACCCCGGTCTTGTGTTCATCTGTGTCCACGGTGCAGTGGCCCACCGTGACGCCGGGGACGTCGGTGATCTGGTTTCTTGTCCCGGTGGGGAGTGTCCCCACCACAACGCCGTAGTCACGGGCGCGAAGCTGTTTCATAGTTTTCCCTCCTGGAAGGATTTTCTCTATTGTACCCGCCAAAGGAGCCAGCGTCAAGTGGGAGGAAAAAGTGTTGGAAAGACAGGCATAGAACGGCCCAAAATCTGGTGGGAACGCCCATTGCCTTTTTTGAGGAAGCCCGTATAATTGCGTAGTACGCTTCACAAGGGGGCGCAGGCAAATGAAACAACGGGAAAACAACATTCTGGGGCTGTGTTGGCCCATTTTTATAGAGCTTTTGCTCCAAATGCTGGTTGGCAATGCCGACCAGATCATGGTAGGCTGGCGGGACGGCAGCGGAGTAGGAGCCATCGGCAACGCCAATCAGGTGACAGCCCTGGTGCTGTTGGTCTTTTCTGTCATCTGCACGGCGGCCACGATCCTCATCTCCCAATACATAGGCGCCGGGGACACCGCCCGGCTCAACCGTACCTACACCGTGGCCCTGGTGACCAATGTAGGCTTTGGAGTGATAGTCAGCGCCATTCTCATTCTGTTCTGTCCGGGCATTTTCCGGCTCATGGGCGTTCACGAGGATATTTTCGAAAAGACCTGCCAATATATGCGCATTATTGGGGCGGGAATGGTGTTCCAGTCCGCCTATCTGACCTTTGTGGCCTTTTTCCGCTCCAGTCAGATGATGAAGGAGACCATGGTCATCTCGGTACTGATGAACTGCCTCAACATCGGCGGCAACGCCATCCTTATCAACGGTCTGGGGCCTATACCGGCCCTGGGCGTGGCGGGCGCGGCGGTGTCCAGCGACCTGTCCCGGTTCGTTGGCGTGGTGGTCATTGCCCTGCTGTTTCGCAGACGGTTTGGGCGGGCCATCCGTTTTCAGGAACTGCGGCCCTTTCCCTGGGAGCAATTTAAGCGCCTGTTGGCCATCGGCGTACCCACCGGGGGAGAGTCCCTCTCCTACAATATGTCCCAAATCTGCATCCAGACCATCTGTAACCGCTTTGCCCAATTTGTGGTGAATACCCGGGTCTACGCCAATATGTTCGCCAATGTGACCTACCTCTTCGGCGCTGCCCTGTCCCAAGCGGCCCAGGTGGTGACGGCCCGGCTCATGGGGGCGGGGGACATCCCCGGCACCCGAAAGAGCGTAAAGCGGGCCCTCATCGGTTCCATGACGGTGTCCCTGACGGTGAGCACCCTTCTTTTCCTGCTGGCCCGGCCGGTCTATTCCATCTTTACCGCCGACCCGGATATCCTGGCCCTGGCCCCGGTCATCATGCTCATTGAGATCCCGCTGGAAGCGGGCCGGGCGGTGAACATGGTCATGTGCCGGGTGCTCCAGGCCTGCGGGGACATCAAGTATCCCATCACCCTCTGCATCATCTTCGCCTGGGCCATGGGGGTGGGCTGCGGCTGGCTCTTCGCAGTGCATTTTGGCTATGGACTGCCGGGACTGTGGGCGGCCATGGCCTGTGACGAGTGCATCCGGGCGGCGCTCTTTCTCCTGCGTTGGCGTTCCGGGGCCTGGGAAAAGAAGCATTTACTGTAAAAATGAAAGTTCTTGTCCGTTTGCTTGCAAAAAGCCGACGGATATGGTATACTGTCACCATTGTGTAAAAAGGAGGGGCCGCCGTGGCATTCAAGAAAAAGAGCGAAGATACCAGCTACCGGGATCTGAAAAGGGAACTGGCTTCGGAAAGCATTGGACGGCTCTATATCTTTCATGGCGAGGAGGCATATCTCCGGGATCACAGCCTGAAGGAGATGCGGGAGAAGCTCCTCACCGGCGGCCTGGATGAATTCAACCACCATATCCTGCCCGCCAAAGACTTTACCCTCCAGCGGCTGCGGGAACTGGTGGACGCTGTGCCTATGATGAGCGAACGCACCTTGGTGGAGGTTTACGACTACGATATCTATAAGGGAGATAAGGATGCCTTAGCGGAGCTTCTCTCCGACCTGCCCGACTATGTGTGCCTTATCTTCATCTATGATGTCATCCCCTACAAGCCGGACAACCGGGTGAAGCTGGCCAAGCTGGTGAAGGAGGTGGGGCGGGAGGTCAACTTCCCCCGTCAGGGGCCCGACGGGCTCATCACCTGGATCCAGCGGCGCTTCAAAGCACTGGGGCACGAGATATCCGCCGATGATGCCCGGTATCTGGTGTTTTTGTGCGGCGATCTGATGAACGGCCTTATCACTGAAATTGGCAAGATCAGCGCCTATGCCAAGGCGGAGCGCGTCACCCGCCAGGACATCGACGCGGTGGCCACTCCCCAGCTGGACGCGGTGGTTTTCCAGCTCACCGACGCCATTTCCATGGGGAACTTCGACAAGGCTTTTTCCGTGATGTCCGACCTGCTCCATATGCAGGAGACCCCCATCGGCCTGTTGGCCATGCTGGGCTGGCAGCTGCGGCGGCTCTATACCGCCCGGCTGGCCATTGAGAACGGCAAAGGGGCAAAGTGGCTCATGGAGCTGTGGGGCATCGGCTGGGCCTCCACAGCGGAAAAGCTCATCCAGTCTGCCCGCCGTTTTACCCTGCCCTGGTGCCGGAAGGCGGTCACCCGCTGTGAAGAGGTCGACCTTGCCATGAAATCCACCGGCGCGGACGCCGGAGAACTGCTCACCGGTCTTCTGCTGGAGCTGGCGGAGAAGAGAACGGCCTGAAACATTGTTTTTTAGAAAGCGAGGGTGCTTATTTTGAATATTCTGATGGAGCGCTTCAACTTGCCCGAGGAGCTTGCCCAGGTGGTGGAGCACAGCCCCAGCGTCATTGTCCCCGAGAGCAAGGAGACCCTATATGAGCTCATCTTCGGCAATAACCGGGGCGACCGTATCGAGGTGGCCTACGAGGTGGACGGAGAGCTTGTGAAGGAGGCCAGCGTGGTGCGCTGCCGCAACGGCGCGGTGGTGAACTACGAGGAGGACTATATGCGCCGCCGGGATCCCGACAGTATGCGCATTGCCGACGACCAGCCCACCGACAAGCCCCGGTTCGAGGACACCTATGGCTATCCCTTTGCCCAGGTGCGGGAGGAGACCATGCGCTGGCTTGCCACCCAGGAGCTGGTACTGGTGCCCTTCAAGGCGGGCGGCTACGACTACGGCTACGAGGCGGTGCTGGTCTGCCCCCGGAATGCCGCCTTCTTTGCCTTTGCCCTCAGCCAGCTCCAGGCCTTTGTGAACATCCGGGACGTGGACAGCTTCACCCCCCGGGCGGTCATCTATGTGGCGCCGCCCTTCCGCCATACCCGCTTCGGCGGCAAGCAGGTGGTGGTCCACAGCCGCAGTGATACCCTGCACGAGATATTTTCCTACAACCTCTATCCCGGCCCCTCCGCCAAGAAGGGGGTCTACAGCGTTCTGCTGGACATCGGAGAGCGGGAGGGCTGGGTCACTGCCCACGCCTCCGCCGCCCGCATCATCACCCCCTATGAAAACGAGATGGTGATGATGCACGAGGGGGCCTCCGGCGGCGGCAAAAGCGAGCTTTTGCAGGACGTGCGCCGGGAGGAGGACGGCCGTGTGCTGGTGGGCGTGAACACCGTCAACGGCACCCGGCATTACATCAGTATGAGCGACACCTGTACCATTGAGCCGGTCACCGACGACATGGCCATGTGCTGTCCCAGCTTCCAGGGCGCCGGCGGCAAGCTGGCTCTCTCCGACGGAGAGGACGGCTGGTTCGTCCGGGTGGACGGCATCGACGAGTATGGCGCCGACCCTACTTACGAGCGTATCTCCATCCATACCAAGGAGCCGCTGATCTTTTTCAACCTTCAGGCGGTGCCCAGGGCCACCTGCCTGCTCTGGGAGCACTCTCCGGATTCTGACGGCACCCCCTGCTCGAATCCCCGGGTCATCATTCCCCGGCGGATGATCGACCGGGTGGTGAAGGAGCCGGTGGAGGTGGACGTGCGCAGCTTCGGTGTGCGGATGCCCCCCGCCACTGCGGAGCACCCCAGCTACGGTATTGTGGGGCTGATGCACATTCTGCCCCCGGCCTTGGCCTGGCTGTGGCGGCTGGTAGCCCCCAGAGGGTACAATAACCCCAGCATTGTTGACGATGTGCCCTTGGCCAGCGAGGGGGTGGGCTCCTATTGGCCCTTTGCCACCGGGGAACGGGTGACCCAGGCCAATCTGCTCATGGAGCAGATCTTGAACTGTCCCAACACCAAGTATGTTCTCATTCCCAACCAACACATCGGTATCTATGACATCGGCTTCTCCGCCGAATGGATCGCCCGGGAGTATCTGGCCCGCCGGGGCGGAGTGAATTTCCGCATGGATCGCCTTTCTCCCGCCCGGTGTCCCATTCTGGGCTACTCTCTGAAGGAGATGAAGGTGGACGGCCAGTATATCTCGCCCAAATTCCTCCGGCCGGAGCTTCAGGAGCGGCTGGGACAGAAAGGTTATGACGCCGGAGCCAAGATCCTCGCAGAGTTCTTTGACCGGGAGCTGAGGGATTATGATACCGCCCGGCTCCATCCCATGGGCCGGGCCATCATCGACTGCTTCCGTTCCGGCGGCAGCTTGGAGGACTACTGCAAGCTGATCCCCCTGGGACTGGAATAAGCGGTGAAGCGCATCAAAGAGGCCATCGTGGTGGAGGGGCGGTACGACAAAAACACCCTTTCCCAGGTGGTGGACGCCGTCATTATCGAGACCTCCGGCTTCGGGGTCTTCAAAGACGGGGAGCGGCTGGCCCTCCTGCGGCGGCTGACCGCGGAGCGGGGGCTCATCGTCCTCACCGACTCCGACGGGGCCGGGTTCGTCATTCGCAACTATTTGAAGGGGGCGGTGGAGCCGTCCCAGGTGAAGCACGCCTATATCCCCGACCGGCCCGGCAAGGAAAAGCGCAAGCGCGCGCCGGGGAAGGAGGGGAAGCTGGGTGTGGAGGGAATGTCCCCCCAGGTGCTTCTGGAGGCCCTGCGCAAGGCGGGGGCCACCTTTTTGGACGAGGCGGGGGAGAGCGTCCCCGCCCGCCGGAGCCTGACTAAGGCCGACCTCTATGCCGCCGGGCTCTCCGGCACCCCAGAGGCCGCCCAGCGGCGGCAGGAGCTCCTCAAGCGGCTGGATCTGCCGGAACATATGAGTCCCAACGCCATGCTGGAGGTGCTCAATGCCCTCTACGGCTATGAGGGCTTGGCAGAGCTGGGCCTGCTCTAAAGTCAGATAGAAGATTTTTCTTGTGCTTTACGCCCCAATGGCGTATGATAAGGATAACAAAGGCAGAGTAGGGAACGGTGTGTATAGTGCCGGCGGGACGGGGAGTTGTCCGCCGGACGAAGTGAGGCTTGCCCTCCGCAGTGCCGTTCCCGCATCCCGCTGCCGCATATGGGACGGCGGTAGTCTATCCTCCTTTGTGCGGCATTCCCGAAAGGGCTGCCCATGCAAAGGAGGATTTTTTATGCCCGAAAATGCCCTGAAGGCCTACCCGTCGCCCTTTTCCGGGGACTATTGGCGGGAAGCGGCGGCAGATTTCAAAAAGCCCCGCATCCTGTGTTTTGCGGCGCTGATGATCGCCGCCTGTGTGGCCCTGTCCTATCTGCCCTCCATCCGCATAGACTTTACCGACCTCTATACCGCCAAGGTCACCTGGGGCTTTCTGGCCCGGTGCGTGTGCGGCATGGTCTGCGGGCCGGTGACGGCTTTGGTGTTCGGCTTTGCGGAGGATACGGTGTCCTTCTTCATAAAGCCTGGCGGGGCGCCCTATTTCCCCGGCTACGCCCTCACCACCATGCTGGGCACCCTCTTTTACGCCCTGTTCCTCTACCGGGCCAAGCCCACTTTGCCCCGGGTGCTGGGGGCCAAGCTATGCACCAGCGCCCTCAACGTGACCCTGGGGGCCCTGTGGAGCGCCATCCTGTCGGGAAAGGGCTACTGGTTCTATGCCGTCAAGAGCTTTTGGAAGAACCTTCTGATGCTCCCGGTGCAGACCGCGATGCTGTTTCTGCTGCTCAGCGCCCTCTATCCCATCCTCTGCCGGATGAATCTGGCGGCTAAATCGGAGAAGAGAAAGGAGCGCGAACTGTGGGAGAACTGACCTTGAGCCTGCTGTTTTTTGCCCTGATCCTGCTGGCCTGTGTGGCGGCAGGGCGGCTCTCCGGCAAGGCGGGGGTACCCGCCCTGCTCCTCTTTCTCGTCCTGGGGATGCTCTGCGGGGTGGACGGCCCCCTGGGCCTGGACTTTTCCGACTACGCTCTGGCGGAGCGGGCCTGCTCGGTGGCCCTTATCTTCATTATGTTCTACGGCGGTTTCGGCACCCGCTGGGAGGCGGCCAGACCCATTGCGGGACGGGCGGTGCTGTTATCCACAGTAGGCGTGGCCGCCACGGCCCTGCTCACCGCCGGCTTCTGCCGTTTCTGCCTGGGAATGACCCTGGGGGAGAGCTTTCTCACCGGGGCGGTCATCAGCTCCACTGACGCCGCCTCCGTGTTTTCCATCCTCCGGGCCAAAAAGCTGGGTCTAAAGGAAAATACCGCCTCTCTCCTGGAGCTGGAGAGCGGCAGCAACGACCCCTGCTCCTATCTGATGACCGTAGTGGGCCTGACCCTGCTGGGAGTGGGCGCGGGGGAGACAGCCCTGGCGGTCACGGTGATCCGTCAGGTGGCCTTCGGCCTTCTCCTGGGGCCTTTGGTGGCCGCGGCGGCCATATTCCTGCTGAAAAAGCTGGATTTTTCCGAGAGCGGCATGGACATCGTCTTTGTGTTCGCTGTGGCGGTGCTGGCCTACGCTCTGCCCACAGCGATGGGGGGCAACGGCTACCTGGGGACTTATCTGGCAGGGCTCCTTATGGGCAACGCCGCCATTCCCCGAAAGACGGCCCTGGTGCCCTTCTTCGATGGGGTCACCGGCCTTGCCCAGATGGCGCTCTTCTTCCTGCTGGGCCTGCTGGCCACCCCCAGTGAGCTGCCCGCCGTCCTTCCGGCGGCCCTGGGCGTGACCCTCTTCCTCACCTTCGTGTCCCGGCCTGTGGCGGTGTTTGTCCTGTTGAAGCCATTCCATTGTTCCACCCGGCAATGCCTGCTGGTGGCCTGGGCAGGGCTCCGGGGGGCGGCCTCCATCGTTTTCGCCGTCATGGCGGTGGTCAGCGGGGCGGAGGTGGGTCACGACCTCTTTCATATGGTCTTCTGTGTCTGTCTCTTCTCCGTGGCTCTTCAGGGCTCCCTGCTGCCCAGGGTGGCCCAAAGGCTGGAGATGACCGATACGGAGGAGAGCCTGCGGCGCACCTTCACCGACTACCAGGACGAGCGCCTGCTCCATCTGACCCGGCTGGAGATCGGCCCGGAACACCCCTGGCGGGGCCGCCGGCTGGCAGAATGTCCTCTGCCCATGGATGGGCTTGTGGTGATGATCCGGCGGGGGGAGGAGAACGTGATCCCCGGCGGGGAAACGGTGCTTTTGGAGGGCGATTTGCTGGTTCTCAGCACCCCGGTCTATCAGGAGAAGGAGATGGGCCTTGCCCTGCGGGAGCTGCCGGTGGGAAGGGGGAGCCCCTGGGTAGGAAAGGCCATCCGGGAGCTGGATATCCCAAAGGAGACCCTCATCGTTCTGGTGCGCCGCTCCGACGGCACCGCCGTGGTGCCCAAGGGGGGTACCATCCTCTGCTCCGGGGACACCCTTGTGGTCACAGAAAGCGGAACATAGGTATAGAAAAACGCCCGTGAGATATTCTCACGGGCGTTCTCATGTCTTTTCAGCTGTTTTCCTTCTCGTGGGCCTCCACCATCCACGCCGGAAGGGCGTAGAGATCGGCATAATCGGGGTAATACCCGGTGAGCCGGTCGGAGATGGAGAGGTATTCCTCGTAGCTCCAGGGTCGGACACGCTGATAGACGCGCACGGTGACGCCGTCGGAGAGCTGGAAGGTCTCGGGCAGAGGCTCATAGGCCTCACCGGGGCCGGTGTGCTCCAGTACGTCATAGGCCAGGATAGTCATGATCCGCTGGTTTTCCTCCCCCAGATGTACCTGCACCGGGTCGCCCACGATCATATAGTCGGCGGTGGGGGTGTTCCAGTTGAAGGCGTCCCGCTTGTCCACCGTGCCGTGGTATTGGATGGTGGTACGGCATTGGGGATCGCCCAAGCCCAGGGAGGGCCGCAGGTTGGTGAGGGTATCGCTGTTGAGGAGGAAGGAGGAGGCCATCACCACAGCGGTGTGGGGCTCCGTGGCGGACAGGCCGTCGATGTAGTCGGACAGAGCCAACAGCTCGTCAATGTCGGCACGCTGGGGCCCATAGAACTGGAAGGAGGGGAGCAGGGCGGGCAGGCGCAGGCTGGCGATGGAGACGGGCTGGACTTTGTAGATAAAGCAGTTCACCGCCGTAATGATGGCGAAGATGGCGCTCCAGAACTGGGGGGCGGCGGAGAGGGCAGTCACCGCCAGCAGAGCCACAGCGGGGAGGTAGATGAGCAGATGCTGCTGCCCGTGGGACTGGACGGCGATAAAGGCGGCGAAGCAGACCGCCACCTGCACCAGCCCCAGCACCAGCTTGGGCCGATCCTCCTGCCGCCGAAGGCCGTAGAGGGCGGAGAGGAGGATAATGATGAGCAAAATGAGGCCGAAATAGCGGCAGATGAGGAAGATGTCGGTCTTCAGCCCCAGATCGTAGGCGGAATAGAGATCCCGGTAATTGGTGTCCAGCACCTTGTCCAACAGGAACTGGTAGGTGAAGGTGAGGGAGCAGACGGCGCAGGAACCGAAAAGGGCGGCGAAGTCTGCCCATTTCTTTCGTTCACATACCAGCTTCTGTACCAGTGCGGCCACCCCGAAGGAGGCGGCAAAGAAGAAGAAATACCGCCGCAGCAGGAAGGAGCCCACCAGTAAAGCCCCGGAGAAGATACCCCGGCTGACGGCGGGCCGGTCACTGGTGTAGATGACAACGGCCCAAATGCCCAGGGCGGCGGCGGCCACGTCCACGAAGCCCACCAGGCCCGTGTAGCCCAGCATGGGGAAAAGGCCCACCAGCACCAGACCGCTCCATTTCCGCTCCCTGGCCATGGCGGCCAGACCCCAGAGGGCAGGGAAGGTGTAGAAGTTGGACAGGGCGAAGAGGAACACCGTGCGGCTTCCCCCAAAGAAGCGCATCACCAAGGAGATGGGCAGGGCCAACAGTTGGTTGTAGTCCTGGGTGAGGGTGCTCTCCAAAATACGGACAAGATGCTCGTAATTCAGCTCCTCCGCCGCCAGGGAACGGGCGATGGCCCAGTATCCGGCGCTGTCCCAGACATAGACCGTCCTGGAGGTAAAGGCGTAAATGGCGGTGACGGCGTTGAGACAGAGGAAGATGAAGAGCATCTGTTTCCAGTCCACCCGCCCCAGACCCAGAAGTTCCCGGCCTGCATGGCAGAGGGCCAGAACGATAACGGTAAAGACCAGACCGTTTCCCACGTGGCACAGCAGTTCCACCGGCATCCCAGGGAACTCCACAGGGGCGGCGGGCATAGAAAGGCTCACATCGAAGCAATAGCCCAGCGCAAAGGCGGCAAGGCCCGCCAGAAGGGTCTGCCACAGCCTGGGCAGAGCCAAAAGCCGCTCCCCGGCCCGAAAGAAGGCGGTGGGGAAGAGCGCAGCGGCGGTCAAAACTCCGGCGGCGATGGCAAGGGAAGCGGGTTCTGCCTGCCCGCCCATGGGTACCCATAGACGCACCAAAAGCCACCCCCAAAGGAAGGGGGCGGCTATGATGGCAAAGACCCAGGGCAGAACAGGGTTATTCTGTTTTTGGGAAGGCATCAGCCGGGAGGCCACGTCATGTCCCTCCCGGAAAGCACATGGAAGTGGAGGTGGAGGACGCTCTGGCCCGCCTGGTCACCGATGTTGGACACCACCCGGTAGCTCTCCAGGCCCAGCTCCTTACACAGCTTGGCGATGACGGCGAAGATGTGGCCAACAGTAGCCGCATTGCCCTCATTCACCTGGGACACTGACTGGATATGGGCCTTGGGGATGACCAGGAAGTGGATGGGGGCCTGGGGGTCGATATCGTAGAAGGCGTAACACAGATCGTCCTCATATACCTTCTTGCTGGGGATCTCCCCGGCAGCGATCTTACAGAACAGACAATCGGACATGGGGCCTTCCTCCTTTGTTATTTTGTCGAAATAGGGCTTACAGTCCCAGCTTTTCTGCCACGAAGTCGTCCACTGCGGCCAAAGCGTCGTCCAGCTTGAGCACGTCGGAGCCGCCGCCCATGGCGCTGTCGGGCTTGCCGCCGCCCTTGCCGCCGCAGATGGCGGTGACGGAGCGGATGATGTCCCCGGCCTTGACGCCCTTGGCGATGGCCTCCTTGCCGCAGACCGCCAGGAAGGTGATCTTGCTGTCCTTGACGCAGGAGAGGACAGCCACTACGCTGTCGTCCCGATCCCGGAGGAAATCGCCGGTCTTGCGCAGCTTGTCTCCGTCGGCGTCGGGAAGGGTGGCGGTGAGCACCTTCAAACTGCCTACGTCCTTGGCGCCCATGAGGAAGCTCTTGGCCTCATTGACCGCCTCCTTGGCCTGGAAGGCTTCCACCGTGTGGCGGAGGGCCTTCATCTCTTCCATGGTCTGGGAAGCCCGCTCCCGCAGCTCGGAGGGCTTGGCCTTGAGGACGGCGGCGGCCTGGAAGAGCATCTCCTGGTTGCGGTTCAGGGTCTCCAGGGTGAGCAGGCCGGTGGTGGCCTCGATGCGGCGCACGCCGGATGCCACGGAGAACTCGCTGTCGATGTGGAAGAAGCCGGCCTTGGCGGTGTTGTCCAGGTGGGTGCCGCCGCAGAACTCCACAGAGAAGCCGTGGCCCATGTCCACCACCCGGACGGTGTCGCCGTACTTCTCGCCGAAGAGGGCGATGGCCCCCTTCTGCTTGGCCTCCTCAATGGGGAGCACGTCGGTGTGCACCTCGTAGCCCTCCAGGATGGCGCTGTTGACGATACTGGCCACCTGGGCCAGCTCCTCCGGGGTCATGGCGGAGAAGTGGGTGAAGTCAAAGCGGAGCCGGTCAGGCTCCACCAGGGAGCCGGCCTGCTGCACATGGGCGCCCAGCACCTGGCGCAGAGCGGCGTCCAGCAGGTGGGTGGCGGTGTGGGCGCGCATGACGGCCTTGCGGCGGTCAACGTCGATAGCGGCCTCCACAGTGTCGCCCACCTTCAGGGTGCCCTGGGTGAGCTTGCCATAGTGCATATACTTGCCGCCTTTGTTTTTCTGTACGTCGGAGACCTGGAAGGAGATGTCCTTGCCAGTGATGACGCCGTGGTCGGCCACCTGGCCGCCCATCTCGGCGTAGAAGGGAGTCTTATCCAGGACGACAATGCCCTCCACGCCGGGCATCATGGCCTCGGCCAACTCATTTTCCACCACCAGGGCCACCACCTTGGCGGCGGTGCGGTTCTCGGTGTAGCCGGTAAAGACGCTCTCGGGCACCTCCTTGCCGAACTCCACACCGGCCCAACCCAGGTCGCCCAGGGCCTCCCGGGCCTTCCGGGCCCGCTGGCGCTGCTCGTCCATCTGCTTGTGGAACTCCTTCTCGTCCAGGCCCATGCCCTGCTCGGCCACCATCTCCAGGGTCAGGTCGATGGGGAAGCCGTAGGTATCATAGAGCTTAAAGGCGTCCGCGCCGGAGAAGGTCTTTTCCCCCTTGGCCTTGTGGCCTTCCAGCAGCTCATTGAAGATCTTCAGGCCGCCGTCGATGGTCTTGGCGAAGTTCTCTTCCTCCACCCGGATGACCTTGGTGATATAGTCCTGCCGCTCCCGCAGCTCGGGGTAGTGGCCCTCGTTCTCGTGGATCACGGTGGCGCAGACCTCGTAGAGGAAGGGCTCGTTGACGCCCAACAGCTTGCCGTGGCGGGCGGCCCGGCGGAGAAGGCGGCGCAGAACATAGCCCCGGCCCTCGTTGGAGGGGAGCACGCCGTCGCAGATCATAAAGGTGGCGGAGCGGATATGGTCGGTGATGACCCGGAGGGACACGTCCCGCTCATGGCTCTCGCCGTAGTGGGCCTTGGTGATCTCGCTGACCTTGTGGGTGATGTTCATGACAGTGTCCACATCAAAGAGGGAGTCCACGTCCTGGCACACCACCGCCAGCCGCTCCAGGCCCATGCCGGTGTCAATGTTCTTCTGCTTGAGCTCCTCATAGTGGCCCTCGCCGTCGTTGTTGAACTGGGAAAAGACGATGTTCCAGACCTCCATGTAGCGGTCGCAGTCGCAGCCCACAGTGCAGCCCGGCTTGCCGCAGCCGTACTTCTCGCCCCGGTCATAGTAAATTTCCGAGCAGGGGCCGCAGGGGCCGGAGCCATGCTCCCAGAAGTTGTCCTCCTTGCCGAACTTGAAGATGCGCTCGGCAGGGATGCCAATTTCCTCATTCCAGATGCGGAAGGCCTCGTCGTCGGCGGGGGTGGTCTCATTCCCGGCGAAGACAGAGGGGTAGAGGCGGCTGGGGTCGATGCCCACCCACTCGGGGGAGGTGAGGAACTCCCAGGCCCAGTGGATGGCGTCCCGCTTGAAGTAGTCTCCGAAGGAGAAGTTGCCCAGCATCTCAAAGTAGGTGCCGTGGCGGGCGGTGTGGCCGATGTTCTCAATGTCGCCGGTGCGGATACACTTCTGGCAGGTGGTCACCCGGTGGCGGGGGGGCTCCTTCTCTCCGGTGAAGTAGGGCTTCATGGGAGCCATGCCGGAGTTGATAAGGAGCAGGGAGGCGTCGTCCTGGGGGATGAGGGAGAAGCTGGGCAGGCGCAGATGGCTCTTGCTCTCGAAGAACTTCAGGTACATCTCCCGCAGCTCGTTGACGCCGAGATTTTTGGGGTTGCTCATGGAAATTACCTCCAATCAAAATGTGGGGTGGGCAATAAAAAACGCTCCGCCCCTGTAAAAGTCCAGGGGCGAAGCGTGTCACTCCGCGGTACCACCCTGATTTACGCCCCAATGGAGCGCATCTCATTGCAGCCGTTATCGGGGCTGGGCCGTCCGATCTCCCGGAACGCTCGGAAGTGGCATGTCTGTCCGTGTCGCGGAGGGCTTTCACCGTCCCCTCTCGCTTGGCGCGGCGTAACAGTCTTGGCTTCGTCATCGCGGAAATCATTGTATCACATTTTTAGCCTCTGTCAAGGCTCATTGCTCCTTTTTTGCGGTGAAAAGGGCGAAAAGATTACTGCTCTTGCAGGCGGCGTCGAACCGCTGGCCCGTAAAGAGGAAGCAGAAGGGCTTGATGGAGGCCAATACCAGGCAGGCCAGGATGCAGAAGAAGGCGATGGCCAGATAGTAGAGAGACTGCTGGAGGATGGTGACAGGGATGGTGGTGCTGGTGATGAGCCTGCCCCAGACGATGCCGCCCAATCCCAAGGCCAGAGGGTGGATGAGGTAGACCCCAAAGGAGAGGCCGGCCAGACAGGGCAGGAGTTTTCTGCGATAGGTCTTTCCCCGCAGACAGGCCTTGGCCAGCAGGAACATGGAGGCGGCCAGAGCCATGGTAAAGAGGGAGAGATAGTCGGTAAAACGGCTGGAATAGGCGGCGTGGGCGTAGGTGTCCCAACGGGTCCCCAGGGTGGTAAAAGTCCACAGAAAGAGAGTTGTAAAGGCCAACACCTTCCGGGAGGGAAGCCGCTCCAGCCGCTCCAGGTAGGCCCCCAGCATAAAGTAGCCCAGATAGCCGCCTACCATATTGATATTCAGCGTCCAGTGCTCGGTGAAGGTGAGGAGCCACTCCGGGGGCACAAAGGAGCGGATGGTGTTGAGCCCCAGAGTGAGGACGACCCACAGGGCCATCATATAGTGCCAGTGGATGTCGTCCAGATGATCCGCCATCCGTTTGAGGAAGGGGGAGAGGAGATAGAGGGGCACCAGGGCATAGAGGAACCAGTAGGGGACTGCCACGCCGTTGTTGAGCAGGCGGCTCAAGGCGGTGAGGGCGGCGCTACCCTGTCCGGTAAAGACCTGATAGAGGAGCACCAGGGCCGTCCAGGCCAGATAGGGCACCAATATCTTGGGCAGCCGCCGGCGGAAGAGAAAGCCCAAGTCGGCGGTCTTCTCCTCCCGCAGCAGCAGGGCGCCCGACATCATAAAGAAGAGGGGAACGGCCGGGGTGAAGAGACAGGCCAGCAGGTTGGAGAAGTTCCACAGGGGCACATTGTCCAGACCCCGCAGAGCCACAGCCGCCGTATGAAGGTAAATAACGCCCAGCATGGAAAAGACCCGGAGCACGTCGTAGTCAAGACGGCGCTCTTTCATTCTGCCACCTTCTTTCGGATGATGGAAAGGGGAGGAGCTTGACAGGGAAGCCGCAGAAGGAAGGGCATCTGGGGCGCCCGGGCCTCCTCCATGGGAAGGCCGTCCTTGTCCTCCAGCTCCGTCGCGGTGAAGGAGACCGGGGCAAGGCCGGGGCCCACCAGCTCCAGAGTCTCCCCCCGGTGAAATTTGTTGCGCAGGGAGCAAAGGGCCTTTCCGTCGGGGGCGCAGGAGGTCACCATGGCGGAGACCTGCCAGTCCCGGACATAGCGGGCGTCCCCCACATACTGCTCCGGGTGGCCATACCAGAAGCCCTGGGAGTAGGGCCGGTGGCTCACCTTGTCCAGCTCCCCGCGCCAAATGGGATCCAAGGCCTCGCCCGCCAGAGCAGCGTCCACCGCGCGGCGGTAGGCGTTGGTGACCACAGCGGCGTAATAGGCCGACTTGGCCCGGCCCTCAATTTTCAGGCTGTCCAGTCCCACATTCAAAAGCTCGGGGATATGGTCGATCATGCACATATCCTTGGAGTTGAAGAGGTACGTTCCCCGTTCGTCCTCCTCCACAGGGAAGAACTCACCGGGCCGCTGCTCCTCCATGAGGGCGTACTGATACCGGCAGGGCTGGGCGCAGGCCCCCCGGGAGGCGTCCCGCCCTGTCATATAGTTGGAGATGACACACCGCCCGGAATAGCTGACGCACATGGCCCCGTGGACAAAGGCCTCCACCTCCAGCCCCCTGGGCCGCCGGGCGCAGATCTCCGCCACCTCGTTCAGGGTCAGTTCCCTGGCCAGAATGATGCGCTCCGCCCCTTGGTCGTGCCAGAACTGGGCGGCGGCGTAGTTGGTAACGCTGGTCTGGGTGGAGATATGGACGCTCACCTTGGGTGCGTACCGCTTGGCCAGGGCAAGCACCCCCACGTCTCCCACGATGAGGGCGTCTATCCCAAGCCCCTGCAAAAAGGACAGGTACTCCGGCAGACCGGCCAGCTCATCGTTCCGGGGCATGGTGTTGCAGGTGACATGGACACGAACACTGTGAGCGTGGCACAGCGCCACCGCCGTCTCCAGCTCCTCGGCGCTGAAATTCCCGGCAAAGGAGCGCATCCCATACATCTGTCCCGCCAGATATACCGCGTCTGCCCCATAGGCTACAGCCATCTGGAGCCGCTCCATGTCCCCGGCGGGCGCCAGGACTTCCGGCCGCCGCTTATCCATTGAAGCTGGCCTTCAGGCGCTCAAATTCCGCGCTGGTACGGGCGTAGTGGTGCCGTCCGTCCGTGCCCAGGACATAGTAGTAATCGTTGGTGCTGTCCGGGTTGAGCGCGGCGTTGAGGGCCACCATACCGGGGCTGGCGATGGGGCCGGGGGGCAGTCCCTTGTTGAGATAGGTGTTGTAGGGGCTGTCCACCGTCTGGTAGTCCGCCTGGGTCACCGGCTTGCCGGTGACATAGGCGATGGCGGCGTCGATCTGGAGCAGACCCACCGTCTCATATTCCGGGTGATCCAGCCGGTTGTAGATGACCGAGGCGATGTGCTTCTGGTCGGTGCCGTCGGTCTCCTTCTCAATGAGGGAGGCAATGGTAACGATGTCATGGATAGAGTAGCCCATCTCGGTACACTGGGCGCGCAGCTCATCGGTGAACTGCCGGTCAAAGCGCAGGATCATCTTGTTGAGCACCTGAACGGCCTCATTCTCGCCGCCGCCCATGTAGAACTCATAGGTGTCGGGGAAGAGGTAGCCCTCCAGCCGGTGGTAGTCACCCAGGGGGATAACGCCCTTGAGGAAGGAGTATTTGAAATCGTACTCGGCGGCCACCTTCTGCAGGGTGGAGACGTTGGCCACCCCCTCCTTGGCCAGAAGGGCGAAGATCTGATCCAGGGTGTAACCCTCGGGGATGGTGACACTCACCGTCTTCCGGCTCCCGGAGCGGGCGGACATGGAGTTGATAAGGGCGTTGTAGTCCATGTCGGTGTTCAGCTCGTAGGTGCCGGGGGAGAGCTTGCGGCTGGCATGGGAGAAGGAGGAAAAGAGCTTGAAGAGGGTCTTATACTCGATCAGCCCCTCTGCCTTGAGCTGCTGCGCCACATAATCCATGTCGGCTTCGCTGACCGTCTTGGTGACGCTCTCCACGGTGCCGTCGCTCTGCTTGACCTCCGAGGTCTCCTCCCGGAAAGTGAAAATATCCTCGGAAAGGGTGAGGGTGGCGCTGTGGAACTCTTTGTTGAGGGCCAGCACATCCCCGGCCCAGACCCAACCCACGGCCGCCAGGATGGCGGAGACGGAAACTACAAGTAAAATGTAGAGGATGGGATTCATCCGCTTTCTCCGCCGGCGGCGTTTGCGCTGGGGCGGGGGAGCGCTTCTGGGGGTTTTGCGCTGAGATTCCTGAGACATAGGGCTCACTCCTGTCATTTTTCCGTTCCCATCTTGGAACCACATCTGCGGGGAACGCATAGGATATTTCGGATGGCGGCGAGGGAGACCTCCCGAGCCGTCAAATAATCAACGAGGTGAAGTTTTTATGTGCTGTGGTAACAACGGTTGGGGCGGCGGTTGCTGCTGGATCATCCTCATCATCATTCTCCTGTGCTGCTGCTGTGGCGGCTGGGGCGGCAACAACTGCGGCTGCGGCTGTGGCTGTGGCTGTGGGTGCAACGACGGCTGCTGCTAAGTGTACACAGAGAGGGCGGGGCATTGCCCCGCTTTTCTCTTTTCAGCAGAAGGACAGGCATTCCCGCTCCGTGAGGATGCACTTCATTTTCACGTCGTGTTCCTGGGCGGGGATCGCTTCCAGCAGGAGGGCCTCCCGGCACAGGGCCACCGTAAAAGGGTTATGCCGGGCCAGATACCGGTCATAGTATCCCCCGCCATGGCCCAGCCGAAACCCACGCCGGTCACAGCAAAGGGCCGGTACTACCATGAGGTCGCCTGAATGGGGTGCCAACAGGGGAGCGCCCTCATCGGGTTCCGGGATGCCGTAAGTCCCTTTTCGAAGCCCTTCAGGCCCCGGACAGCGGCGGAATTCCATTTCCCCATGGGAAAGACAGCGGGGCAGGGCAACGGCCTTCCCTGCTTGGAGCAGGGGCGGGATCAGGCGGGAAGTATCCGGCTCCGTCCCCACGCCATAGTAGAGAAAAATGGTGGACGCCGCCTTGACCTGTGTCAAAGCGAGGAACCGGGCGAAGAGGCGCTCATCGCTCTCGCTTCGCTCCTGGTCTGACAAGCGGATGGCCTTTATAGCCTGCCGCAGGGCGGCCTTTTCAGATGAGATAGTAAGCCCCATCCCGCACCTGCCGGGCGGCGGCCTCTCCCTTGAGGAGCTCCACCAGCTTCAGGCCGAAATCAAAGGCGGCGCCGGGGCCCTGCCCGGTGACCACCATGCCGTCCACCACAGTCTTCTCTCCCACACAGGGAGTGGCCCCCGTCATCTGTCCCTCCATACCGGGATAACAGACTGCCTTGCGGCCCTCCAGGATGCCCAAGGGTGCCAGGACGACGGCAGGAGCGGCGCAGATGGCCGCCAGATAGACTTTTCCGTCCGCATAGGCCGCCTTAATAAGCTCCATAGCTCTGGCAGAGCCGGTGATGGAGGCCACGCCGCCCATGCCGCCGGGGAGCATGATGGCCTGGGCGTTGGAGAGCTCCACCTTGTCCACTGTCATGTCGGCCTTGACCGTGATGCCGTGGGCGCCGGTGACCCCATCGCCCTCAAGTCCCACCAGGGCCACATCGACCCCTGCCCGGCGGAGCAGATCGGCGGGGACGATGGCCTCCGCCTCCTCGAAGCCGGTACCAAGAAAAATGTAGACCATAAAAATGAACCTCCTGTTAAGAAAGAGTGGAGATATCCTTACAAATAAGGGCCCAGATCTCGTTGTGGATGTCCTCCATGCTCCGCACCCGGCCCTCTTCGTCTACGCAGGAGACCCGGTGCCAGCCATAGTGCTCCGCGGCCCGGAGGGCGGTCTGGCGGCAGAGGGCCAGATAGGCCTCGTCCACCTCGTGGATGTCCCCCTTGGTGTGGGTGGCGTCCTCCCGGGAGCGCAGGAGGCGTACCGACTGCTCGGTGGGCATATCCAGATAGACCACCGCGTCAGGGGCAGGGAGACCCAGCTTGTGATATTCCAGGTCAAAGAGCCAGTCAAAAAAGGCGGGCTGTTCCTGGGGGGAGAGCTTACCCCCCTGATGGACAGCGTTGGAGGTGGTGTATCGGTCGGAGAGGATGAGCCCTCCCGCCTGGTAGGCTTTCCCCCAGACCTTTTTCCAGGCGGCGTAACGGTCTACCGCGTAAAAGGTGGAGGCGGCATAGGGGTTCACGTCGGAGGGATGGGAGCCGAACTCGCCCCCCAGGTACATTCGGATAAGGGCGGAGGAGGGCTCCTCATACTGGGGGAAGACCAGCTTCTGGAAGGCCGTCCCCTGGGCCCGGAGCCGGTCGCAGAGGAGCCGGAACTGGGTGGACTTGCCGGAGCCGTCGGTGCCCTCGAACACAATGAGTTTTCCCTTCATATCACTTGCCTCCCAACCGTGCCCCCAGGGCGTCTACCAAAATGAGGGGGAGCTTTGCCATGCGGCCGATGCGGCTGGGCTCCTTGATGAGCCGGTAGAGCCACTCCATCCCCGCCTTCTGCCAGGCCTCCGGGGCCCGCTGAACGTTGCCGGCGAAGACGTCCAGGCAGCCGCCCAGGCCCACCGCCAGCCTGGCGCCGGTCTTGGCGCCGTTTTGGGCCATCCAAAGCTCCTGCTTGGGAGCCCCCAGACAGACGAAGACCACATCGGCCCCAGCGGTGCGGATGGCCTCAATGACAGGCTCATCCTCCTTGAAGTAACCGTCGTGGGTGCCGCAGATGACGAGGCCGGGGTGGGCACGGCGGAGATTCTCCGCCGCCTGTTCCGCCACGCCGGGCTTGGCCCCCAGTAGGAAGAGCTTGTCCCCGGTCTGGGCCATGCGCTCCATAAGCCCCTGGGCAAAGTCCACACCGGGGGCACGGCCCTTCAGCGGCCGGCCCAGGATCTTGGCGGCATAGACCACACCCACCCCGTCGGGAAGTGACAGGTCGGCCTGGTTGAGAACGGCCCGGAAGGCCTCATCCTTCTTGGCGGAGAGGATAAATTCCGGGTTGGGGGTGACCACATAGTGGAAGCCCGGCTCCCGAAGAAGCGCGGCTCCGGCCTCTACGGCCTCGGGCAGGACAAGGTCGTCGATGCCTACCCCTAAAATGTCTGTTTTCAAGCCGATCCCTCCCAAAGGACATAAATAAAACATTCTAACTTATCTATTTTACCATAAATCTGGAAAAAAGTCTATGAAAAACCGGGATCCTTGGTATAGAAAAAATGTTGTCTGCCAAACAGGGAACAAGCGCGGGGGAAAAGGCTCCAAAAGGCTGAAAAACGGACTTTGCAACTGTTGGTTGCGCACATTCCAAGATAACTTGCTGGACTTTTTTGTTCTCAATGCCTATACTAAAAAGCAGAAAGACCTCAAAGGGGGAACAGAATGTGAGCTTGGGAGAAAACATCGTCCGCCTGCGGACACAGCGGGGCCTATCCCAGGAGGAGCTGGCTGACCGCCTGGGCGTGTCCCGCCAGTCGGTATCCAAGTGGGAGACCGACGGCTCTGTGCCGGAGCTGGAGAAGCTGATGAAGCTGGGGGAGCTTTTCGAGGTCTCCTTGGATGTGCTCGTAAAGGGAGATAGCTTTACGGATATCCCGCAAGAGACAGTCCAGGAGACAGAGAAGGCAGAGCCCTCTGCTCCGGCGCGCCGCAAGGGCGCCCGGTGGGCGGGATATGTATATCTGGTCATCGGCGCCGTCATCAGTTTTGTCCTGGGTATATGGGGCGGCGGCTGGCTGGCGCTGATCTTCGGCCTGCCCTTTTACATCAGCGCCGTCATCTGCCTGACCGCCAAGGGAGAGCGGACAGGATTGTGGTGCGGCTGGTGTCTCTTTTTCCTGGTGGATGCCTACCTTCGCTATGGTACCGGCCTGAGCTGGGGAGTCATTTTTCAGACCCTTCGCTGGACGGCCCGGATGAACTACACGCGGCTCATCATCGCCTGGTGCCAGTTTTTGGTGATGCTCTTTTTCATCCTCTGGACGGCGTTTTCCTACGGAAAGGAGCCTTGGCCGGAGAAGGAGAGATGGAAAGGAAATTTCCTTGTCAGATGCGCTGGCGTGCTTTGTACTACCTTTCTCATTTGGACGTTCGGCGCCATTATGGCCCGGGGCCATTTCTTCACTGGCCCTCTTTATATCGCTCTCGCCATGGGGCGGACGCTGATGGACTACTGCCGGATGTTGCTGGTGGGCCTGCTGGCCGCCCAGCTGATACAGTTCCGTGCCTGGAAAGCGCGAAAAAGGACAGAAGACTAAAGGAAACACGCAAAAGCTGGAATGGGATTACTCCCATTCCAGCTTCTTTTTCAGCCAGGATAAAAAGGTCGGAAGTCCCTCTGGCTCCTGGCTTTGTGCAGGCGGCTCCCGGGCGGCCTCCTCCATGAGCCG
Organism: uncultured Pseudoflavonifractor sp.; assembly: GCA_947425785.1. Classification (GTDB taxonomy): domain Bacteria; phylum Bacillota; class Clostridia; order Oscillospirales; family Oscillospiraceae; genus Vermiculatibacterium. Next base: position 34,857 of record CANEAY010000006.1, on the reverse strand, counting down.
CTCCTGGGCGTTTGCCGGGAGCACTCCCGGCCGCGGGGGCACAGGGAGCCATTCCCCGTCGGCGTCAAGGCTCCGGGCCTTCACGTTGTCAGCGCAGAGAAGCTCGATATACCGGGCTGTCTGCCGCCGGATGCTTTCGTCCAGTATGGGACAGGCCAGCTCCACCCGCCGCTGGGTGTTCCGGGTCATAAAGTCTGCCGAGGAGAGGTACATTTTGGCATCCTCACCCTTGCCGAAGACAAAGATACGGGCATGTTCCAGAAAGCGGCCCACGATGGAGAATACCTGAATATTGTCCGTCAGCCCCTCCACGCCGGGGCAGAGACAGCACGCCCCCCGGACATTCAGCAGGACTTTCACCCCCGCCTGGCTGGCCTGGGCCAGCTTGTCGATGAGCACCCGGTCGGTGACGGCGTTGACCTTGCAGAAGAGGAAGCCCTCTTCCCCCTTGGCGATCTCTCGGTCAATGAGGGCGAGAAGGCCGGGGCGCAGAGTGTGGGGCGCGGCGAGAAAGTGCCGGTATTCGCCTGCCAGATTCCCGGTGGCCAAGTCCTGAAAGAAAGCGGCGGCGTCGGAGCCCAGGCCGGGGTGGGCGGTCATCAGGCACAGGTCGGTATACTGCCGGGCGGTCTTTTCGTTGTAGTTGCCCGTGCCCACCTGGGTGATGTATTGAATGGCGCCCCGCTCCCGGCGGGTGATGAGGCAGAGCTTGGAGTGGACTTTGAAGCCCTCCGCCCCATAGATGAGGGTACAGCCCACCTCCTCCAGCCGCTCCGCCCAGCGGATGTTGTTCTGCTCATCGAACCGGGCCTGCAGCTCCAGGAGGACGGTGACGTCCTTGCCGTTCTCCGCCGCCATGGCCAGGTATTCCACCAGCTTGGTCTTGGAGGCCATGCGGTAAATGGTGATCTTGATGGAGAGCACCAGCGGGTCAGCGGCGGCCTCCCGCACCAGTCGGAGGAAGGGCTCCATGGAGTGGTAGGGGTAGTAGAGCAGGACATCCCGGCGAAGAATTTGCGGGATGATAGGTTCCTTTTTAGCAAGGGCGCCGGGCCAGCAGGGGGTAAAGGCCGGGTACAGCAGGGCGGAGCTTTCCTTGGGCAGCTGCTCCTCCAGCGCAAAGACATAGCCCAGAGACAAAGGCGCCTTGGAGTGAAAGACCCGGGCGGCTTCCAGCCCCAGGCGGTTTTGAAGGTGGGCGAGGGCAAACTCGTCCAGATTCCCCTGAAGCTCCAGGCGCACAGGGGAGAGCCGTGCGCGCTTTTTCAGGAGCTTTTTCATGTGGGCGCGGAAATCCTCCTCCGTCTCGCTCTCCTCGTCTTCCGGGGGCAGGTCGGCGTTGCGGGTCACCGCCATCACTGCCTGGGCGGCCACGGTGTAGCCCTCAAAAAGAGCGTAAGCGTGGGATAGGATGATCTGCTCGGTGAGCACGTAGCGAAGCCCTTGTCCCTCCAGCTTCAAAAAGGGAGGCAGGGCGTTGGGAACGGGAATGAGCCCCAGGTGCTCCCGCCCCTCCCGGCGCAGGGAGAGGACAACAGTGCGCTGGCCGCTGGGCAGGTGGGGGAAGGGGTGGTGGCTGTCCACCACCAAAGGAGAGAGGATAGGCCCCGCACAGTCCCGGAAGAACCGATCCGCCTGCCGCCGCTCCCGCTGGCCGAGTTCGTTTGGGGCCAGCCGGCAGATGTTGCAGGTGCGCAGCCGTTTTTCCAGCTCCGCCACCAGCTTATCCCGGCGGCGGTAAAGGGGCCGGACGGCCTGGAGGATGAGGGAGAGCTGCCGGGCGGGGGTGAGGCCGCTCCGGCTGTCCACATGGTTTGGCCGGATGAGGGCCATGTCCCCGATGCTTCCAACCCGAACCATGAAAAACTCCTCCAGATTACTGGTGAAGATAGCGGCAAATTTCAGCCGCTCAAAGAGGGGGACGCTCTCGTCCCATGCCTCCTCCATCACCCGCTGGTCAAAGCGCAGCCAGGACAGCTCCCGCTCCTGGGTATAACGGGTATCCGCCTTAGCTTCCCTGGACATGGGGGGCCTCCCTTCCCAAGACATGGGAGAGCAGATACCCCTCCCGTACCCCCTGGGCGCTGACGTCTACCGTCTCCACCCCAAAGACTTTGACCACCTCCCGCAGGATGACCAGGCCGGGCAGAAGGGTGTGGACGCGGTCAGGGGAGAGGCGGAGCACCTCCCGCAGGATCTCCCTGTCCCCCTTTTTCAAGCGGCGGCAGAGGGCCCGGACATCCTCGCCGGAGAGGGTCTGGCCGGGTTTCAGCCCCCGGAGCTTTGCGGCGGCGCGGATGGTGCCCCCCACCCCCCGAAGGTGGGCGCAGGGGTAGGGCTCAACATGGGAAAGGGCCTCCTCCACCTGGCGGCGCATAGCCTTGACCTCTCCCGGCGTGGGATAGATGCCCTCCACGTGCCGGGCAAAGAGGGCGAGGGAGCCCAGGGGCAGGCTGACGGCGGAGCGGATGCTCTCACCCTCGTAGACCACCAGTTCGGTGGAGCCCCCGCCGATGTCGGCCAAAAGTCCGGGGCCGGGTGTTTCCGGCACGCCCCAGAGTGCGCCCAGATAGGAAAGGGCGGCCTCCTGCGCCCCGGAGAGCACCTCCACCTCCACGCCGGTGGCGCCCCAGACGGCGGCCAGGGCCTCGTCGGTGTTGACGATATTGCGCAGGGAGGCGGTGGCGAAGACGTGGAGCTCTTCGATCCCCAGATTTCTCAGCAGGGTCTGGAACTGGGCGATGACCCGGCAGGCCTCTCCCATGCCCGCGGAGGAGAGATACCCCTTTTCCACATAGCCCGCCAGGCCCACCGTCTCCTTTTTCCCCAGCAGGAGCTTGAAGCTGTCATTTTCATAATGGTAAATGGAAAGCCGCACGGTGTTGGAACCCACATCGACCACGCCGCAGTTGGGCATATCCCTTCCCCCTCGATAGAGCCTTTGTTTAGGGGTATTTTATGCACGGCGGCAGAAAAAAACAACGACAGGGCAGAAAAACGAAAAAACTCCCCGGAAGAAGCCTTGCAATCGGCCCGATGGCAGTCTATAATGGAAAAACACAAAGGAAAGGGAGGCGATGACCATGCTGTCCATCCGCAAGACCATCGACGGGAAGATGACGGCGCTGGAGGAAGTCCAGGAGGGCTGCTGGGTCAATCTGACCAGCCCCACCGAGGCCGAGCTGGCTTTGGTGGCCAAGGCTTTGAATGTGGAGATGACCTTCCTCCAGGCGGCCATGGATGAGGAGGAGCCCTCCCGTATCGACACCGAGGATGGGCAGACCCTGGTGGTCATCGACCTTCCCTCCGCCGAGGAGGGGGAGCCGGTGCTTTACAGTACCGTCCCCCTGGGTGTGCTGATGACGGAAAAGTATATCGTCACCGTCTGCACCCGGGAGACCTCCATCCTCCGGGACTTTGAAAACGGCCTCATCAAGGCGGCGGATACCCAGAAGAAGACCAGCTTCCTGCTCTATATCCTGCTCCAGGTGTCCAAGCGGTACCTCTTCTACCTGCGGAAGATCGATAAGCTCTATAACCACATGGAGCGGCAGCTCTATAAGTCCCAGCGCAACAAGGAGCTTATCCAGCTTTTGGACTTGGAGAAGTCCCTGGTCTACTTCAACACCTCCCTGAAGGCCAACGAGGTGACCCTGAATAAAATATTCCGGGGCCGGGTGGTGAAGCTCTATGAGGAAGACCAGGACTTGCTGGAGGATGTGCTCATCGAGGTGCGGCAGGCCATTGAGATGACCGGCATCTACTCCTCCATCATCTCCGGCATGATGGACGCCTTCGCCAGCGTTATCTCCAATAACCTGAACGTCATCATGAAGGTGCTCACCTCCATCACTATCCTGCTCACCATCCCCAATATCATCTTCGGCTTCTACGGTATGAATGTGGCGGGCCTTCCCATGGATCACTTCTGGTGGTTCCCCCTGGTCATCGCCGCGGTGGTCGTCGCGGTGATCGGCGTGATCCTGAAGATAAAGGATCTGTTTTAAGTTGCTTTGGGCAAAAAAAGAGCTCCCTATTGGGAGCTCTTTTTTCGTTAAGCGGGGGGAAGGACTTCCAGGTGGGTGAGCAGCCGCCACAGAAGATAGGCGGCCTCGTCCCTGGTGGTGGGGGCGGCGGGGTCAATGTCCGCCAGGTCGTCCCAAAGCAGGTTCAGGGTGTTGCCGAAGTAGCCCTCCTGGCTCTCCGTCAGGAGCCACGCCGAGGGCCTGGCCCAGGCGGCGTAGCCGGAGAGAGCCTCACTCGCCAAGGCTTCCTCCGACACGGCGGCCCCCTCCTCATAGAGGAACATATTGAGCCATTGGGCCAGCCTGCCCATGATGGTGATGAACTGCTGGTGGTCAATAGTCTCCTCCGGCAGGAACAGCCCCTTGCCGTTGCCATTCACCAGGCCCATATTGCTCACCGCAATGACGGCGGGGGCGTACCAGGCGTCGTCAGGGATGTCGTCATAAGGACTGGGATTGTCCGGCATGATACAGTTGAGGGCGGCGGCCAGCATCTGGCACAGCTCCGCCCGGGTCAGGGTATCCTTTGGATGGTAGCTGCCGTCCCCAATGCCCTGTACCAGTTGATAGGTTTTCAGTGTGCTGAGGGCCTCCGGGTACTTGGACTGGTCGTGGTCGGTGAAGGTGGGGGGCTCGTAGCCCAGACCGGTCGCTACTACCGCCGCCTGAGCGGCGGTAGTGGGTTCCCAATGGTCGGCCTCACTGCCCAGCCACATCCGGGCGGAGGGGGGGACGGCCTCCAGCAGGGCCTGGAGGGCGACCGGGTCGTCCTGGGCGGCGGCCTCCAGGTCGATGTCCCAGCGGTCGTAGAGCTCCAGCCGCAGGGTGAGCCCATCCTCCCGGGGCTGGCCCCCGGCCAGTATGAGGGCCACACCGGAGGCCAGGGTGCCGTCCATCAGCAGATCGGGGATGACCCCCACCTGGTCGGTGGTATTGCCCGCGGGGGAGAAGAACCGGTGAGAGGTGATCTTGAGAGCGTCGCCGTCGGGAAAGAGCTTGGGGAAGGTACGCTGGGTCAGCACGCTCTGGGCCACGCCCTTGCCGTAGGTGCGCTCACCAATGATAACGCCCCGGGAATAGGACTGAATGGCGGCGGCAAAGATCTCCGCGGCGCTGGCAGTGTTCTGATCTACCAGTACGATAAGGGGTGCGTCGCTGACCGCGTCATCCCAATAGGGGTGGTACTCGTAATTCCCGGCCCCATCCCGAAAATAGAGCAGGTCACCCGCTCCGGTGAAGAGTCCGGCGGAGTCCACGGCGGCGTCGGTGGCGCCGCCCAGATTGGCCCGCAGGTCGATGATCCACACATCGGCCTGTTCGCCGTAGTCCTCTATGGCCTCCTGAAAATGGCTGCGGGTTTCCTCGCCAAAGGTATCGCAGTCGATATAGCCGATGTGGCCGTCCAACAGGCGGCTGGAGGTGGCGGGCACCACCACCACGTCCCGGGTGAGGGTGACGGTGCGCCGGTCGTTACCCCGAAGATAGGTGACCTTGACCTTGGTGCCCACCTCGCCCTTGAACCAGTCAGACACCACATCCTCGTCCGGCTCCGCCAATACGTCCTTGCCGTCCACTGCCACGATAAGATCCCCGGCCTGGATCCCGCCCTTCTCGGCGGGGGAGCCAGCCATAACGCCGCTGAGGAGAAGGCCCTTTGCCGTGTAGGTGTAGGAGATGCCGATGCCCACCAGGGTGGAGTCCTGCATGGAGGCCGTGAAGGCGGCGTAGTCCTCGGCGGTAAAGTATTCCGTGTAGGGGTCGCCAAGGGCCTCCAGCATCTCCTCAATGGTGGGCTGCTCCAGAACCGACTGGGGCACCTCGTCGATGTAATAGTCCTGCAGGAGCTGGGCCGCCTGCTTGGGCGTGAGGGCCTGGGCGGCGGGAAGGGCCAGCAGGGCCAGGGAGAGCCCTGCGGCAGTGAAGCGGGAAAAAATATGTCGTTTCATAGGCGGCAGCCTCCGAATGAAATATACTATCCCTATCATAATCCAAAACGCCGCCGGGCACAATCCCCGGCGGCGTTTTGTCATTGATTTGTTAATTTCCTGAAAGCAGAGCGGTCAAATATCCAGCTCAATGGACACCGGGCAGTGGTCACTGCCGTAGACGTCGGCGTGGATGGCGGCGTTGGTGAGCCGCTCCCTAAGCCGGTCGGAAATGAGGAAGTAGTCGATGCGCCAGCCCGCGTTGTTCTCCCTGGCGTGAAAGCGGTAGCTCCACCAGGAGTATGCCCCCGCCAGGTCGGGGTTCAGGAACCGGAAGGTGTCGGTGAAGCCGGCGGCCAAAAGCTGGGAGAACTTCTCCCGCTCCTGGTCGGAGAAGCCGGGATTCATGCGGTTGGACTTGGGATTCTTCAAATCGATCTCCTGGTGGGCCACGTTCAGGTCTCCGCAGACCACCACCGGCTTTTTGGCGTCCAGGGCGAGGAGATAGGCCCGGAAAGCGTCCTCCCAGGCCATGCGGTACTCCAGCCGCTTCAGCCCATCCTGGGCGTTGGGGGTGTAGACCGTCACCAGATAGAAGTCCTCAAACTCCAGGGTGATGGAACGCCCTTCCCCCACATGCTCCTCATCGTCAATGTCATAGGACACGCGCAAAGGCTCCAGCCGGGTAAAAACGGCGGTGCCGGAGTAGCCCTTCTTCTCGGCGGAATTCCAGAACATCTGATACCCGGGCAGCTCAAATTCCGCCTGGTGGGCCTCCATCTTGGTCTCCTGCAGGCAGAAAACGTCGGCGTCCAGCCCGGTGAAGCTCTCCAAAAACCCTTTTTTCAGACAGGCCCGCAGGCCATTGACATTCCATGAGACGAATTTCATTCCTGTTCCTCCTCTTGAATGGTAAAGCGCACCGTCCCCATCAGGTCGGTGCGGTAGATGTCGCACCCCGCGGCCCCCAGCCGCTCCATGGTCTCCAGTGCCGGGTGGCCGTAGGCGTTGTACCCGGAGGAGATGACTGCCCGCTCCGGGCCGGTGGCCAGAAGCAGCTCCTCCGAGGTGGAGCTTTTGGAGCCGTGATGTCCCACCACAAGCAGCTCAATATCGGGCAAGTTCTTATACTTTACAAGCCTCTTCTCCACAATGCCGTCCATATCCCCGGTGACCAGCACATCGAAGGAGCCCGCCGTACAGAGAACGGACAACCCCTCCTCGTTGGCGCTGCCCTTGCCCAGTGGCTCATAGATGGAGAGCCGGGCGTCGCCGAAGGTGAAGGCGGCGTCGTTCAGGAGCAGCTCCACCTCACAGCCGTATTCCTCCGCCAAGGCCAGGATCTCCTGCCGGAGCGGATCCTCCGGCGTCACGTCAGGCGCAATGATGAGGGATACGTCAATGCGGGAGAGGAGCTCCGCCACACCGCAGGCGTGGTCGCTGTGGTAGTGGGTCAGGACGAGGGCGTCCAGCCGGGAAGAACCCAGGGACTGGAGATAGTCGGCGGCTATGTCGCCCGGGTCGTCCCCGCCGTTGCCGCCGCAGTCCACCAGCACCGCGTGGCCCTTGGAATAGAAAAGGGTGGAGCTTCCCTGTCCCACATCCAGCACCGCCGCAGTGAGGGCCCCGGCGCGGGCCGGATAGGCGTTCATCAACAGGGCGGCGCAGAGGGTTGGGAGCAGGGCAATGACCAGGACGGAGGCGCGCAGCTTCCGCCGGGAGAAGAGACACAGCAGGATCACGGCGTAGGCCATAATGAACCAGCCTAGCAGATAGGCCGAGGTCAGGGACAGTGCGGCAAAGGGGAGGCGGGAGAGGCCCTTCACCACAAAGATGACCCACCGGGCGGGCCATGCGGTGACCCAGGCCAAAACTGCCGCCGCGCCGGGAAGGAAAAGCCCCAAAAGGGCGGCCAGAAGCCCGCCCAGGAAAACATCGGACACCGCCCACAGGGTGAGCAGATTGGTCAGCGGCCCCACCAGGGAGAGGGAGCGGAAGTGGAGCGCCGCCAAAGGCGTGGTGAAGAGCAGAGCGCCCAGGGTGACGGCGAAAGAGCTGACGCAGTAGAGCAGGAGCTTCCGCAGCAGGGAGCCGGGGAGCTTGTCCCACCGGGGAACAGCCTGGAACCACCGCCGGCAGAGGGGCGGGGTGATAAGGTAGATACCGGCCACAGCGGCAAAGGAGAGCTGTAAACTGACACTGGCGGCGGCATAGGGACATTGGATGAGAAGGAGGGCCAGTGCGGTACACAGGGCGGTGGGCCGGTCCTCCTCCCGGCCAAAGAGCGGAGCCAGCAGGGGAAGGGAGCACATGAAGGCGGCCCGCAGGGCGGAGGGAGAGCTTCCCGCCAGAGCCGCGAAGAAGTAGACGCTCAAAATGGTGAGGACGGCCGAGGCCCGGTTCATCTTTCCCAAAAGCAGAGCCATCATAGCGGCCAAAAAGCTGACGTGGAGGCCGGAGACCGCCACCACATGGGCAAGCCCGGCACGCTGAAAGGCGGCATAGAGCCCGGTGGGCAGGGAGGACTTGTCCCCGGTGATAAGGGCGGTGACGAACCCGGCTACATCCGCCGGGAAGCTTTGACCAATGGAATCCTTCAAGGCTTGGGCGGCGTATTGTGGCCAGAACCGGGGCGGGATCCGCTCCGGCCGCTGTGTCAAAGTGAGCCCCTCCTGGGCATAGCCCAGCAGGTAGATGCCTTTGGACTGGTAGTAGTCCAGGCTTTCGCCCCGAAGGAAGTCGGAAGGGGCCAGGCGGATAACGCCCTCCACCTTGTCACCCGGCTGAAGGGAGAGGGCCTCCTCGTCGGCATAGAGCTGTACCAGCGCTTCAGGGCCTTCCGCCGGGGAGAGCCTTGCGGTGAGGGAAGCGCCCCGGCTGGTGGCCTGGGGAAAGGAGGTCACCGTGAGGGTATAGCTCCGGGCCTCCGTCCCCGCCAAACTGCGGGCGGGTGCCCGGAAGAGGTGGGCGTAGAGGCCTGTCCACAAAAAGCCCGCCGCCAGCCCGGCAGCCAAAAGAGCCGTCCTCTGCCGGGCCTTTCCGTGGAGCGCGATAGCGGGGGATCCGGCCAAAGCAGAGAGGAGCCCTGCCGGAAGGAGAAAAGGCTCCGGCAGAAGATAGACCGCCAGAAAAATTGCGGCCGAAAGGGCGCAGGTCAGCCAACACAGTTTACGCATGGGCCTTGTCGTTCTCTCTGTATGACATAAGGTCACCTCAAAGGCGCAGATGCAGATACTGTAGATGCTATTTACAATGACGCAAGGGAGGGGATGTAAGCCGCCCGAAGGGCGGCGATGGAACTTAGCGCCGGCAGGATCTGCGGGTGGTGGAAGTGGTGCCGCCGACAGTAAAAATGGCCTGGTTGGCGCCGTTGATGGCGGTGTCCCCGGCAAAGAAGGCGGGGTAAGAGACGTACACCGGGAACTGGGAGAGGCCGGGGAAGGCGGGGGTATCGGGGAAGATGGGCAGAGTGGTGATACCGTTATCAGAACCACAGCCACAGCCGCAGCCGCAGGAATCGTTGCACCCGCAGGAGCCGCAAGAGCCACAACAACAGAACATGATGAGATCCCTCCACTTGAAATGTGGTGGCTTTCGCCACAACGCATCCTATGTGGAGAAGGGTGGGAAGGTGCTTACCGCTCCGCCCAGTCCAGACTGCGGCCCACGGCCTTGTGCCACCCGGCCAGGAGCTTTTCCCTATGTTCAGGCTCGATTTGAGGGGTAAAAAGAGCGTCCTGGCGCCAAAGCTGGCGCAGCTCGTCGGTGTCCCGCCAGAAGCCCACTGCCAGCCCGGCCAGACAGGCGGCGCCCAGGGCGGTGGTCTCCCGGGTCACGGGGCGGCGAACGCCGCACCCCAGGATATCCGCCTGGAACTGGAGCAGGAAGCCGTCCCGGCTGGCGCCGCCGTCGGCGCTGAGGGTGGTGAGGGGAAGCCCGGTGTCCTTCTCCATGGCGGCCACCAGATCCCGGACTTGGTAGGCAATGGACTCCTGGGCGGCCCGAACGATGTGGGCCCGGCCGGTGCCCCGTGTAAGGCCCACCAGACAGCCCCTGGCATACATATCCCAGTGGGGGGCCCCCAGACCGGTGAAGGCGGGCACCAGATAAACTCCGCCGGTGTTGGGGACGGAAGCGGCAACCCCTTCGGCCTCCGGGGCCTCGGAGATAAGGCCCAGCTCGTCCCGGAGCCATTGGATCACCGCCCCGCCGGTGAAGGCAGAGCCCTCCAAAGCGTACTGGACTTCGCCCTTCCGGGCCATGGCGATGGTGGTGAGAAGGCCGTTGCGGCTCTCACAGGGAACCGTCCCGGTGTTCATCAGCAGGAAGCAGCCGGTGCCGTAAGTGTTTTTGGCCTCGCCGGGGGAGAAGCAGGTCTGGCCGAAAAGGGCGGCCTGCTGATCTCCAGCCATGCCGGCAATGGGAACTTTTATCCCGGATATGTCGGCGTGTCCCACCACACCGCTGCACTCCACCACCTGGGGGAGCATTTCCCGGGGAATGTCCAGCACATCCAGCAGGGTGTCGTCCCAACAGCCCCTGTGGATGTCGTAGAGCATGGTGCGGGAGGCATTTGTGGCGTCGGTGACGTGGGCGGCGCCGTCGGTGAGCTTCCATACCAGCCAGCAGTCCACCGTGCCGAAGAGCAGTTCCCCCCGCCGGGCCCGCTCCCGCCGGGGATCCACCTTGTCCAGGATCCACTTGAGCTTGGTGGCGGAGAAGTAGGCGTCGGGGAGGAGGCCGGTGACCCTGCGGATGTGGTCGGTGAGTCCGTCGGCCTTCAGCCGATCCACCTCCTCCGCCGTCCGGCGGCACTGCCAGCAGATGGCGTTATAGACAGGCGTCCCGGTGGCCCGCTCCCAAACTACGGTGGTCTCCCGCTGGTTGGCCACGCCGATGGCGGCGAGATCCCGGGGCTTCACTCCCGATTGGGCCAGCACCTCCATCATCACCGCGTACTGGGAGGCCCAGATCTCCATGGGGTCGTGCTCTACCCAGCCCTCTTTGGGATATATCTGCCGCAGCTCCTTTTGGGCGGTGCTGACCAGGTTCTGGGCCCTGTCAAAGAGAATGGCGCGGGAGCTGGTGGTGCCCTGATCCAGCGTAAGGATGTATTTTCCCATGGCGATCCCTCCCGGAAAGAAATATATAGTCTATTATCGCTGTTTTTGGCCGGAAAAGCAAGAGCCTTTCCTTTGTATGAAAAATAGCTTTGTTGTCAAAACTGGGGGGAGATGGAAGGGGGAGCGAAATATGGGGCTTTTGGAGTTGGGACAGGAGACGGCAAAACAGCTTCCTGTGCAGGGACACCGCTCCGGCCGGGGAATGGCCCGGTCGCTGGACAGGGCCTTAAAGCGCATTGAAAAGACCCGCCTGGCCCTGGCCGCCAGGGAGTGGGAACGGCTTCCCGCGGCGGTGGAGTGGCTGCTGGACAATGCCTATCTGGCCCAGCGGGAGGGGAAAGCGGCGGCGGAGGAGCTGAAGGGGGGCAAGCGCCTGACCCGGACAGGGGAGGAGACCCGCCTGGAAGCCCTGGCCCGCGCTCTGGCCCAGGCGGCCCCAAAGGCCGAGACGGAGGCCCTGGGGGCCTATCTGGCCGGAGTGCAGCAGACCAGCCCCCTCTCTGAGGAGGAGCTCTCCCTCTTTGTCCCCGCCCTGCGGGGTGCCCTCTGTCTGCGGCTGGCCGCCCTCTGCAGCGTGCTGGAAAAGGAGGAAGAGCCGGGCCTTGCCGAGGCCGTAGAGGGGATCTTCACCGGCCTTCGGGCCCTATCCACCGCCAATCTCGCCCCCCTGCTGGAGGCATCCAGCCCGGTGGAGCAGACCCTGCTGAAAGACCCGGCGGGACTCTATGAAAAAATGGACGAGGCCACCCGCTCCCGCTACCGCCGCCAGGTGTGCGTCCTGGCCCGAAAGCACCGTATCACAGAGGCCCAGGCCGCCCAAAAGGCCCTGTCCCTGGCAGAAAAGGGCGACGGCGAGGAGCGGCACATCGGCTGGTTCCTCTTCCGCCATCCCCTGGGGGAGACGGCGAAAGGCCCCTCCGGGGCTCTCTACGTGGCCAGCATCCTTCTGCCCACTCTGACCCTGGCCCTGTGGCAGGGCTTCCAGGCGGAGAGCTGGCCCCTTTTCTTCCTCCTGCTCCTGCCTGCCTCCGATCTGATGAAGAACCTGGCGGACTTCTGCGTCACCCGCCTGGTGCGGCCCCGGAGCGTCCCCCGCATGGCCCTGAAGGAGGGCCTTCCCCCCGAAGGGCGCACCCTGTGCGTCATCACAGGTCTTCTCACCGACGACGACAGCGGCAGCGGCTATGCCGCCCTTCTGGAGCGTTACCGCCTTGCCAACCGGGACTGCGGCGGCGAGCTTCGCCTCGGCCTGCTGGCCGACCTTCCCGACCGGGACTCTCCTATGGGCGCCAAAGAGCGCCGCTGGGTCAAAAACGCCAAAGCGGCCATGGACGCCCTCAACGAAAAGTACGACGGCGGCTTCTACCTCTTTTTCCGCCAGCCCGCCTTCCAGCGCAGGGACGAGCGCTACGTAGGCTGGGAGCGGAAACGGGGCGCCCTTCTGGAGCTGACCCGCCTCCTCCGGGGCCGCCCCACCGCCCTGCGCGTCCGCTCCGGCGACAGCCGGGCCCTGGCGGGGACAAAGTACGTCATCACCCTGGATTCCGACACCGCCCTCAACGTGGGCTCCGCCCGTGAGCTGGTGGGCGCCATGCTCCACCCCCTGAACCGGCCCACCGTGGATCCAAAGCGCCGGGTGGTCACCGAGGGCTACGGTCTCCTCCAACCCCGGGTAGGGGTGGATCTGCGCTCCGCCAACCGCTCCCAGTTTTCCCGCATCTTCGCCGGCCAGGGGGGCATCGACCCTTACGGCGGCGCCTGCAGCGACGTGTACCACGACCTCTTCGACCGGGGCACCTATACCGGCAAAGGCATCTTCGACGTGGAGGTCTTCGGCCAGTGCCTGGACGGCCGCTTCCCCACGGAGCAGGTGCTCTCCCACGACCTTTTGGAGGGTGCTTACCTCCACGCCGGACTTCTGGAGGACGTGGAGCTTACCGACGGCTATCCCTACCGTGTCACCGGCTACTATTCCCGTCTCCACCGCTGGGTGCGGGGTGACTGGCAGCTGCTGCCCTGGCTGGGCCGCCGGGTGAAGGACGAGTCGGGCCGGGTGGAGGAGAACCCCATCTCCTCCGTGGACAAGTGGAAGCTCTTTGACAACCTGCGGCGCAGCCTCTCCCCGGTGGCCACCCTGCTGGCCCTTCTGCTGGGGATGTGCCTGTCCGCCCCCGCCTTTGGTTCAGCGGCGGCCCTGGCGGTGGTCTCCGCCTGGTCGAACCTGCTCCTTTCCGGGGCGGAGCTGGCCTTCCGCGGCGGTACGGGCCTGCATAGGCGCTACCACTCCACGGTCATCGCCGGCTTTGGCGGGATGCTCCTCCAGACCCTGGTACAGCTCCTCTTTCTGCCCTATCACGCCTGGGTCTGCGCCTCCGCCATCTGCACCGCCCTGTGGCGGAGCCTTATCACCCGCAAAAAGATGCTGGAATGGGTGACGGCGGCAGACGCGGAACGAAAAAAGACAGGGATACAGGCGGAATTTCGGGCCCAGTGGCCCGCCGTGGCAGTGGGCCTTTTCGCCATCCTCTTTGCCCGTTTCCCGGCGGGCGCGGCCATCGGCCTGGTGTGGGCGGCCTCTCCCGCCTTCGCCTGGGCCCTCTCCCGGCGGGTGCGGGAGGGGAAGAGCGCCCCGGCGGAGGACAGGCCCTTTCTCCTCCACCAGGCGGGGCTCATCTGGGGCTATTTCCGGGACTGGCTCCGGCCGGAGGATCACTGGCTTCCCCCGGACAACGTCCAGGAGAAGCCCCGGCTGGGCCCCGCCCGGCGCACCTCTCCCACCAATATCGGCATGGCCCTTTTGAGCTGTATCGCCGCCGCCGACCTGGAGCTCACCGGCCGGGGAGAGGCCGCAGAGCTCATCGGCCATATGCTGGACACGGTGGAGGGCCTGGAGAAGTGGCAGGGCCACCTCTACAACTGGTATGACACCTCCGACTGTACCCCCCTGCGGCCCCGGTACGTCTCCACCGTGGACAGCGGCAACCTGCGGGGGTGCCTCATCGCCCTGCGGGAGGCCCTCTACGAGTGGGGAGAGGGGGAGCTGGCCCGCCGGGCGGAGAAGCTCTCCGACGCCATGGCTCTGACGCCCCTCTACGACCGGCCCCGCAAGCTCTTCACCATCGGCTTCGATGTGGAGCGGGGGGAGTTCACCTCCGGCTGGTACGACCTGATGGCCAGTGAGGCCCGCCTTGCCAGCTATCTGGCCATCGCCCTGGGCGAGGTGGATCCCCGGCACTGGCGGCGGCTGGGCCGGGGCCTGGTGGGGGACAATGACTATTGCGGTATGGCCTCCTGGACAGGCACCATGTTCGAGTATTTCATGCCCAACCTCCTCCTGCCCTGTGAGCAGGGAAGCCTGATGTATGAATCCCTCTCCTTCTGTATCTACGCCCAAAAGCGCCGGGGAGACAAGACCAAGGCCCCCTGGGGCATCTCGGAGTCCGGCTTCTATGCCTTTGATCCCGGTATGGCCTATCAGTATAAGGCCCACGGCGTCCAGGCCCTGGGCCTGAAGCGGGGCCTGGACAGAGAGCTGGTGGTGGCCCCTTACGCCTCCTTCCTGGCCCTTCTGCTGGCGCCGGCCAGCGCGGGGCGGAACCTGCGCCGTCTGCGGGATATGGGCCTGGAGGGCGCCTACGGCCTCTATGAGGCGGTGGACATGACCCCCAGCCGCCTTCAAGAGGGGGAGCGCTGGGCGGTGGTGCGCTCCTTTATGTCCCACCACCTGGGTATGAGCCTGGTGGCCATTGACAACGCCCTCAAGGAGAACGTGATGCAGGAGCGGTTCCTCCGGGACTGCTCCATGGGGGCCTTCCGGGAGCTTTTGCAGGAAAAGGTGCCTGTGGGCGCCCCTGTCATGCGCCCGGACGATTCCTGGGCAATGGAACGGCCCAAGCCCCTGCGGCAAAGCCAGTTTTGCCGCACTGGGTCGGGGTATGACCTGGCCCGTCCGGCCTGTCATCTGCTCTCCAACGGGCTTTTCTGGGCGCTGTGTACCGACAGCGGCGCCGTGGCCTTTACCGACGACCGGGGAGAAGCCCCGGTATTCACCGCCTTTCGGCAGCGGTATGCCCCGGCAGGGGTCAGCTTCTTCTGCCGGGATAAGAAAGGGGGCCTCATTCCGCTGACCGCCGCGCCCCTGCTTTCGGAAGAGGGGCATTTCTCCTGGAGCTTTACCGGCGGGGAGGCGGCATGGACTGTAAAGAAAGATAACTTTACGGCAACTGTGCGCCTGTCCCTTCCCAGAGGGGAGCGGGGATGCCTGTGGTCGGTGGAGCTGGAGGGGGCCGGCGTGGGAGAGCTGGTGTGCTATCTGGAGCCGGTTCTGGCTCCGGTGGCGGATCATCTGGCCCACCCCGCCTATTCCAAGCTGTCCCTGGAAAGCGGGGCCTTGGAACGGGGCGTTTTCTTCACCCGCCGTCCAAGGAAGGGCGACCGGGAAGTGTCTTTGGCGGTGCTGTGGGACAGGGAGGAGGCCGGGTTTGACACCAGCCGGGAGAAGGCCCTGGGCCGGGGCGGTCTGAACCGTCTGGCCCAGGCTTTGGAAAGTCCCGCCCAGGGCTCTCTGGGCGCGGTGCTGGATCCCTGTCTGCTGGCCCGCTTCCCCTTGAGCGGGAGCGGCCCCCACCGTCTGCGTATAGCTTTGGGAAAGGAGGATAGCAGGGAACAGGCGGAACAGGCGGCCCTGGCAGTCCTGGCGGCCCCCGTTCAGAATGTGGGGCGGCTGGACGGCCTTATGCGGAGCCTTTCCCTCTCCAACCAGGAGGGACGGCAAGCCATGGAACTGCTCTCCGCCCTGGCTTTTCCTGCCTCCGGCCACGGAGATACCCCCCAGTCGGCCCTCTGGGCCTATGGAGTCTCCGGGGATGTGCCCATTGCCCTGGCAATGCCCCCGGCAGAGGGAGAGCAGGCGGAACCCTTTCCGCTGAAAGTTTATGCCCTTCTAAACCGCTGTGGTTTTGCATTTGATCTGGTCTATCTCCTCAATGACGGCGGCGACTATCACCGGCCCCAGCAGGGAGCCCTCATGGAGGCGGTCAAGGCTTTGGGCCTGGAGGGGGAGCTGGGCCGGAAGGGGGGCATCCATCTGGTGGAGCGCCCCCGGCCGGGGATGGCCTCCCCCTGGGAGGACTGGGCGGCGGTGGTTCTGGACAGTGCTGGCCGTTGGACGGACGACCGTTCCGAAGTCCCTGTCCAGCCCCCCATGCTGCCCTGCCGGGTGAGCGGCGCCCTGCCGGATTGGTCTTTTGACGAACCGGGCCATTTTGTGCTGAAGCTGAACGGGGACTTGCCGCCCTTGGGCTGGAGCCATGTGCTGGCCAACCCCCGCTTTGGCCTTCTCACCGACGAGACCGGCTGCGGCCACCTCTGGCAGGGCAACCCCCGGGAGACCCCCATCACCCCCTGGAACAACGATCCCCTGTCCGTCGGCGGCCCAGAGTGGTTCCTGCTGACCTTCGGGGGGGAGACCCACAGCCTCTTTGCCGGTGGAGACGGCCTGCCGGTGACGGTGACCTATGGCTTTGGCTGGGCCCGCTGGGAGAAGGTCTGGCCGGGCGGGATGGTCGCCACAACGGTGTATGTCCCCTGGGAGGGGGCGGAGCGGCGGCTCAGGATAGAACTGCCCCATGGGACAGGAGAGCTTCGTCATATCACAATGGGGAAAGGGGAGCGGCTTTACAGCTTTGCCCAAAGCCTCTGCTTGGTGACAAACAGGGAGAAAACAGAGCGGAAAAGCGGCGAAAACTGGGAAAAAGACCTGAAAAGTACGGAAAACCGTTGGGTGGAGCTGACCTGCCCCCTGCGGGTGGAGACCCCGGACGAGGCGCTGAATATCTATCTCAACGGCTGGTGCCTTTACCAGGTCATCGCCTGCCGTCTGTTGGGGCGCACCTCCCATTATCAGAACGGCGGTGCCTACGGCTTCCGGGATCAGCTTCAGGACACCCTGGCCCTGCTGCCCTTTGAGCCACAGTGGCTCAAGGAACAGATCCTGCGCTGCTGTGCCCATCAGTTCACCCAGGGGGATGTCCAGCACTGGTGGCACGAGGTGGGAGAGGAGACGGCCAGAGGTGTCCGCACCCGCATCTCCGATGACCTGCTCTGGCTGCCCTACGCCCTGTGCTGTTATGTGGAGGCTTGGGACGACAGGGACTTTTTGCGCCAACAGGCCCCCTGGCTCTCCGGGGAGCCCCTCCGGGAGGAGGAGCGGGAGCGGTATTTCGTCCCCAATGTGACCCAGGAGACGGACACCGTCTATACCCATGCCCTCCGGGCCTTGGAAAAGGTCATAGACCGGGGCGTGGGGGAGCACGGCCTTTTGAAGATGGGCACCGGGGACTGGAACGACGGTATGGATGAGGTGGGAGCCAAGGGCCGGGGAGAGAGCGTGTGGCTCACCTGGTTCGCCATCATCACATTGGAAAAATTTGGTGCTCTGGCCGTACAACAGAGTGACGCAAAAACGAGCCATTTTTGCGCGTTTTGGGCCCAAAAACTGCGAAAAAACGTCAAAAATGCCTGGGAAGTTGCATGGTACCTCCGGGGCTGGTATGACGACGGGAAACCCTTGGGCGGCAAGGCTTCCGAGGAATGTCAGATCGATTCTATCCCCCAGAGCTGGGCGGTTTTCGCCAGCGGGACACAGGAAAAAGAGCAGGCAAATGAGGAAAAAGTGCGGGCAGGAACAGAGGAGGAAAAGGATCGGGCAAAAATCGCGCTAAGCTCTGCGCTGGAACGGCTTTACGACCGTGAGCACAGCCTCGTGAAGCTCTTTGACCCGCCCTTCGGCCGCGGCCCCGCCCGCCCCGGCTATATCCGCGCTTACCTGCCCGGAGTGCGGGAAAACGGCGGGCAATATACCCACGCCGCTGTCTGGCTGGCTCTGGCCTGCTTCCGTCAGGGACTGGGGGAGAAGGGATTGGAGCTTCTTCAAGCCCTCCTGCCCGCAAACCATCCCACCCGGCAATATAAAGCGGAACCCTATGTACTGGCGGCGGATGTCTACGCTCACCCTGACCATCTGGGCAGGGGCGGCTGGAGCTGGTACACCGGGGCGGCAGGCTGGTTCTATCAGACGGCTGTGAGCGGCCTGCTTGGAATGGAGGTGCGGGAGAAAAGTCTCGTTATAAATGGAACGATCCCGGCGGGCTGGCCCGGTTGGAAGGCACATTGGCGGACAAAAGAGGGTTTGCTCCACATCGTAGCACGGTGGGGAGAAAAGGATGAAATGCGTTTAGATGGAAGTGCTGTAAAGGGAATAAAATTGACGGGATTAAAAGGCGAGCATTCCCTGGAAATATTCTATGAGGCAAAAAAATCCGAGGGAAATAGTTAATTTTTTGTGGCAAAGGGTGCCAACAGAAGAAAAAAATGCTATAATGCTTTTCATCAGCACTACAGCACAGCAGAAAGAAAGGTGAAGCCATGGCTACCGTAAAACGGACACAGCTTATGCCCGGCGTCTTTCTCACGTCGGTGAACACAAAGAAATTCAAATCCTCTCTGCTCTCCATGACCCTGTTGGCCCCTCTGAAGGGGGAGACGGCGGCGGTCAATGCCCTGATTCCCTATCTCCTGCGGCGGGGCAGTGAGGCTCATCCTGACCTGCAATCCCTCTCTGCCGCCCTGGATCAGCTCTACGGCGGCGCCATCGACCCGGTGGTGCGCAAAAAAGGGGAGGCCCAGTGTGTGGGCTTCCTGGGCAGCTTTTTGGACGATGCCTATACCCTGGACGGAAGCGGTGTGTTGGCCCAAGCCGCCGGGCTCATGGGGGAGCTCCTTCTGCGGCCCTATACCCAAGCGGGGGCCTTCTGCCCGGACTATACCCGGCAGGAAAAGGCCAACCTGCTAGACCGTATCCGGGCGGAGGTAAACGAAAAGCGCCAGTATGCCGTAAACCGGGTGCTGGAGGAGATGTGCCGGGAGGAGCCTTACGGCGTGGGGCGTTTAGGCCGTGAGGCCGACGTGGAGGCCATTACCCCTCAGTCTGCCTGGGCCCAGTATCAGGCCCTTTTGGCCCATTCGCGGCTGGAGCTCTATTACTGTGGCTCTGCCGAGCATGACGAGGTCTGTATCATCCTTCAACGGGCTTTGACAGGCCTGCCTCGGGAGGGTGGCTATGAGGTGCCGGAAACGGTCGTTGTCCCATCCGCCCAGGCACCCCGCCGGGTGGAGGAGGCCATGGACGTGGCCCAGGGAAAGCTGACCATGGGCTTCCGCACCGGCGGCATCACCGCGGCCAGCCCCGACTATCCCGCCCTGGTGCTCTGCAACGCCCTTTTCGGCGGTACCACGACCTCTAAACTCTTTCTCAATGTGCGGGAAAAGTTGTCCCTGTGCTACTATGCCAGCTCCTCGCTGCTGCGCTACAAGGGGCTGATGATCGTCTCCTCCGGGGTGGAGTTTTCCAACGTAAAGAAGGCGGAAGACGAGATCGAAGCCCAGCTGGAGGCTTGCCGCCGTGGAGACTTTGAACCCTGGGAGGTGGAGGGCGCTCGCCGCTATACCGTCAGCTCCCTGATGACCATGCTGGACAGCCAGGGCCGCCAGGAGGACTGGTGGATCAGCCAGGCGGTGGCCGGTTTGACCCAGAGCCCCCAGGAGCTGGCCCAGGCAATGGAGACAGTCTCCGTAGAGGCTGCCGTGGCGGCGGCCAAGGCCATAAGTCTGGATACGGTCTACTTTTTGAAAGGGATGGAGGGGTGAGCATGGAGGAGAAAAAGTATTCCCGCATCGGGGAGCGGATGTTCCACACGGTGCTGCCCAACGGTTTGCACATCTATGTCTCTCCCAAGCCGGATTTTCAGAAGAGCTACGCCTTTTTTGCCACCAATTACGGCGGCATGGATATGCGCTTTCAGCTGGATGGGAAGTGGCTGGACACCCCTGCCGGAGTGGCCCACTTCCTGGAGCACAAGACCTTTGACACCGAGGACGGAAACGCCCTTCAGGACTTGGCGGCCAATGGCGCGTCTCCCAATGCCTTTACCTCTACCGCTCTGACAGGCTACTACTTTGAGAGCACGGAGAAGTTTGAGGAGAATTTGAAGATCCTCCTGTCCTTCGTGTCCATCCCCTACTACACCCAGGAGAGCGTGGACAAGGAGCAGGGCATCATCGGCCAGGAGATCCGCATGGGGGACGACGAGCCGGACACCCAGGTCTTTTATGGGATGCTGGAGGGGCTTTACGCCCACAACCCGGTAAAGGAAAATATCGCCGGGACGGTGGAGTCCATCGCCCAGATCACTGCCGACACCCTGAACCTCTGCCACAAGGCCTTTTACGACCCGGGCAACATGGTGCTCTGTGTGGCGGGAGACGTTGACCCGGAGCGGGTGGCGGCCATCGCCCAGGAGATCTTGCCCAAGGAGGGCCACGCCCCTGTGGCGCGGGACTACGGCCCCACCGAGACGGAAAAGGCCGCCCAAAGCCTTTGGGAGAAGGAGATGGCGGTCTCCACCCCCATCTTCCAACTGGGTTTTAAGGATACGCCCCCGGAACAGGGGGAGGCGTGGCTTCGCTGGGAGCTGTTGGGTGACCTGGCCTGTGAGGCTCTGCTGGGGACTTCCAGTCCACTCTACGCAAGGCTTTACAATGAGGGACTGGTGAACGAGGCTTTTTCCTATGGCTGTGAGGCCTATCCCGGTGCGGCATTCCTCTGCGCCGGCGGGGAGAGCAGAGACCCCGAGGCGGTGCGGGATGCCGTTCTGGCCGAGGCAGAGCGCATTGGCCGGGATGGGGTGGACGAGGGCCTTTTCCAGCGGCTGAAGCGGGCGGCCTACGGCAGTATGGTCAGAGGGCTCAATTCCTTTGAAAACATCTGTGTCAGCCAGTCCACAGCTCATTTTAATGGCTATTCCTACCTGACTTTCCCGGAGGTTTTTGAGACTATCTCCAAAGAGGATGTGGAGGGGTGTATCCGCCGGGTGGTCACGAAGGAGAAGACCGCCCTTGCGGTGATACGTCCGAAGGGAGGCGCGGTATGAGTTCTATTGTCTTTCCGGGCCTGGGGTTCCAGGTCAATGTAAAGGATATTGCCTTTCGTATTTTTGGATGGCCCATCCACTGGTACGGTATTATCATCGCCCTGGGCTTTCTCCTGGCGGTGGCCTTCTGCTCCCGGAGGGCCAACCGCTATGGAGTGGAGCAGGACGACATCATGGATCTGCTCATTTACGCGGTGCCCCTTTGCATCATTGGGGCCCGGCTCTATTACGTGATTTTTTATTTAGACCTGTACCGCAACGCCGACGGCAGTCTGAACTTTGGCCGGATGGTGCGTATCTGGGATGGCGGCTTGGCTATCTATGGCGGTATCATTGTCGCCATCCTGGTGCTGTTGGTATTCTGCAAAAAGCGGAAGCTCTGCTTCCTGGCTTTTGCCGACCTAGGCTCCTTCGGGATGCTCATTGGACAGCTGGTAGGCCGCTGGGGAAACTTTGTCAATGTGGAGGCCTATGGCGGGCCCACCGACCTGCCCTGGCGGATGGGTATTTTTGATGATGCAGTGACCGGGGTCTACCAGTACATGGAGGTACATCCCACTTTCCTGTATGAGTCCCTTTGGAACCTGCTGGGGCTTCTGCTGCTCATTTTCCTGGTGGAGAAGCGGCGGAAGTTTGACGGCCAGATATTCTTGAGCTATATGGCCTGGTATGGTCTGGGCCGGGCATGGATCGAGGGCCTTCGCACCGACAGCCTGTACTTTTTCTCCACCGGCCTGCGGGTCTCCCAAGTGCTGGCCATCGCTATTTGTGTGGTGGCCACGGCGGTACTGGTGTTTCAGCTTTTCCGTCCCCACGGTTCCCAGGATCTATGGCCCAACCGCTTGAAAGCGATGAAGGCGGCAGCTGCAGTCGAGGAGGAGACGGATGTTCCGGAAGAGGTGGGCAGCGCCGAGGAGATATTGGAGGCGCTGAAAGAGGAGGAGAACAACGATGACCCTGCTTGACGGAAAAGCCCTGGCAGCTAAGATCAAGGAAGAGGTGCGTCAGGAGGCCGAAAAGCTGCCCCGCCGGCCTGGTTTGGCGGTGGTGTTGGTAGGGGAGGATCCCGCCTCCCGGGTCTACGTCAGCAGCAAGCGCAAGGACTGCGAGAGCTGCGGCTTTTACAGTGAGGAATACGACCTGCTGGCCCAGACGCCCCAATCGGCCCTGCTGGAGCTGGTGGAGGGGCTCAATGGCCGGGAGGACATTGACGGTATCCTGGTACAGCTTCCACTGCCGGGGTACATGGATGAGGACGTGGTCATTCGAACCATTTCCCCGGAAAAGGACGTGGATGGGTTCCACCCTATGAACGCTGGGAACCTGCTCATTGGCCGGGAGAGCTTTCTGCCCTGCACCCCTGCGGGGGTCATGGCTCTGCTGGATGAGTACCACATCGACCCGGCAGGGAAGCGGGCGGTGGTGGTGGGCCGCTCCAATATTGTGGGCAAGCCCATGGGGCTTCTGCTCCTGCGGCGGGACGCCACGGTGACGCTGTGCCACTCCAAGACCCCGAACCTGGCCGACATCTGCCGGGAGGCGGACATTTTGGTCAGCGCAGTGGGCCGCCGGAACCTTGTCACCGGGGACATGGTGAAGGATGGGGCTGTGGTGGTCGACGTGGCCATGAACCGGGACGAGGACGGCAAGCTCTGCGGGGACGTGGACTTTGCCGCCGCGTCGGAAAAGGCCGCCTATCTGACCCCGGTGCCCGGCGGCGTGGGGCCCATGACCAGGGCCATTCTGATGAAAAATACTCTTTTGGCCGCAAAAAAGCGGCAGAACTTGTGCTGAAACACTGGAAAAGGTTTTTTTGATGTGGTAAAATCAGGGAGAGATACAAATCCTTACATAGGAGTGTGCGTGTTATGAAGTGTCCTTTCTGTGGTTATCTGGACAGCAAGGTGGTGGATTCCCGTCCCGCGGAGGATGGTACCAGTATCCGTCGCCGCCGGGAGTGCCTGGAATGCCACAAGCGCTTTACGACCTTTGAGGTTATGGAGTCTTTGCCGGTGGTCGTCATTAAGAAGGACGGCAGCCGCCAGAGCTTTGACCGCAGCAAGCTCCTTAACGGTATGATCCGGGCCTGTGAGAAGCGGCCGGTGGCCTTCAGTACGCTGGAGAAGATCGCCGAGGAGATCGAGCAGGCCCTTCAGAACGAGATGGATCGGGAGGTGTCTTCCGACCGCATCGGCGAGATGGTGATGGATCGGCTCAAGGAGGTGGATGAGGTGGCCTATGTGCGCTTCGCTTCGGTCTACCGCCAGTTCAAGGACATCAGCACCTTCATGGCGGAGCTGAACAAGCTCCTGCAGGAGAAATAAAAGATAAAAGAACGCCCCGCCTAACGGCGGGGCGTTCTTTATTTTCCGGTATACTGCGTGGCGATGCGGTTTTCCGGCTTTTCATCGAAGGTATAGAGGCACAGCAGAAAGAACCATTCCAAGGGCTTCATCAACAGATAGGTGATATCTGCCCGCAGGGGCGTGGTGAGCTTTTGGGACAGGGGGTAACCATGGCGGTCGTAGAACTGCCGTACCGTCCGGTGGAGCCGGGGCGTCCGCTCCATGATGAGCTGCTCAAAAGCGTTGGCCACACAGAGCTGGCGGTTGACTATGATGGGCCAATCATAGCGCAGCCCTTTTCGGAGGGGCTTTACGACACGAGGATGGCCTCCGGCGGCTACGGTGCAGAGGTAGTGACCGTGGTATTCTACAGGCGGCGGGGAGGTCATTTGAGAGAAAGCCCAGTCGCTGGTTTCGGTAAAGGCCCGGATGGCGGCGTCGGGGGCCTGACCGAAGAGGACAAGGACACATAGCAAAAGAGCCAGCAGGGGAAGCGCCAACATGACTCCTGCGGCCATCCAGCCTAGACTGTTGGAGAGGAGCTGTTGGCAAAGGGCAAGAAATGGTTTGCCCTGGGGCGGTGCGGCCCGAAAACGCTCTGTCTGGGTGGCGATGACCCGGCGGAGGAGCCGGGCAGAACAGAATAAGTAGTTGGCGGGGAAGAGAAGCATATAGGCCACATCAGGAGGCATAAACACCCCTTCCGACAGGTGGGGAGAGAGCTGAACAGCAAAGAGAACGGTGAGGATGATGCCGGCCTCTATCCCGGAGACACATAGAGCTGTGGGCAGTGGAGGCAGAGGTTTTTTGGAGAAGCGAAGCAGCCAGAAGCTGAGCCATGCCCAGAGTGATAGAGCCAAAAGGGTAGGCAGGTGAGAGTTGGCCAGGGGTGTGTGAAAAAATGGCTCCATATTTGTCCAGAGGGGCACATCCCACTCAGGGGCAGACCACATCTGCCACAGGAGCCACATAAAGGCGGGGCCGAGCAGGAAGGCGAGCTTGTCCACCAGATCTTCCCGGACAGGGGCTTTGATTATAAGGTTGAAAATGTTGAAACAGGTGAGGATGAGGGGGACGATCAACAGCCCAAAGAGAAGGAATAGGCCGAAGATAAATGAAAATAGTTGGGCGATATCTTCCACAGAAATGCCTCCTCCCAGAGAGATGAGACGATTATACGCCTCACCTGGTTGAAAGTCAAAACCTTGACAAAAGAGAGACCATACTGCTATGATAGTGGCAGTGATAAAACGCCTGAAAATCAAAGCGCATGGGGATAAAAACACGGCCCGGTCGGGTAGTCCGGGCACGGCGCAAGTCCGCCGAGCCTGCTTCCAAGCGGGCCAAGAGAGAGGCCCGGCGCCAGCTTTCCCGAGCACCTACGGGTACAAAAGCGCAAGAGGCATTGAAAAGAAGCTCCTTCTATTTGAAGGAGCTTCTTTTTTGTTCAAAGGACATTTTGAAGGGTCAGGTGCTCCGCCTCGGAGAGGAGCTCCAATCCGGCGATGAGCCGGGCATTGGCGGCGGAATATTCGCCGCCCTCCTGGCATTCCAGAAATTCCCACACCTCCCGAAAGCCGGTATAGATGCCGTCGGTGACGTCGTGGCGAAGGGTAATGTGAAGATACTGCCCCCGCTGTGCCCATTTATCCTGGGCGGTCTCAGTTAGTGCCTGGGCCTTGTCCCAATGCTCTGACTCCGCCTCGGCCTCCGCCGCCTCCAAAAGGGCGGTCAGATCCTGGGTAAAGCTGTTCAGATAAAAGCTGTGGTACAGCGTGGCGCATAAGATAGCCGCCAGAATGGCCAGCGCGATCCAGACCCGCTTCATTTCTTGTCCTCCTTGGGGGCAAAATAGACCTGTCCCTGTTCGTCTGCTGTCAGAAGGTAGACCTCCTCCGCCTTTTTGACTCCCCGCTGTTCAAGCTGTTTTTCCAGCCAATTCAGGTCGTAGCCCCTGGTTTTCAGATTGTGCTCCAGGATATGGCCGTCGTTGATGATGACAATGGGCAGGCCGCCCTCCTCTGGAGAGAGGGCCATATCCTTGGCGGCAGGGGGCTTCTGGTCGGCATAGGGGAGGACGGAGAGCTGGCCATTGGTCTCTAATATGGCGTATTTCACGGTGGAGATATCGGTGACTCCCTTCATCCGCAGCTCCTCCATCAGCTCGTCTACCGTAAAGCGGTTTTTCGCCATCTCCCGCTGGTGGAGCTTGCCGTTTTCCACGATGATGGAGGGGCGGCCGCACAGCAGGGCGCGGAAGCGAACGCTCTTCATGGATAACATAGAAAAAATCATGGTCATGGACAGCAGAGTTAGGATGGGAATGACGCCGGAGATGAGGGGGATACCAAAGTCCTGCATAGGGACGGCGGCCAAGTCCGCAATGAGGAGGGCCAGCACCAGCTCGGAAGGCTCCAGCTCGCCCACCTGCCGTTTGCCCATGAGGCGCACTCCGGCGATGATGAGCAAATACAAAATAATAGTGCGAATAAAGGCGATGACCATGCCGTAACCTCCCCACAGGTGTTCTCCTGTCCAGTATGGCCCGTTGGGAAGAAAATATGAAGCGTACAGGAAAATTTCTATTGCCATTTGATTGGGTTTGAGATAGAATAATGCGGATAACGAAAATAGATGAGAAAGGCGGGAAAGCAGGTATGAAAGCGGTCCTCATTCTGGAAAACGGCGCGGTATTCCGGGGCGAGAGCATCGGCGACACAGCCGACCGGGTATGTGAGATGGTTTTCAACACCTCCATGACCGGATATCAGGAGATTTTGACCGATCCCTCTTATGCGGGCCAAGGAGTGGTGATGACCTACCCTCTCATTGGTAATTATGGTGTTAACAGTGAGGATAACGAGTCTTCCCAGCCTTGGGTGGAGGCATTGGTGGTACGGCACCTGGCTGCACGGGGGAGCAACTTCCGCTGTGAGGGCGACCTGGACAGCTATTTGAGACAATTTCATATCACGGGCATCCAAGGTGTGGATACCCGTGGCTTGACAAGATTACTCCGCAGTCAGGGGACCATGAATGGCATGATCTCCTGTGCGGAGCATTTTTCTGCAGAGACGGCTTTGGAAAAAATACGGGCCTACCGGGTGAAGGGTACAGTAGAGAAGGTGACCCGCCAGACAGTGGAGTCCTACCCGGCCTTGGGAGAGAGCCGTTACAGGGTGGCCCTCATGGATTACGGCGTGAAGGAGAATATGATCCGCTGTCTCCAGCGGCGGGGGTGCAGTGTCACCGTTTATCCCGCCCGTACCCCGGCGGCCCAGGTGCTGGCCGGGGGCTATGACGGGGTGATGCTCTCCAACGGCCCCGGTGACCCGGCGGACAATGTGGAGATCATCCGTGAAGTAAAGACCCTTTACGAGTCTGGGATCCCGCTCTTCGCCGTCTGCCTGGGCCATCAGCTTCTGGCGCTGGCCACCGGGGCAAAGACCCGGAAGATGCCCTTTGGCCACCGGGGCGGGAACCACCCGGTGAAGGATCTGAAAGAGGGGAGAGTGTTCATCACCTCCCAGAACCATGGCTATGCCGTGGTGGCGGAGACTGTAGACCCGGCAGTGGCGGAGGTCTCCCACATCAATGTCAACGACGGCGGAGTAGAGGGCCTTCGGTATAAGCGCCCTGCTTGCTTTACCGTACAGTTCCACCCGGAGGCCTCGCCGGGGCCTATGGATACGGAATATCTTTTCGACCGCTTTGTAGAATCAATGGAAAAGGGGGGACGGTGAGATATGCCGAAGGATCAAAGCATACATAAGGTCTTGGTGCTGGGCTCCGGCCCCATCGTCATTGGTCAGGCTGCCGAGTTCGACTATGCCGGAACCCAAGCCTGCCGCGCCCTCAAGGAGGAGGGGGTGGAGGTCGTCCTGGTCAACTCCAATCCCGCCACCATTATGACGGACAAGGACATTGCCGACCACGTGTACATCGAGCCGCTGAATCCCGCCAGCGTTACCCAGATCATCCAGAAGGAGCGGCCCGATGCTATCCTACCCACCCTGGGCGGGCAGACAGGGCTGAACCTGGCCATGCATCTCCACGAGGAGGGTGTTCTGGAGCAGTACGGCGTCCGCTTGCTGGGGACTTCCCCGGAGTCCATCCGCAAGGCGGAGGATCGCCAGGGCTTCAAGGACGCCATGGAGGCCATCGGCCAGCCCTGTGTCACCTCCGATGTGGTGGAGAGCGTGGCTGACGCTGTGGCCTTCGCCAACTCCATTGGCTACCCGGTCATCGTCCGTCCCGCCTATACCCTGGGCGGTACAGGCGGTGGTATCGCCTATGATGAGCCGTCCCTCCGTGAGATCGCCGACCGGGGCATCCATCTCAGCCGGGTGGGACAGGTGCTCATCGAGCGTTCCATCGCCGGGTGGAAAGAGATCGAGTTTGAGGTCATGCGGGACTCGGCGGGGAACGTGATACAGATCTGCTCCATGGAGAACATCGACCCCGTAGGCGTCCACACCGGCGACTCCGTTGTGGTGGCTCCCACCCAGACCCTGGCCAACCGGGAGTTCCAGATGCTCCGTTCTGCCTCACTGAATATCATCTCTGCTCTGGAGATAGAGGGCGGCTGTAACGTACAGCTGGCTCTGAACCCGGAAAGCTTTGAATATGCTGTTATTGAAGTCAATCCCCGGGTGTCCCGTTCGTCGGCCCTGGCCTCCAAGGCCACCGGCTATCCCATTGCCAAGGTGGCGGCCAAGGTCGCCCTGGGCTACACCCTGGACGAAATACCGAACGCGGTGACGGGCAAGACCACGGCCTGCTTTGAGCCTACGCTGGACTACTGCGTCCTGAAGCTGCCCCGGCTGCCCTTTGACAAGTTCACCACCGCCAGCCGCACTTTGGGTACCCAAATGAAGGCTACCGGCGAGGTCATGGCCATCGGCAATTCCTTTGAGGCGGCGCTGATGAAGGCCATCCGCTCCCTGGAGCTGCCGGTGAAGTCCTTGAAAATGGAGGGGCTGGATCAGCTCTACACCGAGGAGATCGAGGATCGGCTCCAGAATGTGGACGATCAGCGGCTTTTTGTGGTGGCGGAGGCTCTGCGCCGGGGCTTCTCTCCGGAGCGGATCAACGCCATAACCAAGTATGATATCTGGTTCTTGGATCGCTTCCAGGCCATCGTGAATATGGAGGCACGGCTGGAGAAGGGGCTTCCCGGTGCCGACACCCTGCGCAAGGCCAAGGAGATGGGATTCTCCGACCGCTGGATCGCCCAGCTCTCCGGCACAACGGTGGAGGAGGTGCGCCTTCTGCGGGAGAGCCACGGTATCCGGCCGGTATTCAAGATGGTGGATACCTGTGCTGCCGAGTTTGAGGCGGAGACGCCCTATTATTACTCCACCTACGACCAGGAGAACGAGGCAGACAGCGTAGGTGTTTCTGCTGGGGAGCGGTATCGTATCCCGCCGGTTCCCAAGCGGAAGGTGCTGGTACTGGGCTCCGGCCCCATCCGCATCGGCCAGGGGATCGAGTTCGACTACTGCTCTGTTCACTCGGTGTGGGCGCTGAAAAAACTGGGGTGCGAGACCATCAT
This sequence comes from uncultured Pseudoflavonifractor sp., assembly GCA_947425785.1. Lineage (GTDB taxonomy): Bacteria > Bacillota > Clostridia > Oscillospirales > Oscillospiraceae > Vermiculatibacterium. The sequence continues at coordinate 5,896 of CANEAY010000006.1, read as the reverse complement.
CATCAACAACAACCCAGAGACTGTCTCCACCGACTTTGATGTGGCCGACAAGCTGTACTTTGAGCCCTTGACGGACGAAGACGTTTACGCTGTGGTGGAGCAGGAAAAGCCCTGGGGGGCGGTGGTACAGTTTGGGGGCCAGACGGCCATCAAGCTGGCCCAGGCCCTCACCGACATGGGGGTCTTTATCCTGGGCACCTCCGCCGACGGCGTGGATGCCGCCGAGGATCGGGAGCGGTTCGACGAGATATTGAACCAGTGTGGTATCCCCAGAGCCAAGGGGGAGACCGTCTTTACCACTGAAGAGGCCCTGAAGGCTGCCAATGAAGTGGGCTATCCCGTGCTGGTACGGCCCTCCTATGTGCTGGGCGGCCAGGGGATGGAGATCGCTTACAATGACCGCAACATTGTGGATTTCATGCGGGTCATCAACCAGACGGTACAGGAGCACCCTATCCTGGTGGACAAATACCTCATGGGCCGTGAGGTAGAGGTGGATGGCGTTTTTGATGGGGAGGATGTGCTTATCCCCGGCATCATGGAGCACGTGGAGCGGGCCGGTATCCACTCCGGCGACTCTATTTCGGTCTATCCGCCGCTGCACATCGAGGAGGAACAGCGCCAGACCATCCTGCGCTACACCAGAGACCTGGCCCGGGCTCTGGGTGTCATCGGCCTTGTAAATATCCAATTTATCCTCTATGACAATGAGGTCTATGTTATCGAGGTCAACCCCCGGTCTTCCCGCACCATCCCCTATATCTCCAAGGTCACCGGCGTGCCTATCATTGATCTGGCCACCCGGGTGATGCTGGGGGAGAAGCTGAAGGACTTGGGCTATGGCACAGGGATATATCAGGAAGCTAAGTATTACGCGGTGAAGATGCCGGTCTTTTCCTTTGAAAAGCTCACGGATGTGGACGCCGGCCTGGGGCCGGAGATGAAATCTACGGGTGAGGTGCTGGGACTGGCGGAGGATTTCCCCCACGCTTTGCGCAAGGCCTTTAAGGGAGCCAACCTAAAGGCCCCCAAAGAAGGGGGCAGGGCCATCATCACCGTGAAGGACGAGGATAAGAGGGAGATCGTGGACATTGCCCGGGGCTTTGCGGAGATGGGGGTGGAGCTTTATGCCACCGCCGGAACGTGCCAGGCCCTGTTGGAGGCAGGCATCGACTGTAAGCGGGTGGCACGGGTCTCGGAGGCCCATCCCAACATTGCCGATATGATCGCCTCCGGCACTGTAGACCTCATCATCAACACCCCCACCCATGGCCGCCGGCACGAGAGCGACGGTTTCCAGATCCGCCGCATGGCGGTGGAGCACTCGGTGGCCTGCGTTACTGCCATAGATACGGCCCGGGCTATGCTCACCGTTCGAACCAAGAGCCGGAGCGCAGAGCTGCGGCCCATTGATATTACAGAGATTTGAGGAGGGGGAAATATGAGGAGACGGATATTGCCCTTTGATGTTTGGCTTTGCTTGGCTCTGGCTTTTTTGGTGTCCCTTGGCACGGGAAAGATTGCGGGAGTCGCGGCGGAAAAGTGGTATGCCGCCGAGGTGGAAGCCCATGCGCCGGTGGACGGTGAGATCGGCGGCGCGGCAGGAGAGGAGATCTTTCGGGCACAAAATGTGGAGGACCTTCTCAGCCACGATACATTTACCGTGATCTCGCCGGGTATCGAATTTCGCAACCGGGGTGCTGGGTACTATGGCGGCCGGTACTTTCAGGCTTTGACCCTGCCCTCCGGGGAACTGGTAGCAGCCTGGATCAACGGTGAGAGCATCCAGGAAGTAGGCGGTACGGACTATTTCAGCTCGGACAAGATATTGCCTTTGGGGCGAGTGGTGTACGAGAATCTGACCAGCAACCAGACTTTCCTGGATCAAATCCAGTACAGCGAGCCCTTGAGCCGTACAGATTTTTATGTGGACATGGTGGGGGATACGGCGGTGCTGGATGAGGAGCAGGCCACCGAGACCCCGGTGCTGATGGTTCAGCTCATCACAGTGGCGGTATTTATGCCGCTGTTTCATATGCTGGGCTCCAAGCTGGGTATTTTCCCGGCCTACTTTGCAAAAAAGAAAAAGTCCGAATGGGACTAAATTTTTGAAAGAAGGAATAAGTCAATGGAAACCATGGAAAAAATCAAAAAAACGAACATCCTGTATCTGCTTCTAAACATTTTTGGGCCATTTGCAGTGATGGTACTGGCAGTGGTGCTTGGAGTCATGCTGCCGGAGCAGGTAGGGCTCATCCTGTCCATTGTGGGCTTCGGCCTCGCCGTGCTCTGGTGGTCATTCCTGGGCCGGAAATTCTATGACAAGACCAAGGCGCGCACTCTCTCTGCCCTGGAGGCGGAAGGCTTTGTGCCCAATCATACCTTCAACGCCGACGGATGCACAGTGGTGGTAGACCTGGTTCATGGCCAGGTGGCGCTTCTGTTCCGTTGGAATCCCACCAAGGCCTATGTTCGGCCCGCATCTGCCCTCTCCAACGTCTATGTGGACGATGGCCGGGGCGGCGCAGGTTTTCTGGAGGGCAGCAGCCGGGTCAGCTTCCTTTTTACCGTGGAGGGCATGAAGATCCGGGTGAATACCTTTACTTCCAACAAGCGCTGGCGTATGGACAGCGATTACATCCTCACCGGCATTTCCAAGGCCGACCTGATGGCAGAGACCCTGATCGCTGCTGGAGCCCAGGCGGTGGCGAAGTAAGATGGCTTTTTTCCGAAAACTGCGGGAGAAGTTCCACGATGATTGGTGTAGTGAATGCACCAACGAGATGGAGATCATCCGCAGACAGCTCTATGCCATGCCGGAGCAGCGGGTGGGCCACTATGTGAGTCACGATGAGCCGGAGTATTATATTACTCATCTCGTACCTGTGGAGCGCAAGGCGGAGATCCCCACGGGAATGTATGCCTGCGGCATCATTGCCTATCGGTGCCCCCAGTGTGGGCACCGGGCGGTGAAACTGTCGGCGTTCCTCCCGGTACGGGATGAGGAGAAGGTGGAGCAGGCCCTCTATTTTGAGAAAGGGGAACTGGACGCTTTCTTGTGGTCGCCGGAGCAGGGGCGCGAGATGCCAGCCGTGAAGCCCCCGGCAGAATTGGGATCAAAGCGGGCCATTAAAACTGCGTATTATAACTAAGGGCAAAGTACAAGGGGGCCATGGATATGGCACATCAAAAAATTATCGTTCTGGACTTCGGCGGCCAGTATAATCAGCTCATTGCCCGCCGGGTGCGGGAGTGCGGAGTCTATTGTGAGGTCAAGTCCTACACCACGCCCACAGAAGAGATCCGGGCCATGGAGCCCATTGGCATCATCTTCACCGGCGGGCCGGGGAGCGTATACGACCCCAAGGCCCCACAGGCAGACCCCGGGCTCTTTCAACTGGGCGTGCCCATCTTGGGCATCTGCTACGGCTGTCAGCTCATTGCCCACAACTTGGGGGGAAAGGTCACCGCCGCCCAGGGGGACACTGCCCGGGAGTATGGCAAGACTGAGACCTTCTTTGATACTGCCTGCAGGCTTTTTAAGGGCCTTCCCCAGCGGGGCATCACGTGGATGAGCCATGGGGATTATATGGAGAAGGTGCCGGATGGTTTTTCCCTTACCGCCCATTCCGAACACTGTCCCAATGTGGCCATCTGTGATGAGGGGCGGGGCTTTTATGGCGTCCAATTCCACCCGGAGGTAGATCATACAGAGAATGGCACCGCCATGCTGCGCAACTTCCTCTACGAGGTCTGTGGGGCCAAGGGTGATTGGACAATGGGGGACTACAAGCAGGCGGCCATTCGCCGTGTGCGGGAAAAGGTGGGGGAGGGCAAGGTGCTGTTGGCCCTCTCCGGCGGCGTGGATTCCTCTGTGGCCGCCGCCCTGGTGGCGGAGGCCGTGGGAAGTCAGCTGACCTGCGTTTTTGTGGATCATGGCCTCATGCGGCTCAATGAGGGCGATGAGGTGGAAAAGGCTTTCTCCAAATGGGACATCAATTTTGTCCGGGTCAATGCCGAGGCGCTGTTTTTGGGAAAGCTGGCCGGTATCACAGAACCGGAGGAAAAGCGGAAAATTATCGGCGAGGAGTTCATTCGGGTCTTTGAGGCGGAAGCCAAGAAGATCGGAAGGGTGGACTATCTGGTGCAGGGTACCATCTACCCTGACGTTATCGAGTCCGGCCTGGGGGACGCTGCCGTGATCAAGTCCCACCACAATGTGGGGGGACTTCCCGACTATGTGGATTTCAAGGAGATCATTGAACCGCTGAGGATGCTCTTTAAGGACGAGGTGCGCCAGCTGGGCCGGGAGCTGGGACTGCCGGAATATCTGGTGTCCCGCCAGCCCTTTCCCGGGCCGGGACTTGCCATCCGCATCATTGGAGAGGTCACCAAGGAGAAGGCGGATACTCTGCGTCAGGCCGACTTTATCTTCCGGGATGAGGTGGCAAAAGCCGGGCTGGAGGGGACGATGAGCCAGTATTTTGCCGTGCTCACCAACCTGCGCTCTGTAGGCGTTATGGGGGACGGCCGGAGCTATGACCATGCGGTGGCTCTGCGCAGTGTGACCACCAGCGACTTTATGACGGCTGACTGGACGCGTATCCCTTATGAAGTGCTGGATCGGGTCAGCGTGCGCATCGTCAATGAGGTGCCCCATATCAACCGGGTGCTGTACGATATCACCTCCAAGCCCCCGGCAACAGTGGAATTTGAATAATATGGAATGAGAAGCCGCCGGCGCACTTGCGTCGGTGGCTTTCCTGGTGTATAATCAGAAAATCACAAAAGAGACAGGGAGGATGGACAATGACAAACAATGTACGTCCCGCAGATATGAAGCGGATCGATACCCCTCAATTGGCCCAGGCTTTTATTGACGAGCAGGTCAAGGAAATTCGGGCGCAGGTGGGGGATAAGAAGGTGCTGCTGGCCCTTTCCGGCGGTGTGGACTCCTCTGTGGTGGCCGCTCTGCTCATTAAGGCTGTCGGCAAGCAGCTCACTTGTGTCCATGTGAACCATGGTCTGATGCGCAAAGGGGAGAGCGAGCAGGTCATCGAGGTGTTCCGCAACCAGCTGGATGCCAATCTCATTTATGTGGATGCCACTGACCGCTTCCTGGATTTGCTGGCCGGAGTGGACGAGCCGGAGAAAAAGCGGAAGATCATCGGCGGGGAGTTCATCAAGGTCTTTGACGAGGAGGCCCGCAAGCTGGAGGGCATCGACTTTCTGGCCCAGGGTACCATCTATCCCGACATTTTGGAGAGCGACGGGGTGAAGGCCCACCACAATGTGGGCGGCCTGCCCGAGGATATGCAGTTTGAGCTGGTGGAGCCTGTCCGCCTGCTCTTTAAGGACGAAGTCCGGGTGGTGGGCAAGGCTCTGGGCCTGCCCGTCTCCATGGTGGAACGTCAACCCTTCCCCGGCCCCGGCCTGGGGGTGCGCTGCCTGGGGGCTATTACCCGGGATCGTCTGGCGGCTCTGCGGGAGTCTGATGCCATCCTCCGGGAGGAGCTGGCCCAGGCGGGACTGGCGGAGCATATCTGGCAGTACTTTACTGTGGTGCCCGACTTCCGCTCCACCGGCGTTCGGGATGGTAAGCGGGCCTTTGACTGGCCTGTCATCATCCGCTGTGTCAACACGGTGGATGCCATGAGCGCCACGGTGCCGGAGCTTCCCTGGACGGTGCTGCAGAAAATCACCGACCGCATCCTGACCCAGGTGCCCGGGGTGTGCCGGGTTCTCTATGACCTGACCCCCAAGCCCATCGGCACTATCGAGTGGGAGTGAGTTTTTGAAACTCTGAACCTGTTGCGGCACAACGATTTTACGGTTTTACACCTCTCTTTTGATAACGATTTGATAACGCTCCCCATATACCGTATCATTCTATATT
>CANEAY010000005.1 GCA_947425785.1 uncultured Pseudoflavonifractor sp. | reverse complement strand
AATGAGGTATCAAATTTATGAAGCAAAATCCGTTAAACACGATGCCCAACAACGAGTGGGAATAAAGAGAAGCTTTCGCTGGAGAGCGGGATAATAGTCCTTTCAAATAACAAAAACGCCATGGGAATAAATTTCCCATGGCGTTTTTTGATTTAATTTAGAATATATTGGTAGGGTATGGCTTGCTGTTCAATGAGCGGTACAATCGACTGGATTTACATGGATCATAATATGTTTGATGTCCGGAAAACGCTGTTCCACATTCTTGTGAACCCGTTCAGCCACTTCGTGAGCTTCCCATAAGGGCTTATTGCCATCGACGGAAATTTCCAAATCAATATAGACCTTGTTCCCAAACATTCGGGAATGGAGGACGTCTACACTTTTTACATCATCCTGGTTCAAAATGTATTCTGTAAGCGTTTTTTCGTAATCTGCGCCGCAAGAGGTATCCAACATTTTAGAAAAAGCATCCTTCGTAATGTCAAAGGCGACTTTTAGTATGAAGAGACAGATGATAACACTGGCCACAGCATCCATGACAGGGAAGCCCAGCATCGCACCGGCAATGCCGATAAGCGATCCGATGGAAGAAAAGGCGTCCGAACGATGGTGCCAGGCGTCGGCCATGAACGCTGTGGAATTGATCAGCTTCGCATAGTAACGGGTATACCAGTACATGGCCTCTTTTGAAACAATAGAGATAATTGCGGCGGCCAGGGCGATCGCACTGGGGATGGGAAGTGCCTCGTAATTGTTCGTGAAAATTTTTTCAAGCCCTGCCTTTCCGATCCCGAATCCGGTGACCAGCAGGATCGTCCCCAGCAGTAACGAAGCGACGCACTCAAATCGCTCATGACCATAGGGGTGCTCTTTGTCTGCTGACTTTTTGGATAGGTGGACGCCCAAAAATGCGATGAATGTCGCCATGACATCGGAACTGGAGTGGATCGCGTCAGATATCATCGCTCCAGAGTTGCCTATGATCCCGGCAAACAGCTTAAAAGCAGACAAGACCACATTTCCTACGATCCCAACCAGGGAGATACGCTGCACGATGGCGCTTTCGCTGATCGCTGCTTTCGGCGGGATATTTCCTTTCGGGTTTTCTTTGTTGGCTGTCATAGAATGATCCTCCTTTTCTGCCGCGTGGGCAGTATTGATGGTTACTCTTATTGCACCAACCTGGAGTGATCTGTCCCACAAAAGTGTAAAAAAATACATCCATGGAACATACAACTGTCCCACAGATGCACCAAGCGTGCTGTCTGCTGCCACTGTTCAGCGGCCCGGCCCATGACTGCCAAGTCATTGCCTGCTCAGTTTGTACTGTTGATCTCGCATTCCATACTCAATACAGAATGTAATGCAGTGCAAAGAGTTTTTTAATTGTACTCCATATTATTCGATCTGTCAAGCAGGTGTCCCTCAAATCTTATAGGGCCTGGCCGCCGCCTCTTTTTTGTTGCGTTTCGGCAGTAATGATGGTAAAATTAGAAAAATATCGTCTTGCGTGAGGAGGGGAGCGGCACATGGTCATCCTGGGCATCGACCCCGGCTTTGCCATTGTAGGCTTCGGAGTGCTGGCCTCTGAGAAGGGGAAGCAGAAGCTCCTCTCTTGCGGAGCAGTTACCACCCAGGCGGGGCTGCCGCTGCCCACCCGCTTGCTCCAGATCGAAAATGACATGGCACAGCTTTTCGACACATTCCGGCCCGACGCTATGGCCATTGAAGAGCTGTTCTTTACCAACAACGTCACCACCGGCATCGGTGTGGCCCAGGCCCGGGGGGTCATCCTGGCCGCCGCGGAACGGGCGGGAGTGCCCATCTTCGAGTACAGCCCTTCCGAGGTGAAGCTGGCGGTGACAGGCTACGGCAAGGCGGAGAAGCGGCAGGTCATGGATATGGTCAAGCGGCTTTTGGAGCTGAAGACCGTCCCCAAGCCTGACGATGCCGCCGACGCGGTGGCTATCGCCCTGTGTCACGCCCGCTCGTATACCTCCCGGCTCCAGGCCCCCGGCGCGGCGAGACCGGGCAGCGGCCGGTACGCGGTCAAGCATCCCAGTAAATAGGAGAGAAGGATATGTTTTACTATGTCAGCGGAACGGTCGCCCATCTGGCCCCCTATCTGGCGGTCATTGACTGCGGCGGCGTTGGCTATGCCTGCCGCACCACTAATGTGACCCTGGCCGCCCTTACTGTGGGCAAGCCGGGAAAGCTCTATACCTATCTGAACGTCCGGGAGGACGCCATGGAGCTGTACGGCTTCGCCACGGAGGAGGAGCTCAACTGCTACAAGATGCTCATCGGCATCTCCGGCGTGGGGCCCAAGGCGGCCCTGTCCATCCTCTCCTCCACGCCCCCCGATCGGCTGGCTCTGGCCATCATCACCGGAGACGAGAAAGTGCTCACCGCCGCGCCCGGCATCGGCAAGAAGATCGCCCAGCGTATCATCCTGGAGCTGAAGGACAAGTTGGCCAAGGGCCAGCTGGAGAGCATGGCGGGGGAGAGCTACGGCGGTACCGGGGTCACCCTTATCCCGGAGAACAAGGTCAGCGAGGCCAGCGCCGCACTGGCGGTGCTGGGTTACAGCCAGAGCGAGATTGGCTTGGCCCTGAAGGGCATCGACCTGGAAAGCCTTACCCTGGAGCAGATCATCAAGGAAGCCCTGAAAAAGATGATGAAGTAAGGAAGTGAGCACTTGAGTATCGACTTTTCCGACACCGGCTTTGAGACTGAAGAGCCGCTGGTGGCGACCTCTCTCCTGCGGGAGGACGACAATGAGGGCTCACTGCGGCCTAAGACCTTGGCGGAGTATATCGGTCAGGAGAAGGCCAAGGGAAACCTGGAGGTCTTTATCCAGGCGGCCAAGATGCGTTCCGAGCCTCTGGATCACGTCCTGCTCCACGGCCCTCCGGGCTTGGGCAAGACCACTCTGGCGGGTATCATTGCCAACGAGATGGGGGTCAATATCCGCATCACCTCCGGCCCCGCCATTGAAAAGCCGGGCGACCTGGCCGCCTTACTGACCAACCTTAACGAAAATGACATCCTCTTTGTGGATGAGATCCACCGCCTCAACCGGCAGGTGGAGGAGATCCTCTATCCCGCCATGGAGGATTACGCCATCGATATCATCATCGGCAAGGGCCCCTCGGCCAATTCCATCCGTCTGGATCTGCCCAAATTTACCCTGGTAGGGGCCACCACCAGGGCGGGACAGCTCTCCGCTCCTTTGCGGGATCGGTTCGGAGTGACTTTGCGGCTGGAGCTCTACTCCCCGGAAGAGCTGGCAAAGATCGTCTCCCGCTCGGCGGACATCCTGGAGGTGCCCATTGAGGGGGATGGCGCCATGGAGATCGCCCGCCGGAGCCGGGGCACCCCACGCATCGCAAACCGGATGCTCCGCCGGGTGCGGGACTTTGCCCAGGTGAAGGCGGGAGGCGTCATCACCAAGAAGGTGGCCGATGAGGCCCTCACCGCCCTGGAGATCGACCGCCTGGGCCTGGATGCCATTGACCGGCGGATGCTGTTGAGCATCATTGAGAACTACCGGGGCGGCCCTGTGGGCCTGGAGACCCTGGCCGCCACCATCAACGAGGAGGCAGTGACCCTGGAGGACGTATATGAGCCCTATCTGATGCAGTTGGGCTTCCTTACCCGTACCCCCAGAGGGCGCTGTGTCACCTCCAAGGCTTATGAGCATTTAGGCATCCCCTTTATCGGGATGGAGCAGATCACATTGTAAAGGAGCCTTTGCGCTATGGGTAAACTTTTTGGAACAGACGGGATCCGCGGCGTGGTAAATGAAAACCTCAATGCCGAGCTGGCCTTCGAGGTGGGCTGTGCCGCAGCCCAGGTGCTTTCTGCGGCCACGGGAAAGAAGAAACCCCTTTTTACCATCGGTAAGGATACCCGCATTTCTTCCGATATGCTGGAGGGGGCGCTCATTGCCGGCCTGTGCTCTGCCGGGGCGGATGTGCTCCACCTGGGAGTCATCCCCACTCCCGCTGTGGCCTTTTTGACCATTGCCAACAAGGCCGACGCGGGCATCGTCATCTCCGCCTCCCACAATCCCTTTGAGCATAACGGCATCAAAATATTCAACAGTCAGGGCTTCAAGCTCTCCGACGCCCTGGAAAACGAGATCGAGGACATTATCCTCTTCAATAAGAAGTCCTCCCTCTGTATTGGGGCGGATATCGGCAAGGTGACCTATGCTGACCAGCAGGAGGCGGACGCCTATATCGAGCATCTGGTCAGCACCATCGACACCGACCTGGCCGGGATGCGTATTCTGGTGGACTGTGCCAACGGTGCTGCTTCCGCCACTGCTGCTCGGCTTTTTGATCGTTTCCCCAAGCTCCACACCGACATCATCAACGCCGACCCCGACGGGGTGAACATTAATCGGGACTGCGGCTCCACCCACATCGACCACCTGTGCGCCATGGTGACGGCGGGGAAGTACGATATGGGCATTGCCTTTGACGGCGACGCCGACCGCTGTCTGGCGGTGGATGACGCCGGGATCCTGCTGGACGGAGACCAGGTTCTGGCCATCTGCGGTGCCGACCTGCGCAGCAGGGGAGAGCTGGCGGGGGACACCATCGTAGCTACTGTTATGAGTAATCTGGGCCTTCGCATTTACGCTAAGGAGCACGGCCTTACCTTGCTGTGCACCGATGTGGGGGATCGTAATGTGCTGGAGGAGATGGAGCGGGGCGGCTTCGTCCTGGGCGGCGAGCAGTCGGGCCACACCATCTTCCGCCGCCATGCCACCACCGGGGATGGAGAGCTGACCGCCCTCCAGCTCCTGGCGGTCATCCACAAGTCGGGTAAGCGGGCTTCCGAGCTGGCGGCCCTGTGCGAGCGTTGTCCCCAGGTGCTCATCAATGTTCCCATCAGCAGCAAGGAGAAGAAGGCGGAGGTCATGGGATCCCAAGCACTCCAGGACGCCGTGGCCCAAGTGGAGGCAGAGCTCAGTGATACTGGGCGCGTGCTTGTGCGGCCCTCCGGCACCGAAGCGCTTATCCGGGTCATGGTGGAGGCGAAAGAGGAGCACACTGCCCAGACAAAAGCCGAAACATTAGCGGATCTGATAAAAAAGCTCTGACAGCATTTGTCAAATGACCGCAAAACGACCAATAACTTCTTGACAAAACGGTAATTTTTTGTTATATATGTAAAGGAACGATGTGACATGAAACCTCTCAGCCAACAATCGGATGAGACTCTGCGCAGCATGGCGGCAGCAGGGGATCGGGGCGCGGAGGAATGTCTTGTTACCAGGTATACCCAACTGGTTCGGGCCTGTGCCCGTCCCTATTTTCTTGCGGGAGGGGACAGTGAGGATCTGATCCAGGAAGGGATGATCGGGCTTCTCTCCGCCATTCGCAGCTTTGCGTCGGATCGGGAGGCCGGATTTCGTACTTATGCGGAAATTTGTATTCGCAACCGGCTGCGCTCTGCCGTACGAACTGCGGCAAGAGATAAGCACCGGCCCCTGAACCACTCTATTTCTCTCGACAGTTCTCTCTTTGACGGGAACCAGGATCCACGAACTTACAACGCCGACGCCGACAGCCTCAAGGCACCTGAAGAGCTTCTCATCGGAAGGGAGGAGCGGGAAGGGCGAATAAAGGCTCTGCTCGGTACTTTGTCCGGATTTGAAAAAACAGTGTTGGAGCTTTATTTGGCAGGCCTCTCCCAAAGCGAGATCGCCCAAAGGGTTGGAAAGCCTCTCAAATCGGTAGATAACGCTGTACAGCGCATCCGGCGCAAAGCGGCGCCCTTCTTTGCCCTGTAATGGGCAGTCTGCCTATGTTGAGTTTTATAACTTAACAGAACAGGCATTACATTTGGCGACTTCAGCGGAAGCTGAGCGCAATATTACACTGTCCCAGCGCAAATCGGAATGTATCCGGATCTGGGCAAAGTCAAAGAGAGGGTAAAATCATGTACGAAGACAAGACGCTTGTATGCAAGGAATGTGGGCAGGAGTTCGTGTTCACCGCCGGTGAGCAGGAGTTCTACGCCGAGCGGGGCTTCCAGAACGAGCCCCAGCGCTGCAAGGCCTGCCGCGACGCCCGCAAGGCTGCCGCCCGTGGCCCCCGGGAGTACTTTACTGCCACCTGCGCCAGCTGCGGCGGTGAGGCCAAGGTTCCCTTCGAGCCCAAGTCTGACCGTCCTGTGTACTGCAGCGAGTGCTTTGCCAAGCTCCGTGAGGAAGAGCAGCAGTAATCAAAAGCCCAAAAGAGAGGAGACGCATTTGCGTCTCCTCTCTTTTGTCTGCCGCTTCTGCTTGTGAAATGTCTGCGGCAGTGATATACTGTATAGCAAAAGGAAGAAAAAGGAGCTGGAACTATGATCCTTACCGCTGATATCGGAAATTCTACTACGACCCTGGCCCTTTTTGAGGAGGGAGGCGCTCTGGCCCTCCGCTCCACCTATTCCACCGACCCCCATGCCACAGGGGATCAGTTTGCCATCCAGCTCTTTTCCCTGTTCCAGCTCCACCAGGTAGAACCGGAGCAGATCAAGGGCGGCATCATCGCCAGTGTGGTGCCGCCGGTGACTGCCGCCCTGGCTCGGGCGGTGGAGCGGCTCACGGGGAAACCGCCCCTTATCGTAGGTACCGGCATCCGTACAGGGCTGGACATCCGCTCTGATATGCACGCCCAGCTGGGGGCAGACATCGTAGCTTACTGCGTAGGAGCCATTGAACGGTTTGACCGCTGCCCAAGCCCTGTTATCGTGGTGGATTTCGGCACTGCTATCACCTTCTCTGTGCTTCGGGGGAACGTCTATGAAGGCTGTGTCATCGCCCCCGGTGTCCGGGTGGGGTTGGAGGCCCTGTCCCGGCAGGCCGCGGAACTGCCCCATATCTCCCTGAATCGTCCGGCCGTGCTCCTTGGCCACAACACAGTAGACGCCATGCAGTCGGGGGTCATATACGGCAACGCCAGTCTGGTGGATGGGATGCTCACCCGGATAGACGAGGAGCTGGGCCACACCGCCGCCGTCATTGCCACCGGGAGCTATGCCGGCGAGGTAGTGCCTTATTGTCATCACACCATTGAGCAGGATCCCGACCTGCTCCTAAAAGGGCTTTTCCTGCTCTATCAAAAAAATATTGACTCCCGTAAAAAAGGTTGAGGAAATGGGCTTGATTTTTGCTGTGACCCAACCTATAATAGCGGTGACTTGAACCAGCTTTTTCAGGAGGGATAACGGATGAAAGAACTTTCCCATATTGCCACACAGGTGCGTGCCTCTACCACTATGGCCATCGACAGCCTGTATAAGCAGATGAAGGCAGAGGGGCAGGACGTCATCGGCTTTGCCGCCGGCGAGCCGGATTTCCCCACCCCCAGTCATATCAAGGAGGCGGCCTTCCAAGCCATTCGGGACAACTATACCCGGTACACCCCTGCCTCCGGCGCCCTTGACCTGAAGGAGGCTATCTGTGCGCGGATGAAGGCCGACTGCGGAGTGGAGTATGCCCCCAGTCAGGTGGTGGTCTCCAGCGGCGCCAAGCATATGGTCTATCTGGCTCTCCGGGCCCTGGTGAATCCGGGGGACGAGGTCATCCTGCCCACTCCCGCTTGGGTGAGCTATTATGAGCTCATCCGCATGGTTGGGGGCACTCCGGTAACGGTGAACGCCACCGAGGCGGAGGATTTCAAGCTCTCCCCCCAGAAGCTGGAGGGAGCCATCACCCCCAAGACCAAGGCTATCATCCTCAACAATCCCTCCAATCCCACAGGCATGGTCTATGACGCCGCCCAGCTCAAGGCCCTGGCCGATGTGTGCGTCAAGCACGATCTCTACATTATCTCCGATGAGATCTACTGCAATCTCATCTACGACGGAAAGCCCTTCACCAGCATCGCCGCCCTGGGACAGGAGGTCAAGGAGCACACCATTCTTATCAACGGTGTCTCCAAGTCCTATGCTATGACCGGTTGGCGCATCGGTTATGCCCTGGCCCAGCCGGAGGTGGCCAAGGCCATGGCAAATTTCGTCAGCCACTCTACCGGTTCCCCCTGTGCCGTCTCCCAGAAAGCGGCTCTCACCGCGCTCACCGCCTCCCAGGAAGAGGTGGCGGCGATGAAAGTGGCCTTTGAGGAGCGGCGCAACTACATGGTGGAGCGGATGAACACCATGAAGGACGTAAGCTGTATCAAGCCTGAGGGCGCCTTCTACGTGATGATGAACATTGAAAAGCTCATCGGGAAGACCATCGGCGGCGCACTCATCCAAAGCGGCGATGACTTTGCCACCGCTTTCCTCAAGCAGGGGTTGGTGGCAGTTGTTCCGGGAGAAGGCTTTGAAGCGCCCGGCTTTATTCGCTGGTCCTACGCCGCCTCTATGGAAAATATCCGGGAGGGCCTGGATCGGCTGGAACGTTTTCTGAATCGATAATTTTTTCACAAAAAGGCGGATAGGGGTTGCCCCTGACCGCCTTTTTGTGATATAATAAATTCCAGCTTTTTCTTTTCGTTGAAACGAGGAATGAGGGAGCCATGAGCAAAAATAGTTATGAGTCCCCGCTTTGTTCCCGCTATGCCAGCCCGGAGATGCTATATCTTTTCTCCCCGGATAAGAAGTTTTCCACCTGGCGGCGGCTTTGGGTCGCCTTGGCCAGGGGAGAGATGGAATTGGGCCTGCCTGTAACGGCGAAGCAGGTGGCGGAGCTGGAGGCCCATGTAGATGACATTGACTACGAAGCCGCCAGCCGCTGGGAGAAACAGCTCCGGCATGATGTAATGGCTCATATCCACGCCTATGGGGAACAATGCCCTGAGGCCATGCCTATCATCCATCTGGGCGCCACGAGCTGTTATGTAGGGGACAATACCGATATCATCCTGATGCGGGAGGGCCTGGAGCTCCTCCGGGACAAGCTGGTAAAGGTACTCCATTATCTGTCCGCCTTCGCTGACCGCTATAAGGCGTTGCCCACCCTGGGCTTCACCCACTTTCAGGCTGCCCAACTGGTGACGGTAGGGAAGCGGGCGACCCTTTGGATGAACGATCTTTTGATGGATCTGGATGAGGTGGAATACCGCATCGAACGACTGGCTCTGCTGGGCTCCAAGGGTACCACCGGCACCCAGGCCAGCTTTCTGGAGCTTTTTGACGGCGACCACGAGAAGGTCAAGGCTTTGGAGGCAAAAATCGCCGCGGAGATGGGCTTTCAGCGGGTAGTTCCCGTTTCGGGACAGACCTATTCCCGGAAGGCGGATGCTGCTATCCTCGCCACTCTCTCCGGCATTGCCCAGTCCGCCAGCAAGTTTGCCGCCGATGTGCGGCTGCTGTGCCACCTGAAGGAGGTGGAGGAGCCCTTTGAGACCGGCCAGATCGGCTCCTCGGCCATGCCCTATAAGCGCAACCCCATGCGCTGTGAGCGTATTTGCGGTTTGGCCCGATATGTGATGACTGACGCTGCCAGTCCTGCCATCACCGCCGCCACCCAGTGGTTCGAACGCACGCTGGACGATTCGGCCAACAAGCGAATTTCTATTCCGGAGGCATTTTTGGCAACAGATGCCATCCTGAATATCTATGCCAATGTGGCCTCTGGTCTCGTCGTTCACGAGAAGGTCATTGAAAGGCATGTGCGGGAGGAGCTTCCCTTTATGGCCACCGAGAACATTATGATGGACGCGGTGAAAAAGGGAGGCGACCGGCAGGCCATCCACGAGTGTATCCGCCGGCTTTCTCTGGAGGCCGGACACACTGTGAAGGAGTTGGGTCTGCCCAATGACCTGGTGGAGCGGATGGTCAGGGAACCGATGCTGGGCCTGACTCCGGAAGAAATTCAAACCCGGCTGGAGCCAAAGGCTTATATTGGCCGCTGTCCACAGCAGGTGGAGGAATTTTTGAGTGAAACAGTCAAGCCGGTCATTGGCCGTTATGCTTCCGCATTGGAAAAGCAAGACACCGAGTTGACCGTATGATGAAAGGGGATATTTGATATGGAGAACGCAGTACGCCGCATTGGCGTGTTGACCAGCGGGGGAGACGCCCCCGGCATGAACGCCGCCATTCGGGCTGTCGTTCGGACTTGCACCCACCTGGGTATCGAGTGCGTCGGCATCCGCCGGGGCTTCAACGGCCTCATCAACGGCGACGCCGAGGTTTTGGACTATTATAAGGTCAGTGGGCTCTCCCGGCAGGGAGGCACCATCCTCTATTCTGCCCGAAGCGAAGAATTTCGCACCAGTGCCGGCCAGGAGAAGGCTGTAAATACTTGTAAGCTGTTGGGACTGGATGGCGTTATTGGCATCGGCGGTGACGGCACGTTTCAGGGTCTTCACGCCCTGTCCAAGTACGGCATTTCCGTCATCGGCATCCCCGGGACCATCGACAATGACATCGCCTGCACCGGCTATACCATCGGTTACGATACTGCCTGTAACACTGCCATAGAATGTATTGATAAGCTCCAGGACACCATGCAGTCCCACGAGCGTTGTTCTGTGGTGGAGGTCATGGGCCACCGGGCGGGCCACCTGGCCCTCTACGTGGGCCTGTCCTGCGGCGCCACCGCCGTCCTCATCCCGGAAAAGCCGGTGAATTTTGAGGAGGATGTCATTGAGCCTATGCGCCGGGCCCGTTTGGCCGGGCGTACGCACTATATGGTCATTGTGGCCGAGGGTGTAGGCAATTCTTATGAGATGGCCGACAAGATCCGGGAGATCACAGCCATGGATACCAGAGTCACCGTTTTAGGTCATATCCAGCGGGGCGGCTCTCCCACTGCTCGTGACCGGGTCAACGCCACTCACATGGGCTATTCCGCTGTGATGCTCCTGGCTGAAGGCAAGACCGACCGGGTGGTGTGCCAGCAAAACAGCAAATTTATTGATTATGACATCAACGAAGCCCTTACCATGAAAAAGGGAATTGATGAAGATAAGTATACCGTTATGCGCACTATGATCGGACAGGGAAGATAAATAAAATTTTTATAAAAGGAGTTTTGTATCATGCCTCTGGTCACATCTGCTGAAATGTTCCGCAAGGCCTATGACGGCGGCTACGCTATCGGCGCGTTCAACGTCAACAACATGGAGATCGTCCAGGCCATCACCGAGGCCGCTGCCGAGGTAAAGGCCCCTGTTATCCTTCAGGCCTCCGCCGGTGCCCGGAAGTACGCCAAGGGGGTCTACCTGCGCAAGTTGGTGGAGGCTGCAGTAGAGGACACGGGCCTGCCCATCGTGCTCCATCTGGATCATGGCGCGGACTTTGAGACCTGCAAAGACTGTGTGGACGGCGGCTTCACCTCTGTGATGATCGACGCTTCCTCTAAGCCCTTTGAGGAGAACATTGCCATCACCCGCAAGGTGGTGGAGTATGCCCACGACCACGGCGTTGTGGTGGAGGCCGAGCTGGGCGCCCTGGCCGGTGTGGAGGACGAGGTGCAGGTCTCTGCCGAGGATTCCCACTACACCCGTCCCGAAGAGGTGGAGGAGTTTGTCTCCAAGACCGGCTGTGACTCTCTGGCCATCGCCATCGGCACCAGCCACGGCGCTTACAAGTTCAAGCCCGGCACCGATCCCAAGCTCCGTTTCGACATCCTGGATGAGGTCTCCAAGCGCCTGCCTGGGTTCCCCATCGTGCTCCACGGCGCTTCTTCCGTCCCCCAGCGGTTCGTGAAGATCATCAATGAACACGGCGGCAAGATGCCCGGCGCCATCGGCGTGCCGGAGGATCAGCTCCGTCAGGCCGCCCGGCTGGCAGTGTGCAAGATCAACATTGACTCCGATCTGCGTCTGGGTATGACCGCCGGCATCCGGGAGCATTTTGACGCCCATCCCGATCACTTCGACCCCCGCCAGTACATGGGTGACGGCCGGGCCTATATCAAGGAGATCGTCAAGGACAAGATCGTCAACGTCCTGGGCTGTGACGGCAAGGCCTAAATCAAATAAAACAGGGAAGAGGCGTGGTCATCTGACCACGCCTCTTTTTTACAAAAACCGGACGGCACAATTTTCGCCGTCCGGTCTCATCTTTACTATCAGGTCAGGTCTTTCAGGGCCTTGAGAAGGCCGTCTACAGACTTCATAGATGTGGCGAAGGAAGTGACAAAGCGGATGACGGTGTGGCTCTTATCTGCCTTGCCCCAGACCTCGTAGGTACAGAGCTTTTCCAAATGGGGGAGGAGCTCGTTGGGGACGATGGGGAAGATCTGGTTGGTGGTGGACTCGGTCATCATGGGGATGCCCAGGTTTTTCAGGCCGCCCTGAAGGTATTGGGCCACCTCCACCGCGTTCCGGGCGATCTTAAAGTAGAGACCGTCCTGGAACAGAGCCTGGAACTGCACACCCAGGAGCCATCCTTTGGCCAGCACTGCGCCGTGCTGCTTCTGCATCCGGAAAAAGTTCTCCGTCAGTTCCGGGTTGGTGACCACCAGGGCCTCGCCCATCATGGCACCATTCTTGGTGCCGCCGATGTAGAAGGCATCGGTGAGGGCGGCGATATCTGCCAGAGTCAGGTCATTTTCCACCGAGGCCAAGGCACAGCCCAGACGGGCGCCGTCCAGGAAGAGGAACAGGTCGTTGGCCTGACAGCAGCGGTAAAGGGCGGCCAGTTCCGCTTTGGTGTAGACCGCGCCGGTCTCGGTGGCGTTGGAGATATAGACCATTCGGGGCTTGGTCACGTGCTCATCCTTGCCGGCCTCCACAAGAGGGAGGATACGGTTAGGCGTGAGCTTGCCATTGGCAGGCACCTGAACTTGGAGTATCTTGTGGCCGGTAGCTTCAACGGCCCCGGCCTCATGGCCGTTGATGTGGCCCGTGGTGGGACTGATGACGCTTTCCCAGGGCCGCAGAAGGGCGGCGATGGTGACGAAGTTGGTTTGAGTACCGCCCACCAGGAAACGGACGTCGGCATGGGGAGCTTCGCACAGGCCCCGGATCAGGTCGGCGGCAGACTTACAGTAGTCATCGGTACCGTAGCCGATCACGCTCTCGCCGTTGACAGCGGTGAGAGCCTCCAGCACCTTGGGATGACAGCCCTGGGAGTAGTCGTTGCGGAAATGATACATGACGGTTTCCTCCTCGCTCCTTAGAATTTGAAGCTGTCCTTCAGGCTCACCGCCCGGTTGAATACCAGGTGGCCGGGCTTGGAGTCTTTGCTGTCGGCACAGAAATAGCCTTGACGCATAAACTGGTAACGCTCCTCTGCCTTGGGGGCAGAGAGGCCGGCTTCCACCTTGCAGCCGGTGAGCACCTCCAGAGAATCGGGGTTCAGGCACTCCAGGAAGTCTTTGTCTCCGGCATCGGGGGATTCGTCGGAGAAGAGGTTGTCGTAGAGCCGCACCTCCGCGTCCAGGGCGGTGGCGGCGTCCACCCAGTGGAGGGTGGCGCCCTTGACTTTGCGGCCGTCGGCGGGGTCGCCGCCCCGGCTGTCGGGGTCATACTCGGCGGCGATCTCGATGACGTTGCCTGCGTCGTCGGTCTCATAGCCCACGCATTTGATGAGGTAGGCGCCCTTCAGGCGGCACTCGGGGCCGCCTGGGTAGAGCCGCTTATACTTGGGTACGGGCTCGGGGAGGAAGTCCTCGGCCTCCACCCACAGCTCCCGGGAGAAGGTGACCTTCCGGGTGCCGGCGGCCTCGTCGCCGGGGAGGTTCTCCACCTCAAATTCCTCGCTCTGCCCGGCGGGGTAGTTGGTGATGACCAGCTTGATGGGCCGCAGAACGGCCATGACCCGGCGGGCGGTCTCGTTCAGATCCTCCCGAAGGCAGTGCTCCAGGAAGCCGTATTCTACCACGTTGGCCGCCTTGGCCACGCCGATGCGCTCGCAGAAATTGCGGATGGAGCGGGGGGTATAGCCCCGGCGGCGCAGACCGCAGAGGGTGGGCATACGGGGGTCATCCCAGCCGGACACCTTGCCCTCTTCCACCAAAGCCCGGAGCTTTCGTTTACTCATGACGGTGTGGTCGATGCCCAGACGGGCAAACTCGATCTGCCGGGGCTTGGAGGGCAGGTCACAATTCTCCACCACCCAGTTGTAGAGGGGGCGGTGGGCCTCAAACTCCAGGGAGCAGAGGGAATGGGTGATGCCCTCCAGGGCGTCCTGGATTGGGTGGGCGAAGTCGTACATGGGGTAGATGCACCACTTGTCCCCCTGGCGGTGGTGGTGCATATGGTTGATACGGTAGAGGACAGGGTCACGCATATTGAAGTTGCCGCTGGCCAGGTCGATCTTGGCCCGCAGGGTCATGGCGCCGTTGGGGAACTCACCGGCGCGCATCCGGGCAAAGAGATCCAGGCTCTCCTCAATGGGGCGATCCCGGTAGGGGCTGCGGGCGGGAACGCCGATGCTGCCCCGGTACTCCTTGAACTGCTCGGGGCTCAGCTCACAGACATAGGCCAGATCCTTCTTGATAAGGCCCACCGCCTGGCGGTAGTCCTCCTCAAAGTAGTCGGAGCCGTAGAAAAAGCGGTCGCCCCAGTCAAAGCCCAGCCAGTGGATGTCCTCCTTGATGGCATCCACGAACTCCTCATCCTCTTTGGTGGGGTTGGTGTCGTCCATACGCAGGTTGCACAGGCCGCCATACTTTTCCGCTGTGCCGAAGTCGATGGTCAGAGCCTTGCAGTGGCCGATGTGCAGATAGCCGTTGGGTTCGGGGGGAAAACGGGTATGGACGGTCATTCCGGCAAACTGACCGCCGGGGGCGATATCTTCATCGATAAAATCGTGGATAAAATTCTGGCCCATGACAGGCTTTGTCTCTTCCGGCATGGCAGTACGCTCCTTCACTTTCGAATAAGGTATATTTTACCCTGTAAGGCTTCAAATTGCAATCATTTCTTTTCCAGCTGCTCTGCCCAGTCGGCTTCCTTGAAGCCGAAGAGAGCAAAGCCATCCCCCACCAGCACCGGCCGCTTTACCAGCATCCCGTCGGTGGCCAGCAGGGAATACTGCTCGTCCTCGCTCATGGCGGGGAGCTTGTCCTTCAGCCCCAGGGCTTTATACTGTAAGCCGCTGGTGTTGAAGAGCCTGCGCAGAGGAAGGCCGCTCCTGGCGTGCCAGTCCCGCAGTTCGGCTTCAGTGGGGTTTTGGAGCTTGATGTCTCTTGCTTCAAAAGCGGCCCCGTGGCCTTCCAGCCAGGCCTTGGCCTTCTGACAGGTGGTACATTTTGGATATTGGACAAACAGCATAACAGGATCCCTCCGGCTGATTCAAAATAAACTGGTCTCATCTTATCACATCCCGGCTCCTATGGCAAGAAGGGGTGTTGTTGGTGGGAACATCTTATGATACAATAGAAAAAACGAGGTGGTGGACATGGACATTCAGAAACTGCGCACAGCTTGGAAAGAGGAGGAGTCCCAGGCCCATATCCATGGCTGGGACTTTTCCCACATCAGCGGCCGGTACGAAGAGGCGGGCCGCCTTCCGTGGGATTACAGAGAGATCGTACAGAGCCATCGGAGGGACGATATGTGCCTGCTGGATATCGCCACCGGCGGAGGAGAGTTTCTGCTCTCCCTGGGACACCCCTATAAAAATACCGCCGCCACAGAGGGCTATCCACCCAATGTGGCACTGTGCCAAAAGACCCTTTCGCCTCTGGGCATTGATCTTCGTGAAATGGCAGACGCGGAGAAAATGCCCTTTGACGACGCCCAATTTGACCTGGTCATTGACCGTCATGGCGCCTACTGTATTTCAGAGCTTTGGCGTGTCCTGAAGCCGGGCGGGCTTTTTATCACCCAGCAGGTGGGGGAGGACAACGACCGGGAGCTGGTGGAGCTTTTGCTTCCCGGAACGCCCAAACCCTTTCCCGGCCTGAATCTGCGGGAACAGGCAGAGCTCTTTGTGCGGGCAGGTTTTGAGATTATAAAAGGGGACGAGCACTTCCAGCCCATTCGGTTTTATGATGTGGGGGCGCTGGTGTGGTTCGCCCGCATCATTGAGTGGGAATTCCCCGGTTTTTCGGTGGATGCCTGCTTTGACCGCTTGTTGGAGGCCCAGGGCATCCTGGAGGAGCAGGGCGCCATCGAGGGCCGTGTCCACCGCTATATGCTTGTGGCCAGAAGGCCGGAAGATGGTTGACAAATGAAATTTTGCATATTATAATACGGCTTACAGTGATGAAAAGGCCAAGTAGGCCGCGCTTTTGCCGCAAAGAGAGACCCCGGTCTGGTGGAAGGGGGAGGGCAGAGCACGGAGGAATACCCCTTGGAGCTGCCGCCCCAACGTCTTCGGGCCAGTAGGGTGGGTCGGGAGCGCCCGTTACAGCGCCGCCGTGTGCAGGCACGGCATGAGGCCGCTTTTCGTGAGAAGGCGGCGAACCAGAGGTGGTACCGCGTAGTATTACGCCCTCTGTCCAAAATGGACGGGGGCGTTTTTTATGCCCTCGAAACAGCAGAAAGGATGAAATGATATGACGCTCTACGACGAATTGGTGGCCCGGGGCCTCATCGCCCAGGTGACCAGCGAGGATGAGGTCAAAAACCTCATCAACAACGGCAAGGCCACCTTCTACATTGGCTTTGACTGTACGGCGGACAGCTTGACGGCAGGCCACTTTGTGGCGCTGACCCTGATGAAGCGGCTCCAGTCTGCGGGGAACACCCCCATCGCCCTCATCGGCGGCGGCACCACCATGATCGGCGATCCCTCCGGCCGCACCGATATGCGCAAGATGCTCACCAAGGAGGACATCGACCACAATGCTGAGTGCTTCAAGCGCCAGATGGAAAAGTTTATCGACTTCGGCGAGGGAAAGGCCATGATGCTCAACAACGCCGACTGGCTGCTCAAGCTCAACTATGTGGAACTTCTCCGGGAGGTGGGCGCCTGCTTCTCGGTGAACAATATGCTCCGGGCCGACTGCTACAAGCAGCGCATGGAACGAGGCCTCTCCTTTCTGGAGTTCAACTATATGATCATGCAGTCCTATGATTTCTACCATATGTTCCAGACTGTGGGCTGTAATATGCAGTGCGGCGGCAACGACCAGTGGAGCAACATGCTGGGCGGCACCGAGCTCATCCGCCGCAAGCTGGGCAAGGACTCCCATTGCATGACCATCACCCTGCTCACCGACTCCCAAGGCAACAAGATGGGCAAGACTGCCGGCAACGCGGTGTGGCTGGATCCCAACAAGACCAGCCCCTATGACTTCTACCAGTATTGGCGCAACGTGGGAGACGCCGACGTGATGAAGTGCATTCGTCTGCTCACTTTCCTGCCCCTGGAGCAGATCGATGAGATGGACACCTGGACGGACGGAAAGATCAACGAGGCCAAGGAGATCCTGGCCTTTGAGCTGACCAAGATGGTGCACGGCGAGGAGGAGGCCCGGAAGGCCCAGGACGCCGCCCGTGCCCTCTTTGCCGACGGTGGAGACAGCTCCAATATGCCCTCTACCACCCTAACCGATGACGACTTCTCCGACGGTGCTATTGGGCTTCTCGACCTGATGCTCAAGTGCGGTCTGGCTCCCTCCAAAAAGGAGGCCCGCCGGCTGGTGGAGCAGGGAGGCGTTGAGGTGAATGGCGGGAAAGCCGCCGATCCCACTGTCCGCTTTTCCGCTGCCGACTTTGCCGGGGAGGGCCTGATCCTTAAGAAAGGCAAAAAAGTGTTCCACCGGGTGGTGACACAGTAAGACTTCTGTGGTATCATCTATGGAAAGGAGGCGGTGTCCATGGAAGAAAGACCGCACAAATGGTATCAACTGGACAGCCGGGGATTATCCAACCTGCTGGTGGTGTGCGCAGGTATCCTGCTTTATCTGGGTCTGACCCATCTGCCCCAGGTAAAGGCCACAGCGGGCCGGTTCCTGGATGTGCTCAGCCCTTTTATCGCCGGATTTGTCATTGCCTATCTGTTGAACACGCCGACCAACTTCTTTGAGCGGAAGGTATATCATAATAGTCCCCATAAGCGGATGCTGGCCATCGTCACGGTCTATCTCCTTGCGTTGGCGGTCATTATGGTGCTTCTCCAGCTTATTTTGCCCCAGGTAGGCGCTTCTGTCGTCAACCTGGTAAACAATCTGTCCTTCTACCTGGAGAACTTGAACCGTATGGTGCAGGAGCTGATCCAGCGTTTTGAGCTGGAGGGTGAGGGGCTCACCGGTATTGTAGACGATTATCAGAGCATCATCCGTAAGGCCGCCGATTTCCTCACTTCATCAATGCCTGACCTGCTGAACTTTGGCGTGGCGGTGGGCAACGGTGTGGTCACCGCCCTTACCGCCTTTATCGCCTCTATCTATATGCTGGCAGGGAAGGCCCGGCTCAACGAACAGCTCAAGAAGCTCATTTACGCCCTCTTTCCCGCCAAGGGCGTGAACCATATCCTGTCGGTATCCAGCCGGGCCAATACCATCTTCGTGGGATTTATCAACGGAAAACTGCTGGATTCCGCCATTATCGGTGTTCTTTGCTTTGTGCTGAGCACCATCCTTCGGATCCCCTACGCCGTACTCATCAGCGTTATCATCGGCGTGACCAATGTAGTGCCTTTCTTTGGGCCTATTATCGGCGCGGTACCCAGCGTGATGATACTGGTCATTGTAGACCCCTGGGCGGCTCTGCGGTTTTTGATCCTCATCATCGCCCTCCAGCAGTTCGACGGAAATATCCTGGGGCCCAAGATCCTGGGTGACTCCACCGGCCTTTCCGCCATCTGGGTCCTGGTGGCCATTGTAGTGGGCGGCGGTCTATTTGGCTTTGCCGGGATGCTCTTGGGCGTTCCCACCTTTGCCGTGCTCTACGCTCTGGTGCGGGAGTGGGCAGACAAGCGTCTGGCAGAAAAGGGCATAGACGCCAATGGCCGGCCCCTGAAGCCCGGCGGGCCAACAGAAAATATATAACACAAAAAAGAGACCGGGAACCTACAGTTCCCGGTCTCTTTTTTTATATGATTTGTTCCACCAATTCTTTCATGGAATAGAGTCCAGGCTGTTTGACCTGGGCCAGGAACCGGGCCGCCCGCAGGGCTCCGGAGGCAAAGACCTCCCGGCTCATGGCAGAGTGCTTCAGCTCAATGACTTCATCCCGCCCGGCGAAAATGACCTCGTGGTCGCCCACGATGCCGCCGCCCCGGACAGAGGAGATGCCGATCTCCCTCTTTTCCCGGGGCTTTCGAAGGCTCTGGCGCTCGTAGACATAGGTCGGCTCATAGGGAAGGGCATCCTGGGCGGCCTGGGCCAACATGAGGGCGGTGCCGCTGGGGGCGTCCACCTTGCGGTTGTGATGCCGCTCCACGATCTCCACATCGAAGCTGTCTCCCAGTGCGGCGGCGGCCCGGTTTACCAGCTGGGTCAGCACGTTAATGCCCAGGGACATATTCCCGGAGCGGAAGATAGGGATGACCCTGGCGGCCTCGTCAATGGCGTCAAGCTGCCCCTGGGAGTAGCCGGTAGTGGCCAGCACCAGAGGGATACGGCGGCTCATCCCCAGCTCCAGCAGAGCGGAGAGGGCGGCAGGGGAGGAGAAGTCTATGAGGGCATCGGCCTCTCCCTGGAATGCGGCGGGGTTGGAGAGGACTGGGAAGTCCTCACGCTCTGCCCCCAGCAGATCAAAGCCGCAAACGATCTCCACATCACCGGCCTCCTGGCATATCTGTGCCAGGATATTCCCCATATGGCCGTTACAGCCGGAAATGAGCACCTTCAGCATGATTCAAACGTCCTTTCCTGTCCTTCTTCAGGCCAGCAGGCCCATACGCACCATGGAGGAGCGCAGGATCTCCAGGTGCTCCGGGGTCATTTCGCACAGGGGCAGCCGCAGACCACCCATCTTCCGCCCAGTGAGGTTGAGGGCGGTCTTGATGGGGATGGGGTTCACATCCACAAAAAGGGCGTCGATAAAGTCCATATACTCGATCTGGAGCTTAGAGGCGGCGGCAAAGTCGTCGGCCAGGCACAGGTGGCTCATGCGCACCATCACCTGGGGGACGATGTTGGCGGCCACCGAAATGACTCCTTGGGCACCCAGGCTCATCATAGGCACCACCTGGTCGTCGTTGCCCGACCAGATATAGAAGTCGTCCCCGCAGAGGAAACGGGTGTGCGCCAGCAGAGAAAAGTTGCCGCTGGCTTCCTTTACCCCGTTGATCTTGGGATTTTCCGACAGCTTCTTGTAGGTCTCCGCCGTAAAGCTCACCCCGGTGCGGGAGGGCACATTATAGAGGATGATGGGCAGTTCCACCCGGTCGGCGATATATTCATAGTGCTTGATAAGGCCGGTCTGGGTGGCCTTGTTGTAATAGGGAGTCACCAGCAGGAGGGCGTCTGCCCCGGAATCCTGGGCGTGCTGGGAGAGATAGACGGCGGCGGAGGTGTCGTTGCTGCCCGCGCCGGCTACCACCTTCACCCGGTGATCCACCCGCTTGACACAGTACTCCACCACGGCGATGTGCTCCCGGATGGACATGGTGGCGCTTTCACCAGTGGTACCGCAGACGCAGATGGCGTCGATGCCCGCGGCGATCTGTTCCTCGATGAGGGCGCCGAAGGCCTCGTAATTTACAGCGCCGCTGTCGTCAAAGGGGGTGACGATGGCGGTGCAGGCTCCGCTGAATACAGGTTCCCGCATAAATATCGCTCCTTTCCCGGTCTTTAATCCATATAACCCTTGGCGCACAGCAGCTCCGCCAGCTCTACCGCGCCGCCGGCGGCCCCGCGAAGGGTGTTGTGGGACAGGCAGACAAATTTATAGTCATACTGGGTATCCGGGCGGAGACGGCCAATGGAGATGGCCATGCCCTTTTCCAGATCACGATCCAGCCTGGCCTGGGGCCGGTCAGGCTCCTCAAAGTAGTGGAAAAACTGCTTGGGAGCCATGGGCAGGCCCAGCTCCTGGGGCACGCTTTTGAAACCGGCCCATATCTCCTTCATCTCTTCCATGGAGGGCTTTTTCTTAAAAGTGACAAAGACGGCGGCGGTGTGGCCGTTGGTCACAGGCACCCGGAGGCACTGGGCGGTGATGGAGGGGCCCTCGGCGTTGACGATGATGCCATTTTCCACCTTGCCCCAGACCTTCAGGGGCTCCTGCTCGCTCTTCTCCTCCTCACCGCCGATATAGGGGATGAGGTTATCCACCATTTCGGGCCAGGTCTCAAAGTTCTTACCCGCGCCGGAGATGGCCTGATAGGTGCAGGCCAGCACCTTCTCCAGACCGAATTTCTCCCGCAGGGGGGAGAGGGCGGGGGCGTAAGATTGAATGGAACAGTTGGATTTGACAGCGATGAAGCCCCGCTTGGTGCCCAGGCGCTTGCGCTGGAAGGGAATGACCTCCAGGTGCTCCGGGTTCAGCTCAGGCACCACCATGGGCACATCGGGTGTCCAGCGGTGGGCGGAGTTGTTGGAGACCACGGGACACTCCGCCTTGGCATAGGCCTCCTCCAGTGCCTTGATCTCTTCCTTTTTCATGTCCACGGCAGAGAAGACGAAGTCCACCTGGCCGGCGATGGTCTCCAGATCGGCTTGGGCGTCCAGCACTGGCATATCCCGGACAGCCTCGGGCATGGGCACCTCCAGCTTCCAGCGGCCCTCTACGGCCTGACCGTAAGTCTTGCCTGCGCTGCGGGCGCTGGCGGCCAGAGTGGTGAGCTCAAACCAGGGGTGACCGCAGGTCAGAGTGATGAAGCGCTGGCCCACCATGCCGGTACAGCCAATGATGCCTACCTTGAATTTTTTCATTGTCATCTACCTCCAAATCTCATTTCCATATATACGCATCAAAAAGAAAAAAATCAGCGGCTTTACCAGCGGCTGATTTTGTATTATAATGTCAGAGACAGTATCGTCTCGTCCTTTCTCACTCACCGCTTAAATGAGTTTTTTTGATACTACCACATATCGGCTGGTAGTGTCAATACATAATAAAGGAGTACATTATGAAACGCAAATGTTTGTCTGCCCTATGTGCGCTGATATTGACCATGACCGTAACGCTCCCCACCGCCCGGGCGGGGGAGGATGCCGCCTCTACCGGGCAGACCGTGCTGGTGGGATTGGCCTACGGCTCCTCCACACTGGATGGAGCCAACTTAGCCAACGACAAGGGCTCCGGCTACCGCTTCGGCTATCTGGACGACAGCCGCGCTTTTGTGCCTCTGGGCTATACCTCTGAAACCAACATTTCTGTGGTCAAGACCCAGAATGTCTGGTACGGCATTGATCCCCAATACAGCGAGAGCCTCAAATGCTATTCGGACAGTGTTTCCTCCGACGTGGCTGTGGGGTGCTGGCATGTTCAGCTTCCCACGGAGGCGGAATTGGGCTCCTTTGAAGAGGCCCTGGCTCTGGCCCAGACCGTAAGCGGCTTCCCGGCCTATGTCGGCGGGGGGTGGCAGGTGCGACTGGGGGCTTATACCACCCAGGAGGAGGCCCAGGCTGCCGCGGAGGCGGCAGGGGGAACGGTAGTGGGTACCAGCAGCTATGGCGTGTCTGTAGTGAAGACCGGCTCATCCGACATCCTGTTCCAGTTTGACGCAGGAGCGGAGCAGTCCCTGACTGTAGCCCCCGGCTTGGACGACAACGTCAAAGCCACCACCTATTTCCGCAGTAACCGCTATTACGGTATGTTCCAGTTTCGCCGCATCAGTGGGGGAGACCTGACGGTGTGCAACGCCGTTGATTTTGAGGACTATACTGAGTGCGTCATCTCCCGGGAAATGAGCCGGAGCTGGCCAGTAGAGGCTTTGAAGGCCCAGGCCGTAGCCTCCCGGTGCTATTATGAGACCCGGGCCAACCGCCACGGCTCCCAGGGCTTTGACATCTGCTCTACCACCCACTGCCAGGTCTATTTCGGCATGGCAAACACGGGAGAGCGCACCGCCCAGGCTGTGGCGGAGACGGCAGGTCTGCGGGCTTGGTATAACGGCAAGCTGGCCCAGACCTATTATTTCTCTTCTGACGGCGGCGCAACTGAGAATGTCCGCAACGTCTGGATCGGCGGCGAAGAGATCCCCTATCTGTGCGGTGTGATAGACCCTTATGAGGCCACCATATCAGAGAAAATACCCTATTGGAACCACACCCAGACCTTTACCGGGGCAGAGATCGCCCAGATACTCCAAAATAAGAAGTATAACTGTGCCACCATTGTGGACTTTCAAATTACGGAGACCACGCCCACAGGAAATGTAAAGTCTATTGTCTTTACGGACGCAAATGGCAAAACATTCCCATTTACCCGGGAATCTGTCCGCACCACTTTGGGGCTTTATTCCATGCACTATACCGTCACCAAGTCGGGTGAGACCACCGGCGGAACATACTATACCGACGGGGGCGGGGTCATCACCTCCATGAACGGCACCTATGCCATCGGCGGAGACGGAAGCACGCGAAAGCTCTCCGGCAATCCCTACGTCATCACCGGGGATGGAGTCCAGTACCTGCCCGCTCCCGCAGGGGGCACCGCCACCGGGGAGACGGTCTTCACCGTTACCAGCTCCGGCTGGGGCCACCACGTGGGGATGAGCCAGTGGGGGGCCTACGCCATGGCCCAGCAGGGGAAGACCTTTGACGAAATTTTGAAATTCTATTACCCCGGTGTGGAAATCTATTAAAAAGGGACATTTTTCTATGAAAACTTCGGATTTTTACTATGATCTGCCCCCGGAGCTCATTGCCCAGACCCCTTTGGAGCGGCGGGATGGCTCCCGGCTCATGCTTCTGGATAAGGTGACAGGGGAGACCCAGCATCGCCGCTTCTATGATCTGCCCCAGTTCTTGCGCCCTGGCGACTGCCTGGTGCTCAACGACTCCCGGGTGCTTCCCGCTCGGCTGTTGGGCCACCGGGAGCCGTCCGGCGGCGCGGCGGAGGTGTTGCTGCTCATCGACAAGGGAGAAAAGAAGTGGGAGTGCCTCGTTCGGCCGGGCCGGAAGCTGAAACCGGGCCAGAAGCTGTCCTTCGGGGACGGCTCTCTCCTTACCGCCACAGTGCTGGAGGAGCTTCCCGGCGGCAATCGCATCGTGGAGTTCCACTATGAGGGCATTTTCCTGGAAATTCTGGAGCGGTTGGGCAAGATGCCCCTGCCGCCTTACATCAAGGAAGAGCTGAACGATCCAGAGCGGTATCAGACAGTTTATTCCCGGGAGGTGGGCTCTGCCGCTGCCCCCACTGCTGGGCTGCATTTTACCAAAGAGCTCCTAAACCAAGTGGAGGCAATGGGTGTAAAGGTTTGTTATGTAACACTTCATGTGGGCCTTGGTACCTTCCGCCCGGTGAAGGAAGAGGATCCTCTGGAGCACGAGATGCATTCAGAGTATTGTATGATCTCCGCCGAAACCGCCCAGGTCATCAACGAGACCAGGAAAAACGGCGGCCGGGTCATTTGTGTGGGCACCACCTCCTGCCGCACTATCGAGAGCTGGGCAGGGGAGGACGGCACGCTAAAGGAAAGTGCCGGATGGACAAACATCTACATCTATCCCGGCTACCGTTTTAAGGCCCTGGACGCCCTCATCACCAACTTCCACCTGCCGGAGAGCACCCTCATCATGCTGGTCTCCGCCCTGGCGGGCCGGGAGCATATCCTTGCGGCCTATCAGGAGGCGGTAAAGGAACGGTATCGCTTTTTTTCCTTTGGCGATGCGATGTTTATCTCTTGAAAAGGGGAGAGAATTGCATGGAACTGACCGATCTGCCCAATATTGGCCCCATGTTGGCGAAAAATCTTTGCGCCATCGGAGTGAAAACCCCCGAAGCCCTGCAAGAGATGGGCCCAGAGCAGGCGTGGCTGCGGATACGGCTCCAGGTAGACAGCGGCGCCTGCCTTCATCAGCTGCAAGCCCTTGCGGGCGCAGTGGAAAATGTCTCTAAAAAGGATTTGACGCCGGAGCGAAAAGGCGAACTGAAAGCATTTTTTGATTCCCACAAGTAAAGGAGTTTTCCTGTGTTTGAAGTGATAAAGACCGAAGACCGGGCCCGGCGGGGCGTATTTACCTGCGCCCACGGCACTGCCCAGACCCCTGTATTTATGAATGTAGGCACCCAGGGCGCCATCAAGGGCGCGGTATCCGCCCACGACCTGAAGGACATCGGCTGTCAGATCGAGCTGTCCAACACCTATCATCTCCATCTGCGCCCTGGCGATGACGTAGTACGTGAGATGGGTGGGCTCCACAAGTTTATGGACTGGAGCGGCCCTATCCTTACCGACTCCGGCGGCTTTCAGGTCTTCTCGCTGTCCGGGCTTCGGAAGATCAAGGAGGAGGGAGTCTATTTCTCCTCCCATATCGACGGCAAAAAGATATTTATGGGCCCTGAAGAGTCTATGCAGATCCAGTCCCATCTGGGCAGCGACGTGGCTATGGCCTTTGACGAATGTGTGGAAAATCCGGCAGAGTATGACTATGCCAAAGCCTCCTGTGAGCGCACTGTTCGCTGGCTGGAGCGCTGCAAGGCAGAGCATGACAGGCTGAATGCCTTGCCGGATACGGTGAACCCCCGGCAGATGCTTTTTGGCATCAACCAGGGGGCCACTTATCCCGACCTGCGGGTGTGGCACATGGAGGAGATCAGGAAGATCGACTGTGAGGGCTACGCCATCGGCGGTCTGGCGGTGGGGGAGCCCACCCAGGTGATGTACGACATTATCGATGCAGTGGAGCCCCATATGCCGCTGGACAAGCCCCGGTATCTCATGGGAGTGGGTACACCTTCCAACATTATCGAGGCGGTGGCCCGGGGCGTGGATTTCTTTGACTGCGTCATGCCTGCCCGGAATGCCCGTCACGGAAAGCTCTACACCTGGGAAGGCTCCATTAACCTGAAAAACGAGAAATATAAACTGGATGACCGCCCCATCGACCCCACCTGTCAGTGTCCTGCCTGTCAGCATTTCTCCCGGGCTTATCTGCGCCATCTCTTTGTGGCGGGGGAGATGCTGGCCATGCGCCTGGCGGTGCTCCACAACCTTTACTTTTATAATACCCTCATGGAACGTATCCGCGCTGCTCTGGACGTTGGGGAGTTTTCCGCCTTCCGGGCAGAGTATTCCGGCAAGCTGGACGGAAAAATATGAGTTTCTTTTGGGAAAGGCTTGCAAATTGGACAGGGTTAGGCTATACTGATACTACTGCACAAAAATAGCTCGAAATATATTTTTGGAGGGAAACTACTTTGGATTACATGACTATGGATTACATGACTATTATTATGTTGGTGGTAATGATCGCCATCTTCTACTTCATGCTCATCCGCCCGGAAAATAAGCGGAAGAAGGAAGCGGAGGCAATGCGTTCCGGCCTGCAGGTAGGCGACGTGATCACCAGCATCGGCGGCATCGTCGGTACGATCTGTGCCGTAAAGGAGAACACCATCGTCATTGAGACCGGCGCCGACCGGGTGCGCATCGAGTTCACCAAATGGGCCGTGTCCAGCAAGGGGGCCCAAACCACCGCTGACGCCACTAAATAAGCGAAGTAGACATGCTCAATACCCTCTCTGCATAGGATGTGATGAAAACATCCGTGTGGGGAGGGTATTTTTATGCGAAAAAATGAGGAAGAACACGGGGCCGTGCTCCTGCGGTATGGAAAGAATATCCTGTTTGGAGGAATTATTGCCCTTGCGCTGTGTCTGGTGCTCCTGCTGATAGCCGCCTTTGGCATCTCACGAGGCATTTTAAGTCCTTCGATGCGCTATCAGCTCACAGTTGCCGCCTGTGTGCTGGGCAGCTTCTGCGGGGGAGGGCTGGCCGTAGGCCAGTGCGGCGGCACAAGGGGGCTCTTTGTCGGTATGGCTGTGGGGGGCGTGCTCTTCCTTTTGCAGCTCACCATCGGCATACTGCTTTACGATACCTTCTCTCTGGACAGCGGCGCCCTTGGGCTCCTCTTCGGCGCGCTCTGCGGCGGGGCCGCCGCCGGGATATTGGTCAGGGGAGGGGGGCGCCGGAGCGGCGTTCGCGAAAAAAAGAAGCGGCGGCGTTGACACTTTTTTCGAGGGTGACAGGTGACCATTTGTCAACGGTGACATAAAAGAAGGAAAGTAAATATTGTACGGAAAACGGCCTCCAGACGCCCTATCTTGTGCTGGGGGCCGTTTTTAGAATTTGTCCGCTTTTGAGCGGTTTCCTTATTTGAACGAAAGTAGACATAATTCATTTTACATAATTCTGACTCATAATGAATTTTTTTCAAAAGGGGCTTGCTTTGTTGAAAAAAGTAGATTAAAATAGGGATACGTTGTCCAATAGGGTTTCCGCCAGAGGTATGGTCTTGTCCCCATCCGCATAGAGTGTTTCTATGGAGGTGAGCACCATGGGGAGAGCAGTTGCTGGATTCTGGTGGTCGCCGACGACAGAGGGCACACCGGCCCTTGTCGCTACGGCGGTCTTTTTTTCGCTCGGAGGTTTGGCAGGGTGTCTGCTGGCTCTGGGCGTGGCGGGGGACGGTGCCGAAGCCCTGCAGGGTTACCTGGTGAGCTTCCTTGCCTCTGCCCAGGACGGAGCTATGGCTATGCCTGTCGGTGCGGAAGTGCTGTGGCGCACGTTGCGCTGGCCGCTGGGCGCTGCGCTCCTGGGTTTCACCGCCTTAGGACTCGTCGGCATCCCGGCACTGGTCTCCGCCCGCGGTTTCTTTCTGGCTTTTTCCGTGGCGTCCTTTGTCCATGCGTATGGGCGCAGAGGCCTGACGATGGCCTTCCTGTTGTTGGGTATTCCGGGGCTGCTCACTGTTCCCGCCCTTTTCCTCTTGTCTGCCCAGGGGCTGCACGCCTCTTGGCAGCTGGCCCTTCGGGCGCCGGGTCAGGGACGGCGTGAGCTTCCGTATCACCGCGAATATTTTCTGCGTTGCGGCCTTTGTGCCGCTATAGTGTGTTTTGGCTTTCTTTTGGAGCGGTACTTGGTTCCTGTTTTAGCGGCAGGGGCCGCCAACACCTTGCTCCGATAGAGGGTACTTTGGCAAGAGAAGAGGTGAGAGAATGGATCTGTTGGTCGCCTACCAGCACTTTTTGACGGATGAAAAGGGCTCTTCCGAAAATACCGTCAGTTCCTATGTCCGAGACATCAGTCAATATTTCCATTGGCTCACCAGCGAGGATATTTCCCCGGAGCACGCCGCCCAGACTGACGTGGATCGCTACACCAAGTATCTGTTGAGCTTGGGCAAGTCCAATGCCACAGTTACCCGGTCTCTCGCTTCTCTCAAGTCTTTCTATACCTATCTTCAGCGGGAGGGCATCGTCTCTTCCAACCCGGCCCGTGGCCTTTCCCTGGAAAAGGTGGAGCGCAAACTGCCCCAGATCCTCACCAGCAAAGAAGTGGAGCTTTTCTTGGAACAGCCCGATCCCAGAGACGCCAAGGGCTGCCGTGACAAGGCCATGTTAGAGCTTCTCTATGCCACCGGCATCCGGGTCAGTGAACTGATCAACCTGAATCTGGAGCATTTGAATTTGAGCGCCGGGTTCCTGCGCTGTGCTAACCGAAAGAAGGAGCGGGTCATCCCGCTGTATTCCACCGCTGTCAGAGCGTTGGCCGACTACATAGACCATGTTCGTCCGCAGCTTTTGGAGCAGCCTGACGAACACGCCCTCTTTGTGAATATGAACGGCTCCCGGATGTCCCGGCAGGGATTCTGGAAGATCATCAAGCACTATCAGGATCTGGCGGGCATCCAGAAGGAGATCACCCCCCATACACTGCGGCACTCCTTTGCCGCCCATCTGCTGGAAAATGGCGCCGACCTCCACTCCATTCAGGAGATGCTGGGCCACGCCGATATCTCTTCTACCCAGGTCTACACACGGGTCATCAACCCCAAGCTGAAGGACGTATACAACAAAGCACATCCCAGAACATAAAAGGACGGTTTTCCGATGGGAAAGCCGTCCTTTTTCATATCCATAAAAAAGTTCATTTTCCTGTTGAAAAAAGTCTATAAACGAGGTATACTATATAAGCGTAACAACGACTTTACCATTTTGGAGGTAACATATCATGGCTCAGATCACTAAAGATACCATTATCGGCGATATTCTGGACATCGCTCCCCAGGTCGCCCCTGTATTCATGGCCATCGGCATGCACTGCCTGGGCTGCCCCTCTTCCCGCGGCGAGACCGTGGAGCAGGCCTGCATGGTTCACGGCGTGGACGTGGATGCCCTGCTGGCAGAGATCAATAAGCTGATCCCCGCCGCCCAGTAAGTTCCGGATCCAAAAGGGGAGCGGCGCTGCCGCTCCTTTTTTCTGCCTTTGAAGGGAGGCGCTGTGGTGAAGCGTCCATTTTCTCTCTCTCCGCGGCTCCAGGCCGTCGCAGACCTGGTGCCTGCCGGCGTCTGCCTGGCCGATGTTGGCACTGACCATGGTCGTCTGCCTGTATGGCTGGTACAGCATAGCCGCATCAGCCACGCGGTATGCTCCGACCTGCGTCCCGCCCCCTTGAACCGTGCCAAGGCCCTGGCGGAGCGCTGGGAGGTCTCTGACAAGCTGACCTTCCGCCTGTGTGACGGACTTGCCGACATCCCGCCTCAAGAGGCCGAAGTGGTGACCATTGCCGGTATGGGCGGTGAGACCATTGCCGAGATCCTCCGTGCCTGCCGCTGGACAGGGCAGGGAGGCCACCGCTACATCATGCAGCCCATGAGCGGCATGGACGGCCTGCGCCGCTATCTATCCACCAGCGGCCTCGCCATTCTCCGGGAGGTGCTGGTGCCGGAAGGGGACACCCTCTATGTCGTGCTCCTGGCCGAACCCGGGGAGATGAAGCCTCTCACCGAAGGGGAGATCTGGGTGGGCCGGCAGAGCCGGGACATGGAAAGTCCCCTGCGCGGCCGCTATCTGGAGCAGGAGCTTCAAAAGCTCCGCCGGGCGGTCACCGGGCTGGAGCGTTCCCAGCGCCCGGAGGATGTAGAAAAGCGGAAGTGGTACGAGCTGGCCGCCTGGGAGGTGGCTCAGATGAAAAAGGAGTGGGAAGCATGGCAAAAGTAAAGGAAATATACGCATATTTGGACTCTCTGGCGCCTTTTTCCCTTCAGATGTCCTTTGACAATGCCGGGTTCCTGGTGGGCCACGGGAACAGCGATGTAGACGGGATCATGGTGGCTCTGGACATTACCGACCAGGTCATCCAGGAGGCCTGGGAAGCCAATTGTCAGCTCATCGTCTCCCACCATCCTATCATTTTCCATCCGGCCAGGAGCATCACTGACGGCGACCCCACAGGCCGCTGCCTGCTGACCTTGGCAGAATACCATATCGCCGCTATCTGTGCCCACACGAACCTGGACGCGGTGGCGGGGGGCGTCAATGACGCTCTGGCTCAAAGACTTGGACTTTCCAATGTGCAGCAGCTCCACCAGGACGGCATCGACGCCTTGGGCCGCCCCTATGGCATTGGCCGGGCAGGGGAGGTTCAAGGGTATAAGAGCGCCGGAGAATTTGCCGTCTTTGTCCGGGATGCTCTCAACGCGCAGGGACTGCGTTTGGAGGACGCCGGGAAGCCTGTCCGCAAAGTGGCGGTGGGCGGCGGCGCCTGCGGCGATATGCTGGAGGACGCGGCGGCGCTGGGCTGTGATACCTTCGTCACCGCTGATGTGAAATATAACGCATTTCTGGATGCCAGGGCTATGGGTATCAACCTTATTGATGCGGGGCATTTTTCCACCGAGGATGTTGTCTGCCCGGTGTTGGCCGATTGGCTGGAAAAAGGCTTCCCAGAGCTGCGGATCCTCCGCTCTCAGCATCATAAAGAGGTATTTTCTTGTCTGTAACCGTTGCAAATAAAAATAATTTGTGCTAAACTATATAAGCAATTTTTTCATGAAGGGATAGATACTTTTATGTCGGGACATTCCAAATGGCATAACATCCAAAAAACCAAGGGGGCCGCAGACGCCAAGCGTTCTGCTGCCTTTACCAAGATCGCCAAGGAGATGATCGTGGCGGTCAAGCAGGGGGGAAGCGGCGATCCCGCCAATAACTCCCGCCTGGCCACCGTCATCGCTAAGGCCCGGGCCGCCAATATGCCCAACGACAATATCAAGCGCACCATTGACCGGGCTCTGGGCTCCGGCAGCACTGACAGCTACGAGAGCGTCACCTACGAGGGATACGGCCCCTCCGGTGTGGCCATTATCGTAGATGCCCTCACCGACAACCGTCAGCGCACCGCTCCCGAAGTTCGTCACCTGCTGGACAAGTACGGCAAGGGCCTGGGCGCCACCGGCTGTGTGTCCTGGTCCTTTGACCAGAAAGGTGTTATCGTCATCGAGAAGGAAGACCTGGATGAGGACACTATGATGATGGACGCCCTGGACTGCGGTGCCGAGGACATGAGCGCGGAGGAGGAGGTCTTCGAGATCACCACCACGCCCGAGGATTTCGGCTCTGTACTGGAGAAGCTGGAGGCCAAAGGCTATGCCTTCCTCAGCGCCGCCGTGGAGATGGTTCCCCAGAACTATGTGAAGCTGGAGTCCGAGGAGGACATCAAGAACATGGAGAAGCTGGTGGAGCTTCTGGAGGCCAACGACGACGTGCAAAATGTCTGGCACAACTGGGAGCAGGAATAATTTAACTTTTCCATTTGGAAAATAAGCTAATTTTCAAGAAAACAACAGATTTCAGAACCGAGTTGTGACATACCACGAATCTGTTGTGACATACGTGATATCTCCGATTGCGACATACAAAGAAGGAAGGGCGCCGCTGAGTAAGCGGCGCCCTTCCATATTATGCAAGTAAGCCTGTAAGCCGGGTTCTGTCATTTAAGACAGCCATCTATCTCGACGCGCCGTTGCCGACGCGCTCCAGCCGCCTCCTGAACACAGCCGGGCCGGCTTTGCGTGTTCCCACGGCGTTGCTCCGGATAGAGTTTACAGCGATGGACGCTTCCACGCCATCGGGTGAGCTCTTACCTCACCTTTCCACCTTTTCCCGCCCTTTCAGGCGGGTAGTCTATTTCTGTTGCACTTTTCCTGGGGTCGCCCCCGGCGGGTGTTACCCGTTATCCTTGCCCTGTGGAGCCCGGACTTTCCTCACAGCTGGGCCTTTCGCCCCAGCCGCGCGGCTGTCCAGCTTGCTTGCTCACCCATTTTAGCCGATTCTATCCCGAAAGTCAAACTTGTTTTCATTGAAATCCAGCGCAAAACATACTATAATATCTCTATCTGCCGCCTATAATAGATTTACCAATCTTTCCCGTGAGGAGGAACTGCCTATGAGCCTCACCATTCGAGACTATCTCAATTCTCTCAAAGGAAAAAGAGTCGCCGTATTAGGCCTGGGAGTCTCCAATGTCCCCCTGGTCAAGTTGCTTTTGGATGCAGGGATCTCTGTCACTGCCTGCGACAAGCGGGAGACGGCTGACAGTCAGTTGGAGGCTCTGGCCGCCCAGGGGGCCCATCTCTGCCTGGGAAAGGGCTATTTGGACGCTCTGGAGGGCCATGACGTGATCTTCCGCACTCCCGGTATGCGGCCTGACCTGCCCCAGCTCCTGGCGGCAGTGGAGCGGGGAAGTGTGCTGACCTCCGAGATGGAGGTCTTCTTCCAGGTCTGTCCCTGTCCCATTATCGGTGTTACCGGCAGTGACGGAAAGACCACCACCACGACCATCATCGCCGAGCTTTTGAAGGCGGCGGGCCACACCGTCCACCTGGGGGGCAATATCGGCAAGCCTCTTTTGCCCGAGGTGGGCTTGATGGCTCCCACTGACTTTGCCGTGGTAGAACTCAGCTCCTTCCAGCTCATGACCATGGACGTGAGCCCTCATATCACCGTGGTCACCAACCTGGCTCCCAACCATTTGGATGTACACAAGTCCATGGAGGAATATGTCTCTGCCAAGGAGAACATCTTTACGCACCAGGGCAAGGAGGATCTGGTCATTCTCAATACCGATAATGACATCACCCGTTCTTTTATCGGCAAAGAGCAAGGCGGCCTTATGCTCTTCAGCCGCAGGACAGAGCCCCAGGGCAATGCTGCATTCCTCCGGGGCGACACCATCTGGTTCCGGGACGAAAAAGGGGAGCGGCCCATCCTGCCCAAAAAGGATATCCTCCTTCCGGGAGATCACAATGTGGAGAATTATATGGCCGCTATCGCCGCGGTGAACGGCCTGGTACCTGATGAGATCATCCGAAACTTTGCCGCCAAGTTCAGCGGGGTAGAGCACCGCATCGAACTGGTGAGGACGCTGAACGGTGTGCGCTACTACAATGACTCTATCGCCTCCAGCCCCACCCGCACGATGGCGGGGCTGAAGTGCTTCCCGGAAAAGGTCATTCTTATTGCCGGAGGCTATGACAAGCACATCCCGTTTGATGTGCTGGGCCCTGCTATCACGGAACATGTAAAGCGACTTATCCTGACAGGTGATACCGCCGCGAAAATTCGTGCCGCAGTTGAGGCGGCCCCCGACTATGCCCCCGGTCTCCCTGCCATTGAGGAGTATGATACCCTGGCCCAGGCGGTGGCGGCCGCCCACGCCGCCGCCCAAAACGGCGATGTGGTGTTGCTCTCCCCGGCCTGCGCCTCCTTCGACAAATTCAAGAACTTTATGGAGCGGGGCAACACCTTCAAACAGCTGGTTCAAGCCCTGGACAGCTAAAAGGATGTGACAGAATGGATCTTTACGATACGTTGAGCCGCCTGTGTTCCTGTGCGGGCCCTTCCGGATTTGAAGGCGCAGTGGCGGAGACGGCCAAAGAACTGTTGATACCCTGGGTGGACGAGGTCACCATCGACCGCATGGGCAGCGTCATCGGTCTTCGCCGATGCGGCAAGCCCAATGCCAAGCGGTTGCTGCTGGACGCCCACCTGGACGAAATTGGCCTCATCGTCACAGGGATCGAGGACGGTTTTCTCCGCTTTGCCTCCATTGGCGGTGTGGATCAACGGATGCTTCCCGCCCGGGAATTGACCATCCTCACGAAGCCGGAGCCCCTCTTCGGCGTGGTGGCCTGTCTGCCGCCCCATGTGCTCACCGCCGCAGACCAGGACAAGGCCGTGTCCATCGAGGATCTGCGGGTGGATGTGGGGCTTACCCAGGCCCAGGCAGAAGCGCTCATTCCCATCGGTACCCCTATGGTCTACCGGGAGAGCTGTACGGCCCTGGCCGGCGGTCAAGTCTGCGGCAAGTCCCTGGATGACCGCTCCTGCTTTACCATCCTGCTTCGGACTGTGGAGCTTCTAAAGGATACCGCCCTGGATGTAGACCTCTATGTCATGGGCAGCGTACAGGAGGAGGTCTCCGGCATTGGCGCCGCTATCGGGGCCACCGCCGTTGCTCCCGACTGGTGCGTTGCTGTGGATGTGACCTTTGCCCGCACCCCCGGCCTTTCCGAGGACGACGCCCCCTGTAAGCTGTATGGCGGGCCTGCCATCGGCGTGGGGCCCAACATGACCCGCAGCCTCACACAGCGGCTCATTGACAAGGCCAAGGAAGGGGACATCCCCTATCAGCTGGAGGTCATGGAGGGGCACACCGGCACCAACGGCTGGCATATGCAGATCTGCCGGGAGGGCATCCCCACAGCTGTTGTATCCCTGCCTCTGAAATATATGCACAGTCCCATTGAGGCTGTGGCCCTGGAGGATATGGAGCGCACCGCCCAGCTCCTGGCCGCCTTTGTCCGTGACATAGGAAAGGAGGCGGTCTGATGCTGCTGGATACTTTGAAGGAGCTGTGCGCCCTCAGCGGCCCCTCCAGCTTCGAGGAGCCCGTCCGGGAGTATCTGCTGGCCCGTGCCCGGGCGGCGGGAGCGGAGAGCCGGGTAGACGGTATGGGCAACCTCATCTGCTTCAAGCGGGGAGCTAAATCCGCCCCTGGGAAGCTGATGCTCTGTGCCCACATGGACGAGGTGGGGCTCATCGTCAAACGCATCACCGATGAGGGCTACCTGAAATTTGCCTGTTTGGGGGGCATTGACCACCGGGTGCTCATTGGCAAGCCTGTCTTTTTAGGGGAGAAGCGCATTCCCGGTATCATTGGCCTAAAGGCCATCCACCTTACCACTGCCGAGGAGCGGAAGAAGACGCCAGACCTGGAGAGCCTCTTTATCGACATCGGCGCCAAGAACAGGGAAGAGGCGGAAAAGCTCACCTTCGCAGGAGATTTTGCCGTTTTTTCTGATAATATCACAGAATACGGTGACCAGATGTTGAAAGCCAAAGCCATTGACGACCGCATCGGCTGTGCGGTCATGGTGGAGCTGATGGAGAAGGAACTCCCCATAGATGTGACCTTTGCCTTTACCGTCCAGGAGGAGGTAGGCACCCGTGGGGCCTTTGGTGCGGCATTTTCCGTAACGCCGGAGCTGGCCCTTATCCTGGAGGGCACCACCGCCGCCGACAGCCCCACCACCGAAGCCCACCGCCAGGTCTGCCGTCCTGGACTGGGCCCGGTCATTCCTTATATGGACGGTGCCACAGTATATGATCCCAGTCTTTACAGGCTTTTGTGCGCTCTGGCGGAGGATAATGGCATCCCATGGCAAACCAAGGAGTACCTCTCCGGCGGCACCGACGCCAAGGCCATTCAGCGCACCAAGGCCGGTGTACGGGTGGGAGCCATCTCCGCCGCTGTGCGGTATCTTCATTCCCCCTCCAGCGTGGCTTCTATCCGGGACTTTACCCACATCGAAACGCTGGCGCTCCGCTTCATTGAAGCTGTCGCCGCAGGGAGGCTCGAACAATAATGGATATGTTTGAACTGATCTCTCATTTAACCTCTGTTTTTGGCCCATCTGGTCAGGAGCAAGCCATTGCCCAGTCCATCACCGCCTTAGCCAAGCCCTATGCCGACGAGATCACCGCTGATATCATGGGCAACCTCATCGTTCACAAAAAGGGGAACGGCCCCAAGCTGATGTTCTGCGCCCATATGGACACTGTGGGGCTTATCATCACCTATATCGAAGAAGACGGCACCCTTCGGGTGGGCAAGCTCGGCGGCGTCACACCCAAAGCCATCTGTAATGCGCCTGTTCACTGCGTCAACGGCAGCGGACAGAGGGTAAACGGGACGGTGAAGCTCCACGGGAAGGCAGACCAGAACAAGCCTGCCACCGACGACCTCTATGTGGACATTGGCGCAGAGAGCAGGGAAGAGGCGCAGAAGCTGGTCAGCCTGGGCGACAAGCTGGTCTTTTCCACCCAAACCACAGCCGCCGGGAACCGGGTGATCTCCCCCTATCTGGACAACCGGATATCCTGCGCCGTTCTCCTAAAGGCGATGGAGGAGATAAAAAGCACTGGCAATGATCTCTATTTTGTCTTCTCCGTCCAGGAAGAGCTGGGACTGCGGGGCGCCAAGACAGCCGCCTACGGTATCACCCCGGACTACGCCCTGGCCGTAGATGTCACCGGCGCATACGACTATCCTGGGGCATCTAAGCTCGGCAGCGCCAAGCTGGGAGGGGGGGCCGCCATCAAAGTCATGGATACCTCGGTCATCTGCCATCCGGCTATGGTGCAAAAGCTCAACGACCTGGCAGAGGAAAAGGGCATCCCCGCCCAGCAGGATGTCCTCACTAAGGGAGGCACCGATGCAGGCGCCATCTGTCAAAGCCGTCTGGGCGTGATCACCGGCGGTGTGTCGATCCCTTGCCGGTATATCCACACGCCCACCGAGATGATAGACCTCTCTGATGCCAAGGCTTGTGTCCGGCTCATTACCGCCCTGGCCGAAAGCTCTTTTTAAGAAGAAAAAGGAAGTGTAAAATAAAATGGCTTTACAGATAAGCGAAAAGACACGCCAGCTGGGGCAACGGGCAGAAACCGACCTGGCGGAGCAGTTTAAGCTTGTAGACACCATTGCGCAAGCCAATGCCGAGAAGGTTTTGGAGGCCTTTCAGACCCACCGGGTGGCCGAAGCCGATTTTGTGGGCACCACAGGCTATGGCTACGATGATCAAGGGCGGGACAAGCTGGAGGCGATCTACGCCCATATCTTCCATACAGAGGATGCCCTTGTCCGTGTTCAGTTCGTCAACGGCACTCACGCCATATACTGCGCCCTCTGCGGTGCGTTGAAGCCGGGGGAGACCCTGCTCTATGCCGTGGGAGCACCCTATGATACCATCCAGAGCGCCATTGGTATCACTGGGAATGCCCCCGGCTCTCTCAAATCCTATGGCATCGGCTACCGTCAGGTGGAGCTGACCCCGGACGAAAAGCCCGATTTGACCGCCCTCGCCCAAGTCCTTCAGGAGGATGCCACGATCAAGGCCGTGATGATACAGCGCTCTCGGGGGTACGCCACCCGGGCATCCCTGTCTGTGGCGGAGATCGGCGCTATCTGCGACACTGTCCACAACGCCAGACAAGATGTGTCTATTCTTGTGGACAACTGCTACGGCGAGTTTGTAGAACTTCTGGAGCCCACTGATGTGGGGGCCGACTTGGTGGTGGGTTCCCTCATAAAAAATCCTGGCGGCGGCCTTGCCCCCACCGGCGGATATATCGCAGGCCGCCATGACTTGGTGGAAGCCGCCGCTATGCGGCTCACTGTGCCCGGTATCGGCAAGGAGTGCGGATGCAGCTTGGGCAACAACCGCAGTCTCTATCAAGGGCTTTTCCTTGCGCCACACGTGGCTGCTCAGGCGGTGAAGACCGCCCTTTTTGCCGCCCGGATGATGGAACTGCTGGGGTATGATGCTGACCCTGCTTCCACCGACGTTCGTCATGACATTATTCAGATGATCCGCTTTGGTGCGCCGGAGCCTTTGAAAAAGTTCTGTAAAGGAATTCAGCTTGGCGCGCCTGTGGATTCCTTTGTGACCCCGGAGCCCTGGGATATGCCGGGGTATGACGATCCCGTCATCATGGCAGCGGGCGCCTTCATTCAGGGGGCGTCCATTGAGTTGTCCTGTGATGGCCCTATGCGCGCGCCTTATACCGCTTATCTCCAGGGCGGGCTCAGCTATGAGTCTGGAAAATTGGGCATCCTTTTGGCTGTAGAGGCCCTGCAGTCCTGAAACAAGCCCCTCTCCTCATAGTCTTTCTTATGGAGGTGAGACTATGGGGAGACCTGTTCTGCCGCTCTGGCCCCGGCGCACAAGGGGCAGGCGGGAGGGAAGAGGCCAGATCCTTCTCTCTGTTGTTCTTGGCCTTGGCCTGGCCCTTTTTCTGATACACCAATTTGATGCCGCCCTGCGGCCTCAACTGGTAGCTCTTGCAGAGACCAGGATACGCAATGAAGTTACTCGCATTGCCGATCAAACTGTTTCCCGGTCGCTGGACACCCAAGGAATTTCCTACGCCGACATGGTGCACCTTCAGGCGGCTCCCAGCGGTGGGATCTCCACTCTTTCTGCCGACACGATCCGCCTCAATCAGCTGCGAAGTTCCGTCTTGACAGGGGTCATCTCCGAAATAGAGGATCTGGACAGCCACTTTCTGGGTGTCCCATTGGGCGCCCTCACCGGGATAGACCTATTCTCCGCTCTTGGCCCTGACCTTCCCGTTCAGGTGCTCTCTGTGGCCTCGGCGGAAGGGAGCTACCGCAATGACTTCACCAGTGCCGGTGTCAACCAGACCCTCCACCGTATCCTGCTGGATATCACCGTTACCGTCAGGCTCCTTTTGCCCGGCGGGATCGTAGAGACACAGATCGCCACACCGGTATGCATTGCCGAGACCGTCATCATCGGACAGGTGCCCCAGACCTATATCGGCCTG
Organism: uncultured Pseudoflavonifractor sp.; assembly: GCA_947425785.1. Lineage (GTDB taxonomy): Bacteria > Bacillota > Clostridia > Oscillospirales > Oscillospiraceae > Vermiculatibacterium. Next base: position 82,125 of record CANEAY010000005.1, on the reverse strand, counting down.
AACAAATGAGAAAAAGGGGGATCCCCTTGCTGACCATTAGACATTATTTGCTGCGAATGGCCATTGCCGCCTTGGCGGGGCTGCTGTTTTGGGCTCTCTCATATCCAATGCGCCGCCGCTTTGGGCGGGGGAGAGGCCAAGTACGGATCGCCCGAGAGGGCGCATTACTATTTTTGTTTATGTTTCTGGCCGGCCTGCTTTTTCTCACCCTCACACCGCCCAAGGGCTGGGTCTATCACGGGCCCTTTCAGGGGACTGTCAACTTGATTCCGCTGCGTGAGAGCATCCGACTGTTCCGCTTTTACTGGAAAAATGAGATGTGGACTACCATTTTGGTCAATTTCCTTGGAAATATCATTATGTTTGTGCCCATCGGCTTTTTCGCCAGTCTTCTCTCGGACAGACCCCGCTGGTGGAAGGGGACACTGTGGACATTCCTTCTGTCCCTCTTTATCGAGGTCTCCCAGCTTTTTGTCTGCCGGGGCACCGATGTAGATGACCTTATCTTAAACACTCTGGGCGGCCTTCTGGGCTACGGCCTTTTTCTCTTATTTCAGAAATTTGACCCCGGTTTCGTGGGGCGATGCAGAAAAAACTAAAGGAGGATCGCTTGCATGAATATCAAGCAGGAGATCGAAGTGCTCCGTGCCGAACTGGGGCGGGCCAACTACGAATACTATATCCTGGATGCCCCCACCATGTCCGACTATGACTTCGACCACAAGCTCCGCCGCTTGGAGGAGTTGGAAGCGGAACGCCCCGAACTCATTACCCCTGATTCTCCCACTCAACGGGTGGGAGGCAAAGTCGCTGAAGGCTTTACCGAGGTGACCCACCAGGTGCCCCTGGAGAGCCTTCAGGACGTCTTTTCCATAGAGGAGCTGTCCGAGTTTGGTGCCCGGGTCAAAGAGGCCGTAGAGGACGTCTCCTTTGACGTAGAGCCCAAGGTAGATGGTCTCTCCGTTGCCCTGGAATACGAAAACGGCGTTTTTGTACGGGGCGCCACCCGGGGTGATGGCCGGGTAGGGGAGGACGTGACCCAAAATCTGCGCACCATTCGCACCATCCCCCTGCGTCTCCCAGAGGCTTTACCCAGGCTTATTGTCCGCGGAGAGGTCTTTATGCCCAAAGCGGTGTTCCACAAGCTGAATGAGGATCGGGAACTGAACGGCCAGCCGCTTTTCGCCAACCCCAGGAATGCCGCCGCCGGCTCTCTGCGCCAGTTGGATCCCAAGATCGCCGCCGAACGCAAGCTGGATATCCTGGTATTCAATATCCAGTATGTGGAGGGAAAAACCTTTACCACTCATCTTGAGACCCTTGAATATTTGGAGTCTCAGCATTTTCGTGTGATCCCCCACACGCTGTGTACCTCCATGGACGACTGTGCGGAGCACATTCAGGCCATTGGTGATGGGAGAGAGGACTTCCAATTTGACATTGATGGAGCTGTTGTAAAGGTAAATTCCCTTGCAGATAGAGAAGTTCTCGGAAGTACCGCCAAGTTTCCCAGATGGGCCGCCGCCTATAAGTATCCCCCGGAAAAGAAATCGTCTACAGTTGTAGACATCGTTGTCCAGGTAGGACGCACTGGGGTTTTGACCCCCAAAGCAGTCGTTGAGCCGGTGCGCTTGGCAGGTACTACTGTTACCAATGCCACACTGCATAACCAGGACTTTATCACCGAAAAGGATGTCCGCATTGGAGATACTGTATTAGTGCAGAAAGCGGGGGAGATCATCCCCGAGATCGTCTCTGTCCTCAAGGAAAAGCGTCCTCCTGATACCGTGCCCTACCATCTGCCGGATCATTGCCCAGTCTGCGGGGCCCCGGTAGTCCGGGACGAAGATGGCGCTGCCCTGCGCTGCACCGGCGCAGAGTGTCCCGCCCAACTCCTTCGTCATCTGGTTCACTTCGCTTCCCGGGATGCCATGGATATAGAGGGCCTGGGTGCCGCTAATGTGGAGAACTTGATCAACGCGGGGCTCTTAAAGACTCCAGGCGACCTATACAGCCTCCAGGCCGCAGATGTTGCCAAGCTGGATCGTATGGGCAAAAAATCGGCCGAGAATCTTATTGCCGCTATTGAGAAGTCTAAGGAAAATGACCTTTCCAAGCTTCTCAATGCCTTTGGCATCCGCCAGGTGGGGCAGAGGGCCGCCCAAGTCCTGGCCAGGCAGTTCGGCACAATGGAAGCCCTGGCTGCCGCCACGGAGGAGGAACTGGCCGCCGTACCTGATATTGGCCCCATCACCGCGCAAAATCTCACTGCCTGGTTTGCCGATCCCCAGTCCCGGCATCTGCTGGATACCCTTCGCGCCGCGGGAGTCAATATGGAAAGTCGGGTCCAACCCTTGGGGGACAAGTTGTCAGGGCTCACCTTCGTCCTCACCGGAGAACTGACCGGGTTCACCCGAAAGGAGGCAGGGGAGCGTATCCAGGCATTGGGCGGTAAGGTCTCCGGCTCGGTTTCAAAAAAAACCTCCTATGTGGTAGCGGGGGAGGCCGCCGGCTCCAAGCTCCGCAAAGCCCAGGAGCTGGATATCCCTGTCTTAGACGAGACCGCTTTTGTCCAACTGTTGGAGGAATAAGGTTACAAAAAACATCCCTGAAGGCCATGCCTTGCAGGGATGTTTTTTGTAAGAAGATCCCCTCTTTTATAAAATATCACTTTTTGATTGTGAAAAAGTTTGACAAGTTGGCTCAGATAGGGTAGACTTATAGGGAAAGACACAGAAACAAGGAGTTGCAACCGCAATGAAGAAGGATAAGGTCTCCCGTGCTGTGATCCGTCGGCTGCCCCGGTACTACCGCCACCTCAGTGACCTCGCCCGGCAGGGTGTGGTGCGGATATCCTCCAGCGCGTTGGGGAAGTCTATGAATCTCACTGCTTCCCAGATCCGCCAGGATCTCTCTTGCTTCGGCGAGTTTGGTCAGCAGGGCTATGGCTACAATGTGGAGTCCCTCCGCAAAGAGGTGGCCGACATTCTGGGTATGACCCAGGGCCATACCGCTGTCATCCTGGGCGCCGGTAACCTGGGCCGGGCTCTGCTGGAAAACTTTCACTTTGACCGCAGTGGTGTTCGTCTCACCGCCGCCTTTGACGTATGCCCGGAGGTCATCGGTCACGATATTTCCGGCGTCCCCATCTATCCCATCAGTGAGCTGGAACAATATCTCAATGCCCATCCCACCAGCATCGGTGTACTCACGGTTCCCGGCTCTGTGGCGGGGGAGATGGCAGAGCGGCTCATTGCCGGCGGCGTAAAGGGGATCTGGAACTTTACCAACAAGGAACTGCCTATAGCAGACTCCGGCATCGTGGTGGAAAATGTCCACTTTGCCGATAGCCTGCTGGCCCTCAGCTACTTCATTTCGGAGGCCACATGAAATCCCGGAAGGTATTGGCTCTGCTGCTGGCAGGAGCCATCATTTGCGGGGGAGCTGCCTTTGCAGCTGACCCCGGATCTGCCGCAGATCCCCTCATCGCCCTGGGCTGGCTGAAGAAGACCTTTATCCCTGATACCGTGGCGCAAGCCGAGGTCAAGGTCAATGAGCGTATGGATACTCTGGAGAATTCCTCTGCCGCCTCCGGCACCGAACTGCGGGTCAAGCGGGGGGATGTGCTCCGCTTGGACAGCGGTGCCACATTGACCCCTCTGGCAGGAGCCCTTTCCCTCTCCAGTACCGGGACAGTGGTGGATATGACGGCGGGGGAGGAGCAGACGGGTGCACCCGTTTCCGGTCACCGCTATTTGGCGGCAGAGAAGACCCAAGCCGCCTTTTCTGTCACTACGGATACAGCGGTGGTTCGCCTTACCGGCCCATATCAGCTCAGCCCCAGTGCCGAGACCGATTATAACGCCCTGGCGGATGCACTGAAGGCCATAGGCCTGTTCAAGGGTACCGATACTCCATATGGCTCCGGCTACGACCTGGAGCTGGCTCCCACACGCATTCAGGGCTTAGTCCTTTTCCTGCGCTTGATGGGGGAAGAGGAGGCGGCTCTCAATTATCCCGGCAATCCGGCCTTCTTTACTGATGTGCCTGACTGGGCCTTGTCCTATGCCACCTACGCCTATGATAAAGGCTATACCAAGGGTCAAGGGGTCACCGAACAGTGGCAGGTCATTTTTGGCAGCGACGCCCCTATCGCCGCAGGGGACTATACCACATTCCTCCTTCGGGCCTTGGGTTATAAGGAGGGGACTGATTTCCATTGGGAGACCGCTCTGGCCGACGCCCAAGCCCTGGGCCTCCTGACGGCCGGGGAGGGAGCTATGCTCACGCAAAAGCCTTTCCTGCGGGCACAGACAGTCTATCTGTCCTATTTTGCCCTGTCTGCCAAGACCGCAGGGGAGGGGGGGAGCACCCTTTTGGAACAGCTCTCCCAGTCTGGCGCCATCGATAAGGCCGCAGCAGAAAATGCTATGTCCGGCCTGTCTTCCCAACGATTGTAATGTGAATTTCTTTTACAGTAAAACCGCTGTCGGATACTCCGACAGCGGTTTCTTTTTACCTGTTAGCAACATAGGATGGCAGGAAAGGAGGGGAGACGCTATGACCACGTTCACGATCCCTTATGACCGGGCCGCCGCTGTGGCCTATGCCCACCGCTGGGCCTATGGCCGCAATCCAAAGTTTTATGACTACGAGGAGATCGGCGGCGACTGCACCAATTACGCCTCCCAGTGTCTCTACGCCGGTACTGGCGTTATGAACTTTACACCGACCTATGGCTGGTATTATATCGACGCCAACAACAAGGCACCCGCCTGGACTGGGGTGGAGTATTTCCGCAATTTCCTCCTGCGGGGTATGCCCACGCCGGGGCCGTTCGCTGTTGAGGCCGATATCAGTGATCTGCTTCCGGGAGACTTCATCCAGCTCAACTTTAAGGGTAATGTCTACTCCCACACGCCCATTATCGTCGCTATCGGCCGGCCGGTCACGCCGGAGAACATTCTCCTGGCTGCCCATTCTTACGATGTAGACTACCGCCCTTTGAGCACCTATACCTATCAAAGCATCCGATATCTACACATTTTAGGGGCAAACCCACCGGAAAATTTCACTCCCGCGCCTCCTGACCGGCCTTCTTTTTCCCCTTGGGTTTGACCTTGCCCAAAGGGTTGGCCATGGCCGCCAGACGGAGGTTTTCGTTGTCTACATGGGTATAGATCTGTGTGGTATTCAAATTGTCGTGGCCCAAGACCTCCTGGAGGGTACGTACATCCACGCCGCTCTGGAGCATTAGTGTGGCGGCGGTGTGACGGAGCTTGTGAGGCGAATATTGGCTGGCGTCCAGACCCGCCTTGGTCAAATACTTCTTCACCAGCTTCTCCACCGCCGCCTTGGAGATACGCGTCCTGCGGCGGCTCAAGAACAGTGCCCGCTTGTCAATGGCCTGTTCAGAACCTCTGACCGCCAAATAGTCCTGAATTGACTGAATACAAGCGTCATTTAGGTACAAAATGCGCTCTTTATTGCCTTTACCCAGCACCCGGAGCTGATCGCCCCGCACATCGGTGAGATTCAGTCCGATAAGCTCCGAGATTCGAACCCCACAGTTCAAAAACAGAGTCAAAATGCACCGATCCCGCTCCTGAAACGGCCCATCTACGCTTTCCAATAACTGGATGGAGCTCTCCAAGTCCAGATACCGGGGCAAAGATTTCTTCATCCTGGGCGAGTCCAAGTCCTGCATGGGATTCTCTGTGATGAGCTTGGCCTTGTTGGTGAGGTATTTATAGAAGGAACGGATGGACGAGACCTTTCGGGCCCGGCTGGAGGCCAAGAGGCCATAGTCGGTCTGGTCGCTGTTGGGCCGCTTGGCCCGGTCACGGCTCAGATAGTTCATATAGGAATAGACGTCGGACAAGCTCACAGAGCGGACAAGCTCCAAGTCTACGTCGCTGATATCAATCTCATCCAATTCAGCCGTCCGCGGTACAAAACCTTTTTCCAGCTTAATATAGCGGAAGAAGTTGCGCAGATCCAGAAAGTACTCATCCACAGTTTTCTTGGAGTGGCCCTGGATGCTCTCGTGATAGGTCAGAAAATCCCGCAGGATAGGCGGCGCTTCTGTACGATAATCAACCATATATCCCAAAGAGGTCAACTGGGGTCAGAATAGGCTCAATTGGGAAAATCCCCTAAAAACAGGCTTTTTGCCCTCCCCCGAAGTAAACAAAATCTTTATTTTGTTTACTTACGTATTTACCTCCAAAACCTCCTCCCGTCTGTAATGGGCTGCCGGGTTTTCTCACAATACCGCCGACAGCACTTCCCGGATATTCTTCACCTTAATGAGCTGCAGTCCGTCGGGAGCGATCACCTTGCCGCAACGGGACGGTATCATGCATTTGGTAAAGCCCAGCCGCCGCACTTCGCTGAGCCGCTGGTTCAGCGCGCTCACAGAGCGCAGCTCGCCGGTCAATCCGACCTCGCCAATGGCCGCCAGGTCGCCGGGAACGCTTTTATCCCGGAAGCTGGATGCCAGCGCGATGACCGTGGCCAGGTCTACAGCCGGCTCCTCCAGCTCCAGCCCGCCTACCACATTTACATAGGCGTCACAGGAATGGATAAGCAGGCCCCCCCGCTTCTCCAGCACTGCCAGCAAAAGCATAGTGCGGTTAAAGTCCACGCCGGAGACCATCCGCCGGGGCCTGTCCGAACTGGTGGGTGTCAGCAGAGCCTGTACCTCCGCCAGTACCGGCCGCACGCCCTCCATAGCACAGGTGACACAGGTGCCCGGCGTGTCAGTGGGACGTCCCTCCAACAGCATCTCCGAGGGATTGGGCACTTCGGTAAGCCCGGTGTCCGCCATCTCAAAGACGCCGATCTCGTTGGTGGCGCCAAAGCGGTTTTTCGCCGCCCGGAGGATGCGGTACGTGGTCTGCTGCTCTCCTTCAAAGTAAAGGACGCAGTCCACCATGTGTTCCAGCACTTTTGGGCCTGCAATGGAGCCCTCCTTGTTCACATGGCCAATGACAAAAACGGTGATTCCCTGCCCCTTTGCCACATTCATCAGCGCCAGGGTGCAGTCCTTTACCTGTCCCACACTGCCCGGAGAGGTGGTGAGGTCGCCGTTATAGAGGGTCTGGATGGAGTCCACGATGAGCACATCGGGCTTGAGTTCGTCCACCGCCTCCAAAATATTCTCCAGATTGGTCTCCGCCAACAGGTAGAGCCCCTCTCCCCTTACGCCCAGCCGCTCGGAACGCAGCTTGATCTGCCGCTCCGATTCCTCGCCGGAAACATACAAAACATTGGCAAACCGGCACAAACTATCGCAAATTTGCAACATTAGCGTCGACTTTCCGATGCCGGGCGCGCCGCCGACCAGCACCAGGGAACCCTTCACCGCTCCCCCGCCCAGCACCCGGTCAAGCTCGCTCATGCCGGTCTCAAACCGAAGTTCGTCGGTGGTCTCCACCTCGGCAATGGGCCGGGGCCTGGCAAAGCCCAGGCCGCTTCCCTCCCGCCGCCCGGAGGCGGATTTTGGCGCCTTGCTCTTTGGCTCTGCAGGCCGCTCTACGATAGTATTCCAGGCCCCGCAGGCCGGGCATTGCCCCTGCCAGCGAAGGACTTCATTGCCGCAGTCCGTACAATAAAACACCGTTTTGGCCTTGGGCATAGCGCTCTCCCCTGTTCCTATTTATTTCTCTGGTCTTATCCGTGCGTACAGCTCCATATCAATGATCCTGCCGTTCTTGACTGCGTTGCTCTTCAGCGTTCCCTCATGCTGAAAGCCCGCCTTTTCCAGTACCCGGCAGGATGCTCTGTTATAGGAAAAGGGTTCCGCGTAGATGCGTATGATATTGCTGTTTTCAAATACATAGGCGCAGACCCGCCTGACCGCTTCGGTCATAATGCCCATGCCCCAATGGCTTTCGGCGATATAGTATCCCAGTTCGGCAGTCTGCCGGTGGATGTTGCCCTGCCGGAATACACCGATACTGCCTATCACCCTGTCATCTGCTGTGACGGCAAAGGCAAAGATGTCATTGGGGTCTGCGGCGAGCATGGCAGAGATATAGTCCTGCCCATCCCGCTCTGTATATGGGTAGGGCAAGCCGTCCCGGAGGTTATCCAGTATCTTTTGATTGGACAATGCCGCCGCCAGGTCGGCTGCGTCCGACAGTGCCCATTTTCGTATATTACACTTCATCTCTTTTTCCCTTCTTTTGTACGCCGCTTGTTTAAATTTTACCACAGCCCCCCTCAAGATGCAAGGCGGTCTTGTTCTGTAGGACATACTTCCCCACCAGGCGCTTCCCCACTTTTTAAGATGGCCGAAGTGATGCACAGAGCCAACTGGGTCTGATATCCTCCCTGCCGGAGCTTTGCCTCCTCCGCGGCGTTGGAGAGAAAACCGCACTCCACCAGGATGGCGGGACAGTTGATATGCTTCATCAGATAGACCGAGTCCGGGATCTGGGTCGGTGTACGCTTGTTCCCCTGGTCAAGGCCCTGTCGAAGGGCCCCCTGGGTCAACTCTGCCATGGCCTTGCTCTCCTCCCCCGGCCGGTAGAAGACCTGGGCGCCGTGATAGGCCGGATTGGAAAAGGTATTCTGGTGGATGCTCACCAGCCAGGCATTTGGTGTAGACTCCACAGTGGCCACCCGGTTGTGGAGGTCGGACACCTTCTTCTGCCGCAAGGTCTCACAGCCCGGGTCATAAAGCGAGATGTCGCTGTCCCGCAGGAGGATGGGCGAAAGGCCGTAAAATCCCAGGAGCTGATCCAGCTTTAAGGTCACTGCCAGGTTGATACTGCTCTCCGCCACCCCGGTGAGGGAGACGGCACCTCCATCCTCCCCGCCGTGGCCCGCGTCCAGAATATACTGCCGCTGGGGCAGCCGTGCCGGGGCAAAGGCAGCCGCTGTGTACCGTCTCTCCCCCATTGAGCCTGCTCCGGCCAACGCCGCCGCTGCCAGTACCATAGCCAAAACTTTTTTCCCGCTCCATTTTTTCATTCTTCATCCCTCCCCTTGCCACTTTATGGGCTGTCCCGCCCGCTTATGCCCCTCTCTCCAGTCCATCCCCCCTTCCCCGCCATCCCTTTGGGAGCATAGGATAGCCCGGAGGACTTTCCTTCAATCCATTGCAAGGAGGAACCTGCATTGTATCCCGATCAAGGAACGAACAAGCCCGCCTGCGCCGACGGCTGCGGCACTTTGCCGGAGTGCGCCCCGCTGGCGGTTCCCTATGTCCCCTTTCAGCAGACCGGCTCCAAGCGCTATGAGCCCAACGACGCGTTGAGCAACGGCACCCTCTTTCCCGGGCTCAACCTGCCCTTCCACCTGAAGGTGGATGCCCCCAACGCCGTCAGCGGCCCGCTGGGGGAGCTGCAAGCCCTGGAGTTCGTGCTGCTGGAGCTGGGACTCTACCTGGACACCCACCAGGCCGATGAGGAGGCTTTTGCCCTCTTCCAGCAGTACGCTGCCCTGGAGAAGGCCGGCCGGGAAAAGTATGAGGCCATGTGCGGCCCCATCACCATGGCCGCCACTGCTAACCACAAGAGCTATTCCTGTTGGATCAATAACCCCTGGCCCTGGGACTTCCCGGAAGGAGGCAAGAAGTAAGCCATGTTCATGTATGAGAAAAAACTTCAGTACCCGGTGAAGATCAAGACCCCCAACCCCAAACTGGCCTCGGTCATCATCAGCCAGTACGGAGGCCCCGATGGTGAGCTGGGCGCCTCTATGCGCTATCTCTCCCAACGCTATGCCATGCCCTATCCCGAGCTGAAGGCCCTCCTCACCGATATCGGCACCGAGGAGCTGGGCCACATGGAGATGGTGGCCGCCATCGTCCATCAGCTCACCCGCAATCTCACCGAAGAGCAGATCAGGACTGCCGGCTTCGATACCTATTTTGTGGATCACACCACCGGCATCTATCCCCAGTTCGCCTCCGGCTATCCCTGGTCTGCGTCCACCATGCAGTCCACCGGCGATATCCTGGCCGACCTCACCGAAGACCTGGCGGCAGAGCAGAAAGCCCGCCTGACCTACGACAACATCCTGCGGCTGTCCGACGACCCGGACGTCAACGACGTCATTCGCTTCCTGCGGGAGCGGGAGATCGTCCACTTCCAGCGCTTTGGCGAGGCCATTCGCCTGGCCAAGGAGCGGATGGATCAAAAGAACGTTTATTTCACGAACCCCGCCTTTGACAAGGTGCCGCCCAAGCAGTAAACGTCACAAATTCAAAAAGTCCCGGCCCAAAAGAGAGGGCCGGGACTTTTTCTGTAAAGGAATTCTTCTTTACAGGATATCTTTGATCCGCTCCACCGCTTCCACTGTCGCATCCGCATCTCCAAAGGCGGTGAGGCGGATATAGCCCTCCCCGCTGGGGCCGAAGCCGGCGCCGGGAGTGGTGACCACGCAGGCTTTCTTTAAAAGAACGTCAAAGAAATCCCAGGAGGAGACCCCCTCCGGCGTTCTGGCCCAGATATAGGGCGCGTTCACGCCGCCGTAGACATTGAGCCCTGCGGCGGAGAGACCCTCCTTGATGACCTTGGCGTTGTTCAGATAGAAGGCGATAGTCTCCTTGATCTGCTTCTGGCCCTCGGCGGTGAAGGTAGCTTCAGCGGCCCGCTGGGTCACATAGGCCACACCGTTGAATTTAGTGCCCTGGCGGCGGCTCCAGAGGGCGTTGAGGCTGGCCCCATCCCGCACCAGGGCCTTGGGGATGACAGTATAGGCGCACCGGGTACCGGTAAAGCCTGCTGTCTTGGAGAAGGAGCGGAACTCAATAGCGCAGGTCTTGGCCCCTTCAATTTCAAAAATGCTGTGGGGGATGCCGGGCTCGGTGATAAAGGCCTCATAGGCGGAATCGTACAGGATCACGCTGCCGTGGGCGTTGGCATAGTCTACCCACATCTGGAGCTGTTCCCTGGTGGCGGCGGCCCCGGTGGGATTGTTGGGAGAGCAGATATAGATGAGGTCAGGTACCTTCCCCTCCGGCAGGGCCGGGAAAAAGCCGTTTTCCGCAGTGCAGGGCAGGTATATCAGGTCAGTCCACTTCTCCCCGTCATAGTCCCCTGCCCGGCCCGCCATGGCGTTGGTGTCCACATAGACGGGATAGACCGGGTCACAGACCGCCACCACATTGTCTAAACCGAAGATATCGCCAATACTGCCGCAATCGCTCTTGGCGCCGTCAGAGACGAAGATCTCATCGTCGGCGATCTCCACTCCCGCCGCCTTGTAGGAATCCCGAATGGCAAAACGAAGAAAATCGTAAGCACAGCAGGTCTCCTCACAGTAGCCCCGGAAGGTCTCCTTGCGGCCCATCTCCTCCACCGCCTTGTGCATGGCCTCGATAACGGCGGGGGCCAGGGGCTGGGTCACGTCGCCAATGCCCAGACGTATCAAGGACTTGGGCGGATTTTCAGCGGAAAATGCCCGCACCCGGCGGCCGATCTCCGGGAAGAGATAGCCTCCCGGCAATTTCAAAAAGTTCTGATTGATGTGAGCCATTGCGCGCTCCTCCTTACCCGTCTCTGTCCGGCCACTCGCCCTCATAGACGGTGACAGCCGGGCCGGTCATATATACGTGTCCGTCGGTCTCATCCCAGCGGATATGGAGGTCTCCCCCCAATAGGGTCACAGTGACCTCCCGCCCGGTCAGCCCCTGGCTGGCGCAAGCACAGGCCACAGCGCAGGCCCCTGTGCCGCAGGCCAGGGTCTCCCCGCTTCCCCGCTCCCACACCCGCATACACACATGGTCAGGTGCCAAGACCTCCGCGATCTCTACATTTACGCCCTGGGGAAAGGCCGGATTTGGTGCGGAGAGCGGCGCGAATTTAGACAAGTTAAATTCCTTTACGCCGCTTGCGGGGATCACAAAATGCGGATTTCCCATGGAGACCGGGAAGCCTTGAAACTCTTCTCCTGCGCAGGCCACCCGCCGGCCCTCCTCCAACTTGGGCAGCCCCATATCCACCGTGGCAGCGGTCACGCTCCCCTGTTCTGCCTTGAGCTTCAGGGTCTTGATGCCGGCCAGGGTCTCAACGGTGACAGTAGTCTTGTCCGTCAGTCCCTTATCATAGACCAGCTTGCCTACACATCGGATGCCATTGCCGCACATCTCCCCCTGGGAGCCGTCGGCATTGAACATTTTCATCTGAAAGTCTGCCTTGTCCGAGGGAAAAACACAGATAAGGCCGTCGCTCCCGATGCCGAAGTGCCGGTCGGACACCGCCCTGGCCAGGGCAGGCAGGTCTGCCGGGGCAGACTTGGTACAGTCCAAATAGACATAGTCGTTTCCCAACCCTTGCATTTTGATAAAGTGCATTTGAAAAACTCCCCCTTGCCATTGGCTTTGACAAACAACGGCAGTCAGGCTGACCTGACTGCCGCCGTATAGCGTTCACGCTGGAATGACCGCCCTGTCGTTCTATATTAGTCCTGCCACAGGCCGTCCAAGACCATTCGGGCGGTCTGCGGCAATTTTGCGCCGGAGTCCATACTTTTCTTTTGAAGGAAACGGTGGGCCTGCTCCTCGGTCATGCCCCGGTGCTCCATGAGCGCGGCCTTGGCCTCCCTAATGAGTTCGGTCTCCTCTGTACTGCGCTGGGGTCGTGCGATGGATTCTAAGCGGCGGGCAGTCTGGAGGAGCATCTGTACCGAGGATATCAGGTCGTTTCGGGCCGCCGGGGCGGCCAGTTTGAAGATATTGTCGCCGGACATGAGATCCAGCATATTTTGGACTGCCAAGATCAGCACCGAGCAGGTCACAGGCAGATCCTCGGCCATGCTCTCCGCAGTCTCGTCCCGTAGCTTATAGCCGCAGACAACAGTGTTGATATGCTGTTTGTTCACCAGCCGCTTTACCTCGGCGGCGGAGTGACAGGTCAGACAGGCTGCCACTCCCGCACCTTCCAGAATATCCCGAATACGCTCAGCAGTTTTCTCCCCCTCAAAGGCGAGGATCACTTTTTCCATTCCCCTTCACGCCTCCCCTGTCAGGAGTTTGCCAAGCCTTGGGTATCAATAGATGACGATGTATTTCTCCCGCTCCCAGGAGGAGACACGGGTACGGTACTCGTCCCACTCCTTCATCTTGCCCTCAATGTAGTTCTCCGCCACATGTTTGCCCAACACAGCCAAGACCAGTTCGTCCTGCTTCATGGCCTCGATGGCCTCCTCCAAGGAGCCGGGCAGGCTCTCGATGCCGTGGGCCAGCCGGGCCTCTTCGTCCATCTGGAAGATATTTTCGGTGATCTCCGGGGGCGGGGTCAGGCCTTTTTCGATCCCGTCCAGACCGGCCGCCAGCAGGACGGCCAACTCCAGATAGGGATTGCAGCAGGGGTCGGGGCTGCGCAGCTCCACCCGGGTGCCCACGCCCCGGCTGGCCGGGATACGGATGAGGGCAGAGCGGTTGGAGGCCGACCAGGCCAGATAGCAGGGTGCCTCGTAACCGGGCACCAGCCGCTTATAGGAGTTGACCAGCGGGTTGGTGATGGCCGACATACCCTGCACATGGGCCAGCAGGCCGGCAATAAAGGAGTAGCACTCCTTGGACAGTCCCTTCTCCCCATCGGGGTCGGCAAAGACGTTTTTACCGTCCTTAAACAGGGACATATTGGTATGCATGCCGGAACCGGCAATACCAAAGATAGGCTTGGGCATAAAGGTGGCGTGGAGGCCGTTCTTCTGGGCCAGAGTCTTTACCGTGAACTTGAAGGTCATGATATTGTCGGCGGTATGGAGGGCGTCGGCATATTTAAAGTCGATCTCATGCTGGCCCTGGGCCGCCTCGTGATGGCTGGCCTCGATCTCAAAGCCCATCTGTTCCAAGGCAAGGCAGATCTCACGGCGGGTGCCCTCACCGTGATCCAGCGGGCCGAGGTCAAAGTAACCGGCCTCATCGTTGGTCTTGGTGGTGGGCTTGCCGTCGTCATCGGTCTGGAACAGGAAGAACTCCGCCTCGGGCCCCACATTGAACCCGTCATAGCCCATCTCCCGGGCCTTGGCCAGTACCTTCTTCAGGACTCCGCGGGGGTCGCCCACAAAGGGAGTCCCATCGGTGTTGTAAACGTCACAGATGAGCCGGGCCACCTTACCGTGCTGCGGCCGCCAGGGAAAGATGGTGAAGGAGTCCAGATCGGGATAGAGATACTGGTCGGACTCATTGATGCGTACAAAGCCCTCAATGGAAGAACCGTCCAGCATGATCTCGTTGTTGACGGCCTTCTCTATCTGGGATGCTGTAATTGCCACATTTTTAAGCTGACCGAAAATATCGGTGAACTGCATACGGATAAATTCGATCTCTTCCTCTTTCACGATACGGATGATATCTTCCTTGGTATAAGACATAGCCAGGCTCCCCTTTCCGTGTTGAGATGTTCCCAGGGCCGATACGGAAGAAGGCGCTCCGCCCATGGGGTCGGAACGCCTTCGTTCTCAACTGATAGTTCGAGTATACGAGCTTTTTAGAATAATGTCAAGAATTTTCCGTTTTCAGGTGTATCTTTGTGGCATCTGGCAAGACCCAAGGAAGGGGCAGGTCAGGGTTTTATGCAATTTATAGCTCATGTGTTATTGAGGGCCAGACCTTGACGGCAAAAAAACCTCGTAGTAAAATATTGCTATAAAAAGGAGGTCGTGACCATGGGTCTACTGGATAAGTTCTTTGGCAAAAAGAGCGGGGTCACCCCCGGCGGCTCCCCCATCTACCGCTATAAAAACGTGCAGAATGAGAGCCTTCAGATCCCTGAAAATACGGGGGTCTATGCCGAGGAGATAGAAAAGCACTTCGAGACCCTCTTCCCCGGCCGGGAGAGCCGGGTGCTCCACGAGATCATCAGCGATATCGTACATATTGACGTCCATGTCATGTGGCCTACCGAGGAGCAAAACTTCTTTGTGCTCTACACCACCGGCATGAGCGACCTGCCCATGACCATCCCTGACGAGGTCAAGCCGGAGCACCGGGAGATCCTTCGCCTGGGTGAGGTCTACCTCTGCCTTCCCGGTGACTGGCCCCTCACCCCCGACGAGATGCCTCCGAAGGAGGCATACTGGCCCATCCGCACCCTGAAATTCATGGCCCGCTTCCCCCACCAGTACCACACCTGGCTGGGCTGGGGCCACACCATCCCCAACGGGCCGGACTATGCTCCCCTGGATGACAGTGTGGGCTTTGGCGGCGTGGTATTTGTGGGCGGCGGGGACGGCCCCCTGGGCAGTATCACCACCGAAGACGGCCACCGTATCAACCTCTATAACGTTATCCCCGCCTATAAAGAAGAGATCGAGTTCAAGCTGAAATACGGCATGGAGGCCCTGGATAAGCTCTTTGACGAAAACTCGGTCTTCATTCTGGAGCCCAAGCGCCCCAACCTCTGTTCCGACTTCAAGGAAGTTCTGGACGGCCCTGCAGAGGACTGACTGAACACATAAAAAGTCCCCGGTATCACAAAGGATACCGGGGACTTTTTATACTTACATCGCGCTCTGAAGCCCGTTGTCGTCAAAGAACTTTCTGTGAATGACCTGGACGGCCCTGTCGGCGTCGTCAATGTCTACCAGCACAGAGACCTTGATCTCACTGGTGGAGATCATATGAATGTTGATGCCGGCGTTGAAAAGGGCCTCGAACATCCCGGCAGCCACACCGGGGTTGTTGATCATGCCCGCACCCACGATGGAGACCTTGGCAATGTTATCGCTGACGTCGATGTGGTCGAAGCCGATGTACTCCCGGTTCTCCTCCAGGATGCGCTTGGCGGCATCGGTGTCGCTCTTGGCCACAGTGAAACTGATGTCCTTCTTGTCATCCCGGCCGATGGACTGCAGGATGATATCCACGTTTATCTTCTCTCTGGACAGCAGCGAGAAGATACGGAAGGCGATGCCGGGCTCGTCGGCCAGGCCCACCAGGGCCAGCCGGGCCATGTTCTTATCCTTAGCGATACCGCTGACATGGGATTTTTCCACGATTTTCACAACCTCCTTGACTTTAGTCCCCGGATTGCCGGAGAAGCTGGAGAGGACCTCCAGATTGACGTTATACCGCTTTGCCATCTCCACCGAACGGTTGTGGAGCACTTGAGCGCCCAGGGTAGCCAGCTCCAGCATCTCGTCGAAAGTGATCTCCTGGAGCTTGTGGGCCTCCGGCACCAGCCGGGGATCGGCGGTGTACACCCCATCCACGTCGGTGTAGATCTGGCACAGGTCGGCGTGAAGGCTGGCCGCCAGGGCCACCGCCGAGGTATCAGAGCCTCCCCGGCCCAGGGTGGTGATATCGCCGTACTTATTGATGCCCTGAAAGCCGGTGACGATGACGATGCTCCGCCGATCCAGCTCGTTGAGGATGCGCTCGGTGGATACCCGCTTGATGCGGGCATTTCCATAGGTGGAGTTGGTCTGCATCCCCGCCTGCCAGCCGGTGAGAGAGACCACCGGGTAGCCCATGGCCTCAATGGCCATGGCGCACAGGGAACAGGATATCTGCTCCCCCGTGGACAGGAGCATATCCATCTCGCGCTTGGAGGCGTTCGGGTTGATCTCCTGAGCCTTGGCAATGAGGTCGTCGGTGGTATCGCCTTGTGCGGAGAGAACTACCACCACGTTGTGTCCCCGCCTGTATGTCTCTGTGATAATGCGGGCTACGTTGCGGACTTTATTGGCGTCCGCCACGGAGCTGCCGCCGAATTTCTGAACAATGAGTCCCATATGAAACAGTTACCCCCTTACAGGTTTCCACGTCCTATTTTATGCGGTAATTGCCGTCCCGGTCAGTCCTCCAGCACCCGGAACAGCGTCTGTACCCCAATGCCGGAGAGTTTTTCCTCCAGCTCACCGCGGGTCATGGCAGGAGCCAATACGGCGGTCTCCCCTTCCGGCGCGCCGGCCCGGGCCAGCACCGTGACCTCCCCCACTGCGGAGCGCAAAGCCTCCGCAGTGGCTTTGGCCCGGACATACCAGGGGCTCTTGACGTCCTCCGGCGGCAGTGTTACCTCCTTGCCGCCCGGTCCCCAATCCATGAACTTGGGACGATCCCGGCGGCTCACAGCGTCCATCACATCGGCCACCACGGCGGAGGCGGTGGGCAGCTTCCCTGCTCCCCTGCCGTAGAACATCACATCGCCAATGGCGTTTCCTTTGACAGTGATGGCGTTGAATACGTCCTCCACCCCGGCCAGGGGCGCCTCGCCGCTGACCAGGTGGGGCGCCACAAAGGCCCGCACCTTTCCGTCGGCGCCCAGGATGGCCCGGCCCAACAACTTGATTTTCCTGCCGCAGGAGTCGGCATAGGCCACATCGGCCAGGGACACCCCGGAGATGCCCTCTGTGGGCACCTGCTCGGGATAGATATGCCGCCCAAAGGCCAGCGAGGCCAAAATACAAATTTTCCGGCAGGCGTCATGCCCCTCCACATCGGCGGTGGGATCCGCCTCGGCGTAGCCGTTCTGTTGAGCCTCCTTGAGGGCCGCGTCAAAGCTGAGTCCCGCCCGGATCATCCGTGTGAGGATATAGTTGGTGGTGCCGTTGAGGATGCCGCAAATTTCCGTGATCTCGTTGGCGGCCAGACACTGCTTCAGGGGGCGAATGATGGGGATACCGCCGCCCACGCTGGCCTCGTAGAGATAGCTGACGTTGTGCTCCTGGGCCAGCTTCATCAGCTCGTACCCGTGCTTGGCCACCAGCTCCTTGTTGGAGGTGACCACGCTCTTGCCCGCCTTCAATGCACGCAAGGTAAATTCCTTGGCAGCGCCTGCCCCACCGATGGTCTCCACCACCACCTCTACCTCCGGGTCGTTCTCGATGACGGAGAAGTCGTGGATCACAAGATCGGCGAAGGGGCTGTCGGGAAAGTCCCGCCGATCCAGGATATATTTCAGTTCCACGCTGGCGTGGAGCTTCTGGCCGATGTGCTCTCCGTTGCGGCGGATGACCTCCGCCACCCCGGAACCCACCACGCCAAAGCCAAGTATGGCCACTTTTGCCATAACCCTTTTCTCCTTTCTCAGCCCGCCAGTATTTCGCAGCGAACGACGCCGTTCTCGTGGGCCACCTGATGGAGCAGCTCCTCGGTGGTCATCACCAGCCCGGAGGTCTCTGCCCCGATGCTCACAAGGGCGCTTCCCCCGGCGGGGACGCCCTGGTTAATGGTCAAAATGTTGGCGCCGCACCGGGCAAAGCTGTTGAGCACCGCCGAGAGGACGCCCGGCTCGTGCTTGAGCAAGATCTGAACGGTAATGATGCGGCCGTTGCTCATATCGGTGAAGGGCCGCACCGCGTCCTTATACTTATAGAAAGCACTGCGGCTGATGCCCACCTGCTGGGTTGCCTGGTTCACCGTCTGGGCCTCGCCGATCTCCAGAAGACGCTTGGCCTCCGAGACCTTCAAAAACACCTCCGGCAGTGCCGATGCCTCTACGATATAGTATTGGGACTGCTTTGCCATTTTATGATGCCCCTCCCTTTTCTGTCCGCGTATAAAGGCCATTTGTTTTTGTGCTGTGGCTATTGTACCACGGCACCTTCATGGACGCAACAGGAAAGAAGAGAAAAAATTATCCAACTTCTATGGAGATATAAATAGAAAAATTGCCTGAAATCACGAAAGAGCATGCCCTTTGGCATGCTCTTTCGTTTTCATTTCTTTTTCAGGCCCCGGGCGGAAGCAGGGGCTCATCCTCCGGCGGCTGGGTGGGCAAAACGGGCGGCGGCGTAAAGGTGCTCACCGGTGGTTCGGTCGTCGGGCCGGGTTCGGTGGTGTGGCTTGGCCCAGGCTCACCGCTCTCCACCGGCCGGGGCGTGTGTCCTCCGGCGGTGGGCCAGGTGGAGGGATCGCTGGCATCAAAATGGGGGTCGTCCTCCTTGGAGGGCCATGTGGAAGGGTTGGTGATATCAAAGGCGCTGGGATCATAGGGTGTAGGTTCGATGGGGATCTCCGTTGTGTGAACGGTACAAGTCCCCGCCTCCTCCAGCGCGGTCAGGAAATAGGCGTCATCCTCCGGGTGAACATCCCCGATATACTCCCGCTCCATATCCAGCACCGCCACGCTGATCTTGCCGTGGTTGGCGGTACCGTCCTCGTTCCAGGTCACCTCCGGGCAGAACTCCCCGGCCAGGTGATAGCGGCCTGTAAAGGTGCCGTCCTCCTTCACCACCGGGTCGGCGGTGCAGACCTCCACCATGGTGTGGGCCGTGCAGTCCTCCAGCGGGACATCCTCCGGGAAGACGCTCCCCACAGCCACCCGGCTGCCCCGCATATCACTGCGGCACTCGTCGGTGGCCCGCAGGCCGGTGTCCATACAGTACTCAAATTGCACCAGGCCGTTGGGCCGGGTGAAATCCTTATTTTCCAGGTTCTCGTGGACTTGGGTCATGACCTTCCGCCATAGGACGGCCGCCGGGTTATCGCCGGAGACTCGTACCCGCTCCGGGGTGCGGTAGCCTACCCAGACAGCGGCGGTGTAGTAGGGGGTATAGCCCACAAACCAACGGTCGTTGTTGGCGGTGGTGGAGCCGGTCTTGCCCGCCACAGTCATGCCGGAGATACCGGCGGCGCTGCCGCCGCCCCCATTCACCACGCCCTTGAGCAACTCATTGACGTAGTAGACGGTTTTTTCCTTCAGCACCGGCTCCCCTTCCGTCCCCTTGGACAGCAGAACTTTTCCGTTGGGATCCTCCACTTTGGAATAAGTCCGTGGCTCCACATACACGCCGTTCCGGGGGAAGACGGCATAGGCCCCCGCCATATCCAGGGTGGTGACGCCGTTGGTAAGGCCGCCCAGAGCCATCTGGGAGTATCCGATATCGGAATAGTTCATTCCGTTGATCTCCTTGCTGGTGACCAGATGGTCGGGATCCACGTGGAACTTGTCCAGCAAATACTCAAAGCCCACATCGGGCGTGACCTTCTGAAGCACCCGCACCGCCACAGTGTTGGTGGAATCCGCCACCGCCCGGGAGACCGTCATCTGGCCCGTATATCGGTGGTTCACGTTGGAGGGCCACGGGTCTCCGTCCAGGAGCATGGGCGGGCCGTCCTCAAAGACAGAATAGGGATTCACAAGTCCCATCTCCAGCGCCGGGGCATAGACCGCCAGGGGCTTGATGGAAGAACCGGGCTGCCGCTGGGCACGGGAGGCCATGTTATAGCCCCGGGTGTCCTCTGCGGTCTTCTCCCCCATCTTACCCGCCAGGGCAGAGACATTGCCCTGGGGATCCACCACCACGATGGCGGACTGGAGCTGCTGGCCGGAGGCGGAGGTATAGGGCAGGTTTTCCGTGTTGGAGTAGATATTGTCCACCGCCGCCTGGACTTTGGGGTCGATGCAGGCATAGATCTTCAAACCGCCGGAGTACACCAAGTCCTGGGCGGCGATCTCGGAATAGTGATACTCCTCGATGAGGTCGTTGGTCACATCGGTGATGACCTGCTCGGTATACCAGCTGTATAGGGCACTCTGCTGCCCGTCGCTCTGGCCGCTGTGGAAGTCCAGCACCTCCGCCTTGGCCGCGTCGCACTCCTCCTGGGAGATATAGCCGTCCCGCACCATGGCGTCCAGCACATAGCCCCGGCGGGTGGTGTTGCGCTCCAGATTGGTATAGGGGTCGTAAAGGGACGGGTTGTTGGTGATGCTGATAAGGCTGGCGCACTCGGCCAAATTCAGCTGTGTCACATCTTTTCCAAAGTAATAATAAGATGCGGTATAGACGCCATAGCACTTATGGCCGAAATAAATATAGTTGAGGTACCACTCCAAAGTGGTCTCCTTGGAATACTTTTTGTCGAACTCCAGAGCCCGGAAGATCTCCAGTATCTTCCGCTTCACCGTCACGTCGTCATACTGGGTATAGTTCTTGATGAACTGCTGGGTGATGGTGGAGCCGCCCTGAATGCGGCCGCCGGTGAACATGGTCAGCACGCTCTTGGCCGTGCGCAGCCAGTCCACGCCGTGGTGCTGGTAGAACCGGCGATCCTCAATAGCCACGGCGGCGTGCACCAGATTTTGGGGCAGCTGGTCGTACTCCAGCCATACCCGGTTCTGATCGCCGTGGAGGGTCTCGTACTCCACCTCCCGGCCCGTCTCCGGGTCAATATAATAGATGGCGCTGGACAGCTTCATGCCATACTGGGCAATATCCACCTCGGTATCGGGCAGGATGACATTTTTGATATATACCGCGGCAAAGCAGGCCAAAAAGGAGCAGGTGATGGTGAAGACCAGGAGCAGCGTCCCGATCACTGTCAGCACCCGCCGCAGGTTCCGCTTCCAGGCAGGCTTCTTTTTCCGGGGCGGCCTGGCCGGCGCCTGGCCCTGACGATCCTGGGGCTCGGGCATATGCTCTTGAGGCATGGTGACACCTCCATTTCAATGCGTGAAAGGGTATAAAAGGACTTCTATATTATACCACCAGATCGCCGTTTGTCTACCCCAAAATTTCCTCGGGCCTGCTGGGCGGCAATGCTTCGGCGGCCGTTGCAAAATTTTGGAGCGCTCCGGCCTTGCTTTTTCCCCGGCCGCAGGGTACAATAGAGACACCGAACGCAAAAGAAAGGGAGGCGCTGACTATGAGCGAAGAATTCGGCCCCGATTTTATCTCCGTTACCGATGAGGACGGCAATGAATTTGAGCTGGAGCATGTGGACACCATAGAATATAACGGCCAGATCTACATGGCCTTCTTCCCTGCCGACACCGGCGAGGAGACCGGGGAAGAGGAAGAGACCGGCCTCATCATCCTGAAAGTGGTGGATGTGAACGGCGAGGAGCAGTTGTCTACGCTGGATTCGGAAGAGGAGCTGGAGGAGGTCTACGACCAGTTTATGGACGCCCTGTTCCAGGACGAGGAAGGCCCCGGCGGAGAGGGCTGATGTCCCCCCTCCCCTGCCTGGTGCGTGATGGATCCTTTTAAACCCACATTTATGAAACGGGACGCCGGCTTGCGCCGCGGTTCGCAGGCCTCCCGGCCTTGGCCGGAAGTTGGAAGCGGTAAAGCGGCGCGGAGGCGACCCACCTGCCGGAGACGTGCAGGTTTTAAACGGGTCCACACGGCTAAGGCGGGGGTTCTATTTTTCCAAAAACCGTTGTTTTTTCTTAGAAACAGCGGTTTTTCTTTTTTTGCGCCCTTTGGGGCTTGCAAGGTTGGACGGTTTCTTGTATAATAACAAAATGCGTTGAGCACCAGGTGGTGCTCCTGCCGGGGCCGGGCGTCCCGGTGATAGGTAAAAAATGAGAGGACTGAAGACTGCAATGAGCGCATCCGATAAGAAACAGCAGCGGAAGGCTGAGATGGCCGAGAGCCTTACTCAGCGTCAGCAGAAGGAACAGGCCGACGCTTTGGCCGCCAAGAGACAGAAGACCATCTACACCGCCGTAGGCGTTGTCTGTGCTGTGGCCGCTGCGGCCCTTCTGGTGTGGAACGGCATGAACAGCAGGGATCACGGCAAGGACGTGGCCGCCACCGTGGGCGGCGTGGATTACTCTGTGGCCGACCTGCAGTATTATTACGTGCTGGCCCGGAACTCCGCCTACTCCCAGTACCAGCAGTTCGCCCAGATGGGCATCTCCCTGGGCTATGACCCCAACATCAGCGAGGGCGAGCAGTGGTACAATGAGGAAGAGGGCAAGACCTATGCCGACTCCTTCCGGGACAATGCCCTGACCTACCTCCAGCAGACCGCCGCCCTGTGCGCCGAGGCCAAGGCCCAGGGCCATACCCTCTCCGAGGAGGGCCAGAAGATCATCGACGAGCAGCTTGCCGGCATCGACCTGATCTGCGCCCAGAACGGCATGACCCGCAGCTCTTACTTTGCCCAGGTCTACGGTAACGGCGTCACCGAGAAGGTATTTGTCCGCAATCTCACCAACGACGTGCTGGCCTCTGAATTCTCCGAGGTGCACGAAAAGGGCATCTCCTACGACGAGGATGCTCTGAAGGCCTACTATGACGAGCATCCCGACACCCTGGACAGCTACGACTACCGTATCTTTGTGGTGGACGGCACCGCTCCCACCACCACCGATGCCGAGGGCAAGACCGTGGAGGCCACCGACGAGGAGAAGGCCGCGGCCATGGCAGCGGCCAAGGAGAAAGCGGACGAGGCCGTGGAGAAGCTGGAGGCTGTCTCCCGTTCCGACCGGGAAAAGACCTTTATTGAGATCGCGCCCGACTACGTGGCCGAGGCCTACAAGGGTGCCTACGCTGTGGAGGGCTACTCCCTCCAGCAGAAGGTGCTGGGCAGCACCCTCAGCTCCGGCGGCGCTGCCGCCAGCTCCTGGCTGATGGACTCTGCCCGCAGGGCCGGCGATGTGACCGCTATCGAGACCACCACCGGCTACCAGGTGCTCCTCTTCCTGGATCGCTACCTGGTCAACGACCCCACCGTCAACGTCCGCCACATCCTCATCATGGCGGAGAGCCCCGCTGACGACCCCCAGGGCGCTCCCACCCAGGAGGCTATGGATGCCGCCAAGGCGGAGGCCGAGGCCCTGCTGGAGGAGTGGAAGTCCGGCAAGGCCACTGCCGAGAGCTTCGGCGCTCTGGCCGACGAGCACAGCGACGACGGCGGCTCCAAGGGTAACGGCGGCCGTTACACCTATATCAACAAGGGCGACATGGTGGGCGTGTTCAACGACTGGATCTTCGACCCCGCCCGTCAGCCTGGTGACACCGGCCTTGTCTGCCACAACGGCGAAGACGCCAACTATTACGGCTGGCACGTGATCTACTTCGAGAAGTCTGAGGAGCCCTCCTGGAAGGGCACCGCCATCCAGGCCAAGCAGAGCACCGACCAGACCGAGTGGGTCAACGGCCTCACCGAGGCCATGGAGGCCGCCGCCGTGGACGGCATGAAATATGTCGGCGTGGCCAGCAACGCTGTCCCCACCCCCTCCGCCACTCCCGCCGAGAGCGCCGAGCCGGAGGAGTCCCCCGCGGCTTAAACCAATGACAGAAAAAGAGCCGCCCAGCCTTGGGCGGCTCTTTTTTCAGAGAGGAGCGATGGATATGGACGAGTCCCTTCTCCGCACCGAGATGCTCCTGGGCCGCCCAGCCATGGAAAAGCTGGCCCGGAGCCACGTGGCCGTGCTGGGCCTGGGGGGCGTGGGAAGCTGGTGCGCCGAGGCCCTGGCTCGCTCCGGGGTGGGAGAGCTCACCCTGGCTGACTGCGACGAGGTGAGCGTCACCAACCTGAACCGCCAGCTGGAGGCCACGGTGGAGACGGTGGGCACCCCAAAGGCGGAGGCCATGGCCAGGCGGGTGGCCCAGGTGGCTCCAAGCTGTAAGGCGAATCCCCTTGTCTACCGCTATACCCCAGAGACCCGGGAGATTTTCTTCTCTCAAAACTACAACTATATCATAGATGCCATCGACCTGGTCTCCTGCAAGCTGGATCTGATCCAGACCGCCCTGGAGCGGGGCGTTCCCATCATCTCCGCCCTGGGCACCGGCAACAAGCTGGATCCCACCCGGTTCCAGATCACCGACATCTCCAAGACCATGGGCTGTCCGCTGGCCCGGGTGGTGCGCAAGGAACTGCGGGCCCGGGGCATCCACCACCACCGGGTGCTCTGGTCGGCGGAAGAGCCAGCCCCCACCGCCGACTGCGGCGAAGCCCCGCCGCCGGGACGGCGGAGCATCCCCGGCAGCGTGGCCTGGGTGCCCTCCTGCGCGGGGCTCATGCTGGCGGGAGACGTAGTTCTCTCCCTCATCACCGAATAAAACTGCCCCTCCCTGCCAAAATAGGCCGGGAGGGGATTTTTTCGTGGAAAAAATGACGCTTCGCTCCGCCCTGGCCGGCGGCGCAGCCGGACTGGTCAACGGCTTTTTTGGCGGTGGCGGCGGGATGATACTGGTGCCCATGCTGGTGGACAAATGCGGTCTGGATCAGCGCAGGGCTTTTGCCACCTCGGTGGCCATCATCCTGCCCCTGTGCGCCTTGTCCTCCGTAATTTACCTGCTTCGGGGCGGGCTGGATGTAATGGCCGCGCTTCCCTATCTGGCAGGGGGCCTGGTGGGCGGCTTTGTGGGCGGTAAGCTTTTTCAAAACCTGAATATGGACTGGCTTCGCCGGGGATTTGCTCTGCTGATCCTCTACGGCGGCGTCAAGTCCCTTTTCTTCTGATGGGGGTCTGGCTCATCGCCGCTCTGGCAGGGGCGGCCACCGGCGTCCTCTCCGGCTTTGGCGTGGGAGGGGGCACTCTCCTTCTGATCTACATGACCGCCTTTGCCGGAGTGGATCAGCACATGGCCCAGGGGATCAACCTGCTCTACTTCCTCCCCACCGCGGCAACCGCCCTGCCCAGTCACATCAAAAACGGCTATATCGACAAAAGAACAGCCCTCCCCGCCATTCTTGCGGGACTGGCCGGAACGGCGGCTGCCGCTTGGGCGGCCACCGCCCTTGATGTCGGGCTTCTGCGCCGCTTTTTCGGGGGCTATCTTCTCTATATTGGCCTTCGGGAGCTTTTCCGAAAAAAACAGGGGTGAGAGAACTCACCCCTGTAGTCTTTTTCTGGTCAGATAGCCCTCTAAAATGAGGGTGGCGGCCACGGCGTCCACATTTTTCTTGTGGGCCTTCATCTTTTTGCCGCTCTCATGTAAAATGGCGTGGGCCTCAATGGTGGTGCGCCGTTCGTCCCAGAGCGTCACAGGAAGACCTGTGCGCTCCTCCACCAGAGCGGCGAAAGTCCGGTACAGCTCCGCCCTGGGGCCCTCAGAGCCGTCCATATTCCGCGGGAACCCCATCACCAGCTCTTCTGCCCCGTGCGCCTTGGCAAGGGCCGCAAGCTGGTCGGCGACGCACTCCGGTCTGTGGCTTTGGATCACGGTGGTAAATCCCGCCAGAAGTCCGGTGGGATCGGATACGGCGACGCCTGTCCTGGCGTCGCCGTAGTCGATGGCCATAATGCGCATATCAGCTCAGGGCGCCGTCCAGAAGCTCGGCGTACACGTCGAAGGGCATGACGCCAACCTTCCGCTCCACTTCCGCTCCGTCCTTGAAGAGGATGACCGTGGGCACGCTCATAACGCCGTAGCGGGCGGCCAGATCCGGGTTTTCGTCCACGTCCACCTTGCCGATGACCACGTCCTTGCCCTCGTACTCCTCCGCCAGCTGCTCGATGACGGGCCCCAGCATCTGGCAGGGGCCGCACCAGGTGGCCCAGAAATCCACCAGGACAGGGATGTCGGAATCACGGGCTCTGTCAAAGCCCTGGGTGTTAAAATGGATCAGTGCCATAGTAATTACCTGCCTTTCTTGCCCCTTAGTGTTTGTAAGGAAAAAGCAAATATTCTTTTTCAGATTATCGTATATGTCATCTCCATTGTCAAGACTTTTCTTTGCCGCCAAAGAATAGCCCCTTTTCAATTTAACGTTACATATCTTTACAAATAGAGGCAACACCTGTATTTTCAGGTGTTGCCTCTATTTGTTCGGTAGATGATCTCATCGCATATCTCAGCGTATCTTTCCATCCTTTTACCTGCAGCGGTAGTACGGAAAGTGGGAAAGGCGGGAGATGGAACGCCCATCCTTTCTTTGATTCAATCAGGATATGGCTAAAATGTTCCGGCAGAGCTTACATCGTCATATCGTAAATCCGCATGAGGGTGGCGATGGACTGCTCCCAGCTGTAAGTGCCCTGGGGGCCGAACTGGTTATTGCCCAAACCGCCCATAATACCGGCGGCCTGCATCTCTCCCACGGCCTCGCTGGCCCAGGGGGAGATGGAGCCATTGTCGTCAAAGGTGGGGGCAGCCTTGTCCAGATTGATGCCCAGCACCCCCGCCAGCCGGGAGAGGATGGCGGCGGCCTGCTCTCTTGTCAGCTGACCGTCGGGGTCAAATTTTTCATCTCCCACGCCGGTGATGACCTTCAGATAGGCCAGCCGGCGGACGTTCATGTCGTCCGTGTCGGTGAAGGAGGTGGGCAGGGAGTTCGGGAGTTCGCGATACTCCTCGGGCCGCAGCTTAAGATAAATCTCCATGGCCAGATTGCAGAAATCCTTCCGGGTGATGGGGGCGGCGTAGGAGGAGTCGGGTATCTCCCCGTTGACGCCGTGGTCGCCCCCGCTGCCAAGACCCGGCATATCGCCGCCGGGGGAGAAGATGCCCAGGGAGTAGGCTCTGCCCACCGCGTCCCGGGCCCAGTCGGCGGGGGGTACAGCGCAGGAGGCGATGCTCACCCGGTAATGTTGTCTGTCCGTTACATCCTGGGCCAGAAGGGTAGCGTCATGGCCCACATAGTGGTAGCTGGAGGTGCTGCTAAACTGCTGTATCGCCAGAACGTAACCATGCTCGGGGACAAAGGGGACAATGTTCAGGGACAGATCCCCGCCGTAGGGCACGTCGATGTTCTCGTTGCCCCAGTATGTCGTGGCTCCGTCGGCGGAGGTGAAATACCCCGAGGGGCCCTGGGGGGACTCCAGCTGCACCAAGACGGACAGATTGCCCCCCTTCACCGGGGTGAGGGTGATGGGCACCACCTTCTCGTCCCGGTAGGACATGAGGTTGCCTCCCCCCTCCACCCGGTATTCGGAGGTCAGCACCAGTTCGGTATCATACCGGCCCGGGAGTTTGTTGTTCCCTGTGGTGCCCTTGACGATTTCGACCTGAGCCGTTTCACCGGGGGCCAGAGTCCACTGCTTCTCCTTCAGTTCAAGGCACTGTTGGACGCTCCGCTCAAAGGCCCCATGATTGGTCCCCTCGCTTGCCAGTTTGGCCTGCAGCTCTATCTCCACCTTGGCCCGGTTGGTGACAGAGACGGTCTCGATAACGGTGTCCTCCATCTCCACTGGGCCGAAGTCCACGCTCTCCCGGTCCAGCTCCATGGCCTCCTCACCGCCTATATAGCCGTCATAGACTATTTCAAAGTGGTAGGGCAGGGGGTAGTTGCCCCCCTCGAAGATGGGCTCGTCGTACCGGTTTCTGCCCACAGGCTCGTCGGAAGTGGCAAAGAAGAAGTCCAGCTCTCCGTCATACACCCCGGCAGGGAAACTGGTACTCTCCCGGTATCCGGTGTACGGGGTCACATTCACACTGGCCGAGGAGCCGGGCTTCAGCTCCAGAGCGTAGGTGCTGATGGGGATCACCAGATATTGGCGGATACTGTCCCAGCCCTCCCGGGGCACAGTGACGTTAAAGCGGTCGCCGCCTTTGGAACTGAAATCGTGGATATACCATAGGGTCTGGTCACTGGTGTTGGTAAAGGAGATGGTGAGGGTGGGGCAGTCCTCTTTCCTGTAGCCGTATTCCATTGTGCCGAAATCGGCCACCTCCATATCGTAGGTGATGGCGCCGGGATCCTCCGGGACTTGGCTCTTCCATTCGTAGAGCGGGGCGCCATCCGCCAGAGCGGCGGCGGGCAGCAGGCCCAGACAAAGGGTGAGGCCCAGCAGAAGGGATGTGATTTTCTTTTTCATATGCTTTGCTCCTTACTTTCAAAGTTGCTCTCCGCAGGGAGAGGGAAAAGACACGTTTTTTTGATTATATCAGAACCCTTTTGGGAAAACAATATGCCGGCTGCATAGTTGCGGGGAAATTTATGCAAAACCCCATGGAGCGGAAGAGCCGGATGTAGTAAATTCGTAGTAATTTGGATATCTCCCTGTCAGGAAATGCTTGGCTTTATATGACTAAGCGACCATTAACTTTGCTTTTGGCATCAAAAACTGCTACAATAGCAAAAAAGAACGTGAAAAGCGAGGGATCCCTATGGATGGCGCACTGGTAAGCATCATTGTTCCCGTATATAACGTCGCCCCTTATTTGGAACGGTGCCTGGACTCCATTCGGGCCCAGACCTACCCTAATTTAGAGGTGCTGCTGGTCAATGACGGCAGCGACGACGCCTCTGCCTATATCTGCCGCTCCTATGAGCGCGCAGACAGCCGTTTTCGGCTGATCGACAAATCCAATACCGGCGTCTCTGACAGTCGCAATAAAGCGTTGGATCAGGCCCAGGGCCGTTTTCTCCAATTCGCGGACGGAGATGATTGGCTCACCCCCGACGCCACCGAACGGTTTCTCCACGCAGCAGAGAGTACCGGCGGCGACCTGGTGGTGAGCCACTTCTACCGGGTGGCGGGCGAGCGAATGGTCAGCCGCGGGCACATCAGGGGCTCCGGTGTCCTCACCCGGCGGGAGTATGCCGAGCAGATGATGAAGGCCCCGGCGAATTACTATTACGGCGTGCTGTGGAACAAATTTTACCGCCGCTCTATTGTGGAGGCAGCCCGCCTCCGTTTTGACCCTCAGGCCAGTTGGGGCGAGGACTTCCTCTTTAATCTGGAATATATTGAGCGCACCCGCCTGGTCGCCCTTGTGGATGAGCCGCTTTACTATTACTTCAAGCGGGGCGGTAGCCTGGTCGGCAGCCAGGCCAACCTGCGCCGGACAGTGCGAATGAAGACCGATACCTTTGCCTATTACAAGAAACTCTATCAAAAGCTGGATCTCTACGATGAGCAGAAAGCGGGCATTTACCGTTACCTGCTCTCCGCCGCTATGGATGGGGCGGTGCCGCCGCTGGCGCCCAAGCTGGGAGATGACGAATAAAAAGACCGGAGCTTTTTACTCCGGTCTTTTTTCTTCATTTCTTAAAGTGCGGCCAGCTTTTCCCGGATGAGCCGCCCCATCTCTTTTGTACCGACGACCTTCTCCCCCGGCTTGGCGATGTCGGCAGTGCGCCAGCCTTCGGCAAGCACTGCGTCCACCGCCTGCTCAATGGCGTCCGCCTCTTCCCTGCGCTGGAAGGAATAACGGAACATCATAGCCGCCGACAGGATGGTGGCCATGGGGTTGGCCTTGTCCTGGCCCGCGATGTCGGGGGCGGAGCCGTGGATAGGCTCGTAAAGCCCGGGGGCCGTGTCTCCAATAGAGGCGGAGGGCAGCAGGCCGATAGAGCCGGTGACCATGCTGGCCTCATCGGAGAGGATGTCGCCGAACATATTCTCCGTGACCACCACATCAAACTGGCCGGGATCCCGGACGATCTGCATGGCACAGTTGTCCACCAGCACGTCCTCATACTGCACGTCAGGATACTCCTTGGCTAGACGGTGCATGACCTCCCGCCACAGCCGGGAGGTCTCCAGCACGTTGGCCTTGTCCACGCTGGACACCTTTCCACGGCGCAGCCGCGCCAGCTCAAAGGCCCTGCGGCCAATGCGCTCGATCTCTTTCTCGGAGTATGCCATCAGGTCGGTACACTCCACGCCCCGATCCTCGGTCTGATACTTGTCCCGCTTCCCGAAATAGATGCCGCCGGTGAGCTCCCGCACCATCATCAGGTCGATGCCCTTTTCGGCGGTCTCCCGGCGCAGGGGGCTGGAGTCGGCCATGGCGGGCCGCAGGGTGGCGGGACGTAGATTGGCGTATAGCTCCAAGTCCTTGCGCAGGGCCAGCAGGGCGGTCTCCGGCCGCTGGTCGGCGGGCTTGTCGGGGCCCCACTTGGGCCCTCCCACGGCGCCCAGCAGGATGGCGTCGCAGGCTCTGCACTTCTCCGCCGTACCGTCGGGGTAGCTCTTCCCCACCGCGTCGGTGGCGCAGCCGCCCAGCAGGACGTCCACATATTCGATACTGTGACCAAACTTCTCCGCTGCAGCGTCCAAAACGCCTACCGCCTCATTGACCACCTCGGGGCCGATGCCGTCGCCCCGGATAAGCGCGATCTTATAGTTCATTTCGCCACTCCTCTCGCCTTCAGGGACTTCAGCAGGCCCCCGCTTTGGATGATACCGTCGATAAACGCCGGGAAGGGCGCCGCCTGCCAGGTCTTGCCCTGGGTCTCATCGGAGATGACGCCGGTGGCAAAGTCCACGCTCACCTCATCGCCGGGCCGGATGCCCTCGGCGGCCTCGGCGCACTCCAGGATGGGCAGGCCGATGTTGATGGCATTGCGGTAAAAAATCCGGGCGTAGCTCTTGGCGATGACGCACTTGACGCCGCTGGCCTTGATGGCCAGGGGGGCGTGCTCCCGGCTGGAGCCGCAGCCGAAATTGGCGCCGCCCACCACAATGTCCCCCTGCTCCACCGTTTTGGCAAAGTCCTTGTCGATGTCCTCCATGCAGTGGGAAGCCAGGGCCTTGGGGTCTGGATCGTTCAGGTGGCGCGCCGGGATGATGACGTCGGTATCCACGTTGTCGCCGTATTTGTAAATCTTCATTCCTTTACACCTCCGTCAAATCTTGCTGGGGTCTGCCACGCACCCGGCGATGGCAGAGGCCGCCGCCACAGCGGGAGAGGCCAGGATGACCTCGGAGCTCACATCCCCCATCCGCCCCACAAAGTTTCGGTTGGTGGTGGATACACACCGCTCCCCGGCGGCCATGACCCCCATGTGGCCGCCCAGACAGGGGCCGCAGGTGGGAGTGGACACGGCACAGCCGGCATTGATAAAGGTCTCCAAATAGCCCGCCTTCATGGCGTCCATATAAATTTGCTGGGTGGCGGGGATGACGATACAGCGGATGCCCGCCGCCACAGTCTTTCCCTTCAGGATGGCGGCGGCCTCCTCCAGATCCTTCAGCCGCCCGTTGGTGCAGGAGCCGATGACCACCTGCTGGATGGGAAGCCCCGCCACCTCGTCCACTGTCTTGGTGTTGGAGGGCAGGTGGGGCAGGGACACGGTGGGCCGCAGGGCGCTCAGGTCGATGACCACTTCCCTCTCATAGACGGCGTCGCCGTCGGCCTCCACCGCCTCCCAGGGCCTGCTGACCCGGCCCTCCAGATAGGCCCTGGTCTTGTCGTCCACCGGGAAGATGCCGTTCTTGGCTCCTGCCTCGATGGCCATGTTGGCAATGGTAAAGCGGTCGTCCATGGTGAGCTCCGCCACCCCCTCCCCGGCAAACTCCAGGGATTGATAGAGGGCTCCGTCCACCCCGATCAGGCCGATGAGGTGGAGGATAACGTCCTTGCCGGAGACATAGGGCCGGAGCTTCCCCTTCAAGGTCACCTTGATGGCGGCGGGCACCTTGAACCAGGCAAGGCCGGTGGCCATGCCGGCGGCCATGTCGGTAGAGCCCACACCGGTGGAGAAGCACCCCAGAGCCCCGTAAGTACAGGTGTGGGAGTCCGCCCCGATGATGGCCTCGCCGGGGGCGCACAGCCCCTTCTCCGGCAGCAGGGCGTGTTCGATGCCCACCTGGCCCACATCGTAGAAGTGGGTGATGGCGTATTTCCCGGCAAAGTCTCTGGCCTGGGCGCAGAGCTGGGCGGACTTGATATCCTTGCAGGGGGTGGAGTGATCCAGGACAATGGCGATCTTGTCCCTGTCAAACACCTGGGTAAGCCCTGCTTTCTCAAACTCGGTGATGGCCACAGGGGTGGTGATATCGTTGCCCAGCACCAGATCCAGCTTGGCTTCGATGAGCTGCCCCGCCTTCACCTCTGAAAGTCCGGCGTGCCTGGCCAGTATCTTTTGGGTCATGGTCATTCCCATTGTAAGCCCCTCCTTTGGGTCTTTGTTGTGTCTAGTATGACAGAGTTCTTGTCAAAAGAATGTAAACTGTGATACAATCTAAAAAAGGAGGCACAAGCCATGGAATATAAAGAAATATTATCCCTGCTGGCCCAAGGACAGGTCTCCCGGCGCTACGACCCCGGCCGGCTCATCTATCTGCAGAATACCATCCCCACAGAGTTTTACTACCTGGAAAGCGGCGTCGCCCGGAGCTTTATCAGCTCTCCAGAGGGGACGGAGCGGCTCCTCACCGTTCACCACGCCGGCGACCTGATGGGAGAGGCGTCCTTTTTCGACCAGTCCCCACGGGTCTCCTCCGCCGTCACAGTGACCGAATGTCAGATCATCTCCGTGGATGGCTCCCGGCTGGAGCGGCTCCTCCGGGAGCACCCGGAGCTGGCCCTTCCCCTGCTGCGCTACCTGGCCCGGACGGTGCGGCTCCTCTCCGGCCACGTAGATGACATCACCTTCCGCCCCGCCGACCGCCGCCTGGCGGGGGCGCTCCTGCGCCAGTCAAATTCCGCCGGGTGTCTGCGCACCACCCACGAGGAGCTTGGCACCGCCGTGGGCACCAGCCGGGTGACCGTGAGCCGTGTCCTCTCCCGCTTCGCCGCCCAGGGCTGGATCGCAACGGGCTACGGCGTCATCCGCCTGCTGGATCGTCCCGCCCTGGAGACTTTCGTCCGGGGCGGGGAGCAACTGTAAGAAATTTGTAAGAGAACTGTCAAGTTGTTTGTAGGGATCCCCTGCTATACTTGCCCTGTTCCAAAGGAGGTCACTTATGAGCGAGAAGATCTTAGTGGTGGACGACGATAAAGAGATCGTAGGTGCCGTCGCCCTGCTGCTGGAGGCGGAGGGCTATGAGGTCTTGCGGGCCTATGACGGCATGGAGGCCCTGGACAAGGCGGTGGATCCCGGCCTGCGGCTCATTCTCATGGACGTGATGATGCCCCGGCTGGACGGCCTTTCCGCCGTCATGCGCATCCGGGAGCGGCGGAACCTGCCCATCATCGTCCTCTCCGCCAAAAGCGAGGACACCGACAAGGTGCTGGGCCTCTCCATGGGGGCGGACGACTATGTGGCAAAGCCCTTCCACCCCCAGGAGCTGGTGGCCCGGGTCAAGAGCCATCTGCGCCGCTATACCCGCCTGGGGGACGTGAACGCCGTCCAGAGCGCCCGGTATGAGACCGGCCGCCTCTCCTACGACCCGGAAAGCCGCGTCCTCTATGCCGACGGCGAGCCGGTAAAGCTCACCGCCACCGAGACAAAGATCGTCGACCTGCTTATGAGTCACCTGGGCCGTATCTTCCCCGCTGAGGAAATTTACCGCCGTGTCTGGGACGCGGAAAGCGCCTACGCCACAGAGAACACGGTCATGGTACACATCCGCCGCATCCGGGAGAAGATCGAGCTGGAGCCCAAGGAACCAGAATATTTGAAGGTGGTGTGGGGCATTGGCTACAAAATGGAAAAAAAGTAAGACAATTTTCGGCTTTTTCAGCTTCGCTCTGGGGGTGAGCCTTCTGCTCACCTCCCTCCTCCCCCTGGCGGGGAGCATGATGAGCGAAAGCGGACGTGACCGGCTGAAAAACACCCTCCAAAGTGATTTTCAGCAGACAGAGTCCTTTCGGGACTACCTCTCCAGGCTGATGAATACCTTCCTCGCCATGGGTGCCGGCGGGCCGGTCAACGGCGATTACTACAGCTATGGCGACGAGTACGCACTCGCCGTGGAGGGCGTCGCCGAGACTGTGATCCTCCAGCAGGACGTCGGCTGGTATATCGACAGCGGCTCCGTTGTCGGCAAGCCCACCGAGGCCACCCGGGCACAGTGGAAAAAGGAGGCGGAGGCCTATCATCAGGCCATCCAGGGCGACAAAAATATCCTGTATTGCATCCAAAACGGCGATACCGTCCTCTATACCAATATAGACGATGCCGACTATTACCACGCCGCTCCCTCCGGTTATGATACCGTCCTCACCTTTCAGAACGGCAAGTGTACGCTGGCTATAGCCGGTGAGCAGGTTTCCATCTACGGGGAGAACGGTCAGAGCCTTTACGTGGACGACGGTGAGCACTGGTACCTCCCCGGCTACGTGAATTTCCCCGCCGGGAAAGAGACAGAGGACGTCTCCGTTTTCATCGCCGTGGCCGACGTCCCCGCCCTCTACCTCCAACCCAATTACGCCTCCAACTGGTCCCGCTGGCAGTATAACCGGCTCTACCAGCTGGAGCAGAATTGGCAAAGCCGCCGGAGTGCGCTGATGAGCGGAGCCATCCAGATGGCCGTGGGCCTTCTCCTCCTGTTTATCTGGTTCCCCCTCCGCCGGGAAAAGTCTCTGGCAGACCGGGCCATCGCCGGGATGACAGGCCGTATCTGGTTCGAGTGCAAGCTCCTGCTCCTGCTGGCGGCTCTGGTGTTCCTTGTCCTGCCCTTGACGGAAAATATGCGGTATCTCTTCCAAGAGATGACCTTCGCCGTCGCCATGGAGGACGGGGTCTACTATCAAGCCCCCTGGTTCCTCACCGAGTATATCCAGGAGGTCGCCCATCGGCCCGGTGCCATCCTTCCGGCCTTTTGGACACTGTACCTGTTCCTCAACGACCTGCACTATGGGGACAAGCCCTGGCGGCACGGCCTCCTTGGCCTTCTGCGGGCCAAGGGCCTTCGCCTGCCGGTGCAGAAGCGCTTCAGCCGCCAGTGCGGCTGGATGGGGCTTTCCCTGCTCCTGGTGGGGGCAGAGCTGATTTTCTTCCTGATCCTGGCCACGGTGCAGAATTCCCTTCCCCGCTGGTCTATCTGGAATCTGTTCCTCCTTCCCCTGCTGCTCTCCCTTGTCATCTATCTGGTGACGGCCCGGCGTTTCCTGACCCTCGCCAAAGACCTGGGCCTGCTCACCGACCAGATCACCGCCGTCCACAACGGCGACCTGACCTCCGGGCTCCTGCCCGCCGACAGCGACCTGGGCAAGGCTTCCCAGGAGGTGGCGGATATCCAGCAGGGCATGGCCAGGGCCGTGGCGGAGCAGACCCGCAGCGAGCGGATGAAGGTAGAGCTGGTCACCAACGTCTCCCACGACATCAAGACCCCCCTCACCTCCATCATCAGCTACGCCGAGCTCCTCAAACAGGAGCAGCTGGCCCCCCCCGCCGGGGAGTATGTGGATATCCTCAGCCAGAAGGCGGAGCGTCTCCGGGCCATGGTGCTGGACGTATTCGAGGTGAGCAAGGCCGCCTCCGGCGACCTGCCCGTCAAGCTGGAGCCCTTGGACTTGGCCAAGCTCCTGCGGCAGACCGTCGCCGATATGGCGGAGGTCATCGAGACCGCCCCCGTGACCCTGCGGCAGTCCCTCCCCGAAGAGCCCGTCACCATCGTGGCCGACGGAGACAGGCTCTACCGGGTCTTCCAAAACCTGCTCCAAAACGCCCTTGGCTATGCCCTGGAGGGCTCCCGGGTCTATCTGACCCTGGGCATAGAGGACGGCAAAGCCGTCGTATCCGTAAAAAACACCTCCAAAACAGAGCTGCCCGGCGGCGTGGACTTCACCGCCCGGTTCGTCCGGGGCGACCCCAGCCGTACCGACGGGGGCAGCGGCCTGGGCCTTGCCATTGCCGAGAGCTTCACCGCCGCCTGCGGCGGTATCCTTCGGGTGGAGCCGGTGGCCGACCTCTTTGTGGTCACGGTAGAGTTCCCTCTGGCGCCGGACTATGACAGCAGTCCGGCGGTCATGGACGCGGAAATAGCTGAATAAAAGCCATAAGGGACAGGGAAATTTCCCTGTCCCTCTTTTTGGGGATTGCTTTCAGCGGCAAAATTTACTATAATATCAACTTGTCGGGCCAAAAAGGCCCATGAAAGGAGGCGGCTCGTCCGTGAATCACAAATCCACCCGGCGTTTTTCCTGCTGGCACAATCCCCGGTTCCCCCGCAGGCCGCCCCCGGCGGCGTCCTTTCCCGCTTGAGTACATCTATCATTAGAAAGGACGAAAATTTACAATGAACTGGTTTATCCTTGCCCTCATCGCCATCCTCTTCTGGAGCGGCTCCGACCTCTTCTCCAAAATGGGCTCCAAGAGCGACGACCCCTACAGCCATTGGAAAATGGTCATGGCCGTGGGCTGTGTGATGGGCGTTCACGCCATCTTTATGATCGTCACCGGCACCCCCTTCTCCCCCAGGGACATCATCACCTACCTGCCCGCCTCCTTCTGCTACATCCTGTCCATGATCCTGGGCTACGCGGGCCTTCGCTACATCGAGCTTTCGGTCTCCTCCCCAGTTTGCAACTCCTCCGGCGCCGTGGCCGCCCTGCTGTGCTTCTTCATTCTGGGCGAGACCATGTCCGGCATCCAGCTCCTGGGCGTGGCCCTGGTCTGCATCGGTGTCTTTGCCCTGTCCGTCATCGAAAAGCGCAAGGACGACGCCCAGCGGGCCCTGGAGGGCGTGACGGCGGATAAAAAGCACACCCACAGCATCATCGCCATCACCTTCCCCCTGCTCTACTGCCTCATCGACGGCCTGGGCACCTTTGTGGACGCCATGCTCCTGCTGGACGAGGAGGCGGGCACCGGCGTCATCGCCGAGGCCCAGGCCAACATCGCCTATGAGCTCACCTTCCTGCTCATGGCCATCTTCGCCTTTGTCTACGTAGTAGTCATCCGCAAGGGCACCTTCGAGGTCTCCCGGGAGCGGCCCAAGGTCATCGCCGCCCTGTGCGAGACCGCCGGCCAGTTCGCCTACATCTACGCCATCGGGGCCAACGCCATCGTGGCCGCCCCCATGATCTCCTCCTACTGTGTTGCCTCCCTGCTGTGGAGCCGCCTCTTCCTCAAGGAGAAGCTGACACGCGCCCAGTACGCCGTCATCGCCGTGGCCGCGGTGGGCATCGTGATCCTGGGCCAGGAATAAGAAAAGCGGTAAAAAACGCCTGAAAGCATCTGCTTTCAGGCGTTTTTGCTTATAGAATGATACAGATCAGCCCGCCGGAACCCTCGTTGATGACCCGCTGGAGGGTCTCCCGCAGTTTGTCCCTGGCGTCCTCGGGCATCCGCTTGAGTTTGGTGTTCAGATCCTCGCTCACCAGGTCGTGGAAGGACTTGCCGAAGATGTTGGACTCCCAGATGCGGGCGGTGTCCCCCTCGAACTCCTGGAGGAGGTAGCCCACCATCTCCTCGGACTGCTTCTCGCTGCCCATGAGGGGGGAGACCTCGGTCTCGATGTCCGCCCGGATCATGTGGATGCTGGGGGCGCTGGCCTTCAGCCGTACGCCGTACCGTCCTCCCTGCTTGACGATCTCCGGCTCCTCCAGCCGCAGCTCCTCGGCGCTGGGGGCCACGATGCCGTACCCCGTCTCCCGAACCTGTGCGATGGCCTCGGCCACCTTGTCGTACTCCCGCTTCACCCCCGCCAGCTCGGTGAGCAGGCTCATCAGGTCGCCGTCGTCGGCGATGGCGAAGCCGGACTGGGTGGAGATGGTGTCGTAGAAAAGCCCCCGGGGCAGCTCCAGGGCGGCCATGGCCTTCCCGGAGCCCAGGTCGATGGAGGTGACCCTTGCGCTGCTCACCGTCTCACAGGCGCCGATGGCGGCCATG
Source organism: uncultured Pseudoflavonifractor sp. (assembly GCA_947425785.1). Taxonomy (GTDB): domain Bacteria; phylum Bacillota; class Clostridia; order Oscillospirales; family Oscillospiraceae; genus Vermiculatibacterium. Next base: position 44,087 of record CANEAY010000005.1, on the reverse strand, counting down.
GATGCCTCCACGTCCCGCACCCGCCGCAGGGCCCCCGCCCCCTCCCGGATGGCGGCGTAAAGCTCGCTCTTGATGGGATGGTCGTAAGGCAGCGCGTCGATCCACGAGGGCAGGAAGAGATCCATCTCCTTCACCGGGAACTCATAGAGCACGGAACGGATGATGGCGGTCACGTCCGCCTCGTCCAGCTCCAGGCAGTTACAGCGGATACAGCTCACATCGTAGCGGTCGCTGATGTCGGCCTGGATGGCCTTGGCCCGGTCGGAGTCGGGATAGGCGGAGTTGAGGAGCACCAGGAAGGGCTTTCCCAGCTCCTTCAGCTCCCCAATGACCCGACTCTCCGCCTCCAGGTAGTCCTCCCGGGGGATGTCGGTGATAGTGCCGTCGGTGGTGACCACCACGCCAATGGTGGAGTGCTCGGCAATGACCTTCCGGGTTCCCGCCTCGGCGGCCTCCGTCATGGAGACCGGGTGGTCGAACCAGGGGGTAGTGACCATCCGGGGGGCGTCGTCCTCGGTCTGGCCCGCCGCGCCAGGCACCATGTACCCCACGCAGTCGATGAGGCGGACAGAGAAGGCGGCCCCGTCGCTCATGTCCACCCGCACCGCCTCCTCCGGGACGAACTTGGGTTCGGCAGTCATCACCGTCCGGCCGGAGCCGGACTGGGGCAGCTCATCCCGGGCCCGCTCCCGGCGGTAGACGTTCTCTATGTTGGGAATGACCAGGGTCTCCATGAACCGCTTGATAAAGGTGGACTTGCCTGTGCGCACAGGGCCCACCACGCCGATGTAAATGTCGCCCCCGGTGCGCTGGGCGATGTCGTCATAGAGCTTGTTGTCTTCCATCTTCCTCTCCCCCTTACCTTCTCCTGGGAATGAGCAGCAGGCGGCCCGCCGCGGCGGACTCCCCCTCCAACTCATTGGCGCTGATGATGTCCCCGATGGTGGTACCATAGGCCTTGGCCACGTCCCAGAGCCGCTCTCCCCCCTCCAGCATCCGCAGGACAAGGGAAGGCTGGTCGCCGGCCTGCTCCGGGGCCTCTCCCGGCCGCAGGTCGGAAAGGCCGGTGAGCTGCCGCTGGGAAAGGGCGCAGAAGCGGAAGTCCAGGCTGAACCTGGCCTCAATGCCGCCCATGGCGGCGGAGGCATACACGTCTCCCACCACCTCGCACTGGCAGAAGCAGGCGGTGCCCTCGGGCAGCTCCAGGGCGCAGGGCACGCTCACCGGGTGGCAGGCGGAGCAGAGCTCTCCCTCCTCCCCCAGATAGAGCACCTGCACCTCAACCTGGGCGGTGAGGATCAGCTTCTCCCCTTCTCTGGCCCGGCTTACAGTGCCCACGGCGGCCCGGCAGTCCACCACTTCCCGCATGGGGACGGCGGCCTCCCACACCTCCCGGACGTTCTGGGTGCGAACGCCCCGGTCAAGGCGGCCCTCCACAGCGCAGCTGTCCCACTCCGCCGTCAGGTACTCCTTGGTGCTGTAAGCGTCGGAGAGCATCTCCACCACCCGCAGCTCCCGCACCACGGCCTGGGCCAGCACTTCCACGCTCACCGTCATCAGCCGGTCGTCCCCGCTGTCCAGCGTACAGTCTGCCCCGGCCAGAGCCAGAGTCAGCTCGCACTCGGCGTCCTCCCCCACCCCGGAGACCTCCATGATCTGGGAGAAAGGCAGCTCCGCCCCGGTGGTGTAGAGGCCGTCATCCTCCCCCCGGTAGAGGATAGAAAGGTTTGCGCTCCCCTTGAAGATGAGCTTGTTGCCGATAATTTTGGCGTCCCCCCGGCTGAAGCTCACCCGGCTCTTCAAAAGCTCCGCCGGGGCGGCCTTGTTTACAGGAAGAGTGATCTCGTCGGTACAGGAGAAGGGCTTTTCCTGGACACAGGCGGTGAGATAGACCTCCTGGGTCTCGGTGAGCTGTTCGATGCCCTGGGCCTCGGCGTCGGGCACGTGGGTGCAGATGTCGTCGCTCTTGGGGGCAAAGACGGTGATGTCGATGGCCGCCTCCGCCCGCACCAGCACCTTCCGGGGATTCACCGCCCGGGTATCCGCCCGGCACAGCCGGGCAGAGGCCACCACACAGCAGCCGGGGGTGATGTCCTTGTCCTCCGCGGCACAGGTGAAGGGGATGGTCACATCCAGGTGCCGCACACCACTCTCCCCGTCGGGGATATAGAGAACAGCGGCCCTGAAGGCCCCGGAGAGCTCCACCCTGCCGTCCATGGCCTCCCGGCGGCTGATGAGCACTTTTCCGTCGGTGTCCACCACCCGGAGGATATCAGGGCAGGCATCCGGCACGATCATTTCCAACGTCTCCTCCCTGGGGAGGGTGGTGTCCAGCACCGCGTGAAAACCGTAGAGCTGGATCCGGTTCAATTCCAATTCCATAAGCGTATTCCACTCCTTGCACAGGCTTCCCGCCTCTTTCTTCTGTGCATCTATATGAGCAGGGAGCGGAAGGTATGTCTCATTTCAGGTGGAACAAACGGCGCAAAATGCCCCGCAGGGCCTTGGGGGACTTCACCACTACGATCCTCATGCCTTGTCACCTCCCTCCAGCAGAGCCTTGATGTAGTCCTGTCCCTTGTAGCCCGCCGCCAGCCCGATGGCCAACGTAACCACGCTGGCAGGGGCCAGCAGTACCGCCACGCCGCCGGTACAGGCCGCCGCCAGGGCCAGATCGCGCTTCATTTCCGCAGACAGCATAAAAGCCGCCTCCTTTCGCTTCTGAGATACCTCAGTATACGAAAGAAGACGGCCTTTGGTGCGTTTTCCTTTATTTTCTCTGCCATTCCGGGACAGAACGGGCCTGTTCATAGAGGCGCACATAGCTGTCATGGCGGCTCTGGGCAATTTTTCCGGCCTGGAGGGCCTCCAGCACGGCACAGCCCTTCTCCTTCACATGGGCGCAGTCCAGGAACCTGCACCCGTCCAGATAGGGGGCAAACTCCCGGAAGGCGTACTGCAATTCCTCCGGGGGACAGCCCGTCCCCTCCTCCTCAAAGGAGGAAAAACCAGGGGTGTCGGCCACTACGGCGCCGTTTTTCAAGCGGAACAGCTCCACGTGCCGGGTGGTGTGGCGGCCCCGGCCCAGCTTCTCGCTGACCTCCCCCACCGGCCGGACAAAGCCCGGTTCCAGGATGTTCAAAATGCTGGACTTCCCCACGCCGGAGTTGCCTGTAAAGGCGCAAACCTTCCCGGCGATCAAGTCGGAGAGAGCCTGAATGCCCTCTCCCGTCTCGGCGCTGACCCGCAGGGTGGGAAACCCGGCGTTCCGATAGGTCTCATAGAGGGCCTGGGGCTGTTCCAAGTCCCACTTATTAAAGCAGATAACGCTCTCACAGCCCCGGCGCTCTGCCATAGCGGTGACCCGGTCGATGAGGAAGGGGTCGGTGACCGGGATGGCCCCGGAGCAGACCACCACCAGCAGGTCGATGTTGGCCACCGCCGGGCGGTGAAACTCGTTTTTCCTGGGCAAAATGGCGTCTACCGAGCCGCTGCCGTCGGGCAGACGGGTGATGGAGACCCGGTCTCCCACCAGGGGGGTGAGCTTTTCATGGCGGAACTTCCCCCTGGCCCGGCAGGTGACGCTCTCCCCATCGCAGTCCACATAGTAGAACCCGGACAGGGCCTTATGGATGATACCCTCCATCAGCTGCTGAAGTCCTCGGTATAGCTCTTGACCTGAACGTCGTCAATGTAGACCAGGATCTCCTGAAGCCCGGTGCCCTCCACATTGAAGCGGTAGATGCGCATACGGGTGTCCACCGGCTCATTGCGCTGTTCCACGCCGCCCACAGTGACCCGGACAGTGACGCTCTCCCGGTCATTGGGCAGCTCCACGGTGCCGCTCTTCGTCCGGGGCTTGCCGGCGGCGGGCGTAGGCGTGGGCTGGGGCTCGGCGGACTCGGTGGCCTCCGGGGGCTTGGTGATGTCAGGCCCCTGGCTCACGTGCAGGTTGACCACAGTGCCTTCCGGCACAGTGGTGTTGAGGGGGATGCTCTGATAACACACCAGCCCCTCCGCATAGTCCTCGCTGGACACAGGCTTTACCTCGCCAATGCGCAGGTTCAGCTTGGTGATGGCGTCGGTGGCGTCGGCCAGGGTCATACGGGTCACGTCGATCATGGGGACTTGCTTCACATCGGGGCCCAGGCTCACCACCAGGGTGACCGTGTCCCCCTCCTCCACCTCGGCGTTGGCCTCGGGGCTCTGGGAGATAATATTGTCCTTGGTGACCGTGCTGGAGTTTGCCTCCTCAAAGACCACCTCCAGGCCCTTGGCCTTCAATATGGATTCCGCCACCCGGCGGTCTTTGTTGTAGACGTCGGGTACCGTGAGATTTCCGTTGCCGGTGCTGATGTCCACGGTGATGGTCATGTTGCCCACCTTCACCTGCTCCCCGGCGGCGGGGCTCTGGCTGACGATATACCCGGCGGGGACGGTGTCGCTGACCACCTGCTTCCCCTCCTCCACTGTGAAACCGGCCTCGGTCACCTGGGGCAAGGCCTGGGCCTCCTCCAGAGTGTAGACCCCGGTGACCAGGTCGGGCACCTCAAAGGTCTGGCCGCTGGCAAACATGTCCTTGAATACAGTATTCCAAAGGAAGGCCCCCACAGCCACCAGACACAAAAGGGCCGCCGCGATGATGACCAGGGTGCGCTTTCCGCCGCCCTCATCCTCGTATTCCTCCTCCACCGGCTCCGGGCGGGGACGGCGGCGGGAGGAGCCCTCCTCGTGGGGGGGCTTGGCCTGGGGCTTCACCTGCTCGGCGGAGACAGGCTGTACGGGCCGGGTGGGCTCGTCCTCCCCCACCAGCAGGTCGGCGTCGGTATAGTCGAAGCTGATGTTGGGGTTCTTGCGGAACTCCTCCAGATCCGCCAGCATATCGTCGGCGGAAGCATAGCGCTTGTCGATGTTGGAGGCCATGGCCTTCATGGTGATCTCCTCCAACGCCTCGGGGATAGAGGAGTCCAGCTCCCTGGGCGACAGGGGGATGGAATTGATGTGCTGGATGGCCACCGCCACCGGGGAATCCCCCTCGTAGGGCAGGCGGCCGGTGAGCATCTCATAGAGCACCACGCCGGCGGAGTAGATGTCGCTGCGGGCGTCCACCCGGCTTCCCCGGGCCTGCTCCGGGGAAATATAGTGTACCGAGCCCAAAGCCTCCTGGGTCATGGTGTTCTGGGCGGCGGACATGAGCCGGGCGATGCCGAAATCGGCCACCTTCACACTGCCGTCCCGCAGCACCATGATGTTGTGGGGCTTGATGTCCCGGTGGATGATACCCCGGCCGTGGGCGTGGGACAGGGCCTTCATGATCTGGCTGATAAAGTGGAGGGACTCCTTCCAGGAGAGCTTCCCGCCCCGCTTCTGCATGTACTGCTTGAGGGTGATGCCCTCGATGAGCTCCATGACGATATAGTCCATATCCGGCTGGCGGGACACATCGTAGACCGACACGATATTGGGGTGGGAGAGCATGGCGACGGCCTGGGACTCCTCGTGGAAGCGGTGGCGGAACTCCTCGTCCTGGGCCAAGTCCTCCTTGAGCACCTTCACCGCCACAAAGCGGTTGAGCCAGTGGCACTTGGCCTTGTACACCACGGCCATGCCGCCGGAGCCGATGCGCTCCAGTATCTCATATCGATTGTCGAGGAATTTCCCTATGTACTGATCCATAGTTCGTTCCCTCCCTTATACCATTTCAATGAGGACGGCGGTCACATTGTCCGGCGCCCCTCTGGAAAGTGCGATGTCCAGCATCCGCTGGCAGCAGGTCTCCGGCTCCCCGCCGTGGATGACCTCATAGAGCAGCTCCTGGTCGGTAAGTACGTTGGAGAGCCCATCAGTACACAGAAGCAGGAACTCCCCGGCGCCAAGGGTAAGCTCATAGAGGTCGGTGCGGGCCTCGCTCTCCGAGCCAAGGCACCGGGTGATGAGGTTCTTCTGGGGGTGGAGCCGTGCCTCCTCCGGGGTGATCTCTCCCCGGTGCACCAGATCCTCCACCACCGAGTGGTCCCGGGTCACCTTGGTGATGCCCTCCTCACAGATGTGATAGGCCCGGCTGTCGCCGATGTTCAGCACCGTGATGCGCCCATCGGGGAAGGCCACGGCGGAGACCATGGTGGTGCCCATGCCCAGACACTCCGGCTCCAGCGCCGCCTTGCAGAAGATGGCGTCGTTGGCCATAGAGGCCGCCTGGGCCAGGGCCTCCCCCGGCGAGGCGGCCAGGGCCTCATCGGTGAGGGATGCCAGATGCTCCGAGGCAGTCTCCACCGCCAGAGAGCTGGCCACGTTCCCCGCCCGGGCGCCCCCCATGCCGTCGCATACCAGGGCGGCCACCAGGCCGTCCCCGGCAGGCGCCAGGTAATAGGAATCCTGATTTTGGGCGCGTACCGCGCCCACGTCTGTGATACCCCAAAAGCGTATCGTCATTGTCCTTCCTCCATGCGCTTGCGCCTGAGCTGGCCGCAGGACGCGTCGATATCTCCGCCCAGCTTCCGCCGGACGGTGGCGGTGACCCCGCCCTCTTCCAACCGTTTCTGGAATTCCCTCACCCGGCGGCTGGGCTTGAAGGGGCTCTCCGCCACCTCGTTGAGGGGAATGAGATTCACATGGCCCGGCGTGCCCCGCAGATGCTTGATGAGCAGGTCGGCCTGCCGGTCGGAGTCGTTGACCCCGTCGATCATGGCGTACTCATAGGAGATGCGCCGGCCGGTGATATCAAAATACCGGCGGCAGCTCTCGAAAAGCCGCTCCACCCCCACCCCCCGGTTCGCCGGCATGAGCCTGGACCGGGTCTCGTCATCGGGGGCGTGGAGGGAAACTGATAACGTTAATTGTAACCGAAGATCGGCCAGTTTGTCAATCTGTCCCACCAGGCCGCAGGTGGACAGGGAGATGTGCCGCATCCCAATGTTCAGCCCGTCGGGATGGTTCACCAGCTCCAAAAAGCGCAGAACGGTGTCAAAGTTGTCCAGCGGCTCGCCAATGCCCATCAAAACGATATTGGAAATGGGATACCCGGAATCCAGCTGGGTGAACAGCACTTGATCCACCATCTCCGCCGGCGTCAGATCCCGCACCTTGCCGCCGATGGTGGAGGCACAGAAGGCACAGCCCATGCGGCACCCCACCTGGGAGGAGATACACACAGTATTCCCATGGTGGTAGCGCATCAAAACCGTCTCCACACAGTTGCCGTCGGAGAGCCGCCACAGGTACTTGATGGTGCCGTCCAGCCTGGAGACCTGCTTGCGCTCCACCGTGGGCACAGCAAGGAAGCAGCTCTGGGCCAGCTTCTCCCGCAGGGCCTTGGAGAGGTTGGTCATCCCATCAAAGGAGGACGCTCCCCGGTGGAGCCACTGAAAGACCTGCTTGGCCCGGAAGGGGGGCTCACCCTGCTCCTTCATAAAGGCAGCCAGCTCCTCCAGCGTCATAGATTTGATGTCCCGCAAGCCTCTCCCCTCCTATCTGCGATGAAGCCTGGCAATGAAAAACCCATCGGTGCCGTGGCGGTGGGGCCACAGGGTCACCATCCCCTCCGTCTCTCCCACAGGGCCGGGCAATGCAAAGGGCTCCAATGAAAAGTCCAAATTTTCCTTCAAAAAACACTCCACCACATCCTCGTTCTCCCGCTTCAGGAGGGTGCAGGTGGCATACAGGAGGGTGCCCCCCGGCCTGACATACCGGGCCACGTTGGAGAGGATATCCCGCTGAACTTGGGGCAGGCCCTTCAAGGGCTCCGGGTCTTTATAGCGGATATCCGGCTTCTTGCGGATGATGCCCAACCCCGAACAGGGCACATCGGCAATGACCAGGTCAAAGCGGTTTTCCAACGCCGGGTCAAAGACCTTTCCGTCCATCACAGCGGCGGTAAGGCCGGTGATGCCCAGCCGGGCCGCCCCCTTCTCGATCAGCGCCTTCTTGTGAGGGTGGATATCACAGGAAAGGATAGTGCCTTTACACTCTGCGGCAATGGCAGCGGCAAAGGATTTACCCCCGGGGGCGGCGCAGGCGTCCAGGATATCCATTCCCGGCTTTGCTTCTGCGGCCAGCACTGCCAGCCGGGCGGCGGCGTCCTGGACATAGAACCGCCCCTCCCGAAAGGCGGACAGCTCCTCCAGGTTCCCGGTGCTCTCCAGCTCCAAACAGTTGGGAAGCCAGGGGTGTGCCGCCACAGAAAGTCCGGCCTGGGTCAGCTCTGACCTCAATGCCTCCTGGGTGGTTTTCAGGGTGTTGACCTGGGCCTGGGTGGGGGGCTGGGCATTGTTTGCCGCCAGAAGCGCCTCCACCTCCAGCCCGGGCAGTGTACGGGAAAACTCCTTTACAAGCCAACGAGGGTGGCTGTATCGAATTTCCGGCTCCTCCGGCTGGGGATGGCCCTCCTCCCGGTCAAAGGCCCGGAGAACGGCATTCACCAGGGCGGCCGCCCTGGGATTGCGGGCATATTTTTTCGCCAACGCCACCGACTCGTTGACGGCGGCGTGGACAGGCACCCGGTCTAAGGCCATAAGCTGATAGAGCCCCAGCCGCAGGCAGTCCCCTACGGCGCTCTCCAGCTTTTCCGGGGGCGTGGTGGACAGGCGTGCAATGTGCCAGTCCAGCAGCATCCGGTTCTGGAGCACCCCAAAGGCCAGCCGGGTGCACAGAGCGGCATCCCGGTGGTCAAGCCCCGCCTTTCGGATGGCGCTGCGGAGGTAACCGTCCGACCAGGCCCCCTGCTTCTCTCCCGCCAGCAGGCATTGAAGGGCCACTTCCCGGGCAGAAGTACCCATCAGAGGGGACTCCCCGCTTCCAGGGGATGGCCCTGAAGGAAGGCGGCGGCGGGCATGGCCTTTTTCCCGTCAGGCTGAAGCTCCAAAATACGCAGCGCCCCCTGGCCGCAGGCCACCAAAAGCCCCTTTTTCCCAGCTTCCAGCACCGTGCCGGGTGTGCCCTTCCCCTCTTCCGCCACAGTGGACAGGATCTTGCAGCGCACACCGCCCACCTGGGCAATGGCGGAGGGCCAGGGGTACAGTCCCCGCACCTGGTCGTGAAGGGCCTGGGCCGTTTTGGTGAAGTCCATGGGGGACAGCTCCTTGGAGAGCATGGGGGCCAGGGTCACCGCCCCTTCCTCCTGGGGGGTGCGGGAGGCGGTACCCGCCTCCAAAGCCGCCACCGTCTCCACCAACAGCTTCCCTCCCAGCTCCGCCAGCCGGGCAGTGAGCACAGGGGCCGTCTCATTGGAGTCAATGGCCGTCCTTTCCTGGGAAATAATGTCTCCCGCATCCAGAGCGGCGGCCATGTGCATGATGGTGACCCCCGTCTCCTTATCCCCATTGAGGATGGCCCAGTTAATAGGGGCCGCCCCCCGGTACTTGGGCAGCAGGGACGAGTGGACGTTGATACAGCCCATGGGCGGGCAGTCCAATATCTCCTGGGGCAGGATGCGGCCATAGGCCGCCACCACGATCAGGTCAGGGGCCAGCTCCTGAATGATGGCCAGCACCGTGCCGTCCCGCAGCTTGGTGGGCTGGTAGACAGGGATGCCGCGGGCCTGGGCGTGCTCCTTCACCGGCGGGGGCTGGAGCTGATTCTGGTGCCGCCCCACAGGTTTGTCCGGCTGGCAGAATACGCCGCAGACCGTGTGTCCCGCGGCCACAAGGGCCTCCAGAGAGGGAACGGCGAACTCCGGGGTGCCCATAAAAAGGATACGCATGGTCAGCCCTTCCCTTCCTCTTCCGCCAGAAGGCGATCCAGCTCGTCGGCGGTGTAGAGCTTGTCGGCGTGCTCGGTAAAGACGTGGCCGTCCAGGTGCTCCAGCTCATGGCAGAAGCACCTGGCCACGATCTCCTCCCCCTCGGCCTCGAACCACTTCCCCTTCCGATCCTGGGCCTTCACCACGGCGTGCATGGGCCGCTTCACATAGCCCCACATCCCGGGTACGGAGAGACAACCCTCCAGGCCGTCCTGCTCTCCGTCCTGGCTCACCAGCTCCGGATTCACCAGCTCCAGCATCTCGTCGTTGGCGTCCACAACCACCACGACCCGGCGCAGGATGCCGATCTGGGGCGCGGCAAGACCGGCGCCATTGGCGTCGGCCAAAGTGTCCCGCATATCCTCCAGCAAAGACCACAGCTTCTCGTCAAACTGGGTCACCGGGTGGCACTTTTTATGGAGAACAGGATCCTTATCCGTCAAAATTTCTCGAATGGCCATACTTCTCTCCCTTTCCTATCCGTTCATGGGGTCTACGTCGGCGGTGACCGACACCCCCCGGTTGTTCTTATCCGCCTGGGCACAGCGCACCAGATGGGCCACCAGCGTCCGAACGCTCCGGCTGTTCCGGGCCATCAAGGTCAGCCGGTAGCGGTAGCGGTTGTTGAGCTTGGTGATGGCGGCAGGAGCAGGCCCCAACACCTGACAGGCAATGTCCCGGTAAGCGTCGCTCCCCAGCCACCCCAACAGCGTATTGCGCAGAAAGGCACACACCCGCAGCGCCTGGTGCTCCTCCGGGGCAGAGACGGTCACCACAAAGAGGGACGCAAAGGGCGGACAGCCCCGAAGCCGCCGCAGCCCGATTTCCTGCTCGTAAAAGTGGTCGTAATCCTGGCGGGCTGCGGCCAATATCAGGTCATTTTCCGGAGTGAAGGTCTGGATGACAGCCCTTCCCTCCTTGCTTCCCCGGCCTGCCCGGCCCACCACCTGGGTAATGAGGGAGAAGGTTCGCTCCCCCGCCCGGTAGTCGTCGATGTAGAGCCCCTGGTCGGCGGAGATGACCCCCACCAGCGTGACATTCTCAAAATCCAGGCCCTTGGCCACCATCTGCGTCCCCACCAGAACAGGGATCTTCTCCTCCCGGAACCGGGCAAGGAGCTTCTCGTGGGAGCGTCCGGCGGTGATGGTGTCCGCGTCCATGCGCATGACCTCCACGCCGGGGAACCGCTCATGGAGGGCCTCCTCCACCCGCTGGGTGCCTGCCCCTACGAACTCCAGCGCCCCGCCGCACTCCGGGCAGGCGTCGGGCAGCGGCTCCGAGTGCCCGCAGTGGTGGCACATGAGCCGCCGGTTGGCGGAGTGGTAGGTGAGATAAGCGGAGCACCTGGGACAGCTGGGGGTCTGGCCGCACTGTACACAGGTGGCCATAGGGCTGGAGCCCCGCCGGTTGAGGAACAGGATGCTCTGCTCCCCCCGGCCGATATTCTCCTCCAGTGCCTGGATAAGGGGGAGGCTCAAAGGCGAGGGGTTCCCCGCCCGCAGCTCCTCCTTCATATCCGCCAGGAATACCTGGGGCAGCATCCGCTCATTGTAGCGGTGTGTCAGGGTGAAAAGCCGGTAATCCCCCGCCCTGGCGTGGTACATGGTCTCCACCGAAGGGGTGGCGGAGCCCAGCACCAGCAGGGCCTTCCCCCGCTGTGCCCGGAACTTGGCCACCTCCCTGGCGTGGTACCGGGGCACATTCTCCGACTTGTAGCTCCCCTCCTGCTCCTCATCCAAAATGATGAGTCCCAAGTCCTTCAGGGGCGCGAACACGGCAGACCGGGTACCGATGACCACCTTGGCCTTCCCGGCGCGCGCCCGCTTCCACTCGTCATACCGCTCCCCCGCGGGCAAAGAGCTGTGGAGCACCGCCACCTCCTCCCCAAAATGGGCGGTGAAGATGGCCATGAGTTGGGGTGTCAGCGCGATTTCCGGCACCAGCACCAGGGCGGTTTTTCCAACCTTGCGCTGCTCCTGGATAAGCCGCAGATAGACCTGGGTCTTGCCGCTTCCCGTAACGCCGTAGAGAAGGGCCACCCCGGCGGCCTCCTGCCCCGCCATAGCGTTCAGCCCCTGGAAGGCCGCCTCCTGCTCTTCGTTGAGCACGATAGGCCCGGCAGTGGGCACAGACCGGGGCGTGGGGGTGCGGAACGCCTCCCGCTCCTCCATCAGGATAAGGCCGCTCTTTTCCAGGGAGCGCAGTGTGGCGTTGGCCGCGCCGGTAAAGTAGCAGACCTCCTTGGCAGAGGCCTCACCGATCCCGGCCAAAAGCTCCACCACGGCATAGCGCAGGGGGCCGGTCTTCCGCTTGGTGGCCACCTGGGCCAGGGCCTCCTCCGGCGGCAGGGCCAGAGAGACCCACTTCTCCCGCTTGTCGCCAACGCCCCGGGAGGCGCTGGTGGTGCGTGTCAGCACCCCCTTGTCCTCCAGCGAGTGAAGGGCCGGGCCGGGGTCTTTTGCCCCAAAGGCCTCCCGGATAAGCCCCACCTCCATGCCCCCCGCCCGCTGGGACACCAGCTCCACGACCTTCTGCTCGTTGCGGGAGCGGCCTGCGGCCTCCAAAGCCGCCTCCTTCTCCACGCCGTCGGCGAGCCGGTAGCAGTCCTGAAGGGCGTAGTAAAGCCCCGCCGGAAGCATGGCCCTGGCGGCGTCATAGACGGTGCAGAACCACCGCTCCCGCATCCAGAGGGCCAGGCGGATGCCCTCCTCGTCCAGCACCGGCTCCTCGTCCAGCCGGGTCAGGATGGACTTCAGGGGCTTGTCCGGCGGCAAAGCCTCTTCCACCGCCAGCACCAGCCCCTCGGTGCGCCGGTTCCCCGGCCCAAAGGGCACAATGACCCGGACGCCGGGCGCCATCCCCTCCATCTCGGCGGGGATAAGATAGTCATAGGGCCTGTCGATGGCAAAGGTGGCCGCCGACAGGGCGATTTTGGCAAGGCTCATTCCGGCGTCCCCCTTTCCCAACCTCTCTCCAGGAAAAGGCAAGCGCCCAGACCGAAGTCCGGCGCTTGCCTTTTTTACGCTTCTTCCTTCAGCTCCAGCCGTCCCTCGGCCACCTCGTTGAGGGCCAGGGTCACCGGCTTTTCCTCCAGGGGATACCCCTCATCCTCCGCCGTGCTGGCGATCTGGCGGGCCCGGTGGGCCACCACGTTGACCAGCATGTAGCGGCTGGGCACATCCTTCAAGAGCTTATCCATAGGGTAGAGATTCATTTTGCTTCAAACTCCTTCCAACATATCCATGCAATATTTTGTCCTGCAGCCCTCGGCCACCAGAATGGAAATGATCTGGGCCGCGGCGTCGGATACCTTATCATTGACCACCAAAAAGTCATAGTTGGGGATCTGCTTGCACTCCTCCCGGGCCTTTTGGAGCCGCCCCTCAATGACCTCCTCGCTGTCGGTGTTGCGGCCGTGGAGCCGCCGGGACAGCTCTTCAAAGGAGGGGGGCATGATGAAAATAAAGACCGCGTCGGGGCACTTTTCCTTCACCTTGGCGGCGCCCTGTACCTCGATATCCAGCAGAACATCGACGCCCGCCTCGATCTTCTCCCGGATGACCTTCAGGGAGGTGCCGTAGTAGTTATCCACGTACCGGGCGTGCTCCAAAAACTCATCCCGGGCGATCATCCCCTCAAAGGTCTCTTTGGACACAAAGTTGTAGTTCACGCCGTCCTCCTCCCCCACCCTGGGCTGGCGGGTGGTAAAGGAGATGGAGAAATAGATGTCGGGCCGCTCACTGAGCAGTTCCGAGATCACCGTGGACTTTCCCACCCCGGAAGGGCCGGAGAGCACGATGAGCTGTCCCTGCCGTCTCTTTGGCGTCATGTCTCTTCCTCCTCGTCCTTTTCAACTTCCCCGCCGCTCACCCGGGCCGCCACGCTCTCCGGCTGGAGTGCGGAGAGCACCACATGGTCAGAGTCCATAATGAGCACAGCCTTGGTCTTTCTTCCATAGGTGGCGTCGATGAGGTTCCCGGCGTCCCTGGCCTCCTGTATCATCCGCTTGATGGGGGCGGAGTCCGGCCCCACCACAGCGATGAGCCTCTGGGCGGAGACCATGCTTCCAAAGCCCACATTGATCAGCTTCAAAGCCGTCCCCCTCCCATCACTCCAGATTTTGTACCTGTTCCCGTATCTTCTCGATCTCCGCCTTGATGTCCACCACCACCCGGGCAAGCTCCGTGTCATTGCACTTGGAGCCGATGGTGTTGGCTTCCCGGTTGAACTCCTGGATGAGGAAGTCCAGCTTCCGTCCCACGGCCCCGCCCTGCTCCAGCATCTGGTGGAGCTGGGACAGGTGGCTGCGCAGCCGGACGGTCTCCTCGTCCACCGCCACCTTGTCGGCATAGATGGCCGCCTCGGTGAGGATGCGGTTCTCGTCGATCTGGGTGTTCCCCAGCACCTCCTGGAGCTTGGCGGTGAGCCTGGCCCGGTATTCCCCGGCCAGCACAGGGGCCCGCTCCTCCACCTTGCCGGTGAGCTGGGAGATGGTCTCCGCCCGGCCCAGGATATCCTCGGCCAGCTTGGCCCCCTCCCTCTCCCGCATGGTGTCAAAGTCGTCCAGAGCGGCGTCCAAAGCCCGCAAAAGCAAGGCCTTTACACCCTCTGCGTCCTCTTCCTTTTTCTCCACCGTGAGCACGTCGGGGAACCGGGCCAGGTCTGTGACGGAGTATTCCCGCCGTATTGGTGATCCGGCCCCCAGAGCGCCAAGGGTTCCCAGGGCGTCCATGTAGGCTCTGGCCAGGGGCTCGTTCACCGTCACCGCCAGGTCGTCCCCGGCCGTGTGGACGGCGCCCACAAAGAGATCCACCTTGCCCCGGCCCACCCGGGCCTGCACCCGCTCCTTCAGGCTGTTCTCCGCGAAGATATAGGCCCTGGGCATCTTTACGGAACAGTCCAGATAGCGGTTATTCACCGAACGCAGCTCCACCGTGATGGTGAGCCCGTCCCCTGTCGCCTCTCCCCGGCCGTAGCCGGTCATACTTTTTACCACGGATACCGCTTCCCTTCCGTTTCACTGGTTTTTCTGTCAGCAGCAGGGCCCGCCCCAGGGGGTGCACATACTAAAGCAGAGGTATGTGGTACAGGGATCACAGCCGGCGGAACCGTATCCGGCGGGCCGGTATATCCCGCCCTGCTGGATCATGGACAGGGCCTGGCGGTACTCCGCGTTCCCCGGCTCCATGGTGCAGGCCGTCCGAAAATGCTGGGTGGCCTCGTCCAGCCAGCCCTTTTGATAGGCGATATAGCCAGTGAGAAAGTGCCACTCGGCGGTCTGCTGGGGGGCGGAGCGCAAAAGCTGTTCCGCCCGGTTCAGGTCGCCGATGTTGATGCACTGGCGCACCTGGGCAAAGAGGGGATCGCCGCTGGTCTGCCGCTGCTGGCCGTACTGGTACTGGCTCTGATACTGGCCCTGGGCCCCGCCGCCGTATCCGGCAGACGACCCGGAGCCGGAGCGGCTTCGGGTGATAGCGTCGTAGGCCTCGTTGATCTCCTTCATCTTCTCCTCGGCCAAGTCCGCCAACGGGTTATTCTGATAGTTGTCCGGGTGGTACTTCCGGGCCAGCTCCCGGTAGGCCCGCTTGACCTCCTCGTCGCTGGCGCTGGGGTCTACCCCCAGTACACTGTAGGGATCATTCATCCGCTGTTTCTCCTATGTCTCTTTTGATACTCCCGCCACTGTCCGGAAAAGACCAGCTCCTCCACACCGGGAAGCCCGCTGTAGAGGATGTTTTCCAGCACGCCGTGCCAGGAGTTTGGCTCCAAGAGTTGAAAGGCCGCTCCCGCCAAAGCCAGGGAGTGATCCATCATCTGCCGTAAATAGGCTTTGTCCTCCGTTGTCCACTGGGGGAACCGGGCCGCCACCGGGTTATACCGGCCCGCCCTTCTGTCCTCCTCCAGGTCGTCCACCCCATCTATGAGGTAGATCCACCGGCCCAAGTGGTAGAGAAGCTGTTCCAGCGTCCTGGCCCTGGCCTCCTCCCCCTGCCGGGGCGCGGCGGCGGCCAAAAGCCGGGCAAAGCAGTCCGCCGTCCGGTCAATGGAGGGACAGCCTTCACTTTCCAGGCCCCGCAGCTCCGCCAGGAGCCGGGCCGCCGTCTCGTCAAAATCGGGAAACTCCGCCCTGGCTCTCTGATAGCCCCGGTTTAAGGCAAGAGCCAGCCCCCTGGCCCCCAACCTGGCGCCAAAGCCGCCGTCCTGCGCCGTATCCCGCAGCTTCCAATGGGTGAGGATGACGCTCTCCCCTGCGGCGGTGTTCAGCCAATCCCCGCCGGGGCAGACCGCCTTCCCCTTTACCGGGTGGAGGGGGCACCGCAGACAGTCCTGGACACTTTCCATGTCCCCGGGGGCCAGCAGCATAGCCAAAAAGGCGAAGTCGTAATTGAGAAAGTTCCGGGAGAGGGCTCCGTAGCGGCGTCCCATGGTGTGGCACAACCCACAATAGACCGCCTGATAGGCCTCCCACCCGCCGGGCGGGAGGGTGTCCTCCCGGGCCCTCACATATCCGAACACCCTTACCCCTCGATGGAGACGATCCTGAACTGCACCGGCCGGTGATCCCTCCGCCAGCGGTCAAGTCCCATGGCGGCCAGCAGGCCCAGAACAAAGCCGCCGCCCCCCAGGGCGATGGCGGAACTCTCCGGCCAGCCCAGGGCGCCCCCCAGCAGGTAGAGGGCAAAGAAGAGCACAAAGGGCACGATATAAAGGAGCACCGCCGCCCCCAGCACGCTGGAGGTGGCGCTCTCAACGATAACGGTGTCCCCTTCCCCCGCCCCGTGGGGATTCTCCGCCACCACCACGATCTCCGGCGCATTCTCCATCATGGAGCAGTGGTCGCAGGAACCGCAGGCGTGGGCGCTGGCGCAGGCGGAGGTGCGGCGGACTTTCACCTCGGCATAGCCGGGACGGACGGAACGGATGACTTGGGCTGTCTGTCTCATATCAGTGATAACTCCTTATTCTCTGCTGATGGAGACCACAATGTTGTAGTCTCCCACCACGCCCACATCGCTCCTGCCGTCCAGATAGACCTTGACAGGGATGGTCTGGGTGCCGGTGGCGGCCACGGCGTTGTCCAGGTCGGCCACGATGCGCAGCTGGGATGCCGTCACCGTGGACACCGCCTCCTGGGTGCCGCGGATCTGTACCTGCCGGGATGTGGTCAAAGGATCGGCGGTATAGCCCTCAGGAGCGTGGATGCACTCAATGTTGTCCACCTCCAGGGTGGCGGTGGTGAGGCCGGTGATGTTCAGCTGCACCGTAGCCTCGCTGACGCCGCTGACGTTGGTCAGCTCGGCGGCCAGGGGGATGGTAAAGCTCAGGCTGTTGGTGCCCAGCACCTTGGCAAGGTCGATGTCCCCCAGGGAGATCTCCTTCAGCGGCTCCAGATCCGCCGCCGCGCCGGAGACCATGATGGACTTGGGCGTGATGGTGCACCTGGTGTACTTCTCAATATCCTCGGCGCTGATGCCGCCGCCGGGGAGCAGATTCACCGTCAGAGGCACCTCCTTCAGCTTCACGATGGGCAGCGTGGTGTGCACCAGCGCCGCGTCGGTCTCCACCTGAATGTTCGAAAGGGTCTCCCCGGTAAAGCTGATAAAGGTGTAGGGCAGGTCGCCGTCGTAGGTCTCCGACATATCCTCCTGGTTCAGGGTGACCTGAACGTAATCGATGCGGTTGACCACCGACTCCTCCCCGCTGACCTTGATGGCGGCGGGCGAGAAGCTGAACTCCCCGGCCTGGTAGCCCTCGGCCACGCTGCCGGTCATGCTCCCCCGGACGGGGATACTACGGGTGGCCATCCTGGCCACGGTAAAGGTCACGTTGAGGGGATAGCGCTCGGTCACCACCAGAGAACTGGAGGAGACCCCACCCGGCAGACTGTAAGACTCCTGATAAGCCTGGGTGTACTGCCCCGGCTGCTGGATGGAGGACACATCCACCGTAATGGAAACCGTCTCCGGCGAAAGGAGCCGGAAGGCGTTGCGCTTGCCGGTAACATTGAGGGTCACCGTCTGCTCCAGCCCCTCGGTGATCATCAGCCCCCGGCTCTCCAGCATCTCCACCCCGGTAAAGGTCACCGGCAGGGCGCGCACAGGGCCGGATTCGTTGGGATTCTCGTTGCCCACATAAGTCCAGAGCACGATGGCCAGGAGAACGGAGATCACCATGTAGAGGCCCTTATTTTTCTTTGTTCTCTCCATTCTCTTGTCCCTCCTTTTTTCCCCGGAACAGGGCGGACAGCCTGTTGAAGGGCGTCTCCTCCTCCGTCCGCTCCGGCAGAAGCTCGTTGCGCAGCAGCCGCTCCAGGGTCTCCGGGGCCAGATGCCGCTTGAGCATACCGCCCACCGCCACGGAAATAGACCCCGTCTCCTCGGAGACGATGGCCACCACGGCGTCGGTCTGCTCGCTGGCGCCGATGCCCGCGCGGTGGCGCATACCCAGCTCCCGGGAGAGGTTCACATTCCCCGACATGGGGAGCATACAGCCGGCGCCCACGATGCGCCCGTTGCGCACGATGACCGCCCCGTCGTGGAGGGGGGCCTTGTTCCAGAAGATGTTCTTCAAAAGCTCGGCGTTGACCACTGTGTCCAGGGCGGTGCCGGTGCGGATGGCGTCGTCCAGCATATTTTTCCGCTCAAAGACCATCAGGGCGCCGGTCTTGCTCTTGGACAGGGCGGTGTAGGCCTCCACCGTCTGGGCAATGGCGTTGTCCAGCTCGTCGGGAGCGGCCTGCCGGCTGGAAAAGACCTTGCCGAAGTTGCTGCTGCCCACCTGCTCCAACAGCTTGCGAAGCTCCGGCTGGAACAGGATGACCAGCGCCAGAACGCCGTACTCCAGCGCCTTGCTCAAAAGGAAATTCACCGTATAGAGCCGGAAAATGTTGGAAAGGCCCAGGGCCACCAGGATCAGGATGACCCCCTTGGCCACCTTGCCGGAGCTGGTGGAGCGGATCAGGTCGATGAACTTGTAAATGAGGAATGCCATGATGGCGATGTCGATGATGTCGGTGATGGAGACCACCCCAAAATTGGAGACCATCCCCCGGGCCACCGCGGCGATCTGTTCCATCCTGCTCCCTCCTTTCGGACATATTCCGTCTATCTTATTTATTATACTTGATTTCAGCGCCGGACGCAAGGGTGACAAGCATGAATTTTTCCTGAATTTCTTTCGATTTTCCTCGCTTTTGGACGAGCCGTGGCCTGTCCCGGCCCCGTGGCCGAAAAACGCCCGGCAGACCCATGTCCGCCGGGCGCTCCTGCCCCCTCTTTATTTTACCAGCCGGGCCACCTCGGCCACCAGCCGTTTTACGTCGGCAGCGGTGTTGAATTCAGAAAAACTGGCCCGCACCGTGCCGGTCTTCAGCGTCCCGGCGCTCTCGTGGGCGTAGGGAGCGCAGTGGAGCCCTGCCCGGACTGCCACGTCCCGGCTCCCCAGGGCCTCCCCCACCTCCTCGCAGTCCCGGCCCGTCACGGTGAAGGAGAGCACCCCCGCCTGGGTCTCAGGCCGCTGGGCGGCGTAGACCGTGACGCCGGGCAGGGCCTCCAGCCCCCGGGCCGCCATGGCGGTCAGACCCTGCTCGTGACGAAGGATGGTCTTCTCCCCCCTGCCCTTCACAAAGCGGATGCCCTCCAACAGTCCGGCGATGCCCGGCACATTGTGGGTGCCCGCCTCCAGCCGGTCGGGGAGAAAGTCCGGCATCTCCTGCCGGGCGGACAGGCTGCCGGTGCCCCCCTCCAGAAGGGGAACGGTGTCCCGGCCCTGGCCGCAGAGCAAAAGCCCTGTCCCCTGGGGGCCGTATAGGCCCTTGTGCCCCGGCATCCCGATAAAGGCTGCCCCCAGTTCATCCATGTGGACCGGGACGGCCCCGGCGGACTGGGAGGCGTCCAGGATAAAGGGCACCCCCCGCTCCCGGCAGAGCCCGGCGATCTCCCCAACAGGCAGAATGAAGCCGAACACATTGGACACGTGGGTACACACCACACAGGCGGTCTCCGCCGTGACCAGCCGGTCAAACTGGGCCAGGATGGCCTCCCGGTCAAAAAGGGGCGACCGGGCCGCCTGGATGTCACAGCCCAGGGCGGTCAGGGGCCGGGTGACGGCATTGTGCTCATAGCCGGACACCACCACCCGTGCCCCCGGCTTTACCACCGATTTGATGGCCAGGTTCAGGGCGTGGGTGGCATTGAGGGTAAAGACCACGTTCTCCGGGTCTTCCAGGTGGAACAGCTCCGCCGCCGCCTGACGGCATTGAAAAGTGGTCTCGGCGGCCAGCATGGCGGGCTTATGCCCCCCTCTGCCGGGGGATGCCATCCGGCCCATGGCGGAGGCCACCGCCCGGGCCACCGCCGGGGGCTTTTGCAGAGTGGTGGCCGCACTGTCCAGATACGCCATTACAGCAAGACCTCCTTGTAGCTCCCGTCGCTGGCCATGATGAATACCCGCTTGGGGGAAAGGCCGGCCCGGGCTAAGATGACCAATGCCGGAGCCAGATTCCGCTCCGACACCTTTACCGAGTGAGAACAGCCCTCGCTGTCGATGACCTTGGGGGAGCGCAGGATGTGAGCCGTGATCCCCGCCCGCTCCAGGGCGGTTTGCGTCCGTTGGGCGTAGGTCAGCGAGCGGCAGACAATGAGATAGTAAACCATTTGAATGACCATTCCTTTCTTTAGGGTGAGAGAAATGGCCTCCCATGGGGAGAGGCAAAAACGCTCCTCTCACCGCATGATATGCGGGAGAGGAGCGTTTGGGAACGCCTTATCTTGGGAGAGAACCTTTTGGGGGATTGAGCCGGGGCGCCATTCGTGCTATCATGGGGACAACAGATTAGAATTGTGGAGGCATATCAATGGCACAGCATATTGTGGTGACTGAATACGATCCCCTGTGGCCCCAAATGTTTGAGGCCGAAGCGGCGGAGATCAAACGGATCTTGGGTGAAAATTGCGTGGAAATATACCATATTGGCAGTACGTCAGTGGTGGGCCTCGCGGCCAAGCCGATCATTGACATCATGCCCGTTGTCCATACTTTACAGGACGTGGATAAAGTGTCCCCCGCCTTTGAAGAGATCGGTTATGAGTATATGGGGGAATTTGGGATCCCCGGCAGGCGGTATTTGCGCAAAGGCGGCGATGAGAGGACACACCAGATCCATATTTTTGATGAAAATAGCCTTTACGACATCAAGCGGCATTTGGTGGTCAGAGATTATCTCAGCGCCCATAAAGATATTTGCGATAAATACGCCGCTCTCAAACGGGAGCTGGCGAAGCGGTATCCATATGATATTGACGGATATTGTGACGGCAAGGAAGAATTTGTAAAGCAACTGGAAATAGAAGCATTGAGATGGTTCCGTTAGCCGCCGGTCTCCTCCACCAGGCACACCGCCATAGCGGCGATGCCCTCCCCCCGGCCTGTGAAGCCCAGGCCCTCCTCGGTGGTGGCCTTCACGCTGACCCGCTGGAGCTCTACCCCCAGCCGCTGGGCCAGGTTTTCCCGCATCCGGCCGATATGGGGGGCCAGCTTGGGGGCCTGGGCAATGACGGTCACATCCGCATTGCCCACCCGGAACCCCTTCTCGCCCAGAAGCTCCACCACCCTCTCCAGCAGCTTCATGCTGTCTGCCCCGGCATAGGCGGGGTCGCTGTCGGGAAACAGATGGCCGATATCCCCCAGAGCGCAGGCCCCCAAAAGGGCGTCCATCAGGGCGTGGGTCAGCACATCGGCGTCAGAGTGGCCCAGCAACCCCTTTTCCCAAGGGATGTCCACCCCGGCCAGGATGAGCTTTCGGCCCTCCACCAGCCTGTGCACGTCATAGCCCTGTCCGATCCTCATGCCTCGCCCCGCCTTTCCAGGATGGCCTCCGCCGCCGGGATATCCTCCGGGGTGGTCAGCTTGATATTCTCATAGGAACCGGCGGTAAGGCACACCGGCATCCCCAGCCGCTCCACGGCGGCGCAGTCGTCGGTGAGGCTGAGCCCCTCCGCCTGGGCCTTTTCCAGGGCGCCTAAGATGAGCCCATGCTCAAAGACCTGGGGGGTCTGGACAGCAAAGAGCTCCGACCGCTCCAACGTGCTCTCCACCACGCCGTCCACCGCCCGCTTGATGGTGTCCTTCACCGGCACCGCCGGAGCCGCCGCACCACGCTCCATGGCCTTGCGGATGGTTCCGCTCAATATCTCGGCGGTGACCAGGGGCCGGTCGGCGTCGTGGATGGCGATGAGCTCCGCCTTGGGATCCGCCTCCCGAAGGCCCGCCAGCACCGAGTCGGTACGGCTCTCACCTCCCGCCACCACCTTGCGTACTTTCTGGAGCCCTGCGTCCTTGCACAGCTGGCCCACGGGAACGATGAGGTCTTCCCGGGTGGCAATGATGATCTCGCTCACGTAGCCGCACTCCTCCAGCCGCCACAGCGTGCGCAAAAGCATGGGCACGTCACACAGGGGCATCAGCAGCTTATCCTGGCCCATCCGGGTGGAACTGCCGGCGGCGGGCACGATGACGGAGCAGTTTACCATCAACCGCTGGCCACGCTTTTTTATTTTATCAAAAAAACGCACAAAAACACCCCATTTTTGACCAAAACGACCCGTTTTTGAAGGGTTTTAGAGGGACAAAAAGGGGACTTTCCAGTCCCCTTTTCCAGTTATATCCAATTTATTGCGCCAGTGCCTGATTGATGCGTCCCTCTACCTCTTCGTAGCTGGAGCTTTCGGAGAGAGCAATCTCCGAGATCAATATCTGCTTGGCGGAGTGGAGCATCTTCCGCTCCCCGGTGGACAGTCCACGCTCTCCGTCCCTAAGGATGAGGCTCTTCATGACCTTAGCAACTTCAAGGAGATCGCCGCTTTTCAGCCGGATCAGATTCTCCCTGTTTCGGCGGTTCCAGTTGGGGTCGCTTTCGATCTCGATGGCCGGAAGCGCGTCAATGACCTTGTCCGCTTCCTCCGGCTCCATAACCGGCCTAACGCCGATCTCGGCGCAGTTTTCCGTGGGGATCATCACCATCATACCGCCCACTGGCAGCTTCAGCACATAGTAGTCCCTTACAACTCCGTTGACCTTCTTCGTCTCCACGCGATCGATCACGCCCGCGCCGTGCATGGGATGGACGATCTTATCCCCAACCTGAAACATCCTGCACCTCCCATCAGCCAAGTCCCTATTCTACCGAGAGTAATTATATCCCATTTTCCCACATATTGCAAGTAAAAACGCCATTTATCCTCAAAAAAAAGAAAAAGATAGCGCCACTTTACAAAAAGTGGCGCTATCTTTGAGAGACAAAAAGTAATTATTCCTCGGTGGCGGGAGCCTCTTCGGCCTCGGCCTCAAAGTCGGGAGCCACCTCGGTGGACTCGCCGTCGGCGCTGGCAACCACCGCGCCGTCCTCACCGTCATCGGTGCGCTGGGCCTCATCCAGCAGAGCACGGATGGAGAGGGAGACCTTCTTCTTGTCATAGTCGATATCGGTGATCTTCACCTCGACCTCGTCGCCCTCCTTGACCACATCGGCGGGCTTGTCGACCCGGTGATCGGCCAGCTGGGAGATGTGGATAAGGCCATCCACACCGGGCACCACCTCGGCAAAGGCGCCGAAGGTCATCAGCTTGACCACCCGCACCTTAACGGTGTCGTCCACCTTGCAGGAGTCCACGAAATTGGCCCAGGGATCCTGGCTCTTGTCCTTCATGCCCAGAGAGATCTTCCGCTTCTCGGGGTCAAAGGAGATGACATACACCTCAACCTCGTCGCCGGGGTTGACCACCTCGGAGGGATGCTTGATGCGGCTCCAGGACAGCTCGGAGACGTGAACCATGCCGTCCACACCGCCAATGTCCACAAAGGCGCCGTAAGAAGTGAGGGACTTGACTACGCCGCGATAGCGCTTGCCCTCCTCGATATTGTTCCAGACTTCGGCGGCCTTCTCGGCACGCTCGGCGGCGGTCACGGCACGGATAGAGCCCACCACACGGCGGCGGGCACGGTTGACCTCGGTGATACGCAGCTTGACCTTCTGCTTGAGCAGCTCGGTCATGGGCTGGTCGCGGGGAATACCAGTCTGGGAGGCGGGCACGAAGACCCGGACACCCTTGACGCTGACGACCACGCCGCCCTTGTTCTCCTCGGTGACCACACCCTCGACAGTGGTGTGCTCCTCGCTGGCCTTCTCCACATCGTCCCAGCTCTTGACAGAGTCAAGACGCTTCTTGGACAGGGTGACAACGCCCTCGGCGTCGTTGACCCGGACGACACAGGTCTCGATCTCGTCACCCACCTTGACCAGATCCTCCACCTTGACGGTGGGATCGTCAGTGAGCTCGGCCACCGGGATGTAACCGGCGTGCTTCGTACCCAGATCCACATAGATCTCGGTGGGCGTGATAGCGGTTACCATGCCCGTGACTTTCTCCCCCGTATGCAAAGTTTTGATCGATTTTTCCAGCATCTCCTCAAAGGATTCCTCGATCACCATGTTCTCTTCATTCATTTTGTCATTTACCTCCTTTATGATCCACGCAGGTGTTGACGCACCCGCGGTGACCGCCACGCAAGCCCCTTTTTCGAATTGGGCCATATCCAGCTCGTCCGGGCCTTCGATCCAGACGGTGTGGGAACACAGCGCCCCGCACAGCTCATAGAGCCGTTTGGTGTTGGCGCTGTCCCGGCCTCCAATGACGATCACGGCATCATTTTGGAGGGCCAGCCGCTGGGCCTCGGATTGCCGGGCGCAAGTAGCATTACATATTGTATCAAAAATTTTGATATTTGTACACAGTTTTTTTGCGTTTTCTGCGCAAAAATTCCAAACCTCCTGTGTAGAGGTGGTTTGGCAGAGCATGGTGAGCGGTTTTTTCGCCTCTTCCCCATGGGTGGAAAAGTAGTCTGCCAGAGCCTGTCCATCCTGGAAAATCAAGGGTTCCCGGCACCAGCCCGCAATGGCCTGTATCTCCGGATGACCCGCCGCACCGATAATGATGACCCGCCGGCCTTCCTCCTGGGCTGTTCGCGCCAAAAGGTGGATGCGGGAGACATTTGGACAGGTGGCATCCACGATTTTGGCCCCTTTGGCCTCCAGCGCCTGATAGACCGCCCGCCCCTCTCCATGGGAGCGGAGGACAACGGTAGCCCCGGCAGGAACGGCCTCCACCCTCTCCGCCACTGTCATTCCCATACCCTCAAGACGGTGGATAACGGCTTGGTTGTGGATGACGGGGCCCAACATAACGCAGGGCCGCTCCGCCTGAGCGGTGGTCTCCGCCAGCTCCACTGCCCGCTTCACGCCGTAGCAGAAGCCGGCAGTCTTGGCCACGGTCACCTTCATTTTGCCAGCTCCTTCAAGGCGGCAATGCGGAGCATCAGATCCTGGGCAATGGCATCATACTCCTCGGAAGTGCCCTTCGGCCCCGCAACCTGGGGGAAATAGGGTTCTCCAAATACGACAGGGGTACGGCGGAACCACTTTTTCTTTGCCGGTATGTACATGGGCACGATGGGGACGCCGGTACGCACCGCCAGCATGGCGGCGCCGCCCTTGGCGGGGCCCAGCTCCCCGGTCTTTGACCGGGTACCCTCGGGAAAAAGGAGGAGCTTTTCTCCGCTCTTGAGGCACTTCAGGGCCTGCTTGATGGCTCCCACGTCGGACTTTCCCCGCTCTACGGCAAAGACCCCGGCCTTACGGAGCAGCCAGCCCAAAATGGGGATCTCCATGACCTCTGCCTTGGCCATGACCTGAGGCCGGTTTTTCAGATGCAGGGCAAAGACCACAAAGAGCGGGTCGCTGAGGCTGGTGTGATTGGGACACAACAGAGCCGGCCCCTCCGGGATATTCTCCCTGCCAATGGCCTTTCCGGGGTGGAAAAGGTTAAAAAACGGCCACGCCACACAGTAAATGAGGGAAAAGAAAAATTTCATGCCAATCGCTCCTGAACGATATGGAGCAGCGCCGCAAGGCTCTCCTCCAAAGTTTTTCCGCTGGTATCCACCAAAACGGCATCCTCTGCCTGGCGGAGGGGGGCCGCGGCCCGGTTGGTGTCACGGTCGTCCCGCTCTATAATATCGGAAAGGACAGTATCATAGTCCACCTGTTCCCCACGGGCCACAAGTTCGGCGTACCTGCGCCGGGCCCGGGCCTCGGTGGAGGCGGTAAGGAAGAGCTTCAAATCGGCATTGGGGAGCACCACAGTGCCGATATCCCGGCCATCCATGATGACATTGTAAGCCTCCGCCATATCCCGCTGCATATCCATCAAAAAGGCCCGCACCTCCGGGATGGCGGAGATCTGGGAAGCCGCCGTGGAGACCTCCGGGTGCCGGATGGCCTCCGTTACATCCTCCCCGCCCAGATACATATGCTGAAGTCCGTCAGCGGCGTAGGCCATACGGATAGAGACCTTGGGCAGCAACGGCTCCACCTCTGCCCAGTCCGAGGGGGCAGCACCCTGCCGAAGAGCAAAGAGACCTAAGGTACGGTAAATGGCCCCAGTATCTACATAAAGAAAACCCAGCTTGGCGGCCAAGGCTTTGGCCATGGTACTCTTTCCCGCCCCGGAGGGGCCGTCGATGGCGATGCTCTTATGCTTCATTGCTCCTATCCTCCCCGCAGTAAGCGGCGGCGCCCAGGCCGGCCATACGGCCCGTTGCCCAGGCGATCTGCAGATTAAAGCCCCCGGTATAGGCATCCACATCCAACATTTCTCCTGCAAGGAATAGCCCTTTGCAGAGCTTGGAGGACATATTCTTGGGGGAAATCTCGGTGACGGTCACTCCACCGGCAGTGATGATGGCCTCCTCCACCGGCCTGGGGCCGGTGATAGGAAAGGCCAGGTTCTTTATAGTCTCCAACAGCTTACGCCGCTGGGCCTTGGTGACAGCATTGGCCTGCTCCTCCCCGGAAAGGCCCGCGCGGGAGAGCAGCAGCGAGATCAGGCTTCGAGGCTCCAAAGTCTCCAGCACATGGCGCAGCGACCGGTTGGGGCTCTCTGTCAGCTCCCGCACCAGGCGGCGGTCTAGAGTCTCCTCGTCCAGAGCGGGCTTCAGGTCGATATAGGCGGTACAGGGCCCGTCGGTCAGGTGGGCGCTGGCGCTTAAGGTCAAGGGCCCGGAAAGGCCAAAGTGGGTAAAGAGCAACTCCCCCTGCTCCTGGAAAAGGGGCTTTTTGCCGCTCCCTTTTAGGGTCAGAGTCACATTCCGTAGGGAAAGGCCCTGCATGGGAGCGCAGTCCTCCGCCACCAGGGGCACCAAAGAACCTCTGGTGGGCTGGATGGTATGGCCCACCTGGCGTGCCATACGGTAGCCGTCCCCGGTGGAGCCGGTAGCCGGATAGGAAAGCCCACCCGCAGCAAGGATGACCGCTTTACAGAGGTGCTTCTCCCCTCGTTCCCCCTTCACTCCAACTACCCGTTCCCCTTCCAGGAGAAGGGCCTGTGCCCGATCCTGGACAATGGTGACGCCGGCACGGCGTAAGGCCAGCAGGAGGGCGTCGATAACGTCGGCGGATCTGTCCGATTGGGGAAAGACCCGGTTGCCCCGCTCTGTTTTCAGGGGGACGCCCAGGGCCTCAAAATACTCCATCACCGCCTCCGGCGGGAACCGGGTGAGGGCGGCAGTGAGGAAGCGGCCGTTGCGGGGAGTGTTGGCGATGCAGGTCTGCACTGTAGCGTGATTGGTCAGGTTGCACCGGCCCTTGCCGGTGATGTAGAGCTTCCTGCCCAGCTTGGGGTTGCGCTCCAGCAGGGTGACAGCCGCGCCCTGCTCCGCTGCGGCCAGAGCCGCCATACAGCCTGCGGCGCCGCCCCCCACTACGATCACATCACTGGTCAGGCTTTTCATAGACTTCATATTCATCCCAGATCTTTTCCAGCTTGCCGAAGGTGTCTGCCAGCTCGGCGCCCTTTTTGCGGCTCACCGCTACGATAAGGGCATTCACCAGGGACAGGGGCGCCGCCAGAGAGTCGGCAAAGGAGACCATGTCCCCTTTGGCCAGCAAAGTGTGGTCGGCGGTCTCCGCCAGGGGCGAGG
Organism: uncultured Pseudoflavonifractor sp.; assembly: GCA_947425785.1. Lineage (GTDB taxonomy): Bacteria > Bacillota > Clostridia > Oscillospirales > Oscillospiraceae > Vermiculatibacterium. The sequence goes on along the minus strand of CANEAY010000005.1, from coordinate 16,318 downwards.
CAGTGGAATCGGTGATGGCAATGGCGGTGGCACCGCGATCCTTGGCGTACTGCATGGCCTTCACCGTCCGCTTGGAATAGCGGGGGAAGCTGATGCCTACGATCACATCCCCCTCCCCGATGCGGAAAATTTGCTCAAAGAGCTCGCTGGAGGAGTTGGTGTGAGCCACCACCACGTTTTCAAACATCATATTGAAATAAAAGCCCAGGAAATTGGACAGGGCGGAGGCGGAGCGGACGCCCATGATATAGATGCGGCGGGCCCCCAGCAGGGCATTCACCGCCCGGTCAAAGCTGGAGCGATCCACCTCCTCCAAGGTGTGACGGATGTTCTCCGCGTCGGCGTGCATCACCATGGTGAGCACATCCTCGCTGCCCATGCGGTCGTTGGTGACCTCGATGCGCTGTACGGCGGTGAGCTTGTTGCGGATCATCTCCTGCAGAGCCTTCTGCATGGCGGGATAGCCGTCATAGCCCAGCTCGGCCGCAAAGCGCACCACGGTGGATTCGCTGACATTGGTGGTCTTGCCCAGCTTGCTGGCAGTCATAAAGGCCGCCTTGTCGTATGAAGTCAGGATGTAGTCCGCGATCCGCTTCTGGCCCTTGGAGAATCCGGGGCGCTGGCTCTGTATCACGGAAAGGATATCTTTTGTCATAGGAAACCCTCTGCTTTCCCTGTTTTGAAGCGCGTTCCACTGCTAATCATAGCCGTATCCGGCAAGAAAAGCAACTGTTTTTTGCAAGGTCATCATGCAAACTTGCAAAAATCAGGACAAAAGGTCTCTGACCTCCCTTTCGGTGAGCTGCCGCCATTTCCCGGGGGGCAGTCCTCCCAGCCCCAGGGAGCCCTCCCGCACTCGGCGAAGCCGCTTCACTGTCAGCCCCGCGGCGGCACACATCCGGCGCACCTGGCGGTTTTTTCCCTGGTGGATGGTGACGGACAGCTTGTTGCCGCCGGGGAGTAGCTCCACCCCGGCAGGAGCCAGGGGCTCCCCGTCCAACTCCATGGGGCCCCGGAGGATGGGAAGGGCGGCCTCTATATCTCCCTCCACGGTCACGTGATACTCCTTCTCAACTTCGTGGCCGGGGTGGAGAAGGTAGTTTGTGCCCTCGCCGTCGTTGGTGAAGAGGAGCAGACCCTCGGAATCCAGATCCAGCCGTCCCACAGGCCATACCCTGACCCCGCACCCGGCTACCAGTTCTGCCGCCGTTTTGCGGCCCTTTTCGTCGGATAGCGTGGTCACATAGCCCCTGGGCTTGTTGAGCATGAGCCACACCCGCTTTTCGTTCCGAGGCAGGGGTGTGCCGTCTACTGTGATCTCGTCCCGCGCCGAGTCGGCCTTCATTCCCAGCTGGGCGGTAAGGCCGTTGACCTTTACCCGTCCCTCCAATATGTAGCTCTCCGCCGCCCGGCGGGAGCAGACACCTGCGGCGGAGAGGAGTTTTTGCAGTCGTTCTTCCATAGGTTCACCTCCGCCCCGCCAGCGGCGGGGCCGGTTCCTCCTGGAGAAAGAGGGTGGCCAGGGCGGCCTGTCCCTCACCCTGTTCCAGGAATTCTTTGATCCGCCCAAAAAGAGTGGGCTCCGGGGTATTTTCGGGGATATCGGCATCATAGAGCAGGTAGGTCTCCCCCACCGGCTCCTCTCCCACCAAAAAACTCAGCTTTCCGGCAATGGCTCCTTTCTTTACCGGAGCCTCCACCCGGTCGGGCAGGGTAATGATCGCCCGCACCCGCTCCCCCTCTGCCAGAGGATAGGCCACATCCCGGTCGGTGACCACCGCCACCCGGGAGAGAAGGCTCCCGGTGACTGGCAGGGTGCGGAAGGTCTTCCCTGCCCGGGCCAAGGGCTTACTGGGCCAGGACTCAAAGCCATAGTCGAAAAGCCTGGCGTGGTCGGCCCAATCGTTGGGGGCCTTTAGGGTGACGCAGATGAGGCTCTGTCCATCCCGCTGGGCGCTGGAGACCAGAGTGCGGCCCGCCGCATCGGTATAGCCGGTCTTCATGCCGGTACAGCCCTCATAGCGCCAGAGCAGCTTATTGTGGTTGGAGAGGCTCCGTCCCGCCACCGTAATGGATTTGGTGGACACCAACTTGGCCAGAGTCTCGTTTTCCAACACTGCCCTGCCCAGAAGGGCCAGATCGTAGGCGGTGGAATAGTGCTCTTCCGCATCCAGGCCGTTGGGGTTGACAAAGTGAGTGTCCTCCATGCCCAGCTCCGCCGCCTTCTCGTTCATCCAGCCCACAAAGGTCTCCACATCCCCGCCGCAGCCGCCGGCAATGGCCAGAGCGGCATCGTTGCCGGAGGCCAGAAGAAGGCCGTAGAGCAGCTCCTCCAGCTCCAGTTCCTCCCCAAAACGCAGGTACATGGAGGAACCCTCCGCCTGGTATTCCGGCTTCATGGTGATGAGGGTATCCAGCGACGTGGACTCCACTGCCACCAGGGCGGTCATCAGCTTGGTGGTGCTGGCGATGAGCCGTTGGGCATGGGCGTCTTTTTCATAGAGCACACGTCCGCTTTTGGCATCCATCAGAACAGCGGAGGCGGCGGAGACCTCTGGGGCCTCCGCCGCAAAACAGGTGGGACATAACAGGACAAGGGCCATAAGGGCCGTCAATATGCGTTTCAACTGGCGTTACCTCCCAAACAGAGATAACACCAGTATGCGCCTTACAGGTCGGCTTTATCCTTCTTGTCCTGCTGTTTTTCTACAAAATCAGTGACCTTGTCCACCAGCTCGGGCACCATGTCCACCACACGGCCCACGACTCCCTCAGCGGGAGGCAGCAAGGGCAGGATGCGGACGTTGCCATCCCGGACGATGAGGAAGGCGATGGGATCGATGTTCACACCGGCACCGCTGCCGCCGCCGAAGCAGTTGTCGGCGTTGGGCTTCTGGTTCTTGGTGGTGAAGTCGCTCCCTCCCACACCGAAGCCAAAGCTAAGCCGGGAGATGGGCAGGATGGTGACATCGCCGGTGACGATAGGTTCCCCCACCACCGTGTTGGAGTCCGCCAGGACTTGGATCTTATCCAGGGTAGAACCCATGAGCTCACTGAGGGGATGTTTCTTCTCTTCCATGTTGACTCGCCTCTTTCTTCACATTTTGCTGTGCCTTTTGCTGTTTTTTATAAGTCATATAGATCTTCAAGAATTTCAAACCAAACCGGAGGGCAAAGCTCACCAGCTGCCCGATCCGGGCGGAAAAGGCGGCGTAAATATAGACTGTGGGCTCTTTCGCTGTAAAGTCCATGGCCGTGCGCACCCGGCGCTCCTTTACGTTGAAATTGTGCTCGAAAAGGGGCAAAAGCATACCGACGGCCCCGTTGGAATATCCAAAGAGCATGGCGGTGTTGGCCGGGTCGAGGCCTCCGGCGACAAAGTCCAGCAAGAGCTTGTCGATGCGGATGCGCTCCTTCAGCTCTCCCGCAGCCTCACATGCCAAGGGCAGGAGCGCTTTGACGAGCCCCAGGGTACCGCCCTTCTTGGCGGCCGGCTCCTCCGGCTCCTGCGGGGGCTTTTTCTTCTTTTCCTCGGGCTCTTTAGGCGCTTTTTCCTTTTTTTCACCCTTTAGGGGAAAGACCTGAAACCGAAAAGCTCCCACCCGAACACGGACGAAAACGCCTTCCTGGGAATACTCCCCGCTCCCTCCTACCCGGATGCGCCCCAGCAGGAACAGGACAAGGAGGATAACCAGGAGGACTTTCAAGGCAGTCACAGGTGCTCCTCTTCCGAAGTCACGGCATCGTCAGGCTCCGGCGCGGCCTCCTGCTGGGCCAGCTCCAGAGCGGCGGCCTCCAGCTCCTCGTCGGTGATAGGCTCTTCTTCCCCGGCCTGCTCTGCCTCCTGTTGCTGCTGAAGCCGGGCAATGTCCGCCTGCATATCCAGCGTGAGCTGCTCATCCTCGGCAGAGGCATTGGGAAGCTCGGGCAGCTCCTCCAGACTGGCCAGGCCAAAGGAGCGCAGGAAATTTTGGGTGGTGCGGTAGAGGATGGGTCGGCCCGGCACCGCCAAGCGGCCGCACTCCTCGATGAGCTCCCGCTCGGTGAGCAGGCCCACAGTGTAGGAGCTGTCCACACCTCTGATCTGATCCACATAGGCCTTGGTGGTAGGCTGATAGTAGGCGATGATGGAGAGCACCTCCAGGGCAGGCTGGCTCAAACGGGCGGGGCGGCGGCTCTCAAATGCCTTACGGATATAGTCGGCATATTCCGGGGCGGAGCAGAGCTGATAGCAGTTCTCCAGCCGCACCAGGCGGATGCCCCGGCGCTCATAGCTGTACTGGTCGGCCAGCCGCTGGCAGACGGCGTCGGCGGTCTCCCGGTCGATCTCCAGGGTCATACAAAGGCGCTCCACGCCCACAGGCTCTCCGGCGGCAAAGAGGATGCCCTCGATGGCGGACTCCACTTCTTTCAGTTCCATAAAAGGCTCCCTCCTTTCAGTATGCGTCGGCGGAGAACTCGAAATCCTCGTCCCCTCCGCCGATGCTGGTAACGGTACAGTCAGTCTCTGTGCCCGCCAGCCGCAGCCGCCGTGCCTTGCACAGCTCCAACACCGCCAGGAAGGTGGCCACGATCTCGGAGCGGCTTCGGTTGCCGTGGAACAGGGTGTGGAACCGGGTTACGCCGAAGCGGCGCAGCCGTTCCAATATCTCCCCGGCCTTGTCGCTGACCGGGTAGGGCTCCCGGCCCACGATGCCCTCGAAGGCGGCCATGGGGGGCGGCAGCTGGTTGTCCACCCGCTCCAGGGCGGAGGTGATAGCCCGGAGCAAGTCCGCCGGCTTGTGGTTGTATCGGTAGATCTTATTGACCGGTAAATGCTCCGGCACCTTGGTGATATAGTCCCGGCAGACAGCGTAACGGTCGGAGAGCCGGGGGATCACCGCCTGGAGCCGGGCGAAGTTCTCGTGGCGCTGGTGCTCCTCCAGGGAGGCAATGAGCTGATCCAGTTCGGAGATGGCCTCCTCGTCATGGATGGACAGAAGCATCCGGGTCTTGATGAACATGAGCTGGGAGGCCATAGTGACAAACTCGCTGGCAACCTCCAGATCCAGGGCCCGGCGCTTCTCCATCCAGGCCAGGTACTGGTCTAAGATAAGAGATATCTGGATGTCCTGTATCTCCATTTTGTTCTTGGCCAGAAGGCTCAATATCAGGTCGAGGGGCCCGGTGAAGTCCTCGGCGTCCTCGGCCCGGGTGCGGACTACTTTTTCCAGATGGTAGATGGGGGCGTCCACAGGCTTCACCTGCCCTTCAGAAGCGAATATATTGAAAAAGATTGGAAAACACCAGTAGATATTCTATCCCCTGACGGAAACCGCACAGAGAGCAAAAGCCGCCCAGTACCTTGGTGATGAGCCAGCTCAAGGGCCGGGAGAAGGCCCCTGATATGGTGAGCAGGAGAACGGCGATCATCACATAGCGCTCATAGCGCAGGATGGTCAGGTAGGCCTTGTCCGGCAGGAGGGAAAAGAGCACCTTGGAACCGTCCAGGGGCGAGATGGGAATGAGGTTGAAAACGCCCAGGCCCACGCTCAGGATAGCCACATTGGCCAGGAATGCCAGCAGGATGCCAAAGGGCAGGGTACTCACTACGGATGAGGGCAGGCGAAACAGCAGAGAAAAGCCTGCCACCGCCAGAAAGGCAATGAGAAAGTTGGAGACAGGGCCTGCCAAGGCGGTAAGGGCCATCCCCTGCTTGGGCCGCTTGAAATACCGCATATCCACCGGCACCGGCTTGGCCCAGCCCACTTTAGCCACCAGCATCATCAGAAGACCCACCGGGTCGATGTGCTTGATGGGATTCAGGGTGAGCCGTCCGGCGTTCTTAGCGGTGGGATCGCCCAGCCGATAGGCCACAAAGCCGTGGGAAAGTTCGTGAAGGGTGATGCAAAGCAGAGCCGCGACGGCGGAGAGCAGCAGATCGAGAAGCCCGAACCAGTCCATATGCGCCAAAAAATCGCTCCAACCGACCAACGGCTCCACCGCCCCTTGGGAAACAAATTTTATTGTATTATAGCAAATTTTTCATGGAGATACAAGTATGGAAAAAGGACGCCGGGGCCCAGGCGTCCTTTTTGTTATATCCCAATTCGCTTTTGTGTTCCCTGTGTCCCAAGGATCGGATTTTCTGTATATTTATCTGCTTTTCTTGAATAGATCCGTTTCTTTTATAAGTAATGCGATCCCATACAAGCCGCAAATCAAAAGTATAATATCTTCGTAAGCATGAAAAATCAAAGATTTAACGCCAGTTAACCCCCAAACTGTCAACAAGGCAAGGAGTACTTTATTTTTTCGTTGGCAACAGGCATAGACAGCAATACTTAAGCTGATTACGGGACAAGGCATTATGTGTGTCACCATCTGCGGGAAGGTGTTTCCCAAAAACACAGAAACAAGAGGATAAAATAGATAGAGTAATAACAATAACAGTTGTACTTTGCTTGGTTTCTGAATAACATCATTCCTGTTTTGCCAGCTTTCATATAGGAATAAAATGCCGCAAAAAATGTACAGCGGAAAAGCAAAATACTTTTGGATAGGTTCCGTGCCATACCATGCAAAAAAGCCAAAGGCAATAAACAGATTTATGATTCCTAAGACAAGCTTTGCCAACCATGCTGATCCTTTTATGTATGATATAATAATGGAAAACACAGTGAATACGACCAGAAATAGTTGAATCAGTTTTGTTTGAGTGTTATAGTTTCCAATCACATTCCAAAATACTTGCGTATCCATTTGTCTCCCCTGTGATTTTGTATTTGCATATCATGATACCATACATGGTATTTAAACTGGGAACATGAAGTCGAATTGGGATTTTGTTATTTGCTGTCGCTCATGTGCTCCAGGAGTAGGCCCAGAAGGGCCTCCCGCCCTGTCCCCTTCTCCGCAGAAAAGGGGATGACCTTTACAGATCCCGACAGTTCCAAAGTCTCTTTGATCTGGGCCAGGTTGGGCTCGATCTCGCTCTTTTTCAGCTTGTCCAACTTGTTGGCCACCACCGCCCAGGGCTTGCCGGAGGCCTTGAAGTACTCTGCCATGGAGATGTCATTGGCGGTGGGCTTGTGGCGGGCATCTACGATGAGGACGCCCAGGGTCATCAATCCCGGGTCGTCGAACCAGCTCTGGATGAGCTTGGCCCAGCGCTCCTTCTCCCCCTGGGAGACCTTTGCGTAGCCATAACCGGGCAGGTCTACCAGGTAGAGCTTTTCGTCAATGAGGAAGTAATTGATATGGGTGGTCTTCCCCGGTGCGGAGCCCACCCGGGCAAAGTTCTTGCGGTTCAAAAGCCGGTTGATAACGGAGGATTTGCCCACGTTGGAGCGTCCGGCAAAGGCCACCTGGGGCAGAGAGTCCCTGGGAAAATCTTTTGGCCCCGCCGCAGAGCGGATGAACTCCGCCTTTTGTGTGTTCAGCGTCATAGCGTTCTCCTCTTTTGAAAATCGGGGCGGGGTCTCCCCCGCCCCGAAGGCTGTTTCTGTCAGGAAGCGGTATCCCGCATGGGGGGCCGCGGCGTCTCCTTCTTGGTGGAGCCCAGCCGGGGCCGGGCCGCCTTTTCCCGGTCGTGGTAGAGTTGAGGCAGGGCCTCTCCCCTTACGCTCTCCGGGGTGACCACCACCTTGGAGATGGTGGGGTCAGAGGGCACATCGTACATGGTCTGGGTCATGACCTCCTCCAGCACCGCCCGCAGGCCACGGGCGCCGATCTTCCGCTCCAGCGCCCTGTCGGCGGCAGCGGCCAGGGCCTCGGGCTGGAACTCCAGGGCCACATCGTCATATTCCAGGAGCTTTTGATACTGCCGCACCAGGGCGTTCTTGGGCTCGGTGAGGATACGCACCAGCTGCTCCCGGGTCAGAGAGGTCAGAGAGGTCACCACCGGCAGACGGCCCACCAGCTCGGGGATAATACCGAACTTGATAAGGTCGTGGGGCTGTACCTCGGCGAAAAGTTCGCCGGTGTCCCGCTCCGACTTGCTCTTGATCTCAGCCCCAAAGCCGATGGCCTTCTTGTCCAGCCGCTGTTCGATGATCTTCTCCAGGCCGTCAAAGGCGCCGCCGCAAATAAAGAGGATGTTCTTGGTATCGATCTGGATGAACTCCTGATGGGGATGCTTGCGGCCGCCCTGGGGCGGCACATTGGCCACCGTGCCCTCCAGGATCTTCAGCAGGGCCTGCTGAACGCCCTCGCCGGACACGTCGCGGGTGATGGAAGTGTTCTCGCTCTTCCGGGCGATCTTGTCCATCTCGTCGATATAGATGATGCCCCGCTCCGCCAGCTCCACGTCGTAATCGGCAGCCTGTACCAGGCGCAGGAGGATATTCTCCACGTCGTCGCCCACGTAGCCCGCCTCGGTGAGGGTGGTGGCGTCAGCGATGGCAAAGGGTACCTTCAGCACCCGGGCCAGGGTCTGGGCGAAGAGGGTCTTGCCGCAGCCGGTGGGCCCCAGGAGCAGGATGTTGCTCTTCTGCAGCTCCACGTCGTCCCCGCCGTCGAAGTAGATGCGCTTATAGTGGTTGTACACCGCCACAGAGAGGGCCACCTTGGCGGCCTCCTGGCCGATGATATACTGATCCAGCACCTGGTGGATCTCCCTGGGGGTGGGGATGGAGCCTGCTGTCTCGGGGCGGAAAGCCTCCTCGGGCGAGTCCTCGGCATCGTCCAGGATGGACATACACAGGTGTACGCACTCATTGCAGATATAGACCCCCGATCCGGCAATGATGCGGGACACCTCTTCCTGCCGCTTGCCGCAGAAGGAACAGCGGACAGACTTGTGTTCGTCGTTTTTCGGCATAGATCCTTACCTCACTGAAAAAAATCAAAAGACGCTCAAAGGAGCGGAGCTTTGCGGCCCCGCTCCCTTGTTATATCAGCGGTGATAGATGACCTTATCCACCAGGCCGAATTCCTTGGCCTCCTCGGCGGACATGAAGTTGTCCCGCTCACAGGCGGCAGTGACCTCTTCCACAGACCGGCCGGTGTTGTCGGCCAGGATCTGGTTCATGCGCTTCTTGATGATCTCCAAGCGCTTGAGGTGGATGGCCATATCAGTGATCTGGCCCTGGGTGCCGGCGGAGGGCTGGTGGATCATGATCTCCGCATTGGGCAGAACCAGCCGCTTGCCCTTTGTCCCGGAGGACAGGAGGAAGGCACCCATAGAGGCAGCCATACCGATGCAGATGGTAGAGACATCACACTTGATATACTGCATGGTGTCGTAAATCGCCATACCGTCGGTGACGGAGCCGCCGGGACTGTTGATGTAGAACTGGATCTCCTTATCGGGATCCTGAGCCTCCAGATAGAGGAGCTGGGCCACCACCAGACTTGCGGTGGTGGCGTTGACCTCCTCACCCAAGAAGATGATGCGGTCATTGAGGAGCCGGGAGAAGATATCATAGGAGCGCTCGCCCCGGCTGGTCTGCTCAACTACATAAGGTACCAAACTCATAGTTGGAAATTCTCCTTATTTGCAAATTCACAGGAAAAACACACTACAATATTCCCTTTCAAAGGAAAATTATTCCTCCGACTTGGCCTTCTTGGTGGTCTTTTTGGCAGCGGGCTTCTTTTCCTCTGCCTTGGGCTCGGCCTTCTTGGCGGTGGTCTTCTTGGCCGCAGGCTTCTCCTCCGCCTTGGCCTCAGTCTTCTTGGAAGCTGCCTTCTTGGCCGGCTTCTTCTCCTCGGCAGCGGCCTCGGGCTCGGCCTTCTTAGCGGCCGCCTTCTTGGCCGGAGCCTTCCCCGCCTTGGCGGAGCTAAAGATCACGTCAGCGGCCTTCTGATTGGAGAGGTCACGGGTCAGCTCGGACACAGGCACGATCTCCTTGACCTTCTCCGCAGGCATCTGATACTGCTCGGCCAGACGGGCGCACTCGGCGTCGATGTCGGCCTCGGTGATCTCGATCTTCTCGGCCTCGGCGATGGCGCGCAGAGCCAAGTCGGTCTTGACCTGACGGGCAGCACCTTCAGAGGCCTGGAGCTTGAGCATATCCACGGTGAGGCCGGTCATGGCCAGGTACTGCTCGAAAGGAATGCTCTGGCTGGTGATGCGCTGGGCGTAGTCGTCCAGCATCTGCTGAGCCCGGAAGTTCACCATGGCCTCAGGGATCTCCACGGTCATGTTTTCAGTGACCTGATCCAGCAGTGCCTCCTCGAAGGCGTTCTGCGCCTGGCGCTCCCGGCGCTCGGTGAGCTTGTCACCCAGATCCTTACGCAGCTCAGCCAGGGTCTCGAACTCGGAGACATCCTTGGCGAACTCGTCGTCCAGGGTGGGCTCCTGCTTCTCCTTCACAGCGTGGACTTTCACCTTAAACACAGCAGGCTTGCCGGCCAGCTCCTCCGCCTGGTACTCCTCGGGGAAGGTGACCTTTACGTCCTTCTCGGCGCCGGGCTTAAGACCCACCAGCTGATCCTCGAAACCGGGGATAAAGGAGCCCGAGCCCAGCTCCAGGTCATAGTTCTCACCCTTGCCGCCCTCAAAGGCCTTGTCGTCCATAAAGCCCTCAAAGTCAATGGTGACGGTATCGCCCTTCTTGCTCTTACGCTCCACGTCCACCATGCGGGTAGCCCGCTGAATATAGGGGCGAAGCTCACCGTCGATGTCCTTGTCAGTGACCTTTACGGCATCCTTGGGAGCGGTAAGGCCCTTATACTTGCCCAGCTTCACCTCGGGACGGACGGCCACGGTGGCTTTGAAGGAGAAACCCTCCTTGTTGGCCTCCAGCAGCTCCACCTCGGGGTAGGCCACAGTATCCAGCTTCTCCTGCTCCGCCGCCTGGGCGAAGAGGTCGGGATAGAGATCGTTGATGGCGTCTTCATAGAAGATCTCGGCGCCGTACATAGTCTCGATGATCTTTCGGGGGGCCTTGCCCTTGCGGAAACCGGGAATGGCGATACGGCCCCGCTGCTTCCGATAGGCCTTCTCAATGGCAGCCTCAAACTCTTCGGCGCTGGCCTCGATGGTCAGGGCGACCATGCTCTTTTCCAGTTTCTCAACACTCTTCACGTTCATGTTTGTACTTCCTCCTGTAAACGGGGAGCCGACCTTTTCCGGCGGCAGGGCCCGTCTTGCGATATCTTATTTATTGTAACAGGGATAGACGGATATTTCCAGTCCTTTTTCAATAATTCTCTGAACTTTTTTCTTCAGCGGTGCCATCCAGTATCTTTTGCGGGGCAAAATCCACATAATCGCCCGCCACCAGGTGGTACTCCACGCTTCCCCGCCGGCCCTCCTGGGCCAATCGGTGACTGCCGCCATGGAGATGTCCGTAGTAACAGGCAGTGACCTTATAATATTCCAGCAGGTCTACGATCTCCTGGCAGATATACCCTTGATAGAGGGGCGGATAGTGGAGGAAACACAGCTTCTCCCGCTCCCCCGCTGCCTTCAGGGATGTCTCCAGCCGCAGGACTTCCCGCTTGAAGACCTTCTCGTTGTGGCCGTCGGCCTCCTCCTCGAAAAACCAGCCCCTGGTGCCGCAGAGGGCCACGTCCCCATACAGCTGGCAGTTGTTGTGCAGGAGGGAAAACCGCTCCAGGCCATGGTCGTTCCAGAAGGTGAGCATCTTATTGGCGGTGGTCCACCAATAATCGTGATTCCCCTTCAAAAAATACTTTTTCCCGGGAAACAGCCCGTCCAAGAACTGAAAGTCGGGCAGGGACTCCTCCAGGCTCATGCCCCAGGAGAGGTCGCCGCAAAAGACTACCACGTCCTCTTCTGTCAGCGGAGCGAAAGCGGCCCGGAGTTTGTCCACATAGCCCTCCCACCTTCCGCCGAAGGCATCCATGGGTTTACTGCTTCCCAGAGAGAGATGGGTGTCACCGATGGCGTAGAGAGCCATTACCGAAGCATCTCCCGGACAGCATCCGCCATATTCTCCTTCTCTGTGACCCGGTCAAAGCGGACAGGCTTCCCTGCCAGCTCTGCCAGCGGAGCGGGGGCGGCCAGACCGGTGAGGTCGGACAGCTGCTTGATGCTGTCCAGCCCCTGGGCGGGCTGGGACACGCCGAGAGCCTCCATGACGGCGGTACAGAACTTAAAGGGGCTGGCGGTGGAGACTACCAGGGCCGGGGCATCGTCCCCGCTCTTGGCCCGGTACTGCTCCATGGCGTTCACCGCCACGGCGGTGTGGGGATCAATGAGGTAATGCTTCTCCTTCCACATCTTTCCGATGGCGGCCTTGGCGGCGGCATCGTCGCACCAGGCGGCGGCAAAGTCCCGCTCCAGTGCCTTTTTCACCAACGGCGAGACCTCGTAGCGGCCAGTCTCGCTCAGTTCATCCATCCACTGTTTGACCTGGGGAGCGTCCCCGTGGGTATAGGCGTGGAGGAGCCGCTCCAGATTGGAGGAGATAAGGATATCCATAGAGGGCGAGATGGTATTGTAGAAAGGCCGGTTGCGGTCATAGACCCCGGTCTCGATAAAGTCGGTAAGGACGTTATTGCTGTTGGAGGCGCAGATAAGCTTGCCCAAAGGCACCCCCATCTGTTTGGCATACCAGGCGGCCAGGATGTCGCCAAAGTTGCCCGTGGGGACGCAGACGTTGAGCCTGTCGCCCTTTTCGATGGCCCCCGCCTTCATCATATCGCAGTAGGCGGAGACATAGTAGACGATTTGGGGCAGTACCCGGCCCCAGTTGATGGAATTGGCCGAGGACAGGAATACCCCCCGCCCCGCCAGTTCATCCTTGAAGGCGGCGTCGGAGAAAATGCGCTTGACCCCGGTCTGGGCGTCATCGAAGTTGCCCACTACGGAGCAGACCCCCACGTTCCCGCCCTCCTGGGTGTTCATCTGGAGCTCCTGGATAGTGGAGACCCCGTCCTTGGGGTAAAACACAAAAATGCGGGTACCCGGCACATCTTTGAAACCCTCCAGAGCACCCTTGCCTGTGTCGCCGGAAGTGGCCACCAGAATGCACACCATCTTGTTTTCCCCCACCTTCCGCAGGGAGGCGGTGAGCAGATGGGGCAACATTTGAAGGGCCATGTCCTTAAAGGCGCAGGTGGGGCCATGCCAAAGCTCCAAAGTATACGTAGAATCATCCACTTTGTGGATGGGAGCCACCTTGGGATCGTCAAAGCGGCCGCTGCCGTAGGCCTTGGAGGCAAAGCCGGACAGCTCGGAGGCGGAGAAGCCGTCCAGATACATGTTCATCAGATAGACTGCCCGCTGTTGGTAGGTCATATCCTTCAAGGTATTCAGGGCGTTCCCCGCCAGAGAGGGGATGGCCTCGGGGGTATAAAGGCCTCCATCGGGGGCCAGGCCGTAGGCAATAGCGCCCGCCACAGTGGTCTTGCTCAGCCGGTCTCTCGTGCTTACATAGTACATACTTCTCTCACGACCCTCATTAGATTATTGTAAAACAGGTCATCCACCTGCTGTTCGGGATAGTTCATCTGGAGCAGCCGCTCCGCCAGGGCTTCCAGATCCTGGAACCCGGTAATACCCTTTGGCATCTCGTCAATGCCGTCCCAGTCGCCGCCCAGGGAGACGTTCTTCCCGCCGCCCAGGCCCAGCCAGTGCTCGATGTGTGCCACCACCGTGTCGATGGTGGGCTCCCGCTCTGCCACGAACTCGGCAGCCATATTGAATCCTGCCACGCCATGATTCTTTATTATGGCAGTAAATTGCTCATCGGTCAAGTTCCGCTTGTGGGGGCACATGGCCCGGGAGTTGGAATGGCTGGCGAAAACGGGCTTTCGTGCCAGTTCCATAACGTCCCAAAAGCCGGGGTCGGACACGTGGGACACGTCCACCAGCATCCCCAGCTCCTGCATCCGCTTCACAAAGGCTTTTCCCTGCTCCGTCAGGCCTTTTTCAGGCGATTCATCATTGCTGCCGGAGAGGGCGTTTTCGTAGTTCCAGGTCAGGTTTACCGCCCGGACGCCCATACGGTAAGCCTCCTCCAGCTTTTGAAGGTCGCAGTCCAGCAGCTCCGCGCCTTCTACAGAGAGGAAAGCGGCCTGCTTCCCTGCCGCCCAGGCCGCCTCCGCCTCTTGGGCAGTGCGGCAATGGATGACGAGCCCGGCGTTGGCCGCCATCTCCCGGCGGAAGATGGCCTCTTGGGCCAGGAACACCTCCCACAGGGGCCGCCCCGGCGTCTCGTCAGGGGAGCCGAAAACGGCGAAGAACTGGGCGCAGTGTCCCAGCTTTCCCATACGGTTCAAGTCCAGATGGCCGGGACTCTCCCAAAACCCTCCCCCCTGCTGGTAACAGCGCAGAAGGGTATCACAGTGTCCGTCAAAGACCTTCATATAGAAGCCTCCTTAAAAAGCGTTTTCAATATAATTGATCTCCGGCCGCTGGGTGGCCATCCCCTGGGGGGCATAGACCTCCGCCACATCGAACCGGGGCTGGAGCCGGGTGGGATGCATTGCCAGGTAAAGCTCTGCCGTGGCTCGGAGTTTTCCCTGTTTCCGGGCATCTACGGCCTCTCTGGCCTGGGCGAAATTGGCGTTTTTCCGCAATTTTACCTCTACCAGGCGCAGGAACTTGCCGTCATCGGCAATGAGGTCGATCTCCCCAAAGCGGCAGTGCCAGCCAGCGGCCACGATGCGGCAGCCCTGCCGCCGCAGTTCCTGCGCCACCAGGTTCTCTCCCCAGCGGCCCAGGAGCTTTCGATCTCCTCCGGCGCTCATTTCCGCCCCTCCCATGTCCGAAGAAAGGTCTTGCGGTGAATGGGACTGGGGCCGTATTTGTCCAGCATCTCGTAGTGGAGCTTGGTACCGTAGCCCTTGTGCTTTTCAAAGGCGTATTCCGGGTACTGCGCTGCCATTTCCAGCATATACCGGTCACGGCTCACCTTGGCCAGGATGGAGGCCGCGGCCACAGAGGCTGACAAGTTATCTCCCTTCACAGCGCAGTGGTGGGGCGTAGTGATGGCGGCGGTCTTGCCTTTGTCCCGGTTGCCGTCGATAAGGGCGAAATCCGCCTTGAGACCCAGGGCGTCAATGGCCATCTGCATGGCCTTCATCCGGGCACTGAGGATATCCGTTGCATCTATTTCCGCGGCGTCCACACTGGCCACTGACCAGGCCTCCGCCACCTCCTGTATGACAGGAAAAAGCCCTTCACGGCGCTTCTCCGTCAACTGTTTGGAGTCGTTGAGCCCGGGCAGCTCTATGTACCTCGGCAGGATCACCGCCCCGGCGTATACCGGCCCTGCCAGCGGCCCGGCTCCCGCCTCATCGGCGCCGCAGACCAGAGTATAGCCCTGTGCCCAGCACTCCTCTTCCAGTTCCCACAGTCTCATGGCGTTCCCTCCGGCCACTCCAGTGTAAAGCGCCCCAGCTTGCCGCCCCGCAGTTCATCCAGAAGGATGCGGGACATCCGCTCGGTGTCCGCCTCTCCGCCGGAGATGAGGAAGCCCCGTTTCCTGGCCCCCGCCTGGAGCAGCTCATAGCCGTAGGCCACGTCGTCCTGGCCGGGCTCCTTTTCCGGGATATCCAGCTTGTAGCGTTCCCGCAGAGCCTGGGGATAGCGGGCCGCCAGGTCGTCCATCAGCCGGCAGGCCAAAGTCTCCACATCCATCACATCGTCCTTCACCGCACCGGTGTAGGCCAGGTGGAGCCCCACCTGTTCGTCTTCAAATTTAGGCCACAGGATGCCGGGGGTATCCAGCAGGGACAGGCCCTGATCCACCGTCACCCACTGCTTGCCCCGGGTGACGCCGGGCCGGTCTGCCGCTTTGGCGGACTTCCGCTTGGCCACCTGGTTGATAAAGGTGGACTTGCCCACATTGGGCACTCCCACCACCATGGCCCGCACCGGGCGGCCCACCAGGCCCTTGGCCTTCCAGCGCTGTATCTGCTCACTCAAGAGCTGGCGGGAGGCTGCGGAGAACTTCTCAATGCCCTTCCCCGTCTTCGCGTCGGTCTCCAACACAGCAAAACCTTTGGCCTGAAAAGCCTTGGCCCAGAGCTGGTTGGCGGCGGGGTCGGCCTGGTCGGCACGGTTGAGGACAATGAGCCGGGGCTTGGCGCCCACCATGGCGTCAATATCCGGGTTCCGGGAGGAGATGGGGATGCGGGCGTCGATGATCTCCACCACCATGTCCACCAGGCCCAGGTCGGCCTCGATCTGCCGTCTCGTCTTGGTCATGTGGCCGGGGTACCACTGAATATTCATCCTCCCGCCTCCTTTTGTAGTATATTTGATATAAAAACCGTTAGGTGGTATTATACACAACTTTTCGACATTTGAAAAGCCATAGGGGTACAAAAAAGGAGCGGTCACCCGCTCCTTTTTTGAATGGTCTCTTACAGCTTCTCCTTGAGCTTGGCGCCCTTGCCCACGCGGTCGCGCAGGTAA